>NZ_JAUFQB010000055.1 GCF_030409525.1 Kaistella yonginensis | reverse complement strand
TACGAAACAAAATTATTCATCTCATCTTTGCGGTCCTGAAATCTGGAAGAAAATATGAAAATAACCATCAAAATCATTTGGCGGTGTCATAGAAATCAAGTCGGGCTGCAAGAAACGACCGCAAAAAACCTTGTCAAGGTTTACATGTCCTTCATCAACTTGAAGAAAATTTAGAATAAAATATGACCTTTACAAAAGCACAAACGCTAAAATCAATCGCAGACCTTATTGGGGCTAAAATGATTGGCGACGAAAACTTTCCAGTCTTAGGAACCAATGAAATTCATCGGGTCAAAACTGGGGAAATCGTATTTGTAAATCATCCGAAATATTACGACAAAGCACTTCATTCTGCGGCTACAATTATTCTGATTGATAAAGAAGTCGATTGCCCACCGGGAAAAGCATTATTGGTTTCCGAGGATCCTTTCCGTGATTTTAATAAAATCAATACCCACTTTACAAAGATTACCAACTTTGGCGAAACGCTTCACGAATTAGAAGTAGGGGAGCGAACACAAATTCATTCTTCCGTAGTGATTGGAAATAATGTGAAAATCGGTCATGATTGTGTCATTTTTCCTAATGTAGTCATCGGCGACCGAACAATAATCGGTGATAATGTCATCATTCAGTCCAACACTGTTTTGGGTGGCGATGCGTTTTATTACCGAAAGGTAGATGGAAATTTTGACCGTTTGATCTCCGTTGGAAACGTCATCATCGAAAATAAGGTGGAGATTGGGAACAACTGTACCATCGACCGTGGCGTCACAGATTCTACCATCATTGGCGAAGGTTCCGTTTTAGATAATCTCATTCAGGTTGGTCACGATACCATCATTGGGAAGAGCGTTTTAATTGCCTCTCATGCTGCAATTGCAGGGTGTTGTGTGATAGAAGATGAAGTAACGGTTTGGGGACAAGTCGGAATCGCTTCCGGAAATCGGGTAGGAAAAGGCGCTGTGCTTTTAGGAAAAACAGGCGTAAATAGAGATTTAGCTGGTGGGAAAACTTATTTTGGGCAACTGGCCGAAGAGTTTAGAGACTATTTACGAAAAGAAGTAAAAGTGAAAAATTTGAAATAACAACAAGGTGCTTATAAATTTCGAATATTATTAAGTAATTTTGTCATCATTAACATCGAATCATAAATTTAAAAAATAAAAAATGTCAGTATTAGTAAACAAAGATTCTAAAGTAATCGTACAAGGATTTACCGGAAACGAAGGAACATTCCACGCAGGACAAATGATCGAATACGGAACCAACGTTGTAGGTGGTGTTACGCCTGGGAAAGGAGGTTCTGAACATTTAGGGAAACCGGTATTTAATACCGTTGCCGATGCAGTAGAAAAAGCGGGAGCTAACGTAAGTATTATTTTTGTGCCGCCAGCGTTTGCCGCTGATGCAATCATGGAGGCTGCCGAAGCTGGAATTAAAGTAATCGTTTGTATTACCGAAGGAATTCCGGTTGCAGATATGGTGAAAGTGAAAGCATACCTTGCTGACAAAGATAGCCGATTGATTGGGCCAAACTGCCCAGGAATCATTACTTCTGATGAAGCAAAAATCGGGATCATGCCTGGTTTCGTTTTCAAAAAAGGTAAAGTAGGAATTGTTTCTAAATCAGGAACTTTAACCTATGAAGCTGCTGACCAAGTGGTAAAAGCGGGTTACGGCGTTTCTACCGCAATCGGAATTGGTGGTGACCCAATTATTGGAACCACGACCAAAGAAGCTCTAGAATTATTCATCAATGATCCAGAAACTGAAGCAGTAGTGATGATCGGCGAAATCGGTGGTAACTTAGAAGCGGAAGCTGCAAGATGGTACAAGGAAAGTGGTTCTAAAAAACCAGTGGTAGGATTTATCGCGGGTCAAACCGCTCCTAAAGGAAGAACAATGGGGCATGCTGGTGCGATCGTAGGTGGTGATGAAGATACTGCTCAAGCGAAAATGGCCATCATGAGAGAAAATGGAATCAACGTTGTAGATTCTCCAGCTGAGATTGGTGCTACCGTGGCCAAAGTTTTAGGATAAAACAAAAAAACACAAATAGTTATGAAAAGATTCATCGTAACCTCCGCACTTTTATCTGCCGTTTTCGTTTCAGCGCAGATTGATTTTAGCAGCACGAGATACGGGATTACCGCAGGCGGCACCTACTCTCGCGTAAGCAATGCGCACAATCCATCTGGACCTAGATTTTCTGGTTTCGGTGGGTTTTTAGCACTCATTCCTGTTGACAACAATGACCAATTTTATATTCAACCACAAGTAGAGTATTTGGGCGCAGGTGAAACGGGTAAAGATAAAGATGCCAAAGGAACCCCTGGTTACAATGCAGTGTATGCCAACAACTATATTAGTGTTCCTATTTATTTTAAAGGTTTCTTTTCCGAAGCAGAATCAGAATTTTTTGCAATGGCAGGACCGAAATTTAATTTTTTGATTAATCAGAAAGTAACAGATCCGAGCAAAGCTTATTATGCAGCAGATGAATTACCGGCATATCCGGGCGTTAATGGTAAGGCGAACAGTTTTAATTTTGGCTTAAGTTTCGGCTTAGGTTTTTCTTACAAAAGACAACTCGAACTTGCCCTAAGATACGATCTTGGGTTAAGCAATACCTACAAGGGCTTAATGAAAGAACCAAGTGCTGATCCCAATATTAATAAAAGGAAATCTGAACAAGTGCTTAGCGTAGGCCTTAGTTATATTTTTGAATAATAAACAGGCTGTTTAAAATTCATCTAAATTAATTTCCCCAATCCCTAAAGGGTTAATTTTTTAAGCAAATTTAAACAGGCTTAAAGTCTTACTTTCAATAAAAAATTCCATCAAGTATAATTTGATGGAATTTTTTTATAAAAAACGGAGTATTTAAAGCAATTATTTTTAAAACCGATAAGAAAAAGCCAGATTGAAGCTTCTTCCCGGAGCGTAAATTCTTTTCATTAAATCGGTTGATAAAGCCCTGCTTAAATGTTCTGCATAGGCTTTGTCAAAAATATTGCTTACACTTCCTATCAGTACGGCATTCTTAAATACATCATACGTTAAGTCGATGTCAAACAGATTGAAACTCGGTGTTTCTAGCTCGCCAAATGCTTTATCAATCCGAGATTGCTCAGATACAAACCGGTATTTCAGCGCCGCTTTCACAGGATTGAAATCGGCAATGAAAGACCAACGGAAATCCAACGGTGCAATTTCTGGGAGCGGATTTTTCGTCGTTAAATCCTCTGCATAGGTATACGCCATCGCTAATTCTGTTTTATATTTTGGCGTAAATTGCCAGTGGAAAGTACTTTCAATACCTGTTTTAAACGCTTTTTCTACATTCATCATCTGCCGGACTCCCGGACTCATTTTAGAATAAGGAGCAATGTTCGGATTGATGACTCCTGAAATATAATCTTGCAAATAAGCGTAGAAACCGTTGACCTGAAAATAAACGTTTTCTCTTTTATAGGTGTAAATTAAATCCATCTGATTGTTGGTTTCTGCTTTTAAATGTGGGTTTCCCAAAATTTCATAAGCATCAAGACCGATTACAAATAAATTAATGAACCGCTCGGTTACACTTGCACTTCTTTGCGCGCTCCCCAACCATAAAGATAGTTGTGAGTTTTTATCGAGATAGTGACTGTAGCCCGCACTCAAACTATGATTAAGCTGGTCTTCTTTGGTATCACCGTATAACTGTCGAAACAGGTTAGATTCTTCCTTGGCCTTGCCGGTATTGTAATCTAATCTCAACGAGGCCATAAACTTACCGTACGTGGCGTAATAGTTAAATTCATTAAACCATCCTACCTGCTGGATTTCAGAATCTTGCCAAGCAGTGCCGTCCCTCGGTTTCATGGTTGGCGGTGTAATGAGTTCAAGGGTTTCTACAAATTCATATTTATAATCCAAACCGGTGTAAAAGTTAAATTGATCTTTCCTGAATTTCAGTTCGCCTCTTGCACCAGCTGTTTTCGATTTTACATCATGAATCATTTTCAGATCAGGTGTCGCCATAGAGTGATCTACGAAACTCATAAATGAATTCAAATTAACCTGCTCTAAAAGTTGATCTTTGTATTTAGCAGCATGTTTTAATTGTACCATCCAGGTTTTATCATAGATTAAGTCCATTTTTAGGGCCGCAAATTCGATGTCTCTCCCTTGATTAGAATTTACTTGCAGTGTCGTAAGATGTTGATCGTTCCATTTGAAATTCCCCTTCGTACCAAAATTATATCTTTCGAATCTCGAAGGAACTTCAACCCCGTCTCCATCTTTATACCGGTTCCCTTTTTGATAACTTCCAAAAAGATCCCACACGAGGTTTTTAGAATGGAGCGTTCCCGACAATTCATTTCTTATAACACTGCCATTGCTTTCAAAACCTGTAGAAAGTCTGCCATCGAATTTAAGATCCTCGGTAAACTCAGGGTCGAAAGATTTAAAGTTGATCGTACCGCCCAAGGCGCTACCATATCGGAAAAAATAAGGGCCTTTGTACACTTCTGCCTCTTTCACAATATTCATACTGATTTGGCTGGAGGCAGGATCCATTCTGTTTGGGCAGGCATTGATTGCATTCGCCGCGCCATCGGTGATCAAGTTAAGCTGCTCATATTTAAAACCTCTTAAAACAGGATCGGTGGCATAACTTCCTGCCTTGCGAATCCCACTCAATTCCGGAATGCTGTTGAGGAATTTTCCGGCATCATGGCTCAGGAAGTCGGTGTTCGTGGTCTCTATTTTTTCTTTTTGTTTTGGTAAAAGTTTACTGATTTTCACCATTTCGATATCCTGATATAAGGAATCTCTTTGTGCTTGTGCGTGCTGCGACATAAGAATGAAAGCGGCACCAAGACATTTCAGTGCAAATACTGAATGACGATTATTTTTCATTTTGAGTAAAATTTGATTAAAAAATATAATTCTCGACAATAGAAATTGTCTTAAAAAAAATTGAAAATCAAACTCTTGGTGGCTCGGGAAAAATTCTGTTATGTGCGCTTAGAAGCATCATGTTGTCTCTAATCACCATTTTATCGGCGATTCTCTTCTCGATAAAAACAGGTAGAAGAATCGTTGTTTGTGGTTTATAAAAGTTGAAATCGAAATGAATTTTCACAACTTCCTGTGTCGATGAAGATTTTTCGGCCTCTTCTGAGATTTTACACTTACCGTGACACTCAAGTTCAGGTTTATCATTATTGATACAATGAATTTCATAAAAATCCTTATGCAGTTCATAATCCACCCAAATCAGCGAGTTTTGAAAACTTGCCACAAATACAATAAGTGATAATATGAGGATGGAATAAACTTTCATTTCACCCACAAAAGTAAGGATATAGAATAGGATGCTTAGTGATATAAATCACTTTCCAGACTGAGATATATCACGTAATGCGTTGAAAAAAATATTTTTTCTAAAGCAACTTTCCGATCATATTTCTGAATTTTGTATGATTAAAAATGGTAGCAAGTCTAGTAGATTTTTTTTAAATTCATTGGTAATGTTTTATTAAGACGTGTAAAGAGCATTTTGCAGTTCGGTACAAACCCGAGAAGACACCGCTTTATTTGGTTTTACCGAACTCATTTTTTTTGCTAGTCATCTTAATTTAATTGGTTTTGTGTAACCCATGTTACACCGCTCCCGTTTTATATTTTCTAATTTTGAAATGTAAATAGCAAGAAACATGAATAATTCAGTTATCGTTCAAAACTTAAAATGCGGTGGTTGCGCAAGTACCATTATCAATAATATTTCTTCAATTCCACACATTTCTGATGTAAAAGTAGAGGTGCAAGAAAGTGCCATAACCTTCAATGCCCTCAATGATGAAGACGTTTCTACCGTAATAGAAAAATTAAAAAAACTAGGTTATCCGTCCATTGAAGATGCGAATTCTTTCACTTCAAAAGCGAAATCTTTTGTGAGTTGTGCTACAGGAAAAATATCTAAATAGATAAGATATTTTAAGCGTCAGTCCTTATTAGTAAATGATCGAGACTGATTTTTTCATTTTAAACTTTAAGAAAAGCATTCTAACCAATGGTCATTTTGTAAATTAAATACCCAATCATTTTATGGATGATATGATCTTTTACGATCGGATGCAGTTTGCATTTACAATCACATTCCACTATTTATTTCCGCAACTTACGATGGGACTTTCTTTGATGATTGTCTATTTAAAATGGAAATTTATAAGAACGAAAAATACTCATTTTAATGATGCTGCCAAATTTTGGATGAAGATTTTTGCCCTCAATTTTGCAATGGGCGTCGTCACGGGAATTCCGATGGAGTTTCAGTTTGGTACCAATTGGGCGAAATTTTCTGAACTTACCGGTGGAATCATCGGTCAAACGCTTGCAATGGAAGGAATGTTTTCCTTTTTTCTAGAATCTTCATTTTTGGGTTTATTTCTTTTTGGTGAAAAATTAATGGGGCAAAAACTCCATTTTTTAACCGGTTTTCTGGTATTTCTAGGTTCTTGGGCAAGTGGATATTTAATCATCGCAACCCATTCTTGGATGCAATATCCTGTAGGTTATGAAATTTTGGAAAACGGAAAATTTGTGCTTACTAATTTTGGAGCATTATTCTCCAATCCTTGGTTGTTGCCGTCGTTTTTGCACAATCAAATGGGTTCTGTAATTACTTCTTCTTTTGTAGTTGCAGCAGTTGGAGCATTCTATATTTTGAATAATAAACACAGTGAATTCGGGAAATTATTTTTGAAAACAGGAGTTATTTTCGGTTTGGTTTCCAGTATTTTAATTGCTTTTCCAACAGGCGATTGGGCAGCCAAAAATGTAGCAAAACATCAACCAGTAACCTTCGCTGCGATGGAAGGTATTTTTGAAACTGAAGATGGCGGTTCAGAAATTATATTAATTGGACAACCCGATACAGAAAATAAAAAATTGGATAATAAAATTGCGGTACCCAATGTTTTGAGTTTTTTAACCTATCAAAGATGGGACACGCAAATAAAAGGACTCAATGAATTTGATGAAAGCGTACATCCTACAAACATTCCGGGATTGTACTATTCTTATCATATTATGGTAGGTTTAGGAACTATTTTCATTGGCTTGATGTTGCTTGCAAGTATTCAATTGTTTCGCAAAAAACTCTACACAACCAAATGGATTTTGTGGTCGCTGATGTTTATGTTGCCCTTTCCGTATATTGCGAATACTGCAGGTTGGTACACCGCAGAATTAGGAAGACAACCGTGGTTGGTGTATAATCTTTTGAAAACAGTAGATGGGATTTCTCCTACCGTTTCTTCAGGGAATACCTTGTTTACTTTGCTTGGTTTTATCGGTCTATATTTATTATTAGGATTATTATTTTTAATGTTGGCTGGGAAAATCATCAAC
The DNA here is from genome assembly GCF_030409525.1 of Kaistella yonginensis. GTDB lineage: Bacteria > Bacteroidota > Bacteroidia > Flavobacteriales > Weeksellaceae > Kaistella > Kaistella yonginensis. The sequence continues at coordinate 53,877 of NZ_JAUFQB010000055.1, read as the reverse complement.
AAAGGTCCTGAAATCTCAAAACAAATTTAATTATGGAAATTTTCTGGTATATCGTTTTAATGGCTATGTTGACGATTTATGTAATTCTGGATGGTTATGATTTTGGAGCAGGAATTATTCACCTATTTTTTGCCAAAACAGAAAAGGATAAAAAAGCAATTACAAGTGCAATCGGTCCTTTTTGGGATGCCAATGAAGTTTGGTTGGTTGCGGTTGGTGGTGTTTTATTTTTCGCTTTTCCAACTTTGTATGCTTCTGCATTTAGTGGATTTTATTTGCCATTAATTATGATTTTATGGTTGCTTATTTTCCGCGCAATTGGTTTAGAATTAAGAGGTCAAATAAAAAATAAAATGTGGGAAACCATTTGGGATAAAGCTTTTGGAGTTTCAAGTTTATTATTGGCTTTGTTTTTCGGGATTGCTTTGGGAAATATTGTAAGAGGTGTAAATTTAGGAATGGTAACTGATGGAATTTCCGCTTATGAACCTCATTATTTCTTTTTGCCTTTGTGGAATTCAACTTTTGATCCGCACTCAGAACATTTGGGAGTTATCGATTGGTTTACTTTAATGCTCGGTGTTGTAGGAGTAGTTTCTTTGATGATTCACGGCGCAAATTGGATTATTTTTAAAACCAATTCTGCCTTAAACACCAAATTAAAAAATGTAGTTTTCAGTATGAATTTTGTTTTATTGGCGTTGGTATTAACTTCTTTAGCAACATGGCATATCATCGAACCAAAACCATTTCACAACTTCATAGAGCATCCTTGGCTTTGGGTTTTTCCATTAATCACATTTTCCGGAATTTTTGGTTTATTCAAAGTGAAAACATTCAAAAAAGATGGTTTAGGATTTCTATTTTCTTCCATGTTTTTATTTGGTGGCTTAACTTCTACCGTAGTATCCATCTTCCCGAAAGTTTTGCCTTCTACAAATAGTGTAAATCCATCTTTAACCATTTATAATGTTGCTGCTCATGAATACGGATTAACGGTTGGCGTTTATTGGTTTGTAATAGCAGCAATTTTGGTGGCAATTTATATGTTTGTGCAATACCGAATTTTCAAAGGTAAAATGGATGATGTAGGTTACGGCGAGCATTAATTCTGGTCAAAATCGAATAGAACTTAATAGAAACTAATTAACCCTATTTTTTAAATTTCTAAATCAATGATTTTCTGTCGAATATCTCAAATCTAATTTCAAACATCTACTAATGACAGATACACTTATTGCAATTATCAGTATTTTCTTGGGAATGATTGGTGCCAATATTTTTGCAATCATCAAGAAAAAATATTCCTTCGGGTTTATAGGAAATACCATTACCGGAATTTATGGAAGCATTTTCTTTATTAAAATGTTTGGGCGACTTGGTTTTGGTCCAATGTTCATTATGAAATCTGGCGAACCAAATAGTGTTTTATTTTTAATTAATATTTTGGTGTCACTTTTCGGCGGCGCAATTGGTTTGGTTCTAACCAAAATCATTGTGGATAAAATGAATAAGAATATTTAATTCAAAATTTTCTGGCTTGTGTAACTAAAGTTACAGATTCTCATCTTAATTATTGCCAACTTTGAAAGACGTAAATAATTTCAAACTATTGAAAATCAATTTTATACTATTGAAAATTGAAATTATTTTAACCTTTAAATAATATCTAAAATGGCGAAAATAGTAATATTAGGAGCAGGAATTTCTGGACATGTTGCAGCGGCGCATCTTCGCAGAAAACTCAATAAAACCCATGAAGTTGTAGTAGTTTCACCCAATTCTAATTACCAATGGATTCCGTCTAATATTTGGGTAGGAATTGGCAGAATGAAATCCAAAGAAATACTTTTTCCTTTAGAACCTTTATATAAAAGAAAAGGGATTGGTTTTAAACAAGCAAAAGTGGTAACCTTTCATCCAGAAGGTGATTCCAAAGAAACAAAACCCTATATTTTGGCAGAATATGTTGCAGGTGAAAATAAAGGTAAAAACGAAAAAGTAACCTACGATTACCTCATCAATGCAACGGGTCCAAAACTCAATTTTGAAGGAACAGAAGGTTTGATTCCGGGAGAAAATAAAACCTATTCCGTATGTACTTATACCCATGCAGATCACGCATGGGAAGGATTGAATGCGCTGATTCAGGAAATGAAACAAGGAAAAAAAGCCAAAATTTTAATCGGGACTGGTCATGCAAAATCTACTTGTCAAGGTGCTGCTTTTGAATATATTTTGAATGTAGAACAAGAACTGCGTCGCCATAAAGTAAGAGATATGGCAGAAGTTACTTGGATTTCCAACGAATATCAATTGGGAGATTTCGGGATGGACGGAATGCTTTTGAGTTATGGAAGCATGACGATGAAATCTCATGAAATGATAGAAATGGTTTTTGAAGACCGAGATATCAAATGGATTTTGGGTGCAGGTGTAAATAAAATTGAAGACGGAATTGCCCATTACGAAAATCTAGACGGCGAACAAAAAACGGAAAATTATGATTTCGCAATGTTGATCCCGGCTTTTTCTGGTCACGGATTCAAAGCATTTGATAAAGATGAAAACGAAATCACCGAAAAACTCTTCAAAGGTTTTATGATTGTAGATGCAGATTATACGCCGAAACCGTATGAAGAATGGAGCGTGAAAGATTGGCCAGAAACCTATCAAAATCCAAGTTATAAAAATATTTTCGCACCCGGAATTGCTTTTGCACCGCCACATGCTATTTCTAAACCAAGAAAAAGTAAAAATGGAACAGAAATTTTTCCTGCTCCACCAAGAACTGGAATGCCTTCAGGAATTACCGCAAAATTAGTCGCAGACAACATCATAGATTCCATCAAAAACAATAAAGAATCGCTGCATCACAAAGGAAGTTTAGGGAATATGGGCGCTGCTTGTATCGCTTCTGCTGGTTACGGAATGACTTCTGGAAGTGGCGTGAGTATTACCACATTTCCCATCGTTCCAGATTACGAAAAATATCCAAAAACGCAAGGAAGAAAATTAGGACAAACCTTTGGTGAAATTGGTTTAGCCGGACATTGGTTAAAATTAATGCTTCATTACGCCTTCATTTACAAAGCCAAAATGCGCCCTTTCTGGTGGTTGATTCCGGAATAAATATTTTCGAAGTTTAGTACAATAAATTTTCTAAAAATTAACTCTAAAAAATATCAAAATGACAGAAAGAATATCAAAATATCAAAGGTTTAAAATGATGAATCCCATCATTCAGTTTTTCACCTTTATTTATTTGAGCATGAAAATAATGTTCATTGTTGCCGGTGGACATGGTGGAACGAGGGACAAATAATTATAGAAAAAAGTACAAAATCAAAGGAATTGATTTGCAATAGTTCAATTTACCTCAAACTTCCTTTCTTTAATCAATTCCGCAATGGCCAACATATCTTCGCCAATTAAGCGGTCATTTTCTAATTTTGCTACTTTGGTTCGGATTAATGCGTAGGCACTTTCCACAAATTTGGAACATTTTGCAGGTCGTCGGAATTCTAAACCTTGTGCACCAAATAAAAGTTCGATGGCTAAAATATTTTCTAAATTCCCTAAAACCTGATTGAACTTTCGCCCGGAAATACTTCCCATCGATACATGATCTTCTTGCCCCAAGCTGGTCGGAATTGAATCTGCCGAAGCGGGGAAACATAAGGTTTTGTTCTCTGTTACCAACGCTGCAGAGGTGTATTGTGGGATCATAAAGCCAGAGTTTAAGCCGGAGCTTTCTGTTAATAATCTTGGTAATCCGTATTTTCCTTCCAGTAAAAGATAACTTCTACGGTCAGAAATATTTCCCAATTCTGCGGCTGCCAAAGTACAGTAATCAAGAGGTAAAGCCAATAATTGTCCGTGAAAATTCCCGCCAGAAATCGATTCTTCTGCACTCAAAATAATCGGATTATCGGTAACAGAATTGAGCTCGGTTTCCGTGAGATTTTTTAAATGTTCAAAAGCATTTCTACTCGCTCCGTGAACTTGCGGTACGCATCGCATCGAATAGGGATCTTGTACCCGGTCGCAAAATTCATGCGCTTCCAGATTTTCAGAATTTTTTAAAAATTTCCGCATCCGTGAGGCCACTTTTCTACTGCCATCAAACGGACGAATATCATGAAGCTCCTTTTTGAACGGACTTGCTGAACCGCGATACGCTTCTAAACTTACCGCCGCAGTTAAATCTGCCAAATCCAGTAAATATTTGAATTGATGTAAACCCAAAATCGAATGTGCTAAAATAAATTGAGTTCCGTTGATTAATCCTAAACCTTCTTTTGGGCCGAGTTGCAATGGTTTTATTTGATGTTCTTCCAAAACTTTTGCAGTTTCTACCATTTCATCATTTTGCCAAACTTTTCCCAGTCCGAGAAGTGGTAAAACCAAATGTGCTAAAGGTGCCAAATCTCCGGAAGCACCGACTGAACCTTGCTCTGGAACGACAGGAATGATATCTTTTTCTAACATTAAAATTAATCGCTCGATAACTTCTAAGGAAACTCCCGAAAATCCTTTGGATAAAGCATGGATTTTGGCAATCATCATGACCCTAGAATAATCTTTTGCAATCGGTTTTCCAACTCCAACTGCGTGAGAAATGATGAGATTATATTGTAGTTGTGCAGTTTCTTCTTCCGAAATTTTCACATCGCACAATGGACCAAAACCTGTATTGATCCCATAAATAGTGCGATCAGAAGCAACGATCATCTGAACATTCTGCTGAGATTTTAGAATTTTTTGTTTGGCTTCTTTGTTGAGTTTTGCTTTTTTGGGATTTTCCAAAATAGCCATGATATCTGTAATTGTAAAGTGGTCTATGCCGTAAATTTTCATGTCTAAGAATTTTGATAAAAATACACCTTTTTGAGAAAATAGCAGTAGCGAATATTATTTGTGCAGCCACCTGATAAAAATCATAAAAAACAAATGAGATTTAAATGGTATTCGGTGCATAATTAAAAATTTAATTATAATTTTGAAGGTTCTTAAAAAATTCTGCATAAATTTAGAGACGAATAAAATATATGAATACTAAAAAGCCCGCACATAATTTTCACATTCCAGTAATGGGATTGGCTTATACGATAGACAGTCCCATTAGAGTGGCACAATACGGAATTTCTTCAGTCATTTCCATCATCGATGACGAGATCATCGAGAAAATGAATAGCCTGTATCATAAACGAAATAATTTTGATTACACCTCAATTTCGAATAAAATTGAAGACTACCGCGCCAAACGAATTACGGCTTATCTTGATATGGTTCATGATGTTGTACACATGAAATTTGAAAACTTCAAGCAAGAATTAAGCAAGAGTAAGGAGGCGCTCCATCAATATATTGATATTCTTCCTAATAAATCTGACCTTAAGAAAGGATTAGAAAGCCTGGCCGAACAAAAAGAAAATTTCACTGAAAACGTTTGGAAGTTTTTAGAAACACATCTGTCACCCGGAAGCATTGATGTGAATATCATGACGAAAGTTGACAAAGATAATTTCGAAAAAGGAGAACAGTTACCCGTGATCTTTAACGATGCCCACGTTTCTTTAAGAGGGTACGCCAATAGTAAATTATCTTCCTCGATTGTACTTTCTGCTGGGATGAACCCAAGATTATACAGTTATTTTGAATCCTTCCCGGATTTTTTTCCGAACGAAAATGGGGAACTTAAAAAGAAAATTATTTTAAAAGTAAGTGATTTCCGGTCTGCCATGATTCAGGGAAACTTCTTAGCGAAAAAAGGACTTTGGGTCTCGGAATATCGTGTAGAATCTGGTTTGAACTGTGGTGGTCATGCTTTTGCCACTGATGGTTTATTGCTGGGACCCATTATGGAGGAGTTCAAACAAAAGAAAAACGATTTAATTGTTTCTGCTCATGAATTGATGGTTAATGCGTTGACCCAAAAAGGAATCCCATGTCCGACCGAACCCTTAGAAATGAAAATCACCGTGCAAGGTGGCGTAGGAACAGCGGAAGAACACGAGTTCTTACTAGAAAATTATCAAGTGGATAGTATTGGCTGGGGATCGCCATTTTTACTAGTGCCAGAAGCGACTTCTGTAGATAAAGACACCCGTGACTTATTGAAGAAAGCGAAAGAAAATGATTTCTATTTAAGCAATATTTCGCCGCTCGGAATTCCTTTTAATACCATCAAAGGAACCACGAATGAATTCTTTAAACAACAGAAAAAACTCAACAATAAAGCCGGAAGCTCTTGCCCGAAAAAGTATTTGGCTCTAAGTAAAGAATTCTCCCCCGAAGGAATTTGTACCGCTTCAAGAAAATATCAAACGGTAAAATTGAATGATTTAGAAGGGGTTAAAGATGAAATTTCGACCGCTGAATACGATAAAAGAATAACGAAAATTACCGAAAAGTCTTGTCTTTGTGTTGGTTTGGTTAATTCATCTTACCTTGAAAGTGAAATCCCAATCAAAGGAGAAAAGCAAGGCGTAGTGGTTTGTCCAGGACCTAACCTTGCCTATTTTGATAAAGAGGTTTCCCTGAACAACATGGTGAAGCATATTTACGGAAAAGTAAATGTAATGCCAGAGCAAAACCGCCCAAACATGTTTGTGAATGAATTGAAAATGTATGTGGATTACCTTAAAAATGAAATAGAGGAATTCTCTGATAGTTTCACCAATGCACAAACTAAAAAATGGAAAACCTTTAAAAATAATTTGATCGAAGGCGTTAATTATTACGAAACTTTATTTGCAGAAACTTCTTTCTTCAAAAATAATGTTGAAATGGTAAAATTTCAATTGGCAGATTATAAAAGTAAAATTTCAGGTTTAGAAATTCCTGAAAATGTGAAAGTTTAAGATTTTTCGCAATATAAATAGAACCAGTCTGTCTTCAATGGCAGACTGGTTTTATTTGTAGAAGTTCTTTTTTACAATGCAAATCGCTATTTTTGTATTATGAATGCTGACCTCGCCCTTCAACTAAAAACCTTGCCATCTGACCCTGGAGTTTATCGCTATTACGATAAAAACGGCCAGTTATTGTATGTGGGAAAAGCTAAGAATTTAAAAAACAGGGTTCTTTCTTATTTTAATAAAAACCAATCGGGCTACCGAACCCGAATCATGGTTGCCAAGATATTTCGGCTGGAAACTACTGTCGTAAATAGCGAATACGACGCGCTTTTGCTTGAAAATAATTTAATTAAAGAACATCAGCCGTTTTATAATGTGATGCTCAAGGATGATAAAACCTATCCTTGGATCTGCATAAAAAATGAAGACTTTCCCCGTGTTTTTTTAACAAGAAACAAATTAAAAGATGGTTCCGAATATTTCGGCCCTTATGCAAAAGTTCGCCCAGCCAAGGTTTTATTAGACACCATTAAACACCTCTATAAAATACGGACTTGCAATCTGAATCTCGCTCCCAAAAAAATTGCGGAAGGGAAATACAAAGTTTGTCTGGAATACCATATCAAGAATTGTGAAGGCCCTTGTGAAATGCTTGAAATGAAAACACATTATGACAAAAAAATAGAGGCCATTCGCGGGATTATTAAAGGAGATTTCCGCACTGCAAAAGAATTTCTCATCAAACAAATGACTGCGTTTGCAGAAAATTTAGAGTTTGAAAACGCTCAGGCAGTCAAGGAAAGAATTGATTTGCTCGAAGATTATCAGCACAAACACACCGTGGTAAATCCCAATATTGATGATGTGGATGTTTTCGGGATGACCAGTGACGAAACAGCGGCCTACATTAATTATTTTAAAATTCAGAACGGAAATATAATTCAGAGTTTCACCACAGAAATCAAGAAAATCCTGGAAGAATCTGATGAGGATCTGTTGGAAGAAGCCATGATTGAAATACGACAGAAATTTAATTCGGAGTCGAAAGAAATCTTGATTCCGTTTCATTTATCGCTAGAAATTCCGAATGTGAAATTGATCGTGCCGAAAGTAGGTGATAAAAAAAGAATCATTGAACTTTCCGAAAAAAATGCCAAAGAATACCGCGTTGAGAAATTGAAACAGGTGCAAATTGTAGACCCGGAAAGACATACCAACCGAATCATGGCAGAGATGCAAAAACTACTGCGAATGCCTACGGAACCGCGACATATTGAAGGTTTCGATAACTCAAATATTCAAGGAACAAATCCTGTTTCGGCCTGTGTTGTGTTTAAAGATGGTAAACCCAGCAAAGCCGATTATCGAATATTTCACCCGAAAACCGTAGTAGGCCCCGATGATTACAAAACGATGGAGGAAGTGATTTATCGCCGCTACAAAAGACTTTTAGAAGAAGCTGAACCGTTGCCGCAATTGATTTTAATCGATGGTGGAAAAGGCCAACTTTCCTCGGCGGTGAAAAGTTTAAAGTTGCTTGGTCTGTACGGAAAAATAACCATCATCGGTATTGCAAAACGCCTGGAAGAAATTTACTTTCCAGAAGATTCTATCCCGCTGTATCTCGATAAAAAATCGGAAACCCTGAAAATCCTGCAAAGAGTTCGCGATGAATCCCACCGCTATGGTGTGAAACACCATCGAACCAGACGAAAAAATTCGACCATCAAATCGGAGCTCGAAGAAATCCCGGGCATCGGTGAAAAAACAATCGAACTTTTGCTTCAAAAACTGAAATCAGTTAAAAGAGTCAAAGAATCGAATTTAGAAACCTTGGAGGAAATTCTGGGAAAATCAAAAGGTAAAGTCGTGTGGAACTATTTTAACAGCCACTAAAAATTACTTTCGAGAATACACTTCATTTCGGTAACTTCCATCAGAATTGGGCAATTCAATTACGATTTTCTCTTCTTCCAAATATCCAAAAGTGGCAGTTCCATCAGCGAGTTTTACTCTGTACACTTCTTTTTTAGCGGTAGGTTTGAATGTTGCATACGGAACCGAATGGTTGGGATTAACCAAAATAAATTCGCCCTCCGCTAGAAAAATTCTGGTGACTGTGATATTTCCGTTGGCATAAACTTCAGCTTTTTGACCAACTGTCTTTTCTGTTTTTGGAGCAGCATTGTTTGGAACAGTTTGGGTTTCTGTAACCACTGTGCGCGTTGTATTTTGATTTTCAGTCTGTTCAACTGCTTTTTTTGTTTCTTTAGGTTTTACGGTTAAAAATTGTTCAACGGGACTTGAGGGTGGGATTTGCTTTACGGCATCTTCCAAAGCATCGCGCATGCCAGGTTCAAATTCCTTGATGGAAGATTTGCCATCGAGCACAGAAATCGTTTTATTTTCACAATCTTTAAATTCAATTTTAAGACGATTTTTGAACATATTGCTATTGTTCAACAGTTCTGCGGTCATGATATGACAGGGATTTTGCATTGCATCTGCAGGCCATTTGTCTTTGGTGGTGAGTACCGTGAATTTTTTCTGTTTTAATTTTATTTGGAGCAATTCATTTAAACCGTATTTATTGACCTCAGCATCACCGAATTTATCTGGTACGCGAATGTATTGGTAATCCGAAATTTGTTGTGCATATAAGAATGGAAGCATCAGCAAGGTGGAAAACTGCAAATTTTTTTTCATAAAATTTAATTTAGCGTGAAGTTAGTGTTTTTCTCAATATTTCTTGTTCGTTTTTTAATACTAAAAAATCTATTTTTGCAAACCATGGCTAAAAGAACTGTTAACAGAAAAACCACCCGAAAAATTCATAAGAAGCGCAAGAGTCATTTTCTGCTGCGCCGGGAAATTTTATTAATTTTTTTGGCGTTGGCTTTATTCGGAACCGGCTTTTACTTAAAAGAAAAAATTTCTTTTTATTATGCGATGTATTTTGATAGATTTGAGCATAAAAGACTTTCAAATTCACAAAAAGAAGAAAATAGAATCAATCGAATTATTGGTGATTACGCAGATAAAACCTTCGGGTTGGATATGTCTCATTACCAAAGAAAAGAAGACATTACCTGGGATAGTTTAAGTATTGGAAATCGCACGATTCCGCTGAGATTTGTGGTTTTGCGTGCCACGATGGGCAATAGATCTGCCGACAAACATTTTGAGGATTTTTGGCAACTTTCCAAAAAACATGAACTGATTCGTGGCGCATATCATTTTTACCGGGCCGATGAAGATCCCGTCATGCAGGCTAATAATTTTTTAGAAAATGTGAAATTAGAATCCGGAGATTTGCCGCCAATTTTGGACATTGAAAAAATCCCAAGACGGAAATCCACCAAAAAACTTATTGAAGATTTAAAGATTTGGTGTCGTATCGTAGAAGATGCCTACGGAGTAAAACCCATCATTTACACCTATTATCATTACCATAAAGACTTTTTAAAAGGCGAGTTTGATGACTATCCGCTGTGGTTAGCCAACTATAATGATGTACCACAACCTACGCCAGATAATGACTGGCAAATCTGGCAGTTTACCGAAAACGGAATTGTCTACGGAATCAACACCAAAGTTGATTTAAATGTTTTTAATGGCAATTTGTGGTCGCTGAAAAGATTAACTTTAGATTAGTTTGTCGTCTAATATCTATCGTCTAACATCGCATATCTAATATGCAACTTCCAACCTCATTTAATTTCCGTACTTTTGCACCTTTCAAAAATCATATAGTCTACCAACATAATGAATTACATTTCAGCCGAAAACCTTACGAAATCTTACGGAGTAAAAACACTTTTCAAAGACATTACTTTTCATATTAATGAAGGTGATAAAATTGCGATCGTTGCCAAAAACGGTTCAGGAAAATCAACTTTACTTAAAATTTTGATGGGAAAAGAAATTGCCGATTCGGGATCGGTGGTCATTAACAAAGATATACAAGTCGTTTTGTTTGATCAGGAAATTGATTTTGAAGGCGAACTGAATGTGGAAGAATTTATGATGACTTTGGATTCTGCCCCAATTATGGCTTTGAAAAATTATCATCATGCGCTGATTTCAGAAAATCCAGATGATATGGATAAAGCACTGAACGAAATGGAAGTGCACGAGGCCTGGGATTTAGAAAATGAAATGAGTCAGATTTTGTCTCAGCTGAAAATTACGGATTTAACTTCGAAAATGAAAACCCTTTCTGGGGGACAGATTAAAAGAGTTGCTCTGGCAAAATTGTTGGTAGAAACCCGTGCACAACACCGCCATACCTTATTAATTATGGATGAGCCGACCAACCACCTCGATGTGGATATGGTGGAATGGTTGGAAAATTATCTCTCAAAAGCCATGGTGACTTTACTTTTGGTTACGCATGACAGGTATTTTTTAGATGCAGTTTGTGACATTATTTGGGAGATCGAAGATTTTAATCTTTACGTTCATAATGGAAGTTATGGAACCTATTTGGAGAATAAAATAATCCGTGAGGACAATATGAATTCTACCATTGATAAAGCGCAAAACCTTTATAGAAAAGAATTGGAGTGGATGCGTCGTCAACCTAAAGCGCGAACCACAAAATCTAAATCACGGCAAAGCGATTTCTACGAAACGGAAAAAATAGCAAAAACAGATACACGAAAAGAAAAGTTGGAACTCGATTTCGAAATGAAAAGGCTGGGCCAAAAGATTTTAGAATTGCACCACATCAATAAAAGTTATGGAGATAATGTATTGTTGAAAGATTTTTCTTATCAATTTCAACGGGGTGAAAAGGTAGGAATTGTCGGAAAAAATGGTGCCGGAAAGTCAACCCTTCTTAATATTATTCAAGGTCTGGAGCCTTATGATTCTGGATCTATTGAAACGGGCGAAACCATTAAATTCGGATATTTCGCTCAAAAGGGACTAAAGTATAAAGAGGATCAAAGGGTCATCGACTTTATCAAAGATATATCAGAAAATTTCCCTTTAGCGAACGGGCGAACCATTTCTGCTTCACAGTTTTTACGTCTTTTCTTATTTGATGACCAAACGCAGTATTCGCCAATTTCGAAATTATCAGGTGGTGAAAAACGCCGCTTACATTTGATGCATGTTTTATATCAAAATCCGAATTTTTTGATTTTTGATGAGCCTACGAATGATTTGGATTTACCAACCTTAACGGTTTTAGAGAATTTCTTATTGCAATTCCAAGGAAGTTTGATCATCGTTTCGCACGATCGGTATTTCATGGATCGTATTGTAGATCACGTATTAGCGTTTGAAGGAGACGGAGTAATCAAAGATTTCGTTGGAAACTTCTCTGAATACCGTGAAAAGAAATCACAGGATCAAAATAAGAAAGCTGCAGCGCCAGTTGTGGAAGCTCCTAAAAAAGTGGAAAAACCGCAGCCATCAGTTGCCACGCCGGTTAAAAAATTGTCCTTCAAGGAACAAAAGGAATTGGAAGACATTGAGAAAGAAATGCCCAAACTCGAACAAGAACGCGCGGTTGTTTTAGAGAAACTGAATAATGAAACCGATTACGGAATCATCGCAGATTTTTCTAAAACATTGGAAACCATTGCAGAGAAGCTGCAGGACTTAGAAATGCGTTGGTTAGAACTGCAAGAATAAAGTCCCTGGTGGCAAAAATCCCGTGAGTATCAGGTAAATTATTTTCCTAATGCGATCATCGCTTAACTTGTTTTAATATAATTGATTAAGGGAAGCAATGGCCAAAAACTAGAGGATGAAATACGAATTGATGGTGTTATCAGCCAAGATAATACTTTTGGTATTTTCTCTAATCTAAAAGATTATTCGTTGGCTGCCCAGGTAAATTTTCTTACAAGATTTTTGGATTTATTACGTTTAGAATCACTCTTTTTCTTTTTGGAACTGCACGCACACCGAGTAACCTGTTCTATTTCGTTTATTTAATAAATTTTTTTCGTGCGGCTTTTGAGGGTTAAGAAAAACCTGACAAATGTCAGTTCAAGGTGGTTATCACATTTTCAAGGGTTTAAACATCTGTTTTAAAGTTTATTTAGAATAATTACAAATAACCTTGTGCAAAAGTATTTTGTTTTTTACTTTTGCATCGTTATTTTAATTCAGTCTAAATAAAAACGTCCTATGAAAAAACAGATAATAGCTCTTGGTGCTTTGTTGATGATCTCTGCTGTAAATGCACAGATGCAATATGAACCCGAAAGTGATACCCTTAGAATTCAACAAATAGAAGACATTAACCTTCATAAAACCGGAAATCCAAACAAAGCCCGACCGATGTCGTCAAAGTCTAATTTGACGATGATGGAAAATCCGCAGCCTATTTCGATTGTCACCCATGAAATTATAGAACAGCAGCAAGCGAAACAATTGAGTGATGTTCTTCAGAATGTCAACGGGCTTTATATCACTTCTGCCCGAGGAAATTCGCAGGACAGCTTCGGCGGCAGAGGATTTAATTTCGGAAACGATAATATTTTCAAAAATGGAGCACGCGTTAACAGTGGAGTTTTTCCAGAAGTCTCTGGTTTAGAACGCGTAGAAGTTTTGAAAGGAGGAAATGCGATGTTATATGGGAATGTAGCAGCGGGTGGCGTTGTAAATTTAATTACCAAAAAACCACGTTTTGATTTTGGTGGAAGTGTTGGTTTAAGCGGTGGCAGTTGGAATTCTTATAAACCAACAGTTGATTTTTATGGCCCGTTGACTGATAAAATTGCGTTCAGGGTAAATGGCGCTTACGAAACGGCAGATAGTTTTAGAGATGTGGTAGAATCGCAAAAATATTATTTCAATCCTTCCTTAATATTTAATATTGGTGAGAATTCGCAATTAATTATAGAGGCAGACTATTTAAAAAATGATTTCACCCCGGATTTCGGAATCGGTTCGATTACCAATAAAGATGGTTCTTACGCCTTGAATAATCTTCTGCCTAGAAATGCTTTTGTAGGCACAGATTGGCAATTTCAAAATGTAGAACAGGCGACCACCGGAATTACCTTCAATCATCAATTTAATGACACTTGGACTTTAAACGCTGTGGCTTCTTATCAGAATTATACCAAAGATTATTTCTCTACAGAAAGAGTACAATGGAGTTATGACGCTGCAGATCGTTTGAATTGGAAAAGACCCTTGAACAGAACGTATACCGAACAGAACTACACTTCGTTGCAGGTTAATTTAAATGGCGAAATAAAAACAGGAAACGTTAATCATAAAATTCTGGTCGGAACTGATGGTGATTACGGAACCAATGATTCTTACACGTATCTCAACCCTTCAACTGGAAAAACTTTTGGAACCTCTTATCTCTATGGAACTAATGGAGCTGCAAATGGCACCATCTATTTAGACGATGCTTCTACTTGGATCTCGGGAGCAATGCCGGATGCAGTGAAAAAAGATCGAAACAGAATCCCAACGCAACGATTAGGAATTTATGCACAAGATTTTATAGAACTTTCTGATAAATTTAAAGTTTTGGCTGGACTAAGATGGTCATATCTTGAAAATTTAGATTCAGAGAAAAAAACTTTTGGACAACAAAATCAACCCGTGAAATCCGTTGGAACCGTAGATCGAGCTTTTTCTCCAAAAGCAGGTTTGGTTTATATGGCGAATGATAATTTGTCGATTTTCGCAACGTATACCAATTCATTTTCTGCCAATACCGGACGAGATATTAATGACAATTCTTTAAAACCCTCTGTAATCGATCAGTTTGAACTGGGAATCAAAAAGAATTTCTGGAATAAAGCGGTAGCTTTAAACTTATCTATTTATCAAATTGAAAATAGAAAATTCTATCAAACTGCTGACTTCAAAGCAGATGGAACGCTTAACGTGGATTCGAGTATTAAAGAATTTGCAGGAAAAATGCGCAGCCGTGGGGTAGAGCTAGACCTTACCGGAAATCCGTATCCAAACTTATCAATCATCGCCGGAGCCTCTTATAATCATTCTGTTTATTTAGATACACCCGCAGACTTTGGTTATGTTGAAAATCAAAGATTGGTTAGAACGCCTGCAACTACGGCAAATGCTTCTGTGTTCTATACGCTCAATAATTATGTAAAAGGATTAAAATTAGGCGCAAGTGTTTATTTCGTGGGCGATCGAATTGCAGGTTGGAATGATACTAAAAAAACTTTGCTCGATAGAAATGGCGCTTCTCGCTTGTTAGAAGTTGACGATTATCTAACCGCCGCTTTATCAGTTGGATACGATTGGAAGAAATTCTCGGTGTTGGGGAAAGTCGGCAATTTGTTTGATGCAGTGAATTATAACTATCATGAAAATTATTCGGTAAACCCTATTACTCCTAGGAATTTTTATGTGACCTTCACCTATAAATTGTAATAAAAAAACTTTTTTCATCTCAATTAAATTCATACTAATAGTAGTGGAAATTTCGGTTTCCACTTCTGTTATTTAAAGTAAAAAAAAACAAAAAAACAGAAAACTATGCCAGCTATTAAAGACACCAAATCATTCATGAGAATCACACACCGTTATTTAGGCTATTTCGCTGCCGGAATCATGGTGGTATATTCACTCAGCGGAGTATTGCTGATTTACCGTGATACGAATTTTCTTAAAAAGGAAAACAAATACGAACTTGTGCTGAAACCCAATATGACTGAAAAGGAATTAGCCAAGGAAATTAAAATGAAGAACATCGAATTTCAACCGGGTGCAGGCGACTTGAAAACTTTTGAACAGGGAACGTACAATGCAAAAACTGGTGCAGCCAACTATGCTAAAATGGAATTGCCTTTTGTATTAGAGAAATTTAATCAATTGCATAAATCAACTTCTACTCATCGCTATGCTTCATTGAACACGGTGTTTGGATTCGTCTTATTCTTTTTTGTAATATCCTCTTTTTGGATGTTTAATTTCAAATCAAAAGCCTTTAGGCGAGGAATGATTTACGCGGGAATCGGATTTGTGTTGGCAGTGATTATGGTGTTCTTTCAGTAGCTTTTTTAGCTGCAGAATTTTTTAACCACAAAGGCACAAAGTTTTTTTTGTGGACAAATGAATCTGATAAGTTTTTAGTTTAATGCAAAGTTCATCAAGGATTACGGATATTAATTTTCAAATGAAATCTTAAATGACTTAATTTCTTCATTAAACCTTAATGTTGAGTTTTCTCCATTTAAAATCTTTAATTTTAAATCTAAAATTGTTCGATAGCAGAATCTCTAGCCCTGATTGAACGGCGTGTTTGAGCTCTCCCACGCTCAGGGAAAGCGGCTGCGGGAAGCGAGTAGTGAAAGCAGGTTCCAGGCTCCTGAAAAATAATACTATTCACCCGTAAATATTTAATTTTGACGTTGTTGAATTAAGAAAATTGATTATCTTTGCACCCTTATAAATAATCGGGACGAGTTCCCATCAATTAATCGGGACGAGTTCCCACAAATTCAAACAATTATGTCAGTAAAAATTAGATTACAGAGACACGGTAAAAAAGGAAAACCTTTCTACCACATCGTAGTTGCCGATGCAAGAGCAAGTAGAGATGGAAAATTCATCGAAAAAATCGGTACTTACAATCCAATTACCAATCCAGCAGTGATCGAACTTAACGTAGATTCTGCCGTAAAATGGTTAAACAATGGAGCGCAACCAACTGACACCGCTCGTGCGATTCTTTCTTACAAAGGAGTTCTTTACAAAAGACACTTGCAAGGTGGAGTAGCTAAAGGTGCTTTCGATCAAGAGGCAGCAGACAGCAAATTCGCAGCTTGGTTAGAAGGAAAAGACAAACAAGTTCTTGGTAAAAAAGACGGTTTGGCAAAATCGAAAGAAGATGCTAAAAAAGCAGCTTTAGAAGCTGAAGCGAAAGTAAACCAAGGGAGATTAGACGCAGCAGCAAAGGTTGAAGCGGATGCGAAAGCTGAAGCAGATGCTAAGTTAGCAGAAGAAAAAGCAGCTCAAGAGGCTAAAGTTGCTGAAGCAAAAGCAGCTGAAGAAGCAGCAAATGCACCAGCAGAAGATAAAACAGTGGTAGAAAATGTTGCAGAAACTTTAGGTGAAGCAGCAGCTGCAGTTGAAGGTGCTGTTGATTCTGTAAAAGAAGCAGTAGCAAACGTAACTGAGAAAATCGTTGGAAGCGACGAAGCAACTGAGGAAGGAACGGACGAAGCGAAAGCTTAATACAATTTCTTATTGAAAAATTATGGAGGCGTCAGTTTTTGACGTCTCTATTATTTTAAAACCATTTATATTTGCATCATGAAAAAAGAAGATTGCTATTTTTTAGGAAAAATAACCCGCAGACACGGTTTACACGGAAATGTATTCTTGAAACTGGATACCGACCAACCTGAAATGTATTCTAAATTATCGTCCATATTTGTGGACATCAATGGATTATTGGTGCCTTTTTTCATTGCAAGACAATCCTGGAGCAAAGGCGAAACGCTGATTGTCTCTTTCAAAAATTCTACCGAAGCTTTAGTCGATCAAGTCGTGGGCAAAGATGTTTATCTGCCACTTTCTGGCTTGCCACAATTGACTGGAAACAAATTCTATTATCACGAAGTTGTCGGGTTCGAAATCCGCGAAGAAGATGGTAAATCCTGTGGGATTATCGAGACGATTAATGACCAAACGGGTCAGCATTATTTCGTGCTCAAGTTAGCAGATAAACAAATTATTATTCCGATTATTAAAGATTGGATTATTGAATTAAACCGGGAAGAGAAATTCATCAAAATGTCTTTGCCAGAAGGACTGATGGATGTTTTCCTGATTCCCTCGAAGAAAGACGAGTAAGATTTTGAGGTTTCTAAAATAGAAATCGATTAGTACTGTTCTTATTTCTGAATTAATTTTCAACTTACACAGTTAATGGGCACTACCTTAATTTTTTGGACCCAATCCCAAAATATTCATAAACAATTTATACGCACCCGGAACTCCTGCAGGCAATTCCCTGAAAAACGACAATCCCGTGTAAACATAGGTTCCTTTTCCGTAATTTCCAACCAACAACATTCCTTTTTGTGGCGATTCTCCCACATCATTTCCTTCCAACATCGGAATTAATTTTTTATCATAACTTTCCGCAAAATACAAACCTCTTTCTTGCACCCAATTATCAAAATCTTTGTCAGAAATTTTATTTGGCGTGTTGAAAACAGGAGAACTTGGAACGAGCATTTTCAGTTTTGCATCTTCTTCAGAAATTCTGTTGCTTCCTAATTTCAAAGAGAAAGGTGCAATTTCATTCGTCAATAAACCTCTATTGGTGTTGTATTGATTGATGACCAAACCGCCATTTTCTACAAATTTCCAGATGTCTTTGTTGATGATTCCCATTTCAGGATGAACGTTGAAAGCACGAATTCCTAAAATTAAAACATCGTAATTTTTCAAAAGTGAAGCATTCCAATTTTTGATGTCCAATTCTTCTACCTTTAATCCAATTGCCCTCAACGAAGATGGAATTTCATCTCCGGAACCTTTGATGTAAGCAATTTTCACGGCTGGAATTTTCAAATCTAAATTTTGAATTTTTGCTGTGGAATTTTTAACCCAAATTTGTCGGTCGATATGAGGATATTCCACCACATTTAAAGATTGATTGTAGGTTTTTCCATTTGATTCTACGATGGATTCTAATGTTGAATAGGTGTCTTTAGAAATTGGTTCAACGGTAAAAACGAGTCTTTGCTTTTCGCCAACTTCATTAAATTGAATCGATTGCGGCGCGGAAATTTTCCACGTTTTATCTGCTTTCAAAGAAACTTTCGCGGTAGAATTTCCAGCGAAACTCTCGACTTCTACCGTGATTTTTTTGGCTTGATTGCTGAAAATAAAATTTTCTTGTTCAAAATTCGCAACGAAAGCCGGAATTTTATAAAATGGTTCGTACAATTCTCCAATAGAAGGATTTACCGTTTTTTGTTGCAAAGGAATTTCAAAATCAATTTTTGTTGAACCGAAATCTATGGTAATATTTTTATTAATAGAAGTTGAAATTTCTGGCAATCCAATATTTTCAGGATTGCTCACAATATACAAATTATCTTTCGGCGTTTCTTGTAACCAATACGGGTTTGATAATTTCCCGTTGCTAATTTTTAATTTCTGATTTTCTTTATAGGTCTCACCTGGAGTTATTTTTAAAATTGGTTGTAAATCAAGTCCTATATATATGTAATTATTACTTCTATTCACAATTTCCAATTTGGTAGAAATTTCTTCATCTGAAGTTCCAAAAGCATTTCCAGTGGTCCATTCAAAATAAATTCCTTGCGTTTTTAAAATCAGATCTTTTATTTGTTCCAATTTAGGATCTTGTGGATTTTCTTTTTTAATTAAATCGTAAACCGACAATAATTTGTTTAATGACAATTGCGGATTTTTAAAATTGAAATCTGCAACCAATTGATCTAGTTGATTTTGAATAACTTTATTATCCGATTTTAAATTAATTCCCTGAAAAATATCATTCGATTTGGGTTTATCACCTTTCAAAAGTTTCAAATATTCCATTTCAGAACTTCGTTCCAAAGCCATTCCGAAACCTTGGCAAGCGTGTTTGCTTCTGCTTTTCGCAGAAATTTCATTATTGGATATTCCTAAAATTGGATAATAATTTCCAACGTTGATGGAATATAAATCGGTTTTATCTGCTTTTTCAAAATTTTCTGTGCTGCCGTAAAACCACCAACTTGTGTTGTAAAACATCCTTTTTACTTGCCAAGTTTTTACATATTTCAATTGTTCCGGAAATGCTTTCGGATCTGCTGCCAAATCAAACGCTTCCATCGCCAAAAGTGCCGAAGCAGTGTGATGTCCATGAGTTTCGCCATTAGAATTGGGGTCAAATCTTGTAATAATTATTTCAGGACGATTTTTACGAATTGCCCAAACAACATCGGACAAAATTTTCTGTTTATCCCAAAATTTCAAAGTTTCTGTAGCGGTTTTAGAATAACCAAAATCCAAGGCTCGTGTGAACCATTGCCTTCCTTTATCCACTTTTCTGGCTTCCAAAAGTTCCTGTGTACGAAGCAAACCGAGCAATTCTCCTTTTTCTGTACCGATGAGATTTTGTCCGCCATCACCTCTTGTTAAAGATAAATAAACAGCATCCACATGTTTTTCATGCGTTAACCAAGAAATAATTCTGGTATTTTCATCATCTGGATGCGCTGCCAAATACATTACGGTTGTGTTATTTTGCAGACGAAGCAGGTCGTCGTAAATTTCTGAAGAACTATTAGCAACCGACTGTGCTGAAAAAATAAGGGAAAGAAATAGAGAAATTCCTACTAAAAATTTTACCATTTGCTAAAGATAAAAAGTAATTTTAAATTGGTTGTAAAAATAATCAACTTTATAAGAACATCATCTTTTTATATCTCCTGTGGTACTTAAGAATGGTGATGTTTTTCCTGCCAAATAGAAACTGAACTTTATGATAGCCCCGATAGAAGCGGCATCCCCCGAGTCTGCGAATGCAGTGAGGGGATACAGCGGACAGCGGGACGGGTCTTGTACGACCAAAATAAGTGTGGTGCTTCTAAGAAATAAGGTATTGATTTTCAGCCGAAATATGACTATATTTGAGAGATACAGATGGGTATGTTTAAAAATTCCACTTTATTAGCCTCTACTAAATCCTTTTTCGCAGAAATAGGGGATATTGCTTTGTTTGCGGGCCGGTTTTTCAGAGAAGTTTTTTCTCCTCCGTTTGAGTTTAAAGAACTCGTTCGGCAATGTTATAATATTGGCAATCGGTCGTTGGGACTGGTCGTGGTGACGGGATTTATCTTGGGTTTGGTTTTCACCTTGCAGTCGCGGCCAACTTTGGAGCAATTTGGGGCAGAGTCTTGGATTCCATCCATGATTAGTATTTCTATAATTCGGGAAATTGGACCTGTTATTATTGCCCTGATCTGTGCAGGAAGAATTGGGTCTGGGATTGGTGCAGAGCTAGGTTCAATGCGTGTTACAGAGCAAATTGATGCGATGGAAGTTTCAGGAACGAACCCTTTTAAATATTTGGTGGTTACAAGAATTGTGGCAACGACTTTGATGTTGCCGCTCTTGATCATTATTGGTGATGCGGTTTCGCTTTTTGGCTCGGCTCTGGTAGAAAATCTGAAAGCAGAGGTCTCTTTTACACTTTATTTTAGTCAGGTTTTTAGTGCCGTGAAGTTTGGAGATATTATTCCCGCCACGATAAAATCTTTTTTCTTTGGTTTCGCTATTGGCCTAATTGGTTGTTATAAAGGCTATTACTGTGCAAAAGGAACCGTAGGAGTTGGCGAAGCTTCCAATGCGGCGGTCGTATATACCTCGATGTTGGTTTTTATTATCGACTTTATTGCGGTATTTGTAACGGATATTATTTTTGAGATATAAATCATGGCTGAACACAATAAACAAATCGTTTTAGAATTGAAAAATATTACCAAAAGTTTTGGTGATAATCACGTTTTGAAAGGTTTTAATCTGCAATTGTTTGAAGGTGAAAACTTGACGATTATGGGAAAATCAGGTTCAGGAAAGTCAGTCATGGTGAAATGTTTGGTGGGATTAATTAAGCCCGATGGTGGCAGCATCAGCATTCGAGGAGAAGATATTACAAAAATGGAACAGAGAGAATTGGATCTGCTAAGAACTGAAATTGGTTTTCTTTTTCAGGGAAGTGCTTTGTATGATTCGATGACCGTTCGCGAAAATTTAGAATTTCCCTTACGACGACATAAAAATAAAATTAAAAATTTTGAAGGAACAGAAGTTTTGGTACAAGAAGCTTTGGAAAATGTAGGTCTTGCGCATACGATTGATATGATGCCGGCAGAACTTTCCGGTGGAATGCAAAGACGAGTAGCTTTAGCCAGAGCACTTATTTTGAAACCAAAAATACTCATGTACGATGAACCTACTACCGGTTTAGATCCAATCACCTCAAAAGAAATAATAGAATTACTGCGAAATATTCAGTTAAAATACAACACTTCTTCTATTATTATAACCCATGATGTAGATTGTGCGCGCGTAATTTCTAATCGGATTATTTTATTGGTCGATGGGATTAATTATGCCGAAGGAACTTATGCAGAACTTCTTCAATCGGAGGATTTGCAAGTGCAAGCATTTTTTAAAAATTAAAATTATGGGAAAATCCAATTCAAAGAAAATAAGTGTCGGAATATTTGTAATCGTTGGAACAATCTTACTTGTTACTGCGCTCTATTTCGTGGGCAAAGAGCAACATTTATTCAGCAAAAATATCAAGTTGTATTCTGTTTTCGCCGATGTAAGCGGATTGCAATTGGGCAATAATGTGCGGTATTCTGGGGTGAATGTCGGAACGGTTAGCAAAATAGAAATGAAAGCGGAAGGAGAAATAACCGTGGAAATGTCTGTGGATGAAGAAGCAGCTCAATTTATGAAAAAAGATGCGGTTGCCACTATCGCTTCAGATGGTTTGGTCGGAAGTATGGTGGTCAACATTGTTCCCGGGAACGATCCTGCGGCAAAAAGCGTGGTTTCGGGTGATCATATTCAGGTGAAAACTAAAATTACCATCGATGAAATTTTGGAGACCTTTAGCAAAACCAATGAAAGTGCCGCCTTAATCACCTCTGATTTAGCAAAAATTACCCATAAAGTGGTTGCTGGTGAGGGTGTTTTAGGTGCGATTTTAAGTGATCCTGTATTAGAAAGTGACATTAGAAAATCAGTAGAAGGATTAAAACAGACTACGGAAGGCACAACCAAAGCAATCGCTCAAGTAAATGCGTTGATTTCTAAAATCAATTATGATGAAAGTGCTGCGGCAGTTCTTTTGAGTGATAAAAAATCGCGTGCACAAATTCAAAATGTTTTTACGAATCTAGAAAAATCTGCGGAAGACATCAATAAAATCACCAAACATCTTGATGAATATGTACTTGAAATTAAATCTGGAAAAGGGGCTTTAAATTATATTACGAAAGATGAAAAATTGGTAAAAAACATTGATTCTACCGTGACAAATGTAAAAGAATCCGCAGAGAAATTAAACCAAAATCTGGAAGCACTGAAACATAATTTCTTCTTTCGTGGCTATTTTAGAAAGCTTGAAAGACAGGAGAAAAAAGAGGCTTTGAAAAACTGAGTTCTATAATTGCATCGTAGGTATTCTAGCAAAAGTTTATTTTAAATTTTTTACAAGTAATTCTTTATTAATGGCATTTGCAGAATGGTTTAAGGAACTGATATTTCGTTCGCCTTTTTTTAGTAATATTACAAGATGAATAAGTTATTATTGCTTTTTTTGCTGTTCTTAAGCGCAATTTTTTCCGCACAAGTTCTTTCCGGAATTGTATTTTCAGAAAACAACAGACCGCTAAGCGAGGTAAATATTTACTTGGATGGTTCTAAAATCCACACCCTTTCGGATACCAACGGGAATTTCGCGCTTGATATACAAGACCAGAAAAATGCCGCCCTGGTTTTTCATAAAAACGGATTTGAAACGTTTACCGTGCCAATCTCTGAAGTCGTTGGAAAGAAAGCAAAAGTGGTATTACTCAAGATTCAAGAGATTGAAGAAGTGGTTCTCATTCCTTATACCGACGAAGCTTACACCAAATTTATTGGGTACTTTCTGGCTCAGTTTATAGGGATTGATCAGGTAAATGTGAAAATAAAAAATCAGAAAACGCTGAAGTTTTCCTTCGATAAGAAAAAGCAAATTCTGAAAGTAAAAGCGCCACAAACTTTAATCATCAACAATAAACGGTTGGCCTATCAAGTTCAATTCAATTTACTGAACTTCGAAGCAGATTTTAAAAACAATACCGTGGCCTATTCGGGAACTTCTTATTTTAAAGAAACCAATCCGAAAAAAAGCAATCAAGTGAACCGACTCAATGCCTACCATGGCAGTTTGATGCATTTTATAAGAAGTGCTTATCAAGATCAAATTGCAGAACAGGGATTTTGGGTAAATCATATCATTAAGCTCGATAAAGATAAAATTGCGCCGAAAGAAAAAGCGTTGGCGCTCATTGCTACTAAAATTCCAACTTCGTCTTTTGTAAAAAAGGTTGGCAATCAAAAAATATTGGAGTTTAAAGAGGTGTTGCAAATCAATTATCCAAAACATTATTTTGCGATTAAAAAATCTAAAATTATTAAAGAAACTTCGATGGTTCAGCAGACATCGTATATTTATATCGAGGGGAATTCATTCGAAATTTACCCGGATGGAAATTCCTCTGAACCCGAATTAATGCTTTTGCAAGGGAGTTTAAGCGGCGATAAAATGGGGAATTTTCTTCCTTTAGATTATGAACCAATTGTAGATTAAAAGTAAAAAGAGTGATTTGAGTCACTCTTTTTCTTTAAAGCCCAAAAATTAAATAATCGAAAAACCAGACTCTACATCGGCAATAATATCGTCAATATGTTCGATACCAACACTCAGTCGTATTTGTCCAGGACGAATTCCGGCTTTATCTTGCTCTGCTTCAGAAAGCTGTTCGTGTGTTGTAGATGACGGATTAATGATTAATGTTTTAGAATCCCCCACATTTGCAACATGGCTAATTAATGTAAGCTGGTTAATGAATTTCACTGCGGATTCTTTTCCACCTTTGATGTCAAAACTCAAGACGCCACCAAAGCCTCTTTTTAAATATTTTTTGGCATTTTCGTAGTCTGGAAAGCTGGGTAAACCGGGATAGAGTACATTTTCAACTTTCGGATGGTTTTCTAAATATTCAGCGATGGTTTGCGCATTGCTCACCGTTCTTTCTAACCGAAGCGACAATGTTTCTAAACCCTGAAGCAACATAAAGGAGTTGAAGGGCGAAATCGTGGGACCGTAATCCCGCAAACCTTCTACGCGGGCTTTGATGATGAAGGCAATGTTTCCAAATGATGAATTCACACCAAAAACGTTAGAAAATACCAGTCCGTGATAACTATCAGAAGGCTCGGATAATTGCGGGAATTTACCATTTCCCCAGTCGAAATTCCCACCATCAATAATAATTCCGCCAATCGAAGTGCCGTGTCCGCCAATCCATTTGGTGGCAGATTCTACCACAATATTCGCTCCATGTTGAAGTGGTTGAAAAAGATAGCCTCCTGCCCCAAAAGTGTTGTCTACAATGAGGGGAATCCCGAATTTATTCGCTACTTGGGCAATTGCTTCAAAATCGGGAATATTTAAGCTCGGATTTCCAATGGTTTCCAGGTAAATTGCTTTCGTGTTTTCATCAACTAACGCCTCGAAGTTTTCTGGTTCATCATTTTCTGCAAAGCGGGTTTCGATACCTAATTTTTTAAAAGACACCTTGAATTGGTTATAACTTCCGCCATATAAATAAGGAGAACTCACAAAATTATCACCATTTTGAAGGATATTGGTTAAGGCCAAAAATTGCGCAGCATGACCAGAACTTGTAGCCAAAGCCGCAACACCACCATGTAAAGCTGCCATTCTTTTTTCGAAAACATCGGTGGTTGGATTCATTAAACGGGTGTAGATGTTGCCGAACTCCTTTAGTCCAAAGAGATTGGCAGCATGTGCTGCATCATTGAAGGTGTAACAGGCTGTTTGATAGAGTGGGACTGCTCGCGAATTGGTTGTTGAGTCTACGGTTTGACCGGCGTGAACTTGTAAAGTTTCAAATTTTAAATTGCTCATATTTTAATTTATTGGTTTTAAATTTTGGCAACTTATCCTTTGAAAATATTTGTCGGAAGAGCATAAAAAAAGCTCTTTCGACAAATCAAAAGAACTTAATATATAGAAATTGTATTTTCTAAATTTTAATATCTGACTTATCTTTCCCGCACCGGCGAGTTGAATTTTGCACCTTATTTATTTCTAAACAGGTTGCCAAAGTTTCAAAGGGTCAATTCCCTCCACTTTTCTGAATAAGTTGCGATGTTTTAAAGAACGATTAAGATTGCAAATCTATAAAAATAATTTTAATATTGAAAAATAATAAGGAAATTTTTGTAGTAAAATTAGCATTTGCTTTTCAAATCTAAGGTGTACTCTTGTGACCTAATTTAGACACACTTTGGTTAAATTAGGTGTTAAAAAATGATAAGTTTAAATTCCGACTGTCTCTTAATCTTTTGTTCCCCAAGGAGCACTTGGTGTAGCGATCGCTTGATTCAAATCGAAACGAACCGTAAAGAGTCGGTCGCTTCCGATCCTGCGAAGGTTATAGGTGAAACTTTCCGCATCGATCGTAAACCACCAGACGTTGGTCGCAGCTTTGGGCAACATTTGCGTGGTATGGGCATCAGCAGGAAACATTTGAAGATTCTCAAGGCCAATATTTGAACTTGTGCCCCCGTATTGAGTAACTTTCTCTTCGGTGCCATCTGCATGCCGATGATCGTGTTTTAAGCTCATTATTTTATCGGAGTTCATCTGTAAAACCCACGTTCTTGATCGATCTTCTCCCACAAAAAAAGGAATTCTAATCGTGTTATTTTCGCAAGAACGAACGTGCATGACCAACTTTTTTCCGGTAAATCCGTCGCCAGCAACGCCGCCAGAAATTATTTCGCCCTGATAGGCTTTGCCACAATGCGCCTTTAGTTGCGACCAAAATTTTTCGGAAGGTATTTGATCTTGCGCATAGAAATTCATGGGAATTAAAAGTAAGAAATAGAGCAGTGCTTTCATTAATTTGTTCTAATTAAAGGGGTGATTTATAAAAAGTTAAACATACAAAAAATTCCCATGACCAAAATAATCAAGGGAAAGGTGATCATGATTTGACCAGATTTGTTTATCTAAGCCATTTTAATCCAAATGTAGATTGTCAATTAGACGAACTGTACCGACATTTACTACGATAAACGCGCGGTAATTCTGATCTTTATAAAAGAAGTCGGTTTCCTTTAAAGTGGCTTCATCAGCGATTTGAAAGTATTCTAAAGACATCCCACGTTGATCGTCAAAAACATCTTTTACCCGTTGGTTAATTTCAGAAACCGTAATGATTCTGAACCACTCATTAACTTTAACCAAGGTTTCATGAATTACTTTTGCTGCATCGCGCTGCAGATAACTTAACCTTTGGTTTCGGGAACTCATTGCCAAGCCGTTTTCTTCACGATAAATAGGGACTCCATGGATTTTCACCGGAAGCTGTAATTGTTCTGCCAACTTTTCTATGATGGCCAATTGTTGGTAATCTTTTTCACCGAAATAGGCATTGTTGGGTTTTACCTGTCGAAGTAATTCTTCAACAACGGTTCCAACGCCATCAAAATGACCAGGCCGAAATTTGCCTTCCATTTCATTTTCTAACCCACCGAAATCATAAGATTTGCTTTTTAAACCTTCGGGATACAAGTCTGCAACTTCTGGCAGATATACGGCATCGACAATTTTGGTGTTTTTCAACAACATGACATCACGTTCTGCATCTCGGGGATATTTTTCTAGGTCCTCCGTATTGTTGAACTGTGTAGGATTTACAAAAATAGATGAAATCACCAAGTCATTTTCTTTGTTTGCGATTTCATACAGCGAAAGATGGCCTTGATGCAGCGCTCCCATAGTAGGAGCAAACCCAATTCTTTTGCCCATTTCTTTTTGCCGCTCGATATAGTCTGTAAATGTCTTTTTGTCTCTAAATATTTCCATATTAAATTTGATTATCCTTGTAAAAATAACAATTTCTGGGAAATATAAATAATTAATTTTGAGAAACCTTCTTTAATTTAACGCCTTTTTGAGGGATTATTCTTAATTAATGTTAATTAAAAATTATTACATTAAAATTTCGTAAATTTGCGCAGTAGAATATTCTGCCCAAAAATTTAGTAGAAAGTTAGAATTTATGCCGAACCAAAAGATTTTATATGTAACCACAGAGATGTTTCCTTATCAAGAAGACAACAATATGGCGACGATGGTGAGTAAGATGGCGCTCAAAATGCATCAAGACGGAAATGATGTGAGAGTGTTTATGCCAAGATTTGGCCAAATCAGCGAAAGAAAATTTCAACTGCATGAGGTAATTCGCCTTTCTGGGATGAATATTATTATCAATGATTTGGATCAGCCCTTAATTATAAAAGTGGCTTCCTTACCAGGAGAACGATTACAAGTGTACTTCATCGATAATGATGAGTATTTTAAAAGAAAGCAATTTTACATTGATGAAGAAGGGCAACCTTTTACCGACAATGATGAACGGGCGATTTTCTTTGCCAGAGGAGTGATAGAAACAATTAAAAAACTCAATTGGGTACCTGATGTTATTCACCTTAATGGATGGATGGCTTCATTTATTCCGGTTTATTTAAAAACTTTTTATAAAAACGATTCCTATTTTAATGATTCTAAAATTGTACTTTCTGTGTATAATGAAGAGAATCTAGCGTTATCTGAATCGGTAGAAGAAAAAATGAAGTTCGACAATATTACCGGACTTAAAGCGTTTAAAAAACCAAGTTTTCAGAATTTTGTGATCGAAAGCATGGATATGGTTGATGTGGTATTGCAAGGCGATGAGTTCCTAGAAAAGGAGCTCGAGAAAGCTTTTGCAGACACAAAAACCACGAAATCTGAGTACATAGACGCTGAAACAATCAATACGTTATACTAATCAATTTACATTTAATGATAAGAACTATTCAAGAATTATTCAAAATTACCGCAACACTGGTAATTGGGAGTTTAATTTTAATCAATTGTGAACCAGATGCAGATCAATTGGGTTCTCAGTTTTTTCAAGATGGCGCGCAAGGTACAGAAGCATCTTACCCAGTTATCGCTTATAATATTAATAACGGAGATACCATAAGAACGGATGGTTCGCGTCTGATAAGTGCTACTTTAGGTGCGTTTACCGAACCCCAATTTGGAATGCAAAAATCTGCGTATGTTTCGCAAGTACGTCTTTCCGGTGGGAATCCTGATTTTGGACTCAATGCAAAATTAGACTCGGCGGTGTTGGTGATTAAACCACAATATGCTGCTGATTCTGTAACCACGGTGACCAATGAAGATTATATATATCCGGACGGCGCAGTTGCTGCCAAGAAAGTGGTAAGTTCTTATCCGATTATTAAATATGGAAAAACCAAGATTTCGGGAAAAACACTTCTGAATTTTAAAGTTCATGAAGTGACTGATTTTTTAGGTTCGAATGCAGATCAAATTCGTTCCAATAAAAATGTAAATACTGGAGCACAAATTGGGTCAAAAACTTTTGATGGAAATGTTCATTTTGTAAAAGTAACCAAAGATGCAGATAACAGCGTTTTATTTGAAAGAACACCGGCCTTAAGAATTCCTTTGGACAGTACCTTTTTCGCAAATAAGATCATATCAAAAGCAAGTTCACCAGAACTTGCAGATGCAGCCTCTTTTATCCGTTATTTCAAAGGGATTAAAGTTTCTGTGGTAGAAAATGATGGCTATATTCTTAATTTTGATCCTACCCTGATAGAACTTAATCTTTACTATAAAAATGATAAAGTTACGAATGGAGTTACTACCAGAGAACAGGCGGTTTATATGCTCAACATGGGTGCATCAAATACCTATTTCAATCAAATTACGTATGATCGTACCGGAACACCTGCTGCAACTGCTCTTGCAAATGCAAACCAAACCACAGGTGACGATAAATTATTTGTACAAGGAATGGGAGGGCCTGGATTTGGTCTGAGAGTTCCAGCTTCAGATGTAGCGACTATTAAGACGCTATATAATAATAGTAAAATCGGTATTGTTTCGGCAAAAATTCGTCTTTATACCGATACCGGAAATTGGGACAATTCTTATAAGAAGCCTGAGTCTTTTGTTGTCAGACAAAGAAACCTTACCCCTCTAATTGGGGAACAAGAGTATCTTAATGACTATCTTGTAGATATGAGTGCTTTATATGGTACCGGAATTTATAATTTGGTGAAAGCGTACGATCTGGCAAAAAATCCCGCGTATTATGATATTGGTATTACACAAACATTCAAAAATATTATTGAAAAAGAAGCTCCAAATTATGATCTCGTTTTAAATGTTGGGACTTATACGACAGATTCCGGAGGCAATCTGCTAGGATCATTATATCCAAGTTTGGTAGCGCAGAACTTTAATACCAGAAGTTTTATGCCTTATCGTGTTGTGTTAGCAGGTACTGATCTTGTAAACCCAACAAACCCTACCAGTGCAAAGTTAATGTTGACCTACGGTAAAAAAAGTAATTAATAAAATAGAAATAATATGTGTGGAATCGTAGGATATACTGGTTTTCAAGATGCATATGAAGTAGTAATAAACGGACTTCGTAGATTAGAATATAGAGGATATGACAGTGCGGGAATCGTACTTGATAATGATAATTCGGCATTCAGTGTTTCAAAAACAAAAGGTAAGGTTGATGATTTGGTCGCCATTTCTAAAAACCTGGCAGGCAAATCAAAGGTAGGAATGGGGCATACCCGATGGGCTACCCATGGAGCCCCAAGTGACAATAACTCGCACCCACACCTTTCTAATAACAAGAAAATTGCTTTGGTACATAATGGGATTATCGAAAATTACGATACCCTGAAAACGATGTTGACTGAAAAAGGTTTTGTTTTTCATTCTGAAACCGATACCGAAGTATTGGTGAATCTGATCCAATATATTATGGATGTTAATGCAGAAATGGACTTCCCGACGGCCGTTCGTTATGCTTTAAATGAAGTATTTGGGGCGTACGCAATTACCGTGATGCACGATGATTTTCCAGGATTACTCGTTGTTGCGCGATTAGGTTCCCCTCTAGCCATTGGTCTAGGGAATAATGAATATTTCATCGCATCTGATGCATCTCCTTTTGTTGAATTTACCAAAGAAGCTGTTTATCTGGAAGAAGGTCATATGGCTACTATTTCCTTAGAAGGTGGCGTAGATATCCGGAATATTAAAGATAATGTAAAGATTACCCCAGAAGTTCAACAATTAAAATTGAGCTTGGAGCAAATTGAAAAAGGTGGGTACGAACATTTTATGTTGAAAGAAATTTTCGAGCAACCCAAATCAATTCATGACACCTTAAGAGGGAGGTTATTGGTCGAGGAAGGAATCATCAAAATGGCCGGAATCTGGGATAATTTAGAACGATTAAACCAAGCCAAGAAAATTACCATTATCGCTTGCGGAACCTCATGGCATGCTGGACTTATCGGCGAGTATTTAATTGAAGAATTCGCCAGAATTCCCGTAGAAGTAGAATATGCTTCTGAGTTTCGATACAGAAATCCAATCATTACAGAGAAAGATATCGTAATAGCAATTTCTCAGTCCGGCGAAACCGCCGATACGATGGCTGCAATCAAAATGGCTAAAGAAAAAGGGGCTTTCGTTTATGGGATTTGTAATGTGGTAGATTCCTCTATTGCAAGAATTACCGATGCAGGTTCTTATACCCATGCAGGCCCTGAAATTGGGGTAGCTTCAACCAAAGCATTCACCGCACAATTAACAGTACTCTCTTTAATTGCTTTAAAACTAGGGAAACATAACGGGAACTTGAGTAACCAAGAGTTTATGCGTTTAATTACGGAACTCGATGCTATTCCTCAAAAAGTTCAAGAGGTTTTAGAATCAACCCATGATCTCACTAAAGAAATTGCTAAAAACTTTGTTGATGCACAAAACTTCCTTTATTTAGGGCGAGGATATAATTTTCCTGCAGCACTTGAAGGAGCTTTAAAGTTAAAAGAGATTTCATACATTCATGCAGAAGGATATCCTGCTGCTGAAATGAAGCATGGCCCAATTGCCTTAATTGATGAAAATATGCCAATTGTTATTATAGCGCCAAAACAAGGGCACTACGATAAAATAGTAAGCAATGTTCAGGAGATTAAAGCGAGAAAAGGGCAGATCATCGCGCTTGTTAATAAAGGCGATACACAAGTAGCTTCTGTGGCAGATTACGTAATCGAATTCCCGGAAACCTCAGAATGTTTCTCACCCATTTTAGCCTCAGTACCTTTACAATTGTTAGCGTATTATATTGCAGTCTATCGTGGAGCTAACGTAGATCAGCCTAGAAATCTTGCAAAATCAGTTACTGTAGAATAAAAAAGTAACAATTTGTAAAATATTACAAACAATTTTACGTTTTGGAAAAAAAATCATAATTGTTTTTCTAAAATATTATATATTTACCGCTTAATTTTAAATATTAGAATGAAAAGAGTATTCCTTATATTATTATCCGCGACTGTTGTAGTCTCATGTTCCAAAAGAGGTGGTACTTCTGCTGGAAAAGGAGGTTCCAAAGGTGAGTTGGTTCCAAGAGACAAATCAAAATCATTTGTTGCACAAAGACCATATGGTATGGTATCAATACCAGCCGGATCTTATGTTATGGGTATGGCAGATCAAGATTTCACCAATACTCCAGAAAAAGCTACGCTTAAAACGGTTACCGTTTCTTCCTTTTTTATGGATGAGACCGAAATTACAAATGCAGAATATAGGGTTTTTATCAACTATGTACGTGATAGTGTTGTACGGTCTTTATTAGCCGAAGCAGCTGGTGATGGTGGTTCTGATGGAGGGGGAAATGCAATTGGTGACTATGCCTATACCTCTAAAAAAGCCGGCGGTGATAAGAATGCGTATCAGGAATTTATGGAATCCCAAGGAGGACGAGATGGCTATGATTCTTCTAAGAAGTTAGATTGGTCTGTTCCTTTAAGGTGGAACACTTCTGATTATCCAGATGCTCAATATGCAGAAATTTTGGAATCAGTCTATATTCCACCAGCAGAAAGAATTAATAATGAAAGAATCATTGATACCCGAAAATTGAAATATGCATACCAATGGGAAGATGTAGAGTCTGCGGTTAAAGATAAATCCAGAGGGTCAAAATATTTGATAAAAGAAAGCATCGCGGTTTATCCAGATACTACAGTTTGGTTGAAGGATTTTAACTATGCCTATAATGAGCCTTTGTATGATGGGTATTTTTGGCACAGTGCTTATAAAAGTTATCCTGTGGTAGGTGTAACTTGGGATCAGGCACGAGCGTTTTGTAATTTTAAATCAAAATTGAAATCAGATTACAATGAATCTTTAAAAAAGAAAAAACAAAAAGCAATGTCATTTAGACTTCCGACTGAAGCTGAATGGGAATATGCCGCCAGAGGAGGAAAAGAAAATGCTACTTATCCATGGGGTGGTCCTGCTTTGATGGATGATAGAGGTTGTTATTTAGCCAACTTCAAACCGAAGAGAGGTAATTATATCGAAGACGAAAAGAAAGGAACCTTCACCTATACCGCTCCTGTTAAACAATTCCCTAAAAATGGATTTGGCCTTTTTGATATGGCAGGAAATGTTGCAGAATGGACAGAATCCCCGTATAACAATTCAACCTATCAGTTCGCTTCTACCTTAAACCCGTACTTGTCAAATCAAGCCTACAGAGAGCCCAGGAAAACGGTTCGTGGTGGATCTTGGAAAGATATAGGATACCTATTAATGAACGGATACAGAGATTACGAAAGAAAAGATTCAGCCAGAAGTTATATAGGATTTAGAACGGTACAAGATATTCCAGAAGGAACCGCTAAATTTAAAAAACGTACAAATTAAAACGACCCCATAACCACTAAAAAAAATTATAACAGATGTTCAAAACAAAAGAAGGAGTTTACAACTTTATTTACTCTATCGGTGCCGCAATCGTTATCATCGGAGCACTTTTCAAATTAACGCACTGGAGCCTTGGCCCACTTACAGGAAATGTTACCCTAGCAATTGGATTAATTACAGAAGCAATAATTTTTACCATTTTTGCTTTTGACGCTCCAAAATCAGAAGAATCATACGCTTGGGAAAATGTATATCCTGAACTATTAGACAGTCATGCAACTCCTAACCCAAAACATTCTACAGGTGCAATGCAATTAGCAGAGGTGAAGGAGTTAGAAGTTTCGTTATCTGATAAATTAGATAAAATGCTTGCTGATGCTAAACTTGATGTTACTCTATTTGATCGCCTAAGAACGGGAATTGATAAATTCTCTAATTCAGTAGATCAAATTAATCAAACCGTTGATGTTACCGGGTCAACCCAAAAATATAACGACCAATTGATGTTAGCTGCAAGTCATCTTGAAAGCATGAATGCTTTATATTCACTTCAACTAGAACATGGTAAAACACAAACTGAATACAGCAAGAAATATGTTGAAGATATGCAAAAATCGGCTGCACATTCAGAAAAATTCAACGACGAATTATCAGGATTAACTTCTAACCTTAACAGTCTTAATAGAGTTTATGGCGGTATGCTTAGTGCCATGAAATCATAATTTTCTAACCATTTATATTTAATTTAAAATTATTAACAAAATTTACTAAAAATGGCACAAGGAAAACAGACTCCTCGTCAGAAGATGATCAACTTGATGTATTTGGTCTTTATTGCGATGCTTGCAATGCAGATTGACCAAGAAATCATTAGATCATATAATGACACCAATGATACTCTAACAACAACTAGAGGTTTGGTAGAAAAGAAAAATGATGATATTTTCGAAAAAACTTTAGAAGCGAAAGCCACTAATGCACCAGATACTTATACAACACCTTTAGAAAATTATAGAGGTTTAAAAGCTAAAACAAATGACCTGGTTTCTTTTATTGAAAGCATCAAAGGTAATTTAAAGAAAGAGGCAGATTATACAGAAGGTGTTGATGTTGCAGATAACTTTGCAGCTCTAAATAATACAGAGCCTTCTTCTAATTTATTTTTCAAAGGAGCAGATGAAAATAGTCCTTCCAAAACTGCTGTTGATTTAAAGACAAAGATCGAAGCTTTAAAATCTTATATCCAACAAACATTTGGCTCAAACGCTGATATGAAAACAGTTGCAGATAGAGCAAGTAAAACTTTGATTACAGAATTTCCGAAAGGCCAAACGATTAAAAATAAAAATTGGCTACAGTATAAATTTTACGGTCAGCCGTTAATTGCTGCCTTATCTAATTTAGAAGTGATTCAGTCTGAAGCGAGAAATATTCAATCAGATGCATTGATGACAATGCTACAAGAAAAAGTTGATGCTGATATTAAATTTGATGCCTATTCTGCCATTGTTTCTGCACCTGCTACAGTCGTTCAAGGCGAAGCTGCACAAGGAAAAGTGGCTATTGGAAACTATTCCAGTAATGTTCCGGGATTAAATATGCCAGGATTAACGATTACCAATGGACAGGGTGTACGTAATTTAGATACTGGATCATTGGGTGATAAAACTTTTAGTGGTAAAATATCTTTCACGGATGTAAATGGGAAAGTAATCGAATTACCATACAACCATACCTATAAAGTAGTTTCAGGAAGTGAGTCGCTTAAAGCACAGAAAGGTGCCCTCGTAACTGCTGATAAAATGAATGTACTTTATCGTGGTTTACCAAATCCAATTTCAGGATCTATCCTAGGAGCTGATATGTCAGGAATTTCTCTATCTGCACCAGGAGCATCCGTAAGCGGTGGTGGTGGAAAATGGACAGTTACCCCGGGTGGTGGTAGTACCGTAACTTTAACCATTTCAGGGCGTGACCCTAAAGGTGCGGTAATATCACAAGCGTTCCCTTTCAGAATTAAAAGTGTTCCACCACCAGTGGGGCAGATTCAAGGAAACTACGTGGTTTCTATGCCAGCAAGTTCAATCCCGAACCAAAAGGTTTCTGTAGTGATGCCAGACTTTGATTTCCCAGTAAGCTTTACCGTAAATAGTTTCATGTTTAGAGTACCAGGAAAGGCAGGAATGTTGATTAATGGAAACTCACTGAGTTCTGTTGGTAATCTAACAAAAGGATTACGTAATGGCGATATTGCTTACGTGTATAACATTAGTGCAACAGCAACCGGCTTGGGTGGTCAAGCATTAAAACAGATTCCACCAGTTGTAATAAACGTACAATAATTACGTTATTGATTTGATCGCATATCTTATCATTAGTATAAATAATTTAGAATGAAAAAATTCATATTCATAGTCCTTGCTTTAAGTTTCAGCGCTGTTGGAGCTCAAACCAAGAAAAAAACAAAAAGAAAAGCGAAACCTAAAACAACCGTTGCTGCCAAACCTATTGTTGAAGCAGAACCGGTTGTAGAAATGCCTGTTGAAAATGCGGGTGGAGGTGAAGTAGAAGATACGCCAATCAATTCAATGTCTATTTTAAATGCAAAATCGCCGGCATCGTTCAGAAAATACCGGGATTTAAATCTAATTAAACAAGGCGATTCTATGGTTTCTAATAAAATTACTCCCTTGGATTATGGTTTTATTGAAGAAAAAGATGTTCTGAAAAGTATGCTTGTTTGGGAAATCATCGATATGAATGATAAAATCAACCAACCCTATTATCATAATGAAGATGGCTTAGTCTCCCAAAATAAATCCCTCTATCAACTCTTGTTTGATGCGATTAATGATGGTAGAATTAAGGAGGTTTATGATGATGAGTTGTTTCAAACTAGATTAAGTCCAGATGCGATTCAGTCCCGTATTAAAAACGAGGTGATGAGTAATGCTGGTATCGATCGAATTAATGAAGTGGGCAAATTGTCGGCAGAAGAAATAAAAGAATTTACCAATGTCTACGAAACCAAAACAGAAAATGTGAAGGTTTTGAAAATTAAAGGCATGTGGTATGTTGACCGTCGAGACAGCCAAATGAAATACAGATTGCTCGGGATTGCAGCAATGGGACAAGACCCTTCTCTAATGGGACAGTATGGGCCAGACGGGCAGCCATTGGCTTCTAAAGATGAATTGATTGATCTTTTCTGGGTGTATTATCCTGATGCAAGAGAAGTGCTGGCGAACAATATCGCCTTTAATAATAAAAATCTTTCATCCGATATTAGTTTTGATGATTTGTTAAACGCCAGACGTTTTTCAACCATCATCTATAAAGCAGACAATGGTTTAGGTAATGGAGTAATTAAGGATTATATCCCGAATGATGCTGACGAACAGTTGGAAGAAAGCGAAAGAATCAAAGCGCAAATCCTGCAAATGGAAAGCGATATGTGGAATTATTAACCAATTCCTTTGAAATTATTCAAAAACCTGAGTACCTTTACTCAGGTTTTTTTTGTCCTGATCAAATACCTAAAACTTCTAGTAGTTAAAGTAAAATTATCAATGAAAAATGTAGATTATATAATCGTTGGAGACGGTTATGCCGCTTTCTTTTTTGCCCATCAATTAATTCTTAATCATAAGTCGTTTGTTTTGTTTTCAGCGAATCAAACAAGTGCTTCCGAAGTATCTGCGGGTATTGTAAATCCTTTGGTCTTAAAAAAATTCACCACCTTTTGGCTGGCTGCAGAGCAAATTGAAAGTCTGGTGACTACGATGTCTGAAATCGAAGCTTATACGGGACAGAATTATTTAATCCATGAAAATATTCATCGGATTTTTCATGATCAAAGTGAAAAAGATTTATGGACAGCAAAGACTGAAACAGAGGAATTAAAACCATTTTTAAATCCAGAATTTGAAACGCTGGATACCATTTCTAACCCTTTTGGTACTGGTAAAGTAGATCACTCGGCCCGACTTGATGTGAACGGTTTCTTTAAGGGAATTTCAACCTATTTGGAAAAACACGATCTGTTGGTAAACGAAAAATTAAACTATGCTGAAATCAACGACTCAACTTACAAGGATTTTACCTTCAAAAATATGGTGTTTTGCGAAGGAATGGGCGTAACCTCGAACCCGTATTTTACCGATATTCAAGTGATTGCCAATAAAGGGCATCACTTGAAAGTTAAATTGGCTAAGACAATTAGCCCGCAATATACCATCAAGAAAAAGCATTTTCTTTTTCCACTAAATGAGGAACTGTATTATTATGGTGGCACGTATGATCCCAATGAAAGAGCCAATGAAATTGATGATTTTAAAACAGAAGAATTGAAAGAGGGACTTGCAGCTTTCTATTCACATGATTTTGAGGTGGTTGAAGTGAATTACGGCTTTCGTCCTACGGTAAAAGACCGTCGGCCTATTTTAGGAAATCTAGCCGATCATCAAAACTATTATATTTTTAATGGATTGGGTGCCCGCGGAATTTTAAATGGTTGCTACTTTTCAAAAGAATTGTATGACCATATCGAAAATGATAAAGAATTGATGAAAGAGGTTGATTTAAAAAGATTTACTAAATAAATTCTTTCACCTACCACCTACAAACTAACTCCTAATCCATTTCCAAAGTTCCTTTGCGGTAGCTTTATTTCCATACATCAGAATTCCTACCCGATATACTTTTCCAGCAATGTAAATCATTAATAAAGTGGAGAGCAGAAGCAGGGAAGCCGAAACGATGATTTGCCAGGCAGGAACACCAAAAGGAATCCTCGCAATCATGGCAACCGGTGAGGTAAATGGAATCATCGAGAGCCAAAATCCTAGTGGACCTTCGGGATTATTCATAATCGTAATACTTCCGTACATGCCGACCATTAAGGGAATGATCGCAAACATGGTAAACTGTTGGGTTTCTGTTTCGTTATCGACTGCAGAACCAATCGCGGCATACATCGAGCTATAGAAAATGTAACCGAGTAAAAAGAAGATAATAAAAACACTGATGATCAGACCTACATTCATCTCTAAAAGAATATGCGAAACCTCACCCGCAATTTGTTTAAAATCGAATTTCTTCATCATCTCTGCAGATTGCTCGCCGCCAGGCATTTGATCTTTCATCGCCGCAAATCCTGTATTTAAAAACAAAGCACCAATGACCGACATGGTAATCCAAATGCTAAATTGAGTCAGCGCTACCATCGTTACACCCAGAATTTTACCCATCATCAATTCAAATGGTTTTACGGAGGAGATGATAATTTCGACCACGCGATTGTTCTTTTCCTCCAAAACGCTTCGCATCACCCGAACGCCGTAAATGATGATGAACATAAAAACCGCGTACATCAACACCATTGCCAAGCCCGATTTTACACCGAAGGATAAGTCATTATCCGAACTTTTATTATCAACAATATTCTTTGTATTCAAGTCAAAACTTTCATCCAGGTTTTTCATTTGTGCTTCGGAAATACCAAGATTTTTAATTTTTTCTTTTCGGATAATTTTTACTAAATCAGCCGCCACTTTTGATTTGGTGTCAAAGCCGATCTTTTTATTGATCAGTAACTGAGTGTCTTTTTGTAAGGCTTCATAATTTTGCTCTTTCAAGTTTGGGATTATCAGTAAGCCTTCAATACCATCCATATCTTTCAAAGTGGCGACCAATGTTTTCTCATTAACTTCCGGTACAAAAACATATTTTATTTGATCGGTATTTTTAAGATTTCCTACGAAAAGTCCGCTTTTATCGACCACATTAAAGGTACTTGAGCTTTCATTGGCCTTGAACATAAAGGCGATCAAAAGTCCAAAACCAATCATGAGAATCGGAGCTAATAAAGTAAGAATTACAAAAGATTTTTTCTTGACTTGGGTCAAATATTCTCTTTTGGTGATCAGAATTATATTTTTCATGAATTTTTTTATTAAAATTTTACTGCTCAGATTTCAGTGATAGTGCTGGTTTCTCAGTTCCACTTACCGCATTGATGAATACTTCATTCATACTTGGGATTTTTTCGTCAAAGGAGCGGATTCTCCCCACTTTCAACAGTTCATTGAGCAATAGATTCTGGTCGCTGTCATTTTTTAAATCAAAGGAAACCAATTGATTCTGAGTGGTTTGATTATGAATTTCAAACTGATGGTTAAACTGTGCAAAACGCTCTTGATCTACGTCTGCTAAAGTCACATTAAAAATATTTTTCTTGAATTGCTCTCTTACGTCAAATACTTTTCCATCTAAAACTTTTCTGGATTGGTTGATCAATGCTACGTAATCGCACATTTCTTCTACGCTTTCCATACGGTGTGTAGAGAGAATAATCGTGGTGCCATTTTCTTTAAGATTCAGGATTTGATCTTTAATTAAATTAGCATTTACCGGATCGAAACCCGAAAAGGGCTCATCGAGAATTAATAATTTCGGTCGGTGCAAAACGGTTACTACAAACTGTATTTTCTGCGCCATCCCTTTGGAGAGTTCACTCAGTTTTTTCTTCCACCATTGATCGATTTCTAATTGTTCAAACCAATATTTTGCTTCCTTTAGTGCATCTTTTTTGGTCATGCCTTTCAGTTCGCCAAAATAGAGCAGTTGGTCGCCAACCGTCATGTTTTTATAAAGACCCCGCTCTTCTGGCATATAGCCAATTTGCCGAATATGCTCAGGATTTAGCTGTTGATTATTAATAGAAACCTCGCCAGAATCTGCCTGTGTAATTTGATTAATGATCCGTATAAATGTTGTTTTACCAGCGCCATTAGGACCCAAAAGTCCGTAAATACTACCTTCCGGAACGTGTATAGAGAAGTCTTCTAACGCCAGTTTTTTGCCTGCGTTATAAGTTTTAGTTACATTTTCTGCTTTCAGCATCTAAATAGTTTTAATTGATTAGTCCTATAAATAGGAGAAAAGTTACGGGTGAGATGAAAAGTAATTGAGCGGTTGTGTATTTGGATTTTTGAGGATAAAAGTAAATAACGAAGCGAGTATTTAAACAACGCAATAACTCAAACACTGAATTTTAATCTTGGCTCTTTAGTTTAATTCGCAAATTCAAAATCCTTGTAAAAAGCATCTGCTTCTGCAATCACCACATCCATTTCTTCTAAAGTAAAAACCTCCAGAAATTTTCTGCGGAAATCTTTAAAATGGGGAATTCCACGGAAATAATTGCTGTAATGTTGTCGCATTTCAATGAGACCTAAACGTTCGCCTTTCCAGTCTTTGCTCCATTCTGCGTGTTGACGAACGGCTTCTAATCTTTGAGTAATTGTTGGTTCCGGCAAAACTTCACCGGTTGCGAAAAAGTGTTTTACTTCATTAAAAATCCAAGGATAGCCGATTGCTCCACGACCAATCATAATGCCATCACAGTCGAATTTATTTTTATATTCCCAGGCTTTTTGCGCAGAATCAATATCGCCATTTCCAAAAATCGGAATTTCGATATTGGGATTATTTTTTACCGCATGAATGTAGTTCCAGTCCGCCTCGCCTTTGTACATTTGTGCCCGTGTTCTGGCATGAATGGTCAAGGCTTTTACGCCAACTTCCTGAAGTCGCTCTGCAACTTCCATAATGTTGATGCTGTCTGTGTCCCATCCCAATCTGGTTTTTACCGTTACGGGAAGATGGGTAGAATTTACAACCGCTTTGGTTAAACGAATCATTAAATCAATATCTTTTAAAACGCCTGCTCCAGCACCTTTACAAACTACTTTTTTTACTGGGCAACCGAAATTAATATCAACAATATCAGGGTTTACGGCTTCTAC
The DNA here is from genome assembly GCF_030409525.1 of Kaistella yonginensis. Lineage (GTDB taxonomy): Bacteria > Bacteroidota > Bacteroidia > Flavobacteriales > Weeksellaceae > Kaistella > Kaistella yonginensis. The sequence goes on along the minus strand of NZ_JAUFQB010000055.1, from coordinate 12,571 downwards.
AATTTTTGCTGAAAGCGACATTGCTTCTTCATCACCACCGAAAATCTGGATTCCAACTGGTCTTTCATAATCGAATATGTCGAGTTTTTTCATGCTTTTCATGGCATCGCGAATTAACCCCTCCGAGGAAATAAATTCGGAGTACATCATATCTGCACCATGCAATTTGCATAGCCTACGGAAAGGAGGATCTGAAACATCTTCCATTGGAGCAAGCAGCAGCGGAAATTCTGGAAGTTCAATAGTGCCGATTTTTATCATGGTGCAAAGGTATTAATAATGAAAAGAAAAATAAAGTGCAGCATATTAATTAAAAAAAAGCAGGCTCCATTAAAGTCTGCTTCCTATTTTAAATGCTTTAATCAAAGTCGTGATAGGTATCGTCTTTGGAGTTTTTATATACGAACCACATCCCAATCGTTAATCCAATTACTCCTGCAACAGCGGTCATTAAGGCGCGCTCAATCTTGTCTGGTTGTGTATTTCCGATATAATTAAAAAGAAATAAGATGATAAAGGTGATGGCAGCGATCACTGCGAATTTTACACTTTTTATATTCATAATTATAATTTATAAGCAATCATTACTCCGCCACGGTACGGCACAAATTCTCCACTTTTGTTCCATTGGCGGCCATCATCATCATATCGTATACCCAATTCTTTGTGATAACCTTTATAGAAAGCCTGTGAACTTCCTGCTCCGAGGTATAAATCCATATTCCAGCGGTCAGCGAGTTGAAATTGATAGCCAACCGTTGCACCAAGAATAAAGGTAAAGCCATCTTGATACAAATCCTTAGTTTTATAAATTGGCGAGTCGGCACTATATTGCCCGTAGCCATCGCCAGTAAAATAGTATTTTTGAATGATAAATCGTGCAGCGGAAATATTTCCACCAACATACCAATGTTGGAACGCTTCTTTGAAATAATATCGTCCTTCAAGTCCTAACATATAAACCTGTAGATTTTTTCCTGCAAAAGATTTCCAAGGAGAGATGAAAACATCAGCTTGAACGGTTACTTTTTCCTTTAGCTGGTATTCTACCCCTGCATTTAAAATCCCTATTGGGAGAAAAAGAGCATTGGCTTTTAAATAAATATTCTTAGCCGTTCCCACTTTTTCGGACTGCTGATTTTGAGCCTGACTTAAAAGTGCAAAAAAAAAGAAAAATAAGAGGATGGTTTTTTTCAAAATATTGCACCTATTTTAAAGTTTCTAAAAGAAGCGTAGCAGATTTGGAATCTTTCCCTTGTTGGTCAGCAAGATTTTTAGACATTTCTGCAAATAAAATAGCAGAATCTTTCTTCCCGTTTTTAGCATATAGTTTTGCAAGGATATAAGTGTTCTCTGCACTTTCTGATTTCATAACAGATTTTTCCGCCCATTCTTCCGCTTTTTTCAATGAGCTCTTGTTGTCAACATGCTCGCTGAAAAGCCAAGCTGCTTTTAATAATTCTTCTGGATTGAAATCATCAGCGTTTTTATAATAAATCAAGGCCGCTTTTTCATATTCCTTAAAATTACCCACATTGGGGTAATAGATTACTTTCATTCTGTTCAGCGCAGTTTCTGCTTCGGCTTGACCCACAAGTGGAACGGCATTTTTGTAGAAATATTCATCATTAATAATGCCGGTATTTTGATCTAAAGAGTTTTCCATCACTTTAGAAATTTTAATATTCACATCGAACTGATTGTAAATATCCTCCGACATTTCCTTCACAATATTTGCTTTACGGTCTTTAAAAACTTGATAATTTGGATCGTTCACCGACTTCACGAAATACAGCAACATGCCGATATCATCGCGACTCAATTCTTCCTTGGCCTTAACTTTAAAATACCGCTCAGATACTTTCTTGGCCAAGTCATAATCCGTTTGCACATTTTGTCTCATCATGTTTAGTAAAAATGCAGGATCACTTTCGCCTTTTTCAAAAAGTTCTTTTGCTGAACCTTTTAGTAGCAAAGGATTATTGGCTTCTTTTGCAATCTCAATAAAATCTTTTTCGCCCATGTAACCGTAGCTTTTCATCACCACCTCACCATCTCCATTGAGAAATAAATAAGAAGGGTAGGAACGAACTTGATATTTTTGGGCAATTTCGCGACCTTCGCCTTTTTCCATATCGAAACGTGCGTTGATGAAATTGGCGTTATAATATTCTTTCACCGCCGGAAGTGGGAAAACATTTTTTTCCATCAATTTACACGGGCCACACCAAGAAGCGAAGGCATCCAGAAAAACAAGTTTCTTTTCGCGCTTTGCTTTGGCTAAAATTTCTTTGAAATTAGAATTGTCAAAATTAATCGATTCCTGAGCAAATGACAGCAGAAAGATAAGTAAGAACAGGGCAGTAAGTGTTTTTTTCATTTTTAAATAAAATTCGATGCGAAGATAATTATAAAAAAATTAGGAGGCGTTTTTAAGGGTAAAATTTATGAGAAATTAAGAGTGATTGCTATAATCTTAACATTTATTTAATTGCTTTTATTCGCAATTTCAAATTCTTAGGTCCTGGGAAATCTTCGTAGATGATGTAAAAAAAACTTCGGAATTTCCGAAGCTTTTAAATAGTATAAAGACTTTTTATTCAGGTTTATAACCGTCTTTTAAAGTTACTGTTCTGTTAAATACCAGTTGATCGGCGGTAGAATCGCGATCCTTGGTGAAATATCCAATTCTTTGAAATTGGTAAGGATGCCCAATTTCTGCCTGTTTTAAACTTGGTTCTGCATATCCTTTCACCACGCTTAAACTATCTGGATTTATAAATTGCATGAAATCTGTTTCCTTTTCAGCATCTGGTTGTGGGGTTGTAAACAAACGGTCGTATATTCTTACCTCCACCGGAATTGCATGTTTTGCAGAGACCCAGTGCAAGGTTCCTTTTACTTTTCTTAGACTTTCTTCTGACCCACTCCCGGATTTGCTCAGTGGATCATAAGTGGCATAAATGGTGGTGATTTCGCCGTTTTCGTCCTTGTCAACACTTTCTGCTTTAATGATATACGCAGATTTCAAGCGAACTTCTCCTCCTAATTTTAGTCTAAAAAATTTCTTATTGCCTTCTTCTTTAAAATCTTCTTTCTCGATGTATAATTCTCGAGCAAAGGGAACTTTTCTGGTGCCAGCATTTTCATCTTCGGGATTATTTTCGGTCTCTACCCATTCTTCTTCATCTTCTGGGTAGTTGGTAATTACCAGTTTTACTGGGTCAACTACTGCCATCACTCGGGTAGCAATTTTGTTCAAATCTTCTCGCACGAAAAATTCCAGCAGTTGAATGTCTATTAGGTTTTCTCTTTTGGTGACTCCAACTCTTTCAATAAAATTTTTAATGGAGGTTGGTGTAAATCCTAAACGTCTCATCCCAGAAATCGTAGGCATTCTTGGATCGTCCCAACCAGTAACAGCGTTCTCTGCAACCAATCTTTGTAATTTTCTTTTAGACGTGATCATATAGGAGACATTCATCCGCGCAAATTCACGTTGTTTGTTTCGCACCTTTTCATCGTCGTACACCTGATCTAAATACCAATCGTATAAAGGCCGGTGATTTTCGAATTCTAGTGAACAGAGTGAGTGAGAAATTTGTTCAATATAATCAGATTCTCCGTGAGCCCAATCGTACATGGGATAAATTTTCCATTGGTCTCCCGTTCGATGATGTGGTCTTTTTAAGATTCGATACATCACCGGATCGCGCATATTCATGTTGGGCGAAGCCATATCGATTTTTGCACGCAGGGACATGGTTCCTTCTTCAAATGCACCGTTTCTCATTTGTTCAAAAAGTTCTAAACTTTCTGCAGCAGGACGGTTTCTGAAAGGAGATTCTATGCCCTCTTCAAAGGGATTTTTTCTTTGCTCTGTTATTGTTTTAGAAGGTTGCTCATCTACATAAGCTTTTCCGTCTTTAATCATTTGAACAGCCCAATCGTATAATTGGTCAAAATAATCAGAAGCATACAATTCTTGGTCGTAGGTAAAGCCTAGCCAATCGATATCTGCTTTGATTGAATCTACAAATTCCTGTTCTTCTTTTTCAGGATTGGTGTCATCAAATCGAAGATTTACGGGCGCTCCATATTTTTCGCCTAAACCGAAGTTGATACAAATTGCTTTGGTGTGACCAATATGCAGATAGCCATTGGGCTCTGGTGGAAAACGAAAGCGTAATTTATCTTTAGATAAACCTTTGGCTAAATCTTCATCTATAATTTGCTCAATAAAATTGAGATTTTTTTTATCTTCTTCCATGGGATTGTTCATTTGGCAAATTTAACGAAAAGTAGGGAAAATAAAAAGCGGTTATAAATGGACCTATTATTTTCAAATAGAAAGAAATAAAATGAAGTATAAAAACTGTGTTCTGGCAACATTTTTCAGCTCTGGTCGACTGTAAATAGACTGTTCAGTATTTTTAATGAAAGCATTTAATTTTATACGATGTTGGTTTATAAAGGTTTAAAAATTTAAAAATGCATTGGCAAGTGGTGGTTAGAGAAAATAGCAGTAACTTTAATTGTCCTACAAAACACCAATTAAAAACACGAAGTCATGTCAGTATTTATTTTAAGCAACAGAAAAATAATTTCGGAAAACGGCCAAGACTCTTTTTCAAATGAAGAGGTTTCCGTGCCTAATTTTAGAATTGCAAAATGTAATTTCGATGGTTGGAAAGAACCTACGAAAGAAGAATTGAAGAAAAAAAACTACAAAGGAAGAACAATCTTAGATTATCGAATTCTTTCTGAGCCACAGAAAAGTGGCTACCAAGATGTTCTGGAAGTTTTAAAAAAAGAAAAAAAATTGATTGAATCGAAATTGACCAGTAATAATCTGGGCGGCACCCAAAGGATGTTCTATGACTTATACAAAGAAATGTCTGGAACAAAACAGAGAAATGATGTTTTGATGTTTATTCATGGCTATGCATATGATTTTGATGATGAATTGCAAGCGATTCTCGAGTTGAAAAAACGCTATATAGACAATCCTGATTCACCTGTTAATCATATTTTATTTATCAGCTGGCCGGCGTCTAGTTCTGTTTTTCCGTTAACTTATTTTGATGATAAAGCAGCCAGTATTAATTCTGGAAACTCACTCCTTAGGTTGTTTTATTTTTACACGCAATTTCTGAAGGATGTCTTTTCAGACAAAGATTTAGTGCCATGCTATCAACGCATTCATATTATGGCGCATAGTATGGGAAACCGCTTACTGCAAAGCATGATGTATAGTTTGAAAACCGAAAATATTGCCCGAGTAATTGATCAGGTGATACTGTTGAGTGCAGATGTAAGCTTCAGGGTTTTTGAGCAGCAAGAGGAGTCGTTTATTAAACTTCCGAAACTGGCAAACAGAGTGTCAATCTATATCAACCGAAAAGATGCGGTTTTAGGGGTTTCGCAATTTTCCAAAAATATTCTTTCACCCCGATTAGGAAAAATGGGACCCAGCGAATTCTCTAAAATACAAGACTTAATTTCAGTAATCGACTGCACCAACGTGAAAAATGATCTTAAACCGAACTTTAAATTTCAGGTCGGAAACCATTGGAATTATTTATCGAGTTCAACGGTGCAAACAGATATTATCGCCGTTTTGAAAGATACCGACCAGCATCTAATTGCGAAACGGCTCCATGTCGCGAATCATACCTATTTATTAGCATAAACCGTGTAATCATTGTTAATGATGGACATTGGTTTTGCTGAGATTTTTAGGCATGCCTGCAATTTTATCAATGACTTTATTTATAAGCAAACCCCCTATCTTTACCAAATGAAATTATATGACATCATTATCATTGGCGGCGGACCGATTGGTTTAAACTGTGCTCTGGAAGCTAAAAAAGCGGGCCTGTCTTATCTCATTATCGAAAAAGGAACGATTGTAAATTCTCTTTATCATTATCCGTTGTACATGACTTTTTTCTCCACCGCAGATAAACTGGAAATTGCAAATATTCCTTTTATTACCACTTCGCCAAAACCCGGTAGAAGAGATGCTTTAGAATATTATCAGGGGATTTCACGGCTGCGAAATATCAACATTCATTTGTATGAAGAAGTGCTGAAAGTCAGCAAGAAAGAAACTTTTTTGGTGGAAACGTCAAAGAATTTATATGTCGCAAAAAAAGTGATTATTGCCACCGGCTTTTATGATATTCCAAATTTGATGAAGGTAAAAGGGGAAAACCTGCCGAAGGTCAAACATTATTATTCCGAACCTTATCCCTACGCTAACCAAAAAATTGCGGTGATTGGTTCCAGCAATTCTGCAGTAGATGCAGCCTTAGAAACATACCGCAAGGGTGCAGAAGTCACCATGATTATTCGCCATGCCGAGATTTCAAAAAGTGTAAAATATTGGGTAAAACCTGATGTCGAAAATCGTATTAAAGAAGGCAGTATTACGGCACATTTCAATGCTGAAGTAGTAGAAATTACGGACACTTCGATTATTTTTAAAGATGAGGATCAAAAAATTCATGAAATTGAAAATGATTTCGTTCTGGCGATGACGGGCTATCTGCCTAATTTTGAATTCTTAAGAAACTCGGGCATTGAACTTCAAGGAGATTGCTTAAAACCCACTTATAATGAACGAACAATGGAAACAAATGTTCCCGGTTTATATTTAGCCGGCGTAGTTTGTGGTGGAAAAGACACCCATCTATGGTTTATAGAAAACTCCAGAATTCACGCAGATAGTATTATTAGAGATATTTTGACCTGCCTATAAAACCTGATTTAATTTTTTAAATTAGCCTTATAAAAGTTTAGCGCATCATCAGTTCATCACCATGTAAAACCAGCCTGCTAAGGATATTGTTGGTAAATAATCCGCCGGTTCCCAAACCTTGTGGAATCTTAGCATTTTTAGTAAAAGTATACTGCGCGATTGCATTCAAACCGATATTGCTCTCTAAAGCAGAAGTAATCCACCAGCCTATTTTTTTGCTTTCTGCAAAGGAAATCCATTCATCAGTGCCCGAAAATCCACCAACCAACGAGGGTTTTAAAATGATAAACTGTGGATTGATTTTTTCTAAAAGTTCCTTCTTATCCTCAAAATTTAAAACGCCAATTAACTCTTCATCTAAAGCAATCGGCGTGGGACTATTTTTACAAAGTTCCGCCATTTCGGAAATTTGACCTGCTTTTATAGGTTGTTCAATAGAATGAATCTCTAAATCTGCTAAAACCTGAAGAACAGTTTTGGCTTCTTCAACGCTAAAGCCACCATTCGCATCGACCCGTAATTCCAATTCATCTTTAGGGAATTTAGCACGGAGTTGCTTTATAATTTCTTTTTCAGCTTTCCAGTCGACTCCGATTTTCAGTTTAAGACAATCAAATCCTTGGTCTAGTTTTTCCTCTATTTGCTGTTGCAAAAAAGTGGCATCACCCATCCAAATTAATCCATTGATTTTAATAGAAGAATATCCTTCGGAAAAATCACTTGGGAAATACAAATCTTCGCCATGTTTTAAGTTTAACATTGCCTGTTCGTACCCAAACCAAATGGAGGGGAAATGCAGTAGTTCTTTGCGCAATATTTTTTTATTTTCGTTAATGTTATCGCAAAGCCATTGCAACATTTCTTCATATTCGGGAATGTCTTCAAAACTCAACCCTCGAAAAAGTGCGCATTCGCCGATTCCTTTTTTTTCACCTTCTGTAATTTCCAGAAAGTAGGTTTCTTTGGTATGAAGAACTCCGCGGGATGTACCGCTGGCTTGTTTGAATTCTAAAAGGTGTTTTTTAAAAGTGGCTTTTTTCATAAAAAAAAAGTCAGAGCACGCTCTGACCGGGATTAGATTGTTTTTGTTTTAGTTTGCAGCGGCATCTCTCATAAACTCTTCTGCTTTTTCTACCATTTCATAACTTCCGCAGAAGAAGGGAACTCTCTGGTGCAGTTCGGTTGGCTGAATTTCCATCACTCTCTGGAATCCATTGGTGCACTTGCCACCGGCTTGCTCGGCTAGAAAAGCCATCGGGTTGCATTCATATAAAAGTCGCAGTTTTCCATTGGGTGATTGCGAGGTCGACGGATAAATATAAATTCCACCTTTAATCATATTTCGGTGGAAGTCAGAGACTAAACTTCCAATATATCGGGACGTGTATGGGCGATCTTCTTCCTCTTTTTGGCAGAATTTAATATAATCTTTTACGCCTTGTGGAAATTTAATATAATTTCCTTCGTTGATGGAATAGATGTTTCCCCTTCTAGAAAATTGCATGTTGGGATGAGAAAGATAATACGTTCCCAAACTCGGATCCAGGGTGAAACCATTCACGCCATTTCCAGTGGTAAAAACAATCATTGTTGAAGAACCATAAACGACATAACCTGCCGCAATTTGATTGACCCCTTTCTGCAAAAAATCTTCGAGTACGACTGGTGTTCCCGGTTCAGAAACCCTTCTGTAAATAGAAAAAATTGTTCCTACTGAAACATTAACATCGATGTTTGAGGAGCCATCCAAAGGGTCAATCAAAACCACATATTTGCTCAAATGAGCATTGGAATGCGTTTTTATTTCGATGAAATCATCACTTTCTTCTGAGGCGATCCCGCAAACGACTTCCCTTTGTGAGAGGGCTTCAATAAAAATTTCATTTGCCAGTACATCTAATTTTTGTTGTTCTTCACCTTGAATGTTTTCATTGCCAGCCATACCAATAATATCGGCAATCCCGGCTTTGTTTACCTGGCGGTTGACCACTTTAGAAGCCAAACGAATGGCGCTTAAGAGGCGAGAAAGCTCTCCGGTGGAATACAAAAAATCTTCTTGCTTGTCGATGATAAATTCACCAAGTGTTTGGAACGACTGATCTGACATTATTTTACTTTTTGGGTTGTTACAAATTTCGTAAAATTCTTTCGATTTACCAGCATTTGTTTTTATTAAATCATCAAAACACGCGTTTCTTTTTCAATTCTGATTTTTATTATGAAGCCTCGTTTTTTTTATTCGTTGATAATTAATAATTTTGACCCTTGGTATTTTTCACAGAGATTCCCTCTGTTTGAAATAAATTATTGAAAATGAGCAATTTGAATGAAAGTTTTTAAGTTTGGTGGTGCCTCGGTAAAAGATGCACAAAGTGTAAAAAATGTAGCTCTGGTTTTAGAAACGCAGGGTTTTGAAAGTTGTTTGTTGGTGGTTTCGGCCATGGGAAAGACCACAAACGCTTTAGAGAAAGTTGTGGCAAATTATTTTGCCCAAACCGATTACCAAGCAGAAATTGAAAAAGTAAAGCTCAAACATTTAGAAATTTCCCAGGATTTATTTACAAAAAACCATCCCGTTTTTGACGAGATTTCTATCTTTTTTAGTGATATTGAATCGTTCTTAAGACGCAATAAGTCACCAAATTATAATTTTGTTTACGATCAGGTTGTGAGTTGTGGAGAATTAATTTCTTCAAAAATATTAAGTGAATATTTAAATGATATACAGTTTAATAATACCTGGTGTGATGCAAGGGATTTTATTAAAACAGACGATAATTACCGAGAAGGAACGATCAATTGGCAAGAAACCGAACAGAAAATGAGTTCACTGAACCAACATCAGTGCTATGTTACCCAGGGTTTTATCGGGTCTGATGATAATAATTTTACGGTAACTTTAGGAAGAGAAGGCTCCGACTATTCCGCAGCAATTTTCGCCTATTGTCTTAATGCAGAGACCATGACGATTTGGAAAGACGTGCCCGGCGTGATGACTGGCGATCCCAGAAAGTTCGAAAACGTATCCTTGCTTCAGCAGATTTCCTATGAAGATGCGATTGAAATGGCGTACTATGGTGCCTCGGTTATTCACCCAAAAACCTTGCAGCCGCTCAAGCAAAAAAATATTCCTTTTTATGTAAAGTCTTTTTTAGAACCCAAAAATGCAGGGACCAAAGTAGGAACAAGCGAAGAAAGAAGTCAAAAAGAATCTTTCATTTTAAAGGAGAACCAGCATTTAATGCGAATTGCGACCCGTGATTTTTCGTTTATTGCCGAAGAACATCTGAGTCAGATATTCACGCTGCTCGCGAAATATAAAATCAAAATTTCTTTGATGCAAAATTCGGCGATTTCTTTAGATCTCTGCCTCGAAGACCTGTACCTCACAGTTGAAGAACTCAATAAGGAACTTCAAAAACAATTCAATACAGAAATTATTAAAAATGTTTCGCTTTATACCATTAGAAATGCTAATTTAGAGCAGCTAAATAATTTTTATAAGGATAAGAATATATTACTGGAACAAATTTCTCAAAAAACAACACAAGTCGTCACCGACTGATCTCCTATGAGTTTAATTTCTAAAAGTGACTTGATAAAAGCATCGGGCTTGCACAAATTAGGATTTTTAAAAAATCCTATAGCTTCCGCGGTTATGCGGTTGACTAAAATTAATGAAGTCAACAAATTGTATAATGTTTTAAAACATAAGATTGGAAAAGATTTTTTTAATTCCTTTGTGCGGGAACGCGATTTAAAATATATTGTTTTTGAAGAAGATTTAGCCAGAATACCGAAAACGGGTCCTTTTATTTTGGTTTCTAATCATCCGCTGGGAGCGATTGATGGGATTTTAATGACGAAAATTCTTATAGAAATTCGTCCGGATTTTAAAATCATGGGTAATTTTTTATTAGAAAAGATTGAGCCGATGAAACCGTATGTGATTTCGGTAAATCCTTTTGAAAACAGAAAAGAGCTTAAAAGTAGTGCAGCGGGAATGCGCGGATCGTTGAAGCATCTAGAAAACGGTGGCTGTATTGGGATTTTTCCTGCGGGCGAAGTTTCTAATCGAAATAATGAATTTGGTGAAGTCTTGGATAAGAAATGGGAAAAACCTGCTTTGAAGTTAATTAAAATGGCAAAGGTTCCGGTGGTTCCGATGTATTTTCATGCCAAGAACAGTCGGCTTTTTTATCAAATGGCAAAGCTTCATCCAAATTTGCAAACCCTCATGCTACCCGCAGAAATGATGCACAAAAGAGAAAAACCAATTCGTGTTCGGCTGGGGAAACCCGTCTCGGTAAAAGTTTTGGAAGATCATGATTCTATCGAGGAAATGGGTGAGTTTCTGCAAAAGAAAATCCATCTTTTAAAGTCTTATTACGAAAAAAGAAAATCAATCACAGACCGTTTAAATATTCCCAACCTAAAACTCAATTTTTCTTTAAAAAAAGAAGCCAATGTTGTTCAGAATATTATTGATGAAACACCAACTTTAGATATTGTTAATGAAATTGAGCGGTTGAGTAAAAATGATAAAATGCTGTTCAGAAATGGCAATTACGAAGTCTTTTTTGCAACTTATAGCGAAATCCCTTCAATTATGCGGGAAATCGGAAGACAACGTGAACTTACCTTTAGAAAAATTGGCGAAGGCAGCAACCTTCCATTTGATTTGGATGAGTATGATGAGCATTATCACCATTTGTTCTTGTGGGACAGTCAGGCCAAGAAATTAGCCGGAGCCTATCGAATGGCGTTGGGTTGCGAAGTGATGAAAAAACATGGGATTGATGGGTTTTATACGAGTTCTCTCTTTGAATTTGGTCCAGAGCTTCGTCCGTTTTTTCGGAAAGTGATTGAGATGGGCCGCGCGTATATCTCCACGGAGTATCAACAGAAGCCTTTGCCACTCTTTCTTTTGTGGCGTGGTATTGTACATGTCTGTCTTAGAAATCCGGAACATAAATTCCTGATGGGTGGTGTAAGTATTTCCGATAAATTCTCTGAGTTTTCAAAATCGCTGATGATTGAGTTTATGCGGTCGCATTATTATGATTCTGCGGTGGCTCAATATATTCACCCGAAAAATGAGTTCAAAGTCAAACTAAAGGATCGAGATAAACATCTTTTTTTCGATGAGGTAGAATCTGATTTGAATAAGCTCGATAAAATAATTGATGATTTGGAGCCAGAGATGCGTTTGCCGGTGTTAATAAAAAAATACATCAAACAGAACGCGAAAGTGATCTCGTTCAATGTAGATCCAAGTTTTAATGATGCCATTGATGGATTGATGTATATTCGAATTAGCGAATTACCGGAGAGTACCATCAAGCCCGTTTTGGAAGAAATGAGTGAGCAAATCAGGCGCGAAGAAAATAATGATGCTGATAATCAATAATTTTGAAATTATTTAGGAAAATTTTGTGATTTGATTTGTGAGATAATTATAAAGGTGTTACTTTTGCACCACTCAATTAACGAAAGGTCTCTTAGCTCAGTTGGTAGAGCAATGGATTGAAAATCCATGTGTCCCTGGTTCGATTCCTGGAGAGACCACATCTAAAAAGAATAGCAATTCTTTAAAAATTGTAAAAGCCCCTATCTAAGGGGCTTTTTTGGCACAAATAAGTAAATTATTACGACTTCATAAGGATCACGCACAAAACTTGGGGACTACGCAAAAATCTGTGTTAATCTAAACAAGAAAAATTTCCGGTCTTTCACTCCTCGTAGTTGTAATCTGAAGTTTTTTATTTTTGCATTGAAGGATTCCGCAGATGCATTTGTACTTCTGTT
>NZ_JAUFQB010000054.1 GCF_030409525.1 Kaistella yonginensis | reverse complement strand
TTAAAAATAGTAAAAAAGTTATTTCCGAAAAATTTTTTTGAGCTTTAAGGGCTCAAAATTTTTCAGAATAACTTTTCAACTTACACAGTTAGTGGGACACTACCTCAATTTTCAAATTGATATCTTATCAAAAGAAATATATGTTTGAGCCACCTTAATTTTATTGTTTTTCTTTAAGTCCATAAAGTGCTGATTTCAGCACTTTATTGTATTATCTAAATACGCAATAATGGGTAAGCTTTACTTTTATTAATGAAATCAAATACTCACTTCCCCACAAATATTTTTCGCAAAATTTTCCGCGAAACTGCCTTCATAATTTGGGTTTCCTAGAAGATGCATCGCTTTGGTAATCGCAGTTTCTGCCGTACTATCATTCCCGCTTATGGCGCCAATTTCATTGAAAATATTAGAATTAGAATATTTCCCGAAACTTATTCCACCCGACACGCATTGTGAAATCACGACGATTTCAGTTCCGTTATTTCGCAAGGTTTGCAGGATTTTCTTAGTTTTCTCGGTGTTGAAAATAGTGCCTGAACCGAAAACCTGCAAGACCAGAACTTTTACCTGAGGAATTTCAGTAAAATGATTTAAATGCATGCCTGGGAAAATTCGCCAAAACAAAACATCTTGTGAAATATGAGGATCAACAGCAAATGGTTCATTGGTTTTTGAACGCCACAAAAAATCTTTCTCAATATTTAGGTGAACACCAGATTGTCCTAAAACAGGATAATTAGGAGTCTGATAGGCGTCAAAAAATTCAGCAGAATATTTTAAAGTTCGGTTTCCACGCAGCAATTTATATTCAAAATAAATGCAAACTTCTTGGATCACCGCTTCATTATTTTCATATAAACTTGCGTAATACAAGCTGGTTAACAAGTTTTCTTTCGCATCGGTTCGCAAATCACCAATTGGCAATTGAGAGCCGGTTAATATCACAGGTTTTCTTAAATTTTTCAACATAAAACTCAGTGCAGATGCGGTGTAAGACATCGTGTCAGTTCCATGCAGAATCAAAAAACCATCGTAGAGTTCATAGTTTTTTCCGATGTGATTGGCGATGAGTTTCCATTCCTTCGGTCCCATATCCGACGAATCAAGCGGCTTTTTAAACGGATAAACCGAAACCTCGCACTCGATCAATTTCATTTCCGGAATTTTCTGAAAGATATTTCCAAAGTCGAAGGCCATCAAACTGCCGGTTTCATAATCTTTTTCCATCCCGATCGTCCCACCGGTATAAATCAGAAGCACTTTTCTTTTCATAAGTCCAAAAATACAGTATTTCGCAGAATAACAAAAATTCCTTTTTGGGCGATTTTTTTAGATTTTTGCCTGGTCAAACGCCAGCTTCTAAAATCTAAAAAACCGGGCTCTCCGTTTCAATTCCTCGCCCTCGTCTAATACGAGGGCTGCGGGATTTCCACTGCGATCCCTATCGCGGGCGGTTGTATTCGAATCAAAAGAGAAAATCCCGAAAAACAGAAGAGGTTAAGTGCCTAACAATTTATCGCTCAACCTATAACTTGGTGACTTTTTGGCGCTCGCTTCGCTCGCGCCCCTGCTGCCACAAATGATTGAATCATGAATCAAAGAATTATACTATTTTATTTGTAGAAATTAAGAATCGTTTCTATGGTGTTTTCCTTAAAAAGAAGAATCGTATTATCAGCCCGTATTATTCGGGTATTTGCAGGCTATAAAACCTAAAATATTTCTTATTTTTGGCGGTATGAAAAACCAGAAAACCTTTGAATATCTGCAGCAATTTTTAACCGATGACCGATTAGAGAAAATCAATCATTTTGCGCCGGAAAGTTCCGATTTTATCTTGCCGGTGATCGAAGATGTTTTTCAGTTTCGCAATGCAGCTGCCATTGTGCGGTCGGTAGAAGCTTGCGGTTTTCATAAAATTGTAGCCATGGAAAGCGAGAATCAGTTCAATCCCAACTTACGTGTAACCAAAGGCGCAGAAACTTGGATGGAGGTGGAGCGGCTTCCGCACAACATCGATTCTTTAAAAAAAATAAAAAACCGAGGCTATAAAATGGTTGCGGTTTCCCCAGAAAAAAATGCAACGTTCCTTGCAGATTTTAAACTTACAGAACCCGTTGCTTTAATTTTCGGCACCGAAAAAGAAGGGGTTACGCCAGAAATCTTAGACTTCGCGGAGGAAACTCTGGCGATTCCGATGTATGGATTTACACGAAGTTTCAATGTTTCTGTCGCGGCGGCAATTTGTGTGTATGCGTTAAAACAAAAACTGATCAACTCGAATTTAGAGTATAAGCTTTCCGAAGAAAAATTGTGGGAAATGAAAGTTCGGTGGGCCGTGAATTCAATCAAAAGTGGGGAACAGATTTTGGCTAAGTATTTAAAGGATAACTCGTGAATCAGAAAGATGAAAAATTTATTGTTTTTACTTCTAATTTTTACTTCTTGTAAGAAACAAGACTCCGACATACAATTTATACATTTATACATAACAACAATAACGGCAATAAGTTGCGAAGAATTATTAAAGTCAAGTGAAATAAAAAAGTCGTTTTAACCAAAGAAGAAGACAGTGAATTGATAAAAATTTTCGCAGAATTAAAACCAGCAGATTACGATTGGAATGTTGATGCAAGAGTTTCTGGATTTTTGTATGAACAATCAACAAAATTGAATTTTTGCATGAGTACTACAATAATAGAAATAAATTCGAAAAAATACTTTGTCAACGATAAGTTACGAGATTATATCGTAAAAATAACGAAACCTTAATTTCAATACTGCGGTTAAAATTCATCATCAGCTCAACCCATAATTCCAAGCGGCTACGAAAACTCCGGCAGTTTCCGTTCTTAATCGTTGACTTCCGAGCGAAACTGCTTTCACACCTTTTTCCGCTAAAAGTGCAATTTCTTTATCCGAAAAATCTCCTTCCGGACCGATTAAAAAAGTAATTTTTTTAATGCGGTCATGCGTAGTTTGTTGAAGGTTTTTTAAATCAATTCTCACTAACTTTTCATTGCAATGAGCCACAAATGTTTCTTCTGGATTGATGTTTTTTATAAAATCAGAAAACTTAGTTAAATCATTAATGACAGGAAAGTGAAAACGCAAACTTTGTTTCGAAGCAGCAATACTTTGCTTTGTCAATTTCTCAATATTCAGATTTTTACGCTCCGTTTTTTCAGTTTGCAATAAGGTGATTTCTGCAATACCCATTTCCGTGGCTTTTTCAACAAAGAATTCAATACGGTCAATGTTTTTAGTAGGTGCAATTGCGATGTGAAGTTGGGTCGGAAAATGGGGCAAATTCTTTTTAATTTCCGTAAGATCTAGTGATACCCTTTTCCCTTCAAATACAAGTTTACCCAGGGCTAAATTTCCTTTTCCGTCCGTCACGAAAATTTCTTCACCAGAGCGCATTCGCAAAACTTTTACGATATGCGTTTGCTCTTCTTCATTAATTTTAACTTCAGGAAGTACTTCTCCAAAAAAAAGTTTCATAAATGTTTATTATCTATTCGTCTATATTCTAAATATCTTTTTTAAAACGCTCCTCAATATCATACCGGGCTGTGGCAGAAATCGATAAATCTGCAAATTCGCCGCGGTCAAATTTTAACTTCGCTACCATAGCGATCATGGCCGCATTATCGGTGGTGTACTCAAATTTGGGGATGTAAATATTCCAACCCAGTTTCTCTATATTTTTCTGCATGGCTTCCCGCAAACCACTATTGGCAGATACGCCGCCTGCAATAGCTACTTCCTTTATATTGAGTTCTTCGGCTGCTTTTTCTAATTTATCCATCAGGATTTCTACAATCGATTTTTGCACCGATGCACATAAATCATTCAGGTTTTCTTCAATGAAATTTGGATTTTTACGAACTTCTTTTTGAATAAAGTAGAGGACTGAAGTTTTAATTCCACTGAATGAATAATTGTAGTTTTCCATTCGTGGTTTATTGAATTTAAATGAATTTTCTACCGTATTTTTTGACAATTTATCAATGATTGGTCCTGCAGGATAATCTAGGCCGAAAATCTTACCAATTTTATCAAAAGCTTCACCCGCAGCATCATCGATGGTTTTTCCGATAATTTCCATATCGAAATAATCTTTCACCAAAACGATCATGGTATGTCCGCCCGAGACCGTTAAACATAAAAAAGGAAATTTTGGTGGTTGTGGATTGGCATCCTCGATGAAGTGTGCTAAAATATGGGCTTGAAGATGGTTTACTTCAATCAATGGCACCTTTAAACTCATCGCCAAAGACTTTGCAAAAGAAGTTCCGACCAATAAAGATCCTAAAAGACCAGGCCCTCTGGTAAAACCAATGGCAGAAATATCTTTTTTATGTATATTTGCTTTATTGACTGCTTTTTCAACAACAGGGATGATGTTTTGTTGATGCGCACGAGACGCTAATTCTGGAACCACACCACCATATTCAATGTGGATTTCCTGATTGGCAGCGATGTTGGACAAGATTATATTTCCTTTGATAACCGAAACTGACGTGTCGTCGCAAGAAGATTCTATCCCTAAAATTATTGAGTCACTCATAACAATGGCAAATTTAGAGAATAATAACGATAAAGAAAATAAAAAATCGATTGCAGAAAACATTGGTGATTCTGTGCAGAAAGGCGTAGAAAATGTTCAGGATTCTGTAAAAGAAACCGTGAAAGATGCGGCCAATTTGGCATCGGACGCTCTTAATCATTCCGTAGAAACCGCAAAAGAATTTGGCGAACAGGCGGCAAAAGATGTGACCAACTACAAATGGTGGGCAAAATTGTTGCTCGGTATATTTTGGACCGGCTTGTTTTTGTTTTTATCATTTATCATTATAGTAAGTCTACCAGCCACCAAAAACTGGGCAGCACAAAAGGTGATTTCTAAACTAAATGAGGATTTGAATTCCAAGATGTCTTTCGAAAGTGTGGATGTTAATTATTTTGGGGATATTCACATTCATAAAGTTGCCATAAAGGACCATAAGAATTTTCCCTTTTTAAAGGCCAAGGAATTATATGCCGATTCAAACTGGTTTTCCATCATCAGCAATTCCCGGAATTTACAATTTCAATCCTTGTCTTTAGATGAACTCGACCTAAAAGTAATTACCTACAAAGGCGATAGCATTTCAAATTTCATAAGATTTGTAGAGCTATTTGATACGCCAGCACCCACCGTAAAAAGGGAACCTTTTCAGTTGAAATCCAGAGTGTATATTTCCAATTCTAAAGTATCTATTATTAATCAAAACAGCGAAGGAGAAGAAGGAAAATGGCTGGATGCACAAAACGTAAATCTCGTTGTTCCCGAACTTAAAGTGATTGGGCCAGAAGTGTTCGCACAAATTAACAATATGCGTTTTACAACGGAAAGATGGGGTAAAAAACATTTTGTCGATACCTTTTCTACGGATTTTTCGCTGACCCACGATTTTTTATTACTTAAAGATTTAACCTTTAATACCGATCATTCCTTGCTTCAAGGCGATGTGAAATTTAATTTGAACGATGGTTCATGGCAGGATTTTACGAACAAAGTGCGGTGGGATTTGCAACTTCAGCAGGGAAGCCAAATCAGCGGGTATGATATCAGTTATTTTGTAACCGATTGGGATAATTATAAACCGATCAATATGTCGGGGAAAATTACAGGTCCCTTGAATAAATTTACAATGGAAGATTTCCTCATTAGAAATCCACAAGTTAATATCAAAACGAAATCGCTGAAAGTTTCCCGTATTTTAGAAGGCGATTTTCAGATCGAAACCAACACGCTTTCCACCGATTTTACCTATAAAGATTTAAAGGCAATGATGCCTACTTTCATTTCATCAAAAATGAAAAATTTTGCTGATGATTTTGGGAGAATTAAATTTGATGGCGCAGCAAGAGTTACTCCAAAACAGGTTTATGTTCCACAAGCAAAATTACTCACCGGAATTGGTCAAGCCAAGATTAATAATTTCTACCTGGAAGATTACAGTACCGATTTGCCAAAATACAGAGGTTTTGCCGAAGTCAATGATTTAAACACGACGGTCATTACAAAAAGCAAAGAAGTGGGTTTAATCAGCGGAAAATTTAATGTAGAAGGCAGAAGTTTTGATGTGAATACCATGGTTCTACGCACCAAGTCGCAGATTTCTAAAATTGAAATTACCGATAAAGTAATAAATAATGTTTATTTGGACGGAATTCTGGATCATAAAAAATATTCAGGAATTATCAATGTTAATGATGAGCAAGCCAAGGCAAATATAAAAGGACTTATCGATTTCAGCACCTCTAAACTTTTTGCAGATGTTCAAGCCAATGTAGATTATTTAAACATAAATTATTTTACCGGAACGAAGGGTACGCAAGCAGTCAATGGAGTGGTGGTTGGGAAAATTGCCATGACCAACATCAACGATTTGACTTTAGATGCTGATTTGCAAAATATCAATTTCGCCACTACAACACAGAAATTTCATATTCCGAATGCAAAGGTAAAAGCATTTTTTGAAAACGGAAATCGTATTGTTTCCGTAGATGCTCCTGGTGCTGTTAAAGGACAAATTGCAGGGAAATTTAATTTAGGTGACTTAGCCGGAATGGTAGAAAATGGGTTCGGAAAAATATTGGTTGGCCCGCCAGCCAGAACGTTTTATCGCGGTCAAAATTTCACTATGAATTTTGAGGTTAAACAAGATTTGGTCAATTACTTTCTGCCAGAACTTCATATCCCAAAAGGAGCTTTGGTTGATGGCTCTTTCGACGGGAATTCTAACAATTTAATTTTAAACGTTGATGCGGAAATGCTGAAGTATGTGATGACTAAAAAAGAAGACATCACCGAAGCTGATTTGGCACTCGCCAGAGCGAACCCAGCCTATAAAATTAACGAAAGAGATAAAATCACAAAGGACAGCGCGATGATCAATCAAGTGATGGTACGAATTAACACGGCCAACTTGCAGGAACAAATCTTCGCAAAAATCGATAGAATTGAATACAATCAAAATATTTTGAAAGATATTACGCTCAGTGGAAATAATGAAAACAATCAAGTCCTGCATATCGCGACCAATTTTAAACTCGGCTCACCAGAACAAGAAATAAAACAAGAGTTGAAAGAATATTCGATCAACCTTAACCAATCCACCAACAGCACTGGCGATTTCATTTTCCGTTTTGAACCTACGACCGTTACCTTTAATGAAGTTGCCTGGAGTGTAGATACCGATCCACTTTTAAATCATTCGATTACCTATCGAAAAAATTCGGCTGATTTTTTTATTGAAAATCTTAGGCTGTACTCCGATAAAAGTGAACTTTTTATAAAGGAATCGATTTTTAAATCGGCGAAAGATTTCTCGGCAGCAGGCGAAATTCGGAATGTTGATGTGGCCAAAGTATTTGCGCTCATCAAAAATAAAAATGATATGGATATCAAAGGAATTGCCAATGGTACCTTTGATATTAAAATGGATAAGAACAATCTCGAACCGCTTATCGATTTGAACATTACCGATATTTTTATGAATGGGCAGGTTTTAGGAAATATTGAGATTAGAACCAAAAACAGCCCTATTCCCAATGTGTTTGATGTTGATGTAAAAGTACTTTCAACGGGAATTTTGGGAGATAATAATCTACATTTAACAGGTACGATTAATAATAATACCGCTTCGCCGTCGCTGGATTTAATTGCGAAAATGAATGATTTTGATTTGGCTTTTGCACAACAGTTTGTAGAAGGTATTTTTTCTAATATGCGCGGTAAAGCCTCGGGAGATTTGCGAATTTCCGGACAGCTCAATGATATGGATTATAGCGGTGACATTGCCCTAAAAAAATTCGGTTTAAAGCTAGACTTTACCGGTGTTGATTATTCTTTTGATGATACCGTAGTTTCTTTATCCCGAGGTTTAGCGATTCTGAATGATATTGGTGTAAAAGATGGCAGAGCCAATTCTAGTGGTTCAATTTCCGGGGCAATCCAGTTTGAGACCTTGTCTTCTATGGGAGTCAACTTAGTCTTGCGTGCAAATAATTTACTCTTGCTCAACAACACGCAGAAGGATTCTGATTTATTTTGGGGAAGGGTGTATGGCAACGGAACCCTTTATGTTGATGGACCGGTTTCGGGTTTAAATATTTCGACACCCGAAATGAAAGCCTTGGCAAATTCCGTTTTTACCTTTAATTCTAACTCCACCTCGAATGTGGAAGAATTTAAAATGTTGCGGTTTTTGAAAAGAGATGAAAATGGAGGCGTAATCACAGAAGAGAAGAAGAAATCAAGCGCCAATATAAATGTTGATTTCAATTTGGAAGTTGATAAAGGAACCACCGTAAATGTATTGGTTGGTGATGATATCGGCGACATCAGTGTGCGCGGAATTTCAGAGCGGCTTCGATTTGTGATGAGCAGAACGGGAGCTATTGCAATGAATGGAAATTATATTGTAGAAAATGGAACCTTTGTCTCTACCGCAATTCTTAATCGAACTTTTCAGATTGCCAAAGGCAGCTCCATTCGTTGGGATGGCGATCCCATCGCGCCTCAGCTTAATATCAATGCAACTTATTTGCGTACGGTAACGAATGCAGGGCAATACCTTAACACCGCAAATCTGCCGCCGATTAATGTTTTGCTTTCTACCAGAATTACGCAAACCCTTAATAATCCAAAAATTGAGCTTGGCGTTTCTGCAGAAGATGTCTCTAGTAATATCAAGGAAACACTCGCTGAAAAAATGAGCAATGAAGATGAAAAAATCATTCAGTTTGGATCTATTCTGGTGTTGAACAGTTTTAATGTTAGTAATTCAGGTGGTTTTGATATTAACATCGGAAATTTTGCTGAAAGTTCGGGATACAATATATTATTCAAACAATTGGGATCGGTTTTAAATACCATTAGTAATGAATTTCAGGTCGATTTAAATTATCTAAAAGGTGATGCCGGATCGAATACAGGCGATCGCGCCAATGCCAGTGTGAGTTTTGCGTTGTCTCCAAGAGTTACCGTTAAAACCGGTTTAGGAATTCCTGTTTCTAAATCAGAAAACGCCGGAAGTGATTACCTTTCCGGAGAAGGAATTGTAGAATATGACTGGTCCAAAAATAATGATGGAACAAGATTATTGCGCGGATATTCTAAACCAACCAATATTGGATTGAATGGAACTGCCGCCGGAAATGCTGGTGCCAACCAAAGCTATGGAGTGGGAGTCGTGTACAGTAAAAGTTTCAATACCATTTTTAAAAGAAAGAAAAAGGATAAAAATGCAAAATCCAGCCCTGAAAAAATTAAAACAGATTCCGTTAAAAACGATACACTTAATTAAAGATATTTAAGTAAATGTTGAGGTTTTAGTTAAAATTTATTAATATTTCATATAATTTTCGTCTATTCATATTTTTTTGTAAATTTGCAAAAAATATAAGATACTATTATTAAATTTATAAATGATAAAAATGAACTATCAACTGGACGAAATAGATAAAAAAATTCTGGACTTTTTAGTTGAAAACACCAGAATGCCTTTTACAGAAATTGCAAAGCAAATGGACGTATCGGCCGGAACAATCCATGTACGGGTAAAAAAAATGGAAGATGCCGGGATTATCTTAGGTTCTTCACTCAACATTGATTACTCCAAATTAGACTATCACTTCACCGCTTTTATCGGGATTCTTTTGACCAAGTCAAATAGAACTCAGGAAGTTTTGAAGGAATTAACGGTTATTCCTAACGTAATTGAAGCAAGTGTTATCTCTGGAAAATATAATATTTTCTGTAAAATAAGAGCAAAAAATACCGAAGATGCCAAACGAATTATCTATCAAATTGATGATATTCAAGATGTAATGAGAACGGAAAGTATGATTTCTATGGAAGAATATATTTCAGATAAAAACAGATTGATCGACGCGGTTTCTATCTAAACACTGATTAATATCAACTATATTTAAAACTTTTGATTTCTTATCAAAAGTTTTTTTATTTTTACCACTATGAATGATAATTTTAAAGGAGAAAGCCCAGCGAAAGATTTCGGCTTTGTATTGTCCCTTGCCGCTTTGATGCTCTTTTCCTTAATGGGAGTGGGGATCGACTTTGATGAGTATACGCAACATCAGGAAATCAACATCCCGTTGGGATATTTTTATTTTATTTTCTTGGTTGATTTGGTAATGATCGTGTCCCTGATTTTTATCTTTTTTTACAAGAAGGTCGGCGCTTTTATTTTTCCACTTGCAGTTTTAAGCCACTTTCTGTCGCATAATTACTTTCTTACCACCTTTCTCTATACCGATGTGACCAATTTATTTTTATTTACCGGTGTGGGTTTATTGGCAATTATTCCAAAATGGCAATTTTTTAAATAATACAATTATAGATGTTTTCAAAAGCGTGCGAATATGCCATTAAAGCAACGATTTATATTGCACAACAAACCAATCAGGAACGGCGCGCAAATGTAAAAGAAGTGGCGAAATCAGTGAATGCTCCCGAAGCATTTACCGCAAAAATTTTGCAGCAACTATGTCGTGCAAATATTTTAGAATCTGTTCGCGGGAAACAGGGTGGTTTTGTCTTTCCTACAGCGACGCAAAAACAGATTAAAATTTATGATGTCGTAGAGTTAATCGATGGCGATGGACTTTTTACGAATTGTGGATTGGGTTTACACAAATGTTCCTCGGAAAATCCTTGTCCGGTGCATGATGATTTTAAAATCGTTCGAGATAATCTCGTCGCCATGACCCAGAAATTTTCCTTTTACGACTTAGCCCTCAAAACCGAGAATGGGCTGGTCTGGCTCAAATAATTTATATATTTTTTCCCTTTTTAAAAGCTTCTAATGAAGTCCGAAATATTTTATTAAATTTAAATAAGATAATTTTGTCCGAATTGAAATTTTGTGTACATTTGTACTCTAATATTAAATAAGACATCATGTTAACGAAAGAAAAAACGATCGGTGAGTTTGTAGCAGAGGATTTCAGAGCAGCACAAGTATTCCGCAAGTATAAAATCGATTTTTGTTGCAAAGGCAATAGAACGGTAGATGAAGCGTGTGAGAACAAAAAATATCAGGCAGAAGATATTTATAAAGAACTCGCCAACGTTTCCAATTTACAATCTGGCGAAATTGATTTTAATTCTTGGCCCTTGGATTTATTGACCGATTATATCGAGAAAACCCATCACCGTTATGTTGAGGAGAATTCTCCAGTACTCGTTCAATATTTGAATAAGCTTTGTAAAGTTCATGGCGAGAGACATCCTGAATTATTTGAAATCACCGAATTATTCACCGGAAGTGCACATGATTTAGCAGAGCATTTGCAAAAAGAAGAAACTGTTCTTTTCCCGTTTATCCGAAAAATGGTCGTGGCCAAGCAAAAAGGCGAAACCATAGAAACACCACATTTCGGCACCGTTGAAAGTCCGGTTACCATGATGAAAGATGAGCATACCGTAGAAGGCGATCGGTTTGTAAAGATTGCTGAATTAACCAATAATTATCAAATCCCTGCCGATGGTTGTGGTACCTATCAAGTAGCATTCAAAATGTTAGAAGATTTTGAAAATGATTTACACAAGCACATTCACTTAGAAAACAATATTCTTTTTCCAAAAGCGATTGAGCTGGAAAAAACGTTCTAAACTAAATTTCTGTTTTTTTTCCTGAGATCCACTTCATCTTAATGAGGTGGATTTCTCTTTTAAAAGCGATGAAAGTTTACAAAAACCAATTATTATTTTGTAGAATCTGCTTGAAGATTGAGCTTATATTTTGGTTAAAGCCGAACCTCTATGCGCAGCAATATGTTCGGTTTTGCTGCTTTTAATTTCGTACTGCGGCGCTTCTTCGGTTGCGTGATGGGTGTACCCTTTGTAATCGAAATCCTTGGTATGAACTTTAATAATCGTTCCCGAAACCTTTCCCGCTTCAGAATTCCAACTGACTTTGTCGCCGATTTTAAATTTGTTTGCCATGATTGAATTTTTCAGCACTTGGTCAAAGTTAAGATTTTTAACAAAGTTTAATAGAACTTTATTTAAGAATTTTCACAAAATTAATGCGAAGATTATTCAGAATAAAATACCTTGTTGCCCACAATTCTTGCAGGTGCAGTATAAGGATGTTCCGTCGCTTTTCCTAAAGACATGATGTGCAAAACTTCCCAACCTTTTGCCTTGAAATAATCCGAAACCATGGAGCGGTGACAACGCCACCAAACTGCTTCTGAACACATTATCGCAGTCGGTTTCTCCAGTGCAAGCTTTGCCAGTTCGGCGGCAGCATTTGCAAAGGATTCGGTTTCCATGTAATCGGCGTAACCTTGAAAAGATTTATTTCGCCAAGTTGTATTTTTAGAATCCTTTTTTGCCGGTCTTCTGCCGCCTAGATCTTCAATATAAATATATTCTATTCCGTTTTCTTCTAAAGATTTTTTCAGCGCATCTTGATCGAATTGAGGATATTTTCGAGAGCCGGGCAATCTTCTGATGTCTGCTAAAATTTTAATATCAAATGAAAAGAGCAACTCCAAAAATTCCTCGATCGTTCTGGTAGAATGACCGATGGTGTAGAGGGTTGCACTTTCTGGAGGTTTCATTTTGAAAATTCATTTTCTTAATTATTATCAAAATTAAAGTTTTTAAATTAAAGTTTTGTCTCCAAATTAAAAGATGACCCAGTCTGGAATTTTCTTGGCTGGCTCTATATAAACCACATGATAGAATCGTGCGGCAGCGACGGGGAGTGTATTTAAAAAAGAAAATCCACTGAAATGTGATCAGTGGATTTGTCTATTTTCTAACAGCGAAGCTATTTATGATCTCTTCGTCTTTTGAAATTATCTCTTCATAATTCTCTTAACAGCTGCAATCACAGCGTCAGAATCAATTCCGTATTTTTTCATGAGTTCTGCTGGGGTTGCAGATTCTCCGAAAGTATCATTTACAGCTACAAATTCCTGGATGGTTGGTCTTTTTCGGGACAACATTCCGGCAACGGATTCACCTAAACCACCAATGTAGTTGTGTTCTTCAGCAGTGACGATTCTTCCGGTTTTCTCAATGGATTTCAGGATGATTTCTTCGTCCAAAGGTTTGATCGTGTGGATATTAATGACTTCACAGGAAATACCTTCTTTTTCTAAAGCATCTGCTGCCAATAAGGATTCCCAAACGAGATGTCCGGTGGCTACGATGGTCACGTCGGTTCCTTCCTGAAGCATAATTCCTTTTCCGATCTCGAAAGGCATATCTTCTGGAATGAAAACGGGAACAACTGGTCGTCCGAATCGTAAATAAACCGGCCCTTCAAAATCTGCGATGGCAAGGGTTGCCGCTTTGGTTTGGTTGTAATCACAAGTGTTGATCACGGTCATTCCGGGCAGCATTTTCATCATTCCGATGTCTTCTAAAACCTGGTGCGTTGCGCCGTCTTCACCCAAAGTTAAGCCTGCGTGAGAAGCACAAATTTTTACATTTTTGTTAGAATAAGCAATTGACTGACGGATCTGGTCATACACTCTGGATGTTGAAAAGTTTGCGAAAGTTCCGGTGAAAGGAATCTTTCCGTTGATGGTTAATCCTGCTGCAATGCCCATCATGTTGGCTTCTGCAATCCCAACCTGGAAAAATCTTTCTGGTGCTTTTTCAATGAACTTCTCCATTTTCAAAGAGCCGATGAGGTCGGCACAAAGTGCAACCACATTGGGGTTTTTATCTGCTAATTCTGCCAAGCCGGCACCGAATCCACTTCGGGTGTCTTTTTGTTCTGTATAGGTGTATTTCATTTTAATCTAATTTTTCTAAATATTGATTGACTTTCTTTTGGTCCGATTTATTGAGTTTTTCCTTTTCTGCATTGATGAACAAGAATTCTCGCCGAATTTCATCGATGGTTATTTTTATCGCCACATTATGAGATTCACTTTGGGTGAGATAAAGATCGCATAATTGTCCCGTCAAATTTTTAAGATGGGTTGCGAAATTTTTATCCTCCAGAATTGGCAGATTCTTATTCAGGTCTGTGCAATGGGTTGGAAGCATTTCCCACATTCTTTTATTGGGCAAGTTATCGATTGCATAAGATCCTTCTTCCGGTTTTTTCTTGTAAGTTGATACATATTTCTCTACACTTAAACCCTCGTCGATGTATGCGGAATCCATTATTGCAACTTGCATGGAATCTGCCATCTCGTGTTCAGAATTAAATTCGGATTCGTATTTTATTCTTTCGACTAAAAGGGAATCTGCAGTTCTTTGCTGCTGCATCATCGCTTTTCTTTGGTCAAAGAATGCGTAATTTTGCGTGTCTTTAATCGATTTAATAATGATGTAGTCATCAGTTTTGGATTCTCCTGGACCTACTTTTAATACCAAACCTTTTAAATTGGAGTTTGATAGCTTTGCATTACTCAATTCATTGATGATACTCGAAACTACGGGAACATTATTAATTGCATTTTTTTCATCGATACAAATTTTTATTTTCTCGGTCGCAATTTCGTCAGAAGGATCATATTCAGGATTTCCGTACGGATAACTTAACAAATAATTATTGCAAGAAATACCTAGAATGGTTTCTTTGGAGTTCAAATTTTTCACCGTCACTTCCGAAGGTTTTTTATCCGATTTATTATAAATACTTCCGAAAAAAAAGTAATTCACAAACATAGAACTTGTTAAAATATTATTAAAGCCAAGTTTTACGGGAATGATTCCTATCTCATTAGAAAACAAGTGGATCGGAAGATAATTCATTTCCAATGAAGTTAGAAATTCTCCTTTATTACTCGACAAAAGTTTGAAAGTTGGTAAAGGTTTATTCCCAATGTTTGTAGAATAGCTGGTGTAATTTAATTCTTTGGTAAATTCTATCTTTTTTTCTTGTCCGAAGGTGAATACCAATAGAAAAATTGCAAAAAACATATAGTGTTTTTTCATTTTTATTCTGGTTAATAATCTGAAGCAGCTTCTAAATACAACTGCTTGAAAGCAGTTGCTAGTTGCTCATCATTCGGTGCTTTGCCGTGCCACGCGTGTGTTCCGGTCATAAAATCGACTCCGTAGCCCATTTCGGTATGTAACAAAATACACACGGGTTTTCCTTTGCCAGTCTCGGCTTTTGCTCTTTCAAGAATGGCGATGACGGCTTCCAGATCGTTTCCGTTTTTTTCATTCAAAACAGTCCAACCAAAGGCTTCCATTTTTGCGTGTAAATCTCCGAGGTCTAAAACATCATCGGTATCGCCATCAATCTGCCGACCATTGTAATCGATGGTGGTAATGAGGTTATCTACGTTGTTTGCCGCGGCATACATAAATGCTTCCCAATTCTGGCCTTCTTGTAATTCGCCATCGCCTTGTAAAACGTAAACAAGATTTGCATCACCGTCTAATTTTTTACCTAATGCTGCTCCAATCGCAACGGATAAACCTTGACCCAAAGAGCCAGAAGCGATCCGAACGCCGGGAAGTTGATCGTGCGTAGTTGGGTGACCTTGCAATCTGGTTCCCAATTTTCTAAATGTGGCCAGTTCTGCTACCGGGAAAAAATCGAATCTCGCTAAAGTGGAGTAGAATACGGGCGAAATATGCCCGTTGGAGAGGAAGAATAGATCGTCGTTTTTTCCTTCCATGGTGAAAGGGAATTTGTAGTTCATTACTTTCCCGTACAAAGCGGTGAAGTATTCGGTACAGCCCAAGCTTCCGCCGGGATGACCTGAATTTACAGCGTGAACCATTCTTAAAATGTCTCTTCTAATCTGTGTGGTAAGAGATTTCAGCTCTTCAGTAGATTTACTCATTATTGTTGATTTATTAGTTCACGAATTTACGAATTTTTGGTGGGTTTGGGAAATGAAAAAATCCGGGGTTTTGTTCCGAATCTTTGGTTTTAAAATTGGAGTTGCTTAGCAACCTTCATTGATATACACAGTAACTTCTACCACTACATTATTGATCATTCGGAAAAATAATTCGGTGTTGGAATCGGAATCGGATAAAGTAAAGGAGCTTTCTGTGGTGGATTTTTTTGAGGTTTTCTCGTCCCACATTTGGTTTACAGAATAGTTGGGATAATTTCTGTAAGCATCTAAAAGTTGATCTTTTGTGCTTCCAACACCAATACCGCTTTTGGTTTTAAATTTTGGGCTTTTGGTGGTAAGGTTATAAATGCCAATGGCACTTGGCTGATTTTCACCGGCGTAAATTTGACTTAATGCGATTTCGATTTTTTCGCCATTGTAATTTGCGATGGCGACCTCATTGCCATATTTGTCCTTTCCATTGTTGAATTTGGTATTGGCAACTTTTCTCATATCGGTTTCTTTCATTCCGTATTTGAAGGGTCCGATCCTTAAGGTAGAAAGGTCGTAATTGTCTTGTGCATTGATGGAAAATGAGATAAAAATGAGGAGTAGAAAAATGGCTTTTTTCATGGTTTTGTGGTTTTAAATTTATTAGATAAAGATAAACTTTTATTTTAATATTTCTTTCCATTTCTCACTTTCTGCACTTTCTTTAATCACATTATTTCTTTCGATAAGAAATGAAGTCATATATTTTTTAAGAAATAATTTATTTGCCAATTTACCCAGAAATCCAAGCGGAGATCGGTATTCAAAAATATCTATCATCAAAGTTCCATTGTTTAGATCTTCGAAATAATGCCGATGTTTAAAACTTTTGAAAGCACCTTTTAGCATTTCATCTACGAAATAATTTGGCTTTTCAAATTCTGTGATTTTGGATGTTAAATTTTGATAAATTCCAAGATTTTTTGCGCGCCAAGTTACGGTATCATTCAATTCCATCAATCCGGAAGTTTTTCCTGCGATGGCTTTTTCGTTTGTTTTTTTGGTTGAAAGTAAATGCAAATCTACACTTCGAGAAAGATCAAATACCAACTCTTTTTTTTGCTTTGATGATGGTTTGAAGGTGGATTTTGGGCATAGAAAAAAATTAAATTCTTGTGGAAAACTTTTTAAATTAAACTTTGTCAAAGTACAATCACACCGCAGAAAACTTTGACAAAGTGTTGTGCGTTCTCACTTTGTCAAAGTTAAAAATCTTTGACAAAGTTTATCTCCATTACTTCACCACTTTCAAACCCTTACTCCGAATCAACCACAACCCAATAAAAGTCAGCAATCCATTAATAATGATCAACTCCACACCGATTTTGTAAGCGCTGTTGTGCGTTACCACGTAATTTAAAAAATAAGTTAAAACCGGTGAAACCAAAGTGACGACCAGAATGCCGTACTTTTTTACAATCTGGAACTTGGTTAAAATTCCGAACGCAAATAGGCCCAGAAGTGGTCCGTAGGTGTAACCGGCAACCTCCATAATTAAATAGACGATCGATTTATCATTGATGGCTTTAAAAACCATGATCAAAACAAAGAAAATAACCGTGAAAACCAAGTGAACTTTCATGCGCAATCTTTTCTTTTCTTTTTCTGTTTTTTCTTGATTTTCGTTCATGTTCAATAAATCTACGCAGTACGAACTCGTAACCGCTGTGAGGGCGCCATCAGCCGAGGGAAAGAGCGCAGAGATTAAACCGATAATAAAAATTACCGCAATAAATAACGGGAAATATCCTTGCAGCGAAAGGGCCGGAAATAAATCATCGCCCATCATATTGTTGATTACGCCCGTGGCCGGATCTTTAAATCCAAAAACATTGCTGATGCTTTCTTGACCATTGACCATGTTCACAATTTGACCATATTCAGCACCATTTTCCATGGAAAAAAGATAAAGAAGTCCACCCAAAAATAAGAAGGCCAAATTCACAACAAGCAAGGTCACGGCAAAAGTCAGCATATTCTTTTTTGAGTTGTGCAGATTATCCACCGAGATATTTTTCTGCATCATTTCCTGATCCAAGCCCGTCATGGCGATCGTAATAAACATTCCACCCAAAATGGTTTTCAGGAAAAAAGTCTTAGAATTCAGATCGAAATTAATGAAATGCGTATAATCGTTCGCCGCCAAAACCGTGTAGGCTTCTGCTGCAGAAAGATTCAAATTCGACAAAATATAGACAATACAGCCAATTAAACTGATAATCATAAAAGAAGTTTGCAGCGTATCGGTAATCACAATCGTCTTTACACCACCTTCAAAAGTGTAGAGCAAAACCATTAACAAAATCACCGCTGCCGTCACCCAAAATGGAATGCCCAAACCTTCCAAAAGAAAAATCTGCAAAACATTAACAACGAGAAATAACCGAGCTGTTGCCCCAATCGAACGTGAAATAATGAAAAATAATGAGCCGATTTTATGTGCTTCCACATTAAAACGTCGACCCAAATAGGTGTAAATTGAGGTCAGATTCATTTTATAGTAAAGCGGCAGCAAAACAAATGCGACGATGAAATAACCAATAAAAAAGCCGATCACCAGCATATAATATTCAAACCCACCGAACGGATAATCGCCCGCCGTCATCTTGCCCACCGTGCCCGGCACCGAAATAAAAGTCACGCCACTCAAACTCGTGCCGATCATCCCGAAGGCCACCAACCACCACTTACTTTTTTTGTTCCCGATAAAAAAAGACTGGTTATCCGCATTTCTACTCGTAATATAAGAGATGACCAAAAGGCCGATAAAATAGGCGAAAACAAATAAAAGCAAAATCGTTCCTGTGTTCATTTTTAAAAATTTAGGAACAAATATAGTTTTTTTCTCATTCATTTGGGCGCCTTTATCCGCCCTCCGTTCCCAATCTTTTAGCTTTACGATATGGATTTTATGCAAATAAAAAGGGGTGAATGGTGTTGTTGAGTAAGCGAAAATTCAGGTCGGCGCGCAGATTTTTGCTACTTATCAAATTCAGGAAATAAAAACCTTTCAGCGTTTCCACTGAAAGGTTATCAATATAAAAAATGATAGCACGTTCATCATCCCCGAATAGCTTAATTACACGCGCCGCGACTTATTCTAAAGTTTTTTCAATTCGAAGATCCGGAATAATCCACATCAAAGCCACTATATAATAAATTACCACGCCGCCAATGGGAAATACAAAAGAAAGCAAAATACCGAGGCTGTAAAAAACAATAGATAATTTCTCTTTTAAAGTCGAAGTCAGCGCTTTTGCGATCACCGAATCTTTGCCTTCACCCTGTACGCAGAATTTCTCTAGAATATTAAAAGCAATGGCACACATGAGTAAAATCAATCCGTATAAAGCCACTGGATTTTTGGTGAAATTGTTTTCGCCCATCCAGGCCGTGGCAAACGGTAGAATCGACAGCCAAAATAACAAATGAAGGTTTGCCCATAAAATTTTACCATTTACATTCTTCACCGCTTGAAACAAATGGTGGTGATTATTCCAGTAAATACCGACATAAATAAAACTGAAAATATAAGAAAGAAATTTGAAGAATGTAGGTTTTAAATCGGCAAAAGTATCACCGTTTGGCACCTGCAGAGCCAGCACCATGATTGTAATAATAATCGCAAGAACACCGTCGCTGAAAGCCTCTAACCTTCCTTTTGTCATTTTGTTTTTTTTAATTTAGAGCCTAAATGTATAAAAAAAAGTGAGAAACTTAATTTCTCACTTTCTATTAAAATGGTTTTACGGTTGCGTTGGTTTTGGCGCCCATTGATCATAAGGCGTTAGATCAAAATTATTGACTTCCTCCATGCTTAATCCCAAAGCAGTTGCAACACCTACTCCATATTCTGGATCGGCTTTGTAGCAATTTCTGATGTGGCGAATTTGAATGAATTTTTCTGCGCCACCTACATTTGCTGCAGTATTTTTGAAAAGCAAATCTTGCTTTCCATCTGCTTTGATGATGCGGAATAAATCTCCCGGTTGCGTGAAATAATCTTCATCATCATCTCGGAAATTGTGTGCATAAGCGTCTCCAGATAATTCTAAAGGCGGTTCTTTTGCAGAAGGTTGCTCCTGCCATTCTCCATAACTGTTTGGTTCATAGTGTTTTGTTGCGCCATAATTTCCATCTACGCGCATTTGCCCATCTCTGTGAAAAGCGTGATACGGGCATCTTGGCTTGTTTACCGGGATTTGATAATGATTAACACCCAATCTGTAACGTTGTGCATCGCCATAAGAAAACAATCTTCCCTGCAACATTTTGTCTGGTGAAAAACCAATTCCGGGTACAATATTCGTAGGATTAAAGGCGGCTTGCTCAACATCTGCAAAATAATTTTCTGCATTTTTGTTGAGTTCAAATTCGCCAACTTCTATTAAAGGAAAATCTTTTTTGGACCAAATTTTGGTCAAATCAAATGGATGAAAACGATAGGTTTTGGCTTCTTCTTCCGTCATTATTTGAATTGCCATTTTCCATTTTGGGAAATTTCCTTTTTCAATGTTGTCAAATAAATCACGTTGAGAAGATTCTCTGTCCATCGCGATTAATTTTCCGGCTTCTTCATCTGATAAATTCTCGATACCTTGTTGCGTGATGAAGTGAAATTTCACCCAATGTCTGGTATTATCTTTATTCAAAAAACTGTAGGTATGACTTCCAAAACCGTGCATGTGACGATATCCGTTGGGAATGCCACGATCACTCATCAATATTGTTAATTGATGCATCGCTTCAGGAAGCAAAGTCCAGAAGTCCCAATTGTTGTTGGCATCCCGCATATTGGTTTTTGGATCGCGTTTTACAGCGTGATTCAAATCTGGAAATTTCATTGGATCACGGAAAAAGAAAACCGGTGTATTATTTCCTACCAAATCCCAAATTCCTTCATCGGTATAAAATTTTAGGGCAAAACCACGAATATCTCTTTCTGCATCGGCTGCTCCACGTTCTCCGGCAACGGTAGAAAATCGTGCAAACATTTCTGTTTTTTTACCGATTTCGCTAAAAATATGGGCTTTCGTATATTTTGAAATATCGTGCGTAACTGTAAAAGTTCCGAATGCGCCAGAACCTTTTGCGTGCATTCTTCTTTCCGGAATAACTTCTCTATCAAAGTTGGCCATTTTTTCTAGAAACCAATAATCCTGCATCAGCATTGGTCCTCTTTGTCCCGCCGTTTGTACGTTTTGATTGTCTGGAACTGGTGCTCCGGTTTGTCTCGTGAGTTTTTTCTTGTCTTCCATTATTCATTTTTTTTAATGAATCAAAGTTAGGGATTATAACCTCAAATAGTTATTTATTTTGTCTAAAACGGTTATTTGTTTTAAATAATTCATTTAAATTTTACAAATAAGCAAGATATTGAGGGATTTCATTACCAATAAAAAAACAGCCAAATAATTAGCTGTTTGTCTAGATTTTGAAGGATATTTAATTCCCACAGAACCAGTGGTTTTGTTTTAGAAAAGCAGATCCTGCAATTCTTCATATTTCTCGAAGGTCGCTTTTGCATACGGGCAAAGTGGGATGATTTTTTTGCTGTTTTCGCGCGCATATGCTGCACCTGCAAATACCAGTTCTTTTGCTAAACCTTTTCCGCCGAAAGCTTTGTCAACCTCGGTATTATCGATGATGAATTTGTCTTTCCCAGCCCATTTGTAGGTCATTTCACCAGCTTTTTCTCCGTCAAAATAAATTTCGAAGGTGCCGTTTTTTTCGTTGTTGAGGTGTTTGATTTCTGTCATGATTCTGTAAATTTTGTGTTAATTTCTATATTTCCGTGAAGTATTTTATGAATGGGGCACCGCTCTGCGATGGTATGCAAGCGCGCCAGTTGGTCAGCATTTAGCTTTGCTTCGTCATAACTGATGTTTCTTTCAAAAATGGTCGTTTTGGTTTGTGGGTAATTCTCCAGTATAACTTCTACATTAATTTTTTCAACGTCCCACTTTTTCCGATTGATATACATTCTTAAAGTGGCTGCCGTACAGCTCGCCAAAGAAGTTGCCATGATTTCGTAAGGGTTGAAACCTTTATTTTCGCCACCAGCGCTCACGGGTTCATCGGTAATGATGGTATTTTCTCCAGCGGTAACTTCGGTGTAATATTTTTGTCTTCCTAAACTTGCTTTTACGGTAACTGCCATTATTTAATTCTAATAAATTGTTTATTGTTTTCCTTTTAATATTGCTCTCGGCAGTGGGATATATTCCTGATCATCGCCCGGAACTTTTGGGAACGCATCTTCATTTTGATCAAACCAATTTTGTTTTGCCTGTTCGATGAGTTCTTTATCTGAATTGACGAAATTCCAGAAAATAAAACGTTCTTCCTCAAAAGGTTCACCACCAAAAAGATATACGGTTGTATTTTCTCCGATCTCAAATTCGCAGAGTTTTGCGTTTTTTGCAACCAGTAATTGCTTGCCACCGTATTGATTTCCTTCGATATGTACATTTCCATCTAAAACATACATCGCAACTTCACCAAATAAAGCTTCGCCGATATTGAGTTTCTGCGCTTCTTTACTTTTAATTTCAAGAAAAAATAATTTAGAATGGGTTGGCACTGGAGATTGGAGTTCCTGAAGTTCACCTGCTATTAATTTATACTGAATTCCGTTTTCTTCCCAAGTTGGGATTTCGTGTGCTTCGGTATGATGAAAAGTGGGCTCAGACTGTTCCATGTGTTTCGGCAGGCCAATCCAGATTTGAAATCCGTGAAGATTTTTATCCGTTGTTCTCAAATAATCGGGCGTTCTTTCGGAATGTACAACCCCTTTTCCTGCCGTCATAAAGTTCACCGCGCCAGGCTTGATTTCAATCGTGCTGCCCAAACTATCGCGATGCATAATTGCACCTTCAAAAAGATACGTTAAAGTAGATAACCCGATGTGCGGATGAGGCGGGACATCCATATTTTGGTAATCTTTTAATGCCGCCGGACCCATGTGATCAATGAAAACAAAAGGTCCAACCGCCCGTTTTTCACGAAATGGCAGTAAGCGACCCACTAAAAAGTTGCCAATATCTGCGGGTTTTTCTTCTATAATTAAGCCAATATTCGACATCATACTATTAATTTTTAAGGATTATTTGAATTTTATTTGAATCAGAATCTAAATTTAATGAAATTTAAAATGAAAAAATCAGACTTTTTTTTTAAACTTTAATCTTCTAGATAACCGAATTTTCCTGTATTGTAATCATCAAAAGCTTGCATGATTTCCTGCCGGGTATTCATGACAAAAGGTCCATGGCTTGCGATAGGTTCATGTAGGGGTTCACCGCTTAAAATTAAAACTACGCTATCTTCAGTTGCTTCTATGGTGAAGGTCTCACCACTATTTTCAAAAACAGCAAAATGATCGGTAGGTACCGCTTCTTCTTTATTAATGATGACATTTCCTTCAATAACTAAAGCGGCAGTGTTGTATTTTGCAGGATAATTAAAATCGGCTTTCCCACCTAATTTTAATTTGGCATTCATCAAATGAACGGGGCTGAAAGTAGTTGCCGGGCCTTGTTGCTCTTGATAATTTCCTGCAATTAATTCAAGATGACCATTACTTCCTAAATCAATGGTTTTCAAGTTTGCATATGCAATCGCTTGGTATTGGGGTTTATTCATTTTGTCTTTGGCGGGAAGGTTTACCCAAAGCTGAACCATTTGAAAAATCCCACCTGATTTTGCCCATTCGGTTTCGTGATATTCTTTATGTAAAATACCCGATGCAGCCGTCATCCATTGTATGTCGCCTTCGCCAATAATGCCGCCGCCACCAGCTGAATCGCGGTGTTCTACTTTTCCTTGATAGGCAATTGTTACGGTTTCAAAACCGCGGTGCGGGTGAACACCAACACCTCTTGGCGTAGAACTGGCACCGAAATTAAATTTTGAATTATAATCCAACATAATAAACTGATCCATTCTCTGCATACTAAAATTGCTGGGAATAAAATTATGAACCCGAAAACCATCACCAACGAAATGGGCCGGTTTGGGCTGAACGACCATTTGAACTTTTTTTACTGACATTTTATTTATCATTTACAGCAGCAAAATTACTGCAGAAAAGGATGAAATACATTGATATAGGATAAGTAACACTTAGGGTTAGGATCTTTATTCTTAAAAGTACTTTTTTTTAAAGTGCTGATTTCATATTTTCACCATCAGTCCAGTGAAGGCGTCTAAAAACAAATCCAGTAAAGATCGTGAGTAAACCCACCAGGAAAAACGTATATCGAAATGCCAGATGAATTTCGCCGTGTGTGATCGCCGAGTTATTTTCAAATAATTTTAAGGTAATTAAACCGATGGCAATACCGAAACCTACTGCCAGCTGCTGATTCACGGCCAATAATGAGTTTCCACTGCTCGTATGAGCATCACGCAAATCGGCAATCGCGATGGTATTCATTGCGGTAAACTGAATGGAGTTGAAGAATCCCAGAATCGCAATAATCGGTACAAACCAATATATAGAACTTTTGATGCCAGGAAGTCCTAAACAAGCAATGAGAAATCCGATGATGAAAGTATTGGTCATTAAAGTCTTACGGTAACCAAATTTATCGAGAATTTTAATCACAAAAGATTTTCCAAACATCGCAGTTAAAGCCATTGGAGCCACAATCCAGCCAGAAATTACCGCAGTTTGACCGTAGGCGATTTGGATCATTAGTGGCAATAAAAGCGGGATCGCGCTGATTCCTAGGCGTGTTGCCAAGTTTCCTAAAATACCTACCCGAAAAGTTCTCACTTGAAATAAATTCAAGGGAAAAATAGGGTTTTCTGTTTTTTTGGCGTGAACATAATAATAGTAAATCATTAAAAAACCTAAAGTAAAAATCAGTAAAACCGGTGTGGTGTTTTTGGCGGTTCCAAAAAGCTCCAAAGAAACCGATAGCAGCAAGGAAGCTGAAGCGAAAATCAAAAAACCTTTTAAATCAAACGTTATTTTGGTAGATCGATAATCTGGCATGTATTTTAAGCTGAGCATAATCCCTAATAATCCAAAAGGAATATTGATGAGAAAAATCCAGTGCCAAGAGAGATAATCAACCATATAACCACCAACCAAAGGTCCTAATATAGGCCCAATTAAAGCAGGAATGATGGCATAATTCATCGCTTTGACCAGTTCGTTTTTCTCAAATGTTTTAATTAAAGCCAAGCGGCCGACAGGCGTCATCAAACTTCCGCCAATCCCTTGAATAACCCTGGAAAATACCAAATGGTTGAGGTTTTGTGAAGCGGCACAAAGCAAAGATCCTAAACTGAAAATTATTAAAGAAGCGATAAAAACTTTGCGCGTTCCAAATTTGTCCGCCAAAAACCCACTGACCGGCATGAATAGCGCCAAAGTCAAAACATAACTAATAATCGCATTCTGCATATCCAATGGTGATTCCTGCAAATCTTTAGCGATAGACGGAAGCGACGTATTGAGAATGGTCGAATCCAGCATTTGCATAAAGATGGAGGTCGCCAAAATAAGTGGCAGGTATTTTTTAACAGCAGTATCTTGAATCAAAGGCATTCGGCAAATTTAGCGCAAAAGACAGCAAAGGATTTGCCATCAATTAATATATCTTTATAAAACAGTGATTGAAAAAAACAATAGCCAAATAAAATGAACACTTCTGATGTATAAAAATACATAATTAGGATAAAAAGCACACAGTCTTTTGCCTAAAAATGTTGCGATGTTCGGATTTATTTTAAATCACGGTTTTTTAATTCTTTTTTTAAGGCCTCCTCTTTTTTTCTGTTTCTAAAGAGGATCAAGACAAAGAACAAAGGAAACAAGGTAAAGAAACCAAAACCATTTTTCACGGTGCTGTACACGGCAATTCCGATGAGCATTCCGATCAGAACTCCGTGAAGAATAGCATTGGATTTCATTTTTTTTCGTTCAGCAAGTAACTGCTCGTCGGTGAGGGTGGATAATTCTGGACTTGGCATTTGGCGATGATTTATTTTAATGTTTACATTCTAAGCGGTGTTCAAATATACTTTAATTTTAAAATTAGCCGATAAAAATGTCGTCTTTTTTATAATATTTTCAAAATTTAAAGTAGATTTTACTACTTAAACATAAAAGCGTTTTTTTTAATTAAATCAAAAGTCTCACACTGAAAATTCATCTTTTTGAATGGGATCATCTAAAACCAAGACTATAATATTCGGTTTAAAAACCCTATTTTTGCAAAAATTTAATCCGAAGGTTCGAGATTGAATTAAAATTAAATACATCCGAAATGGAACTCATACACAGAAACTTACTCATTGGAATTCACGACGCGTTGCAGGAGACTTTTTTCGAAGATCGAAAATATGCAGATAAAGTAATCGAACGTCT
This sequence comes from Kaistella yonginensis, assembly GCF_030409525.1. Lineage (GTDB taxonomy): Bacteria > Bacteroidota > Bacteroidia > Flavobacteriales > Weeksellaceae > Kaistella > Kaistella yonginensis. Next base: position 32,420 of record NZ_JAUFQB010000054.1, on the reverse strand, counting down.
TTTGAAAGGCCGTAAACAATGGGGCAGCGAAGATCGAAAAGTGGTCGCCCAGATTTTTTACGACATCATCCGTTGGAAAAAACGCCTCGAATATTATATGGGCGAAGGGGTAAAACCAAACAATATTTATAAAATGATTCTGGCGTACTGTCTTTGGACCAAAACGCACTATAAAAAATTTGAAGAATTCGACGGCATCAAAAATGCCGATATCCTTATTAAATTAAAGAAAAATTCAGTTCCTACTAAAGCGATTGAGTATTCGATTCCTGAGTGGCTGGCAGAGACTTTTGAAAAAGAACTCGGTATGAATTGGGAGCGAGAAATGGTCGCACTGAACGAACAAGCTCCGACCATTCTGCGTGCTAACACCTTGAAAACAACCGCCAGAGAATTGATTTCTGATTTAAGAGATGAAAATGTAGAAAGCTTCCAGATCCCAAACTACCCTGATGCGGTACAGTTGGAGTTAAAGAAAAATGTTTTTTTAACCTCTGCTTTCAAAGATGGCCTTTTTGAAGTTCAAGACGCAAGTTCGCAAAAAATCGGTGAGCTACTCGACGTACAAGAAGGAATGCGCGTGGTTGATGTTTGTGCAGGTGCAGGTGGGAAAACCTTGCACTTGGCGGCTTTAATGAAAAATAAAGGACAAATCATTGCCCTGGATATTTATGAGTGGAAATTAGCAGAATTGAAACGCCGCGCAAAAAGAGCGGGTGCACACAATATCGAAACCCGATTTATTGACGATAATAAAGTCATTAAAAGACTGCACGAAAAAGCAGATCGCCTCTTAATCGATGCGCCTTGTTCAGGCTTAGGGGTTCTGAGAAGAAACCCAGATTCTAAATGGAAAATCGATCAGGACTTTATCGATAGAATCAAAAAAGAACAAGAGAAAATCCTACAGGATTATGCTAAAATATTGAAAAAAGGTGGTAAAATGATCTACGCAACCTGTTCCATTTTGCCCAGTGAAAATAATAAACAAGTTGCCCTATTCCTAAAAAATAATGAAGGGTATACTTTGATAAAAGAAGAAAAGGTAATGCCTAGCGAAGGTTTCGATGGCTTTTACATGGCCTTAATCGGAAGAAACGCTTAAGCAGTTTCTGGAGCAACCCAATTTTTGCTTTTTACAAAACCCGTCCGGCTCTACACTGTATCTTTTTTTCGTCGTTCCTCCTCAAAAAAGGATGTCGTTGCGATCCGGGCTAGAAAAAAAGTGCAGGTTTCTTTTACAATTTAAAATAGTGATAGCGTTCCCTAGGAGCGCTATTTTGTGTAAATTTAACTTGTTCTTTAATTGTCCACAAAATTATATCCAACGTATTATTAATTTCTATTAAATCATGTTATACTAATTGTATAGAAGAGGATACAATCGATGCTTTAAAGTATTTCCAAAGGACAAAGCGGTGATTTACTATGGACTGCCTACTTCTATTATGCTCAATAGCCAACTCTAGTATGGTTATTGTTTAGTGGTAATGATGAATCGCAAAGAATTTATTCAAAATAGTAGTCTAGGAGTTACTGCCTTTTTCTTTTTAGGATCAGGCAATTTGTTTGGTAAAGCCCAAAATCCGTTGGAACACCAATCCATAAAATCCACAGAAATCATCAATAAAGAAGTCGTAATCATCGGTTCTGGATATGGTGGTTCGGTCGCTGCTTTGCGCTTAACCGAGAGAAATATTCCCGTAACACTCTTAGAAATAGGCTTGGATTGGGGAAAATCTGGAAAGAGATTTTCTGCGATGAGCAAACCCGGTCATTCTGCCGCGTGGCTAAAAACAAAGAGCATTGCGCCATTTTTTAATCTCTTTAGTTTAGAAAAATATACGGGTGCGCTGGATCGTTTAGATTTTGAACATATTAAAATATGGGTGGGTCGCGGTGTTGGTGGCGGCTCTTTGGTAAACGGTGGCATGGCTGTTACGCCTAAAAAAGAGTATTTTAAAGAAATATTTCCATTTTTAGATACCGAGAAATTTTACACGATTTATTTTCCGTTGGCCAATAAAGAACTGAAAACCAATGTTGCTTCGGAAGAGTTTCTGCAAGATTGTGATTTCTATAAATTCAACCGTGTGGGCGAAGAGGAAGCGCATAAAGCAGGTTTTAAAACAGTTCGTGTCCCGAATGTATACGACTTCGATTACATGGAAAAGGAATACAAAAATGAAGTTCCCCGATCTGCCCTCGCTGGAGAAGTGATTTACGGAAATAATTATGGGAAAAATTCCCTGGACAAAACCTATTTGAAAAAAGCATCATCTACCGGTAAACTAGAAATTCTGGAGCTTCATCAGGTGAATCACTTCTCACAAAATCCAGATCAAAGTTATTCGATCGATATTTCTGTAATCAATACCAAAGGCGAAGCAATTCAACATAAAATCATCAATACCAAAAAACTAATTCTTGCTGCAGGTACCATGGGTTCATTGGATTTATTATTAAAATCTAAGGCCGTAAACCAACTCCATATGGATGAAAATATTGGAAAAGAGTGGGGGAACAACGGGAATTTCATGACCGGACGAAATTGGGTAAAAGCTTTTTCTGGTGGTACAGGATTTCAACAGTCTACCATTCCAGTCGGTGGGATTGATTATTGGGAAGATAAAAAACACCCATTTTTTGTCGAGATCGCACCCTTACCGATGGGAATGAATGTAGCAACCTCCCTTTACTTGATGGTCAATAAATTGAAAAAATTTGGAGAGGTCAGTTATAATCCCAAAGAACAGAAATTAAATTTGCGCTGGGATCAATCCCATACCGCGCATATGAAAGACAATGCGAAATATTTTCTTCGAAAAATGAATAAGACCAATGGTGGAACCCGCGCTCATTTGTTGTTCCATAATGGTTTTGGCGCAGACATTTGTTACCATCCTTTGGGTGGGGTCGTGCTGGGAAAGGCAACTGATCAATTTGGAAGATTAAATGGGCACCAGAATTTATATGTGATTGATGGTTCCTTAATACCAGGTACGATTGGCGTGAATCCGTTCGTAACCATTACGGCAATTGCGGAATACTGCATGGAGGAAATTATTAAAAAGGATTTTGTTTAGATTTCATTTGCCATTAAAGTGAGGTTTTAAACCAGAATAAATTTTATCCACTTTAGATAGCAAATTTTCTTCTCAAACTTTAAATTTTACTATTTAAAAACGAAATTTAGTATAAAATTAACTTTTTGTAACTTTTGTTTTTGTTTTGTAAACAATTTTAATATGTTTGCGCTAGAATTTTAATTAAAAGTTACAAAACGAATAAATATAGGATTATGTGTGGAATTGTATGTCTCTTTGACGCTAAACAAAAAACCGAAATATTGAGACCACAGGTTTTAGAAATGTCGAAAAAAATCCGGCACCGTGGTCCTGATTGGAGCGGTATTTTTCAGAATGAAAAAGTTGTTTTTTCTCACGAACGTTTAGCCATCGTGGATCCAACTTCTGGAAAGCAGCCTTTGTTTTCAAAAGATAAATCAATGGTTTTAGCCGTCAATGGTGAAATTTACAATCATAGAGAATTAAGAAAAGAATTTCCGGATTATGATTTTCAAACCGAGTCTGACTGCGAAGTGATTATCCCACTGTTTCAAAAATATGGAAAAACCTTTGTTGATAAATTGAACGGAATCTTTGCTTTTGCCATCTATGATATCCAAAATGAAATTTATTTGGTGGCCAGAGACCACATGGGAATTTGCCCGCTTTATCAGGGTTGGGATCAGCATGGGAGTTATTATATAGCCTCCGAACTGAAAGCGTTGGAAGGGGTTTGCAAGAAAATAGAAACCTTTTTACCCGGCCATTTTTTATTCAGTCCCGATGGCTATGAATTGCAACAATGGTACGAAAGAGATTGGGAAGATTATGATCATGTAAAAGACAACCCAACCGATATTACACAACTTAGAAAAGCTTTGGAAGATGCTGTTCATCGACAACTGATGAGCGATGTTCCATATGGCGTTTTGCTTTCCGGAGGTTTAGATTCCTCTATTATTTCTGCGGTGACCGCAAAATATGCACGAAACAGAATTGAAAGTGGTGATACGCAAGAAGCTTGGTATCCGCGATTACACAGTTTTGCAATTGGACTAGAAGGAAGTCCGGATTTAATTGCTGCCCAAAAAGCCGCCGAACATATTGGCTCCATTCATCATGAAGTTCATTTTACCGTTCAAGAAGGTTTGGATGCGGTTCGTGATGTAATTTATCATTTAGAAACCTATGATGTCACCACAATTCGCGCTTCAACACCGATGTATTTGCTCGCAAGAGTTATCAAATCCATGGGAATTAAAATGGTGCTTTCTGGAGAAGGAAGCGATGAGATTTTTGGTGGCTATCTGTATTTCCACAAAGCTCCGAACGCAAAAGAATTTCACGAAGAGAATGTGAGAAAATTAGGAAAGCTTCATCTTTACGATTGTTTGCGTGCCAACAAAGCCTTGATGAGTTGGGGAATTGAAGGTCGGGTTCCGTTTTTAGATAAAGAGTTTATTGATGTCGCCATGCGCCTTAATCCGAAAGATAAAATGGTGGCTGCCCACGAACCGAGAATTGAAAAATGGGTTTTGAGAAAAGCCTTCGAAGATATTTTGCCAGAAAATATTACGTGGAGACAAAAAGAACAGTTCTCTGATGGTGTTGGCTATTCCTGGATTGATTCTTTAAAAGAAGTGGCCGAAAAAGAAGTGACCGATGAGATAATGACGAATTCTAAATTCCGTTTTCCATTAAATACTCCTCAGAACAAAGAGGAATACCGATACCGTGCGATTTTTGAAGAACATTTTCCGAGTGAAACAGCCGCTGCTACCGTTCCATCCGTTCCGTCGGTAGCCTGTTCTACCCCGATTGCCCTGGAGTGGGACGAAGCCTTTAAGAATGCCAATGATCCCAGCGGGAGAGCAGTACTTTCTGTTCACGAGGACTCATACTAATTAGAAAATATTTACCTAAAATGATTCGGAACCGGGTGTAAACTCGGTTTTTTATTTTATTTAAAGACTTCATAAAATCACCATTTTTTTTATCAATATCGAGTATTGGTGCATACTTTTAACCAAGAATTTTTTTCAATACATTTTTATCGTACATTTATAAACGTGAATAAATTATCCTTTTTTACATTAAAATTAATCTATGAAAAATTACGCTTTAGTAACGGGCGGAGCCGATAGAATCGGAAAAGCGGTCACTGTTCATCTCGCACAGCAAAATTATAATTTGGTGTTGCATTACAATTCTTCTAAAGAAAAAGCGCAGAAATTAAAAGAGGAACTCGAATCGATTTATGCTGACATCACCGTGGAATTATTGCAAATTAATTTTTTGAAAGACAACGATTTTGATGAAATTTTTACAGAATTGAAAAAGAAAAAAATCACAATAGATATTTTAGTAAACTGTGCCTCAGATTTTATTCCGTCTGGTTTTAGAGAAAAAGGAAGTGAGCTATTAGACAAAGAAATGACCATTAATTTTAAAATTCCTTACCTCTTAACCAAAGCATTTGCAAGCGTTTATGGCAAGGGAAATATCATTAACTTCGTAGATACGAAAGTTGCGAAAAACAATACCGTACACCTTGATTATATTTTAAGCAAAAAGTTATTAAGTGATTTTACCAAAATTTCTGCCGTGGAATTGGCACCAAATATTCGGGTTAATGCAATTGCGCCCGGGTTAATTTTACCACCGGAGGGCAAAGATGAATCGTACTTGTTAAGCTTGGCGCAACATATTCCTTTAAAAACAATTGGAAATTTAGAAGAAATATTGAAAGCCGTACAGTTTATTTTAGACAGTAATTTTTTCACTGGTCAAATCCTCTATATTGATGGCGGAGAACATTTGGTCTAATCATTGGCATTTATACTTTAAAATCAGATCTAAAAAATAGTAAAATATGGGAGCAACCTACAATCCTAAATTGTCCGAAGTCTGTGTTGAAAATCTGCGCTTAAGAGCGTATATTGGTTTCATTGATTGGGAAACCGAAAAATTGCAGGATGTTGTAATTTCTTTTTCCTTTAAATATGATACTGCTCTTGCATCAAAAACAGATGAGGTGCAAAATGCCGTAGATTATAAAAAAATTACGAAAGGGATTATCAAATTTGTGGATCATCAAAGTTTTCACCTGATTGAAACCTTAGCGGAAAAAATTTATCAGTACATTCAATTTTCTGGAGCTGCTTTACAAGATATTACAGTCAAAGTTGAAAAACCACATGCCTTGCGTTTTGCAGACAATGTACTGGTTCAAATTGATGGGAAAGACCGCTACCATGCAGCAGTGATCGCCATGGGTTCTAATATAAATTCTGCGGATAATTTTGATAAAGCTTTAGGACACCTTCAGCAAATTGGTTTCATCATGCAGCGTAGTTCTTTTATAAAAACCGAACCACTTAAATTTGAAGAACAGCCCGAATTTCTGAATGGGGCAATTCTGCTGCACACCACAAAAAGCTTGTCTGAATTGAATAGGCATTTAAAACAAATTGAAGCGCTCTTAGGCCGGGTAAGAACCGAAAACAAAAATGCACCTCGCGAAATCGATTTGGATGTGACGACCTACAATGGATTTATCGTTGATCAAGATTTCGCAGAGTTTCCTTTTCTGATCGAGTTTGTGCAACAACTGCAACCCGAAATTCAGCTGGATAATTCAGTCTTGAACAGATAAAAAGCCCAGCATTTAATCAGTCGGAAATCACAATAAAAATGTCTCGTCAAATAATGACGAGACATTTTTTTTATTTAATATTCTCTCTTGACAACGACTGCAACTGGATTCAGTTTAATAAGTTTCATTTTATCGAGTAGCACCATGATGTAATAAGTTACATCAATTTCATGCCATCTTACCCCACCGAAATTCGCTCTGCCACCGTGTTTGTGGTGATTGTTATGATAAGCTTCGCCCATCATTAGCCAATCAAAACGGAGGAGGTTTTTAGAAGTATCAGAAACTTTAAAATTGGTGTAACCATAAATGTGTGCAAACCAGTTAATTATTACCCCATGAATTGGCGCCATCATATAGGCAACCGGTAATAAAAGCCATTGCCACCAAGCGGTTGCAAAGAAATAGAAAAAAGCAGTGTAGGCAATTCCCCAAGCGAGTCTTGATCCCCAAGAGCTGGCAAATTTGTCGAAACCTTCCCATTGTGGCACATTCTTGGTGAATTTTTCCTCAATAATCGCTTTCTGACTGTTGATATCAGCATAGATTTTCTTCGTACGCCACATCATTGAAAACAAATTATCATCATATTTCGGGGAGTGTGGATCTTTTTCAGTATCGGCAAAAGCATGATGCATTCTGTGCATCACTCCGTAACCGTAAGCGGAAAGATAATTAGATCCTTGCGTTACCCAAGTTAAAACGAAACAAAGCTTCTCGCCAAATTTCGACATTTTAAAAGATTGGTGCGCCGCATACCGATGCAGAAAAAAAGTCTGGAAAAAAAGTCCTGAATACCAAAGGACAACGATGAAAATAATGATAACCATGTAATAAAATTAAGTGGCAAAGATACGATGAAATCCGTAAAAATAAAAACCGGAAGTGCTCCGGCTTTCATAATATAGTGTTAAAAATTAGCAGTTTTGTGCTTTATACCGCTTTTATAATAAAATAATTTTTTTTGCCTTTTTGCACTAAAAGAAATTTCTCATCGATTAAATCACTGTCGGCAACTGTAAAAGTTTCGTCTATTTTTTCTTTATTAATGGAAATTGAATTGCCCGCCAATTCTCTTTTTGCTTCTCCTTTCGATTTTAAAAAACCTGATTTTTCTGAAATTAAATCGATAATGTTACTTCCCACAACTTCAGCTTTTGTGATTTCTTTTTGGGGAACACCTTCAAAAACCTCCAGGAAAGTTGCTTCATCCAAATTCACCAAGTCTTCTGCCGTGGAGCGACCGAATAGAATCTCGGAAGCTTTCACTGCTTTTTCAAATTCTTCACGATTATGAACCCAAACCGTGACTTCTTCTGCCAGTTTTTTCTGTAATTTACGCTCATGTGGAGCCAGTTGATGTTCGTTAATTAAGGCTTCGATTTCTTTTTTGCTTAAAAAAGTATAGAATTTAATAAATCGTTCAGCATCGGCATCAGTGGCATTCACCCAAAATTGGTAGAATTTGTATGGCGAAGTTCTCTTTGCATCGAGCCAGTAGTTTTCGCCCGCTTCCGATTTTCCGAATTTTGAACCATCCGCTTTGGTAATGAGTGGAACGGTTAAAGCAAAGGCTTCACCCTGTACTTTTCTTCGGATTAATTCGGTACCCGTGGTGATATTGCCCCATTGATCAGATCCGCCCATTTGAAGACGTATGTTTTTTTCTTTATAAAGATGCAAGAAATCATAACCCTGCAATAGTTGGTAAGAGAATTCTGTGAAACTCATTCCTTCCGCACCGCCTTCACCAGTTATTCTTTTCTTCACCGATTCTTTCGCCATCATATAATTTACGGTGAGGTGCTTGCCGGTATCTCGAATGAAATCAAGAAAAGAAATCGTCTTCATCCAGTCGTAATTGTTAACCAACTCTGCGCTATTGGTTTCTGTTCCATCGAAATTCAGGAATCTTGAAAGTTGACCTTTCAAACATTCTACATAATGATTTAGAGTGTCTTCATCTAAAGTATTTCGCTCATTGGATTTTCCAGATGGATCACCAATCATTCCGGTGGCACCACCAACCAGAGCGACAGGTTTATGGCCGTGTTGCTGAAAATGTGCCAATACTTTAATCGGGATTAAACTCCCAATATGCAATGAATCTGCTGTAGGATCGAAGCCGATATACGCCGTCGTCATTTCCTTATTTAGTTGTTCATCGGTTCCAGGCATCATGTCGGCAAAAAGGCCGCGCCATTTCAGTTCTTCAATAAAAGCGTTCATTTCAGTACAATTTTTTAAAGTAGCAAAGGTAAGAATTTCAAAGGAAGAGCCAGCTGAAGACTCGAGAAAGTTTTTTTTGGAGAAGCATGAGAATTTTTTTATTAATGTAGATCATTCAACAGAAATGATATTTAAATTTAAAAGCGTAATTTTGCACCCGCAAAAAAAGATATAGTTATGAAGAGAATTGGTGAACACAGAAAACTTCTTGGGGTTGATAAAACAGCCACTTTGAAAGATTTAAAAACAGTCTACAGAAATACGATGAAAGAAGCGCATCCTGATAAATTTGTAAATGATGAAGCGGGCAAGCTTGATGCGGAAGAACAAAGTAAAACAGTGATTGAAGCTTATCATTTTTTAGTGAGCATCAATCCTGAAACGCAAGAAAAATACAAGGAAGAATACACAGAAACAATCGCAAAATCGATTATTCAGGATTTTTATCATGAGAAATCGATCTTGAAAGTTCAGCATTTTAATGGGAAAATGTACGAATATATCGGCGTTCCGAGAAATACCTATATCAAAATGGTCAACGCAGATTCCCCAAGCCGATTTGCCAGAAGACACATCTACGGAAATTATACCTACAGAAAGTCGGGTGAAGCAATGGTTGATTAATTACCAGGCTACCACTTTTTAATCCTATTTCAAAAACATAAATTCAGAATTAATTGTGTTTTTTGTTGTTGTAATGGCGATTTTTCTTGAATTCTATTTGTTATCGCTCTTTATTAGCAGCGTTAAGCGCTTTCCATTGTCGGTTGCGCTATTGTTCTTACGCGCGCATTTTTGAATTATTTTTTAATCTAAAAATTCACCCGAAACATAATACCAACGCTCATTCAATTTCTGAAATAAGGAAAGTTCATGATGTACTTGTGGTTTTCTACTTTCATCGTTGTAGAAGGCTTTGAATTCTACTTGATTTAAAGTTGGTGTTTGAACAATTTCCAATTTTGTCCATTCATTAATTTCGCCCCATTCCTGTAAATCTTTTTCGTTATAGAGTTTTCTTTTGGCGGGCACGGTAGTTTCCATCAGATATTCTCCATTGGGAATGGCGAAGGCAGAAAACCGAGAGCGCATCAACGCTTCGGCTGTTGGAGCAAGTTTTTCACTTTTGTGATAAGGTTTGCAACATGCTTCGTACGATTTTCCAGAGCAACATGGGCAGTTCATTTCTCTTAGATTTTTTAGAAGTCCAGATTTAACCATTCATAGAAATTCACGCTGTCGTACAATTCAAAACCAGAACGTGGGTAAAGTTGGTTTCCGATTTCATTATTTTTTCCGGTTTCCAATAGGATTCCGCTAGCGGCAGTTTCGCGGCATAATTTTTTTGCCTCGTCGATCAGTTCCTTGGAAAAACCTTTACCACGCGAATTTACATTCACATATAAATCATTTAAAAGCCAATATTTTTTCATTCTGGTCGATGAAAACAGTGGATAAAGCTGAACAAATCCGACCAGTTTTCCGTCTGTTTCGGCCACATAAATTTCAGAATCTTTATTTTGTAAGCGTTCCTTTAGAAAGTTTTCTGCGCTATTAACATCACTTTCTTTATGATAAAAAACCCTGTATTCATCAAATAAAATGGATAATTCAGCCGAATCATCAAAAGTTGCATTTCTTGTTTTTTTCATTTTTGCAATGGTGTTAAGTAGCGCTCTTTAACACTGTTTAAATGATGAAGATGGTGACCAACAATTAATTTACCCAATGTTTCTACGGAAATTTCGTTGCCATTAGCAATCCCTTTTCGAGAAAAAAATACCGCTTTTAAATTTTGGAAAAATAAAATATTGGATTTTCGCAGCTGGTCAAATTCCTCAAGGAGATTTTTCAAAGAAACTTCTTCTAAATGGTATTCTCTTCCGTAACCTTCTTCGTCCCAACCAGCAATTTCGGTTTGATCATTTCGGGAAAATCGCAAGGCACGATAAATAAAAATACGCTCTGCATCAATTAAATGCTGCAGCACTTCTTTTAACGTCCATTTCCCTTCTGCATATGCAAAATCAGCTTGTTCTTCTGTTAATTGTTGATACAGCTCGAGTGTTTCAGCGGAAGTGATTCTTAGTTCTTCCTGCCAGTTTTCAGTTGGAATTAAGTCGAGATATCTTTCAATATATTTTTGAAATTCGTTCATATTCAAAATTATAAAAAACCTTCAAGTTTTGCGAAACTTCAAGGTTTTTTTTTAAATATTTTTCGATTAACCAAAAGCCTTTTCCAGATCTGCGATCAAATCTTCTTGGTCTTCGATACCAACACTGAGGCGAACCAAATCATCGGTGATTCCCAATTCGGCACGTTTTTCTGCCGGGATAGATGCGTGGGTCATTAATGCGGGATGGTTGGCCAAAGATTCTACACCGCCTAGAGATTCGGCTAAGGTGAAGATTTTTACCTTTTCTAAAAACTTGATGGAATCTTCTTTTTTACCAGATTTAAAGGTGAATGAAACCATTCCGCCAAAATCTTTCATTTGTTTTTTTGCCAATTCAAACTGAGGGTGAGATTCTAATCCGGGATAAAAAACCTGCGCAACCGCCTGATGATTCTCTAAATATTTTGCCACTGCCAACCCATTTTCAGAATGTCTCTGAACTCTTAGAGCCAATGTTTTAATTCCTCTCAAGACCAAATAAGCATCGTGCGGTCCTAAAATCCCACCACTTGCAAACTGTATGAAATGCAATTTGTCACCCAAATCCGAAGTTTTTGCGATCAAGGCTCCCGCAATTACATCAGAATGCCCTCCTAAATATTTCGTGGCTGAATGCATCACGATATCTGCACCTAAATCCAAAGGCAATTGAAGGTAAGGCGTTGCAAAAGTATTATCGACCGCGACTAAAATATCTTTTCCTTTTACCAAATCGGTTACCGCTTTGATGTCGACCAATTTCATTAAAGGGTTGGTAGGGGTTTCCAACCAAATTAATTTGGTTTTATCAGTGATTACCTGCGAAATTTTCGAAACATCATCAAAACTCACAAAGGTAAATTTCAATTGATATTTTTCAAACAATCGGGTGAACATTCGGTAGGTTCCACCATATAAATCATCTACTGCAACCACTTCATCACCCGGATTTAATAATTTTAAAACACAATCAATGGCTGCTAATCCGGATCCAAACGCTAATCCTCTCGCTCCATTTTCGATCGAGGCAAGGCTGTCTTCTAAAGCTTGTCTTGTTGGATTTGCAGCACGGGAATATTCGTAACCAGAATGAATTCCTGGTGATTTCTGTGCAAATGTTGAGGTTAAAAATACAGGAACGTTCACCGAGCCTGTGGCCGATTCGTGGTGCTGCCCACCGTGTATCACTTTGGTATTGAAATTCATTCTTTAAAATTTTTAATATGCAAAGATACAAATGAAATTCTTTGTAAAAGTTTGAAACTGCTTTCCCGTCGATTAATTTTGTGCTAATCATTGCATAATTCATGAATTCTGCAATAGTTAAGTATTACTTTTAATTTAATCATAACTAAAAAATTGTATTTATGCATCTAATCTAAAAAAGTATTATGAAAAAAAGAATTATTCTTTTGGCGCTTTTGGTCGCCACTGGGTATGGTGCTTCTGCCCAATTAATTAAAGCTCCTAATGAAGGGAGTAAAGTAACATTTTTAACTTCTGTAACTCCTTCAAACGAGGCTTTTTTCCTGAAGGCTCCTACTACTTTATGGCAGGATAATGCAGATAATACTTGGTATAATACCACCGATACAGAATTTACGTTAACCACTCCAGCTCAGCTTGCAGGACTTGCTCAAATTGTAAATGATGGAAATAAATTTGTTGGAAAAACGGTGATCATCGGAAATGATATGGATTTTGGTGCACATCTTTGGATGCCAATCGGAAAAGGTTATCAGTTTCCATTTTCAGGAATTATCAAAGGAAACAATAAAAAAATATCCAACATTCAAATTAACCTGCCCGGTGGTGATTTTGTGGGTTTTGTGGGTCAAATGTTCAACGGTAAAATCGATAATCTTACGGCGGTAAACGTAACCGTTTCTGGCCACGATACGGTTGGAAGTATTGTAGGAAATCTATCGACCAACAGTACGATGGATAATTGCCACGCAAAAAATGTAAATATTTCTGGAACCGATTTTAATGTTGGAGGTCTCGTAGGTGGCCTGTTAACCAACTCCACCATCAGTAATTCATCTGCGGAAGGCGAAGTTTCTGGCGTTAATCAGGGTGGAGGCTTGGTTGGGACAGTCTGGGACAAAACTTCTATTACCAAATCTTATGCAAAAGGTAATGTAACCGGTCAATATATCATCGGTGGTTTTGCCGGGTATAGTACTATGGCATTCGGACCTAATCGGAATAATGAAATTTCTGATTCTTATACCCGCTCCAATGTTTTTGCCGCTTCTGAAAGAGTCGGTGGATTTTATGGTGGCCCGGAGAGTAATGCCATCACTACAAATGTGTACTCTACAGGAACTGTTAATAATGTATCCGCCAGCGGAGGTTTCGCTGGTTTTGTTGCGTTTATGACAGGTTCTAACATTTATTATGATTTTACAAATGCACCACTTGATCCGATTGGAATGTACCTTGCGGCTCCGACCACCTACGATATTATGGGTTGGCCTTCAGCGCAAATGAAAACGCAAAATCTTGCAAATTTGTTAAATGCTGCAAGACCTACCGCTGTTTGGTATTTTGATGCTTCAAAAAATGATGGATATCCAACGCTTGCATTTGAACAAGCTTTAGCAACTTCAAATTCTTCTGCAGGTTCTAAAATTCAGGTTTACCCAACGGTGGTCATTGATTTCATGACGATTAATTCAAAAGATAAAAACATCAGCTATAAAGTGGTCGATTTTTCTGGTAGAATTATTAAATCAGGTCTTGTAACTGAGGGTACTGTAAATCTGGCCCAACTAAGCAAAGGAAACTATATGCTCATCCTTCAAAATGGAATCGAAACGAGCAGCCATAAATTTTTTAAAAAATAAATGAAAGCTTTGGTTTTTTAACAAATGCCGTTTCAGTGCTGAAACGGCATTTTATTTTCTCTAGAATTTTGCGGTTGTTTTACATTTTAATCGCTGCGCGTTGGGCGAATTCTTCCGCCATAGCATCCATCCACTGGGCAACATCTTCTTCACCGGTTGCTTTTTCATAGGTGTGGCTTAACGACATTAAAACCTGGTGCAGGAACATTTTCATATCATCTACAGGCATGTCTTTCGTCCAAAGATCGATGCGTAAAGCTTCTTTTTTCACATCGTCCCACACGGAAACCATCGTCGCTTTAGTTGGTTCTTTTTCAATGCCTCCATCTTCGGCATTCCAGGTTATTTTTTCCGGAACATGGTTGTCATCAAGTTCGATATCTATGGTAATTTGAGTCTTTTTCATAATATTAATTTGTTAATTTCAAAATGCGCTGATTTGATGATGGTTTTTTAATGATCACCTTATCTCCTCAGTTCTTTGGTTTATAATTGCTTTGATTAAAAATTTCCTGAGCGTTCATCTTTAGAAAATCTGTCAATTTCGTATTTGGTTTTTCCTGATAAAATTTTCTACAAATCTGCCAACCGATATATATACCCAGTTGCGGCGAGGATTCATTGTCGATTTCTGTATAAAATTTAGAAAACGGTGCCGGGTTGATGAACCGTTCTGCCAATCTTTGGTCATCGCTGAAAACCAGATTATTCTCTACAAAAAAGTTCCAGATATTTACTTCATTCGCTTTTGCCCAATCGTATTGTTCTGGCGTATAATTCATTTTTAAAGCATCGGGTTCCTGCGGTAAAAATGCGTCTTGCAAAGTCATCAGTTTTCCGTAATATACGATTTGATCAATGAATTTTTGTTGTTCAAAGTTGGGTTCTACAAAATGGTGGGCAAAGATATCAGAGACCTTCGGTAGAATGTTTTTCGGATTCATACTTTTCTGGAAGTACAGTTCCAATCCTTTGTAGTTGGGGTTATTTTCACCCATAAATGCGGTGATGTCAATAAATAATACGGCTTCGTTGGGCTCATAGAATATAGGTTCCATAATTCCTTGCAAAGCAGATGAATAGATAAAAACTTTGGGCTCTTTAAATTCTGGAAAATGAACTTTTATATGCGAAAACAAATCAGCCAACTCGGTATTAAGTTTGGTGAGATCAATCTTAGAAATTGCGTCTTTGTAAATTTTTATTTCCTCTGGATCTTTTCTTCTTTCTGCGAAATCTTCCTCAGGAACAGTTCCTTGAAACCAGGGATATTTCTGGCTAAATATTTCCAACGGAACGGTTGGATCGTAGAATTCTTTCGAAATATCGGTTAATTCTATTTTTTCAATTGGATTTTCAACATCGACTTTCCAAACATTTTGGGATTCTTTTTTACAAGAAACCATTCCCAGTAGGAATACGGCAGAAAATAAGAGATATCTAAAAAACTTCATTATTTTTACATCAAATTTAGAATCGCAAAAATAAGGAAAATTAATGGCAAAAATATTCATTGAAACACCAAGACTTCTTTTAAGAGAAATTATTTATAAAGATGTGCAAAGGATATTCTTGTTGGATCGCAATCCCGAAGTCATGAAATATATCGGAGTAAAACCGGTAAGCAGACCAGAGGAATCTGAAGAAACCATTAAAAATATCCGAAAACAATATCAAGAAAACGGAATTGCGAGATGGGCTGTTATTGAAAAAAAATCGAATCTTTTGATCGGCTGGAGCGGCTTGAAATTTTTAAGAGAACCGATCAACGGTTATCAAGAAGTATACGAATTGGGGTATCGTTTTTTACCTGAATTTTGGGGTAAAGGTTATGCTACCGAAGCCGGAAAAGCCGTTTTGGACTACGGTTTTATAGAATTGAATTTAGATGTAATTTACGCTTGCGTCGCGATTCAAAATGTGGGTTCTGATCATATTTTAAAAAATAAATTGGGTTTCGAATCTCACGGAACTTTCGTTGACCCACTCGATAAAGCAACGTGTATTTGGTATGAATTAACGAAAGAAAAATTTAATAAAGATTAAATGCAAACAGAAAAAATAACAGAAAAAATTGTCGCCTGGTTAAAAGTTTACGCTGAAAAGGCTCACGTAAAAGGTTATATAGTCGGAGTGTCTGGCGGGGTTGATTCTGCCGTAGTTTCTACGCTTTGTGCGATGACCGGTTTAAAAACGCTATTAATCGAAATGCCGATTCGTCAAAATCAGGATGAAGTGAATCGCGCTTGGGAGCATATGGAACATTTGAAAAAGCGTTTTTTCAATGTAGAGGCAATTTCGGTTAATTTAACTCCAGCGTTCGAGGAATTGTATGAAACCTTCGATGTTGCAGATGAAGATTTTCCAGCCGAAAAACTGGCGTTTGCCAATACCAGAAGCCGCTTAAGAATGTTGACTTTATATTACTACGGACAAATTAACGGTCTGCTTGTTTGTGGAACAGGCAATAAAGTGGAAGATTTTGGGGTTGGATTTTTCACCAAATACGGGGATGGTGGTGTAGATGTTTCCCCGATTGCAGACTTGTACAAAACAGAAGTTTATGCTTTAGCAAAATCATTAGATCTTGTAGAATCCATTCAAAATGCGATTCCGGCAGATGGATTGTGGGACGAAGCCAGAACCGATGAACAGCAGATTGGCGCAACGTATCCGGAATTGGAGAAAATTCAAAAAGAGTGGGGAACGAAAACAGAAGCGTATTATTCAGGACGTGATTTGGAGGTTTTCAAAATTTTCCAGAGAATGAATCGAGCGGCGCAGCATAAAATTCAACCGATTCCGGTTTGCGATATTCCGGAAGAATGGCGGAATTGATTGGAGATTTAGAGCGTTCCGTAGGAACGTTATCTCTGTAGCAATTAATAAGAAAGAAAAACGCGTTCCGTAGGAACGCTATCTAAAACAAGAAGTAACATTTGAATTATATGAACAAACAAAACATAAAACTCTTTCTATTTTTCATCATCGGTTTGTTGACTGCTTTTTTGGTAATGTATTTTATTCAGAATTATAAAATTGAAAAGAAAAATCGAAAACATATTGGCTCAGCAGTTTCCATTAATGAAAATAATAGTGAAAATTTTAAACAAAATGAAAGTTCAAAATCACCAGGTTTCTCCAGTAATATTGATGATTTAACGGAAGAAAATAGGGTCATTCATTATGTGAAGAGCAATTACCGACTTCCCAATTATTATATCACCAAAGGCGAAGCGCGTAAACAGGGTTGGGTTGCTTCGAAAGGAAATCTGTGCGATGCACTCCCTGGCCGAGCAATCGGTGGAGACACCTTTAGCAACAGAGAAAAAACGCTTCCGGCAGGAAAGAAATATTTCGAAGCCGACGTCAATTACAACTGTGGCAACCGAAATGCCGACCGAATCGTTTTTACAAAAAATGGAGAAGTTTGGCTGACGAAGAATCATTACAAGAGTTTTGAGAAAAAATAAGAGAAGAGCCAAGTAAAAAGTAAAAAGAGTCAAGTAAATTTTGGATAAATTCAAACTAAAGAAACTACGACCCAAACCCTAAAACCCACAACTTAAAAAATATGAACACCATATATATAGACTTTACAGAAATCGGAGATATGGAAGATTTCTTCGATCAGTTAAAAGAAAAATTAAAACTGCCAGAAACTTTTGGCGATAATCTCGATGCGCTTTACGATTCAATTACTGGATTTGTAGAACTTCCGTTACATATCGAATTTGTGAATATGAGCGTTGAACAACTGGAAGATTTCGAAGATTTGCTCACGACTTTAGAAGAGGCAGATGAAGAGCTTGATGATTTTTCGTTTTCTTATTATTTGCAGCAATACGAAGACGAAGATGAGTAATCTTTAAAAAAATAGTTAAAAGTAAAAACCACCCAATCGGTGGTTTTTACTTTTGATATGAATGAAAAAAATGAAAAATTTATTTTAAGGAAGAAAGCAGGTCAACTCCATTTACGGTCGCCCAAGCACCGCCAACCATAGAGGCTTTTTTCACTGTTACAGTATTGGTAAATGCTAATGGATTCGCGGATGCAAAACCATAACCGAATTTTAATTGATTATCGTTGTTGCTTGTTGCAAATATCGGATCAACCTTAATTTTGCCCGTGGCGAATTGACTCGTTTCAGTAGCCAGATCCTGGATTAAAATAGAGTAAGCATTTTTTCCACCCGTATTTTTATAACCATCGATATAGACGTTTGAGAAGATTCCGGTTCCTTGTTTTTTAAATTGAATTGCGGAAATTTCTGCAGAACCTGAAACTTCTGGTAAAGTTCCCGCAGCTCTAATTAAAGTGATATTATTTACTTTCGGTGCGATGTTATCAGCGTTTGATGAAGCTTCGATTTCCATTCCGAAGTTGCCGATTCCAGTTTGGTAAGCAAACCAGTTAGCATTATTTTGTCCGCTCCAGGAATCCTGCCAGTCAAAAGCATCATCGTAATTTCCGTAAGAAATTAGATTTTTAGCGCTTACCGTTCCACCGAAAAATTCATAACCATCATCAGTTCCTTTGTAAGCCACTAAATTTTCTAATGTTGTACCTGCACCAACTGCGTAGAAAGTCATCGAGTTGGTCTCTGAAGTTCCGTCACCAATTTTTCTACCACCATATTCTACTCTTACAAACTTCATTGTTCCAGAATTTGAATTCGCATCAGCGCCACCATAATATTGATTATTTCCATCTTCCGAAAGTGCTGTGGCTGCTCCATTTAAGGCTTTAATTGGCGCATCTCCATATAATGTGATTCCGCCCCAATCTCCCGGCGTTTTGTTATCTGAGGTGAATACTATTGGAGAATCTGCAGTTCCAACTGCATTAATTTTTGCGCCTTTTAAAATAACCAATCCACTTACATCGCTTGTCGTAGCGGTAAATATCGCTCCTGGTTCAATGGTGATTGTTGCTCCGGAACCCACTTTTACGATTCCTTTCAGCGTGTAATTTCCTTTTTTAATCAAAAGGTCTTTTGAGATTTCTCCCGTTAAAGTGCCGATTCCATCCATTACATTTCCTGGTGTCTGCTGATTTCCACCATTGTTGGTTGGAGTGTCATTATCTTCCCGAATATCAACGGTGCAAGAGGTTGCAGATAAAACCAAGGCAAGTGTTACTAAAGTTAAAATGTTTTTTTTCATTTCTTTTTTTATTTTTTAAGTGATTTAAATTTGAGTTAGAAAGTATAACCAACGGTCATATTAAATGAAGTTCCCTTTTTATAATTTTCCATCAACAAGGAACTTTCCTGAACCTGAACCAAACTATTGTCGCCCAGTTTCAGTTGGTATTCTGAATTCAATAAATTTTGAATAGCAAGTTTCACATTCCAGTTTTTATCGATTTGGTTATTGTAAACGAAATCTAATTGATGGAAAGGCACTTCGAAAATATTATCGAGTTTTGAGAAACCAACGCCGTAAATTTTCTTGCCAGAAACATTGTAAACTAAAGAGTAGGTTTTGGTGAAATTCTGAGCATTTTTATATTCGTATTTCAAGTCGGCGTTCACCGTCCAGGGCGCTGCTCCTTGCAAAGCACGTTTTCTCTTCGCTTCCACATCGGTTTCTTTATTCTGATCTGCGCTGCGTTCTACGTCAGAATACATGATCGTTGTATTAGCGCCTAACGTAAACCGTGATAATGATTCGCTGATTCTGTTCAAAGAAATTATTCCTTCAAGTTCAACACCCGCCAATGTTGCGGTTTTAGCATTAAAGAAGGTAATGGTTTGTCCGTTTGAATTTCCGGAAGCGATGTAAGAGCGCTCGATCGCATTATCAATTTTCTTTGCAAAAAGGTTGACCGCAAACATTTCTTTATTGCTTGGGAACAATTCGTATTTCAAATCAATGTTATAATTTCCACTGTTGCTCAGATCTTTATTTCCAAAGATGTTTTCGTTGTCCGGATTGATATAAGTGATCGGCATATATTCAATAAGGATCGGTCTTGTAATGGTTTTACTGGCTCCGAAACGGATATTTGATTTTTCATTCAAAGCACGCTTAACCGATAAAGAGGGGAGAATATAGTATTGGTTTTTGGTGATATTATCGAACTCGTCATTAATGCCAACACTGATCGGTTTGTATCGCGTGATGTTGATGTTGTTTTCAACTCTTCCGCCAATTAAAATATCCCACAATTCCGACGGTTTATAATTAATATTAAGGTAACCCGCATTCACAAACTGATACAAATTGTTTTTATATTCCGATGTTGAACCTTCACGATAATGGTAAGTTCCATTTAAAATCGACTGATCAAAAATCGCCTGCGGATTATCTCTACCTACCGTAACCTGTGATTGCGAAGGATCATTTAAAACAGAATAAATAAATCGGTAAGATGTATTTCGAATATCTGCGAAGCCATTATATCCAATCGCCACTTGCCATGGATAAATTTTTTTATCACCTTTTTCACCAAGGTTTAACGCATATTCCGCAAAGGCTGAAAAGTAGTTTTTACCATTAACGTCCAGATATTGTCGCAGTAAATTATTCCCACCAAAAGATAAATTGATATTGTTTCCTTCGCCAGGTTGTCCGTACATGATTTTACGGTCCGGTTGCTGATAGAAATTGTTCACCCAACTTGCGCCGGCTTTTATAGAATGTCTTTCGTTTATTTTCTGTGACGCCGTCAACTGTAAATCTGTAAATCTTGAAATATCCTGTTGATTCACGCGGATAAACTGCTGATTATTCGTTTCTCCATTTCGGAATCCAACATAATCCTGAATTAAATTTTCGGAGTTTTGGAGAAAGAATCCATTTAAATTAATACCGGTTCCTTTATTTTTAAAACCCAAGCCTAGTAAAACGGAAGATTCGGTTTCATAAGTATATTCTTTTCGGTTGAGGTTGTTATTATAATCAATCGAATTTCCATTTAAACGAAACTGGTTTTTGACACCGTCTTTGTATTCATAGTGGTTTCCCTGATTTAATGAAAAGAGAAAGCCTAAGTTTGAAGTTTCACCGATTTTAAATTTCTGAGCCGTTGTAAAACCGATACTCGTGTTCGGTAGAGACTTTATATTATCTACATTCCAACCTTCACCAAAAGAATGCAGCGATTCAGAAGTGCTGAAATTGTAGCTTGACGGTCGATATCCTTTTACTTCATTTGGCAATTGTTTATCTCTTGAATTTAAACCAACATAACCATCGATAGAATTAGCGTTTGGATTAATTTTAAAGTTATTGCGAAAAGTGCTCAAAGTATTCACGCCGATTCCAAATTCAATTTTGGAAAATGGTTTTTCGTAAGTCAAAGTTTCAATATCGAAAGTCGCTCCCGCAAAATCTGCGTAGAGATTAGAATTAAAAGTTTTGTAAATATTCAATTTTCCAACCACATCAGTTGGGAATTGTTTTAATGCAATTATTTTCTGAAAAGGATTATTTGAAGGTGAACCCAAGCCATTAATTAACAACGTGTTGTAACGATCTTCCAGACCTCTCACAAATAAACCGCGTCCTTCGACGCTCGTAATTCCGGTTACTTTTACCAAAGCCTGTTCAATATTTGAAATTCCTTTTCGGGAAATTTCTTCAGAACCCATCGATTGTTTTTGAATAATCGCTTTCTTCTGATCGATCAAAAGAGCACTTTCTGATTTTCTATTGGACGAAGATTTTAGGAGAATTCCTTCGATGTTTCTCTCTTTACTTACCGTATCCGTTTTTGTGCTTTGTGCATACAAAAAAGGTGTGGCAGAATTTAGCAATACAACTGCAATACTCAGTTTTCTGATATTCATTTCTTCTTTTTATTAAATTTCTTTCGGGGCAAAGGAAGAAACAAAAGCTTAATTTGGTGTTGCGTCAGCTTTAATTTTAGATTACCATTCTTTTAACAAAAACACAGTCATATTAATTAATTATGAATTCTTAAATAGATGGGTTTTGGAACCTTTAATTTGAGTATTTTTGAAAGAATAAAAAGTGTACAATGCCTAAGAAAAAGATTCTTCTAATCGATGATGAGCTTGATATTTTAGAAATACTGACCTATAATCTTGAAAAAGAAGGTTATGTAGTGACCACCGCAACCAACGGGAACGAGGGAATTCTAAAAGCAAAAAAAATGATCCCCGATCTGATTTTACTCGATGTGATGATGCCGGAAAAAGACGGAATTGAAACCTGTCAGGAACTTCGTCAGATTAAAGAGTTGCAAAATACGCTTATTGTTTTTCTTTCGGCCCGTAGCGAAGAGTTTTCTCAGTTGGCAGGCTTTCAAGCAGGAGCAAACGATTATGTGGTCAAAGTAATCAAGCCGAAAATTCTTATTTCTAAAATTAATGCACTTTTGCAATTAACCTCAAAAGTCAGCAACGATGCAAAAGTTCTTACCGTTGGTGATTTGGTGATTGATAAAGACAATGTAAAAGTAACCAAAAACGGTCAGCATTTTTTATTGCCTAAAAAAGAATTTGATTTGCTTTATCTGCTGGCCTCCAACACGGAAAAAGTGTTTAAAAGAGAAGAGATTTTAGAACGGGTTTGGGGAAATGATGTTGTGGTCGGCGAAAGAACGATTGATGTTCATATCAGACGATTGCGCGAAAAATTGGGAATAAACACCATTCAAACCTTAAAAGGAATCGGCTACAAATTGGTGGTGTAACTTTGGTTTATTAATTTTATTGATCAATAATGAAATTTTATCGGCTTACTTTTTTCGCCTCTTTATTCCTCACCGCGGTCATGCTTATGCTCGTGTACGTTTTCGATGCGGCAAACCATTCCTTTTCCGAAACCGACCAACAATTTCTGCAAACTTTGATTTTGAGTACCTTGATTTTAATTATTATCAATTATTTGGTGGTAGACTTTCTCTTTAATTTTTATGGGAAAAGACAAATCAGAAAAATTTCAACCATTTTGCCGGAAGAAATCAGAGATGAAGAAAGCAACCTCAACTTTAAAGAGTTAAGCCAGAAATTTACCGATCTTAATTTGAAAAATGCTACTGAAATCGATACGATGAAAGGAATGGAAACCTATCGAAAAGAATATATCGGAAATATTTCCCATGAATTGAAAACCCCACTTTTTACCATTCAAGGTTATGTAGATACCCTGTTGGAAGGTGGCGTAGAAAACTTAGCGATTCGCGATAAATACCTGGAGAGAATTGATAAATCAGTCGAGAGATTATTAAATATCGTGAAAGATTTGGATATGATTAATCAGTTTGAAAGTGGCGAAATTACATTGAATAAAAGCAAGTTTGATCTGAATCATCTCATTCGCGAACTGATCGATATTTTAGATTTAGAAGCACAGAAAAAGCACACTAAAATTGTGCTGCAAACCTCATCCAATCAAATATTTGTACTTGCAGATAAGCAGAAAATATCGCAGGTTTTGTTAAATTTAATTTCTAATGCCATTTATTATTCTAATCGTGAAAGTGCTACGGTTACCGTAAAAACGAAAGTCCAGAATCAAAAAATTCTTGTTGAAGTTGAGGATAACGGAATGGGCATCAAACCTGAAATGTTGACCCGGATTTTCGAACGGTTTTATAGAATAGAATCTAGTAGAAATAGAAATGATGGCGGATCAGGTCTTGGTTTGGCTATCGTAAAACATATTTTAGAAGCGCATCAGGAAAACATTTCCGTAGAAAGCATCTATCTTGAAGGTGCCAAATTCAGTTTTTCACTACAAAAAGGCACCTAGTTTGCGGCGAAATTTAAGCAAAACTTTTTAATAAAAAGTCGGTAATAATTTTTTTGCCAAATTGCAATTGTTTTATATTTGCACTCGAAGAATAAAACTAATAAGTAATCGTAAAAATTTTAGGTCATAATGGTTTACAAACTCCGAATTATTTTAGACACCAAAGAAGATATTTTCAGGGATGTTGAAATTAAAGGCAAACAAAACCTTTGGAATTTGCATTTGGGAATTAAAAGTGCATTTTCGCTCATGGGTGATGATTTGTCTGTATTTAATATTTTAGATGAAGACGGCGTAGTTGTAAAGATTGTTCCATTGGAAGATATGAGTGATGATGGTGACGGCGAAATTATGTCTGATGTTTATATCACCGAAGCCTTCGAAAAACCAGGCGACAAGATTCATTTCCAATATGGATTTATGGATTTGTGGGAATTCTTCTGTGAACTGGTAGAAATTATCGACGAAAAACCTGCGGTAAATTATCCGATTACGGTTTTCCGTTTTGGCAAAATGCCCTTGAAAGCACCAACAAAATCCAGCACCAAAGCAAAAAGAAATGGCGTAGCACCGTTATTATCTGATGATGAGTTTCCGAGTTTTGAAGATGAATTTAAAGCCAGCAGTTTTGCTGATGATGATGACGATCATTTTGATGACGATGAAGATGACTTCGATGATGATGATAACTTTGATGATGATTTAGATGCATAAAATTGTATAGAACAAAAACCCCGAAAATTATCGGGGTTTTTTTAGGACTCCACATTTTTCTGTTTTAAATCATTAATGGTTAATTTGAGCCGCCCCAAACTTGGGAAATTTGAATAATTAACGATATATTTGCCTTAAATCTTTACCAATGAGAAGACTGATTCTTTTAGCAATTCTTAGCTTAGGAGTTATTTCCTGCAGCACCCTAAAAAATACAAAGAAAATGGATTTACCCAGCGAATGGAAACATACCACCAATATTTACGAAGTAAACGTACGACAATATACCCAAGAAGGAACCTTCCGGGCCTTTGAAAAAGAAATGCCACGATTGAAAGCAATGGGCATAAAAACACTCTGGTTTATGCCAATTACCCCGATTTCTCAAAAAGTGAAAAAAGGAACCATGGGCAGCCAATACGCCGCACACGACTATACCGCCATTAATCCCGAATTTGGGACCATGGAAGACTTTAAACATCTGGTTGATGAAGCTCATAAAATGGGTTTCAAAGTGATTATCGACTGGGTTGCCAATCATACGGGTTGGGATCACGTTTGGACGAAAACCAATCCAGAATACTATTTGCTAGATCCTAAAACCAACGATTTCCAAATTGCGTCTGGAATGGATGATATTATAGAGTTGGATTATTCAAACCCCGAATTAAGACAAGCCATGATTGAGGCCATGAAGTTTTGGGTGAAAGAAACCAATATTGATGGATTCCGTTGCGATTTGGCAAGCTGGGTCGAAGTTGATTTCTGGGAGCAAGCAAGACCCGAAGTCGAAAAAATAAAACCACTTTTTTTTCTAGGTGAATTTGATGAATTGGATAATCCAGAGTACGGAAAAGTTTTTGATGCCAGCTATATCTGGACGTGGATGCACAAAACAAAAGAATTTAATGAGGGTAAAGTTTCGTTCGCAGAATTAAAAGAGTTGTTGGCGAAATATTCAAATATTGGCGATTCTTCCATGAGAGCATGGTTTACCAGTAACCATGATGAAAACACCTGGAACGGAACGGAATATGAAAAATATGGAGATTTGGCTCTGCCTTTAGCTGTTTTCTCCATCACATGGAATGGCGTTCCTCTTATTTATAACGGGCAGGAACTCCCTTTGAAAACAAAACGTTTGGAGTTTTTCGAAAAAGATCCAATCCCGTGGACTGGCAAAAATCTACTGCACGATTTCTATAAAACGATGCTAAGTTTAAAGGCTAATAATGCCGCACTAAGAGGTGGTGATCCCGCTGCAAAAACCTATCTCTTAAAAACTTCTGCGGATAATAAAGTTTTGGCATACGTTAGAAAAAATGGGAAAGATGAAGTCTTGACCGTTTTGAATTTTTCAGAAGATGAGGTCTCTTTTACCATCGAGGATGAAAATGTTACTGGCATTTTTAAAAATGTTTTTTCTGGTCCGGTAAAAGATTTTTCAAAAGATAAAAGTTTTTATTTACCGGTTGGTGGGTATGCAGTGATGGAGAAATAAAATCGATAATACCTATTAAAGATGTTTATACGAGCGGGCTGTAGCCCGTTTTTATTTAAAGCAATACTCAACTGGCTTTAGCCAAAACCCATTTTTAAAGAAATGAATAAAACCGAAATCCTTCAAATCATCCAAGATAAACTATCAGAAAAGATTGGTACTTTAGAAAGAATGATTGCAGAAACCCGCGCCTCCAACAACGAAACCAAAAGTTCGATGGGTGACAAATATGAAACTTCCCGAGAAATGGTGCAGCAGGAAATCAACAATATTCAGCTTCAACTGAACGAAAATCTAAGGGCGAAAAATTCTTTGAAATTAATCACCACGAACCCACATCAAACAATTGGTGTAGGAAGTTTGGTTGAAACAGAAAAGGGATTATTTTATATCGCAGTTTCTTTAGGTGAAATTATTTTTAATGAAAAGAAAATCTTTGTGATTTCTACCGAAAGTCCTTTGGGTAATGTTTTGTTGGGTCATAAAACAGGTGAAGAAATTTCTTTAAATAATCTTAAGCAAAAAATTCTAAAAATTTGGTAAATTTGAAATCTGACTTTTTCAGTGAATTTATATTTTCAAATTAGCACCTTATCACATTTTCAAATAAACTTCAATGCAAAACTACCTCGACCTCCTTCAACATATCTTAGATAACGGAACTGATAAAACCGACCGTACAGGAACGGGAACCAGAAGTGTTTTTGGCTATCAGTTGCGCTATGATCTGTCCAAAGGTTTCCCCATGGTCACAACCAAAAAAGTTCATTTAAAATCCATTATTTATGAATTGTTGTGGTTTTTAAAAGGCGACACCAATATTAAATATTTAGCGGATAACGGGGTTTCCATCTGGAATGAGTGGGCGGATGAAAATGGCGATCTCGGTCCTGTTTACGGTGCGCAATGGCGAAGTTGGACTGGTGCCGACGGAAAAGTAGTCGATCAAATTACTGAGGTGATTGATCAAATTAATAAAAATCCAGATTCCCGCCGATTAATTGTTTCTGCCTGGAATGCTGCGGAAATTCCCAATATGGCTTTAGCGCCTTGTCACGCACTTTTTCAATTTTATGTTGCCGATGGAAAATTATCACTTCAGTTATATCAAAGAAGTGCAGATGTTTTTCTCGGCGTTCCTTTTAATATTGCGAGTTATGCTTTGCTATTAATGATGGTTGCACAAGTTTGCGATTTAGAAGTTGGCGATTATGTTCACACTTTTGGTGATGTGCATATTTACAACAATCATTTTGAGCAGGTTCATAAACAGCTTGCACGCGCTCCAAAAGATTTACCAACGATGAAATTAAACTCTGAAATAAAAAATATTTTCGATTTTGATTTTGAAGATTTTACTTTAGAAAATTATAATCCTGAACCCGGAATTAAAGCACCGGTTGCGATATAGAAGAGCATTAAAGTGGAGTAGTATAACTTCACTTTTTTTTGTAACTTTTCTTTTGAAACACCTACCAATCATTCAATGAAATCTTTAAAAATAAATCTCGAAGATAACGCTGATCTTGGTAAATTGACCGAACTATTAATCCAGATTAAAGGCATAAAATCGGTTGAAATCATCAATCATGATAATGATGAAAGCGATTTAAAAAAAGCCGTTAACAAAAGCAAAGAGCAGTTGAAAAGTGGCGACTATGAATCGTTTGTAAATGATTTATTCGAAACCTTTGTTAATAAGAAATCTTAGATTCTAGGCAAAATTATTCTTTAAAAATAAAATATTTTATATAAATGAAAAAACTGATCATCTCCCTTAGTTTACTCGGAATTTTATTCTCCGGAAATATTTTCGCCCAAACCGAAACTTCCGGCAGGACTGAAGTCTACAGAGCGTCACATACCAAAATGACCGAACTGAAACACACCAAACTTAAAGTGAGTTTTGACTATCAAAAAGAGCAAATGGCGGGAGAAGAGTGGCTCACCGCTTCGCCTTATTTTTATCCGACCGATTCTTTGGTGCTAAACGCGAAAGCCATGTTGATTCATGAAGTGGCCTTAGATAAAAACGGCAGCAAGAGCCCTTTGAAATTTGAGTATAAAGAGGATATGCTAAAAATTAATCTTGATAAAACCTACCACAGAAATCAAGACTACACCGTGTACATCAAATACACCGCTCGTCCGAATGAAGTGACCCAAAAAGGCAGCGCAGCAATCTCTGATGCGAAAGGTCTGTATTTCATCAATGCGCAAGGTACCGAACCCGATAAACCTACTCAGATTTGGACACAAGGAGAAACAGAAGCTAGTTCAGTCTGGTTTCCAACGATCGATAAAACCAACCAAAAAACCACCCAAGAAATTTACATGACCGTTCCCGATCAATATGTGACTTTATCAAACGGTTTAATGAAATCTTCCGTTAAAGGAAACGGTGGTTTGCGAACGGATCATTGGGTGATGGATAAAAAACATGCGCCATATTTATTTTTCATGGGTGTGGGTGACTATGCCGTAGTTAAAGATAAATGGCGAAACATTGACGTGGATTATTATGTAGAAAAAGAATATGAACCGTACGCAAAACAAATTTTTGGGAACACACCAGAGATGATGGAGTTCTTTTCTAAAAGATTAAATTATGATTATCCTTGGTCTAAATATGCACAAATGACCGCTAGAGACTATGTTTCTGGTGCCATGGAAAATACCACTGCAGTTCTTCATCAGGAATCTGCACAGCAAAAATCAGGCGATCTGATCGATGAAAATCGCTGGGAAGAGACCATTGCTCACGAATTATTCCACCATTGGTTTGGTGATTTAGTCACCGCAGAAAGCTGGAGTAATTTGACCGTCAATGAATCTTTTGCCAACTATTCCCAATACCTGTGGAACGAACATAAATACGGAAAAGACCTGGCCGATTATGGCTTAATGAAAGAGAGTAGAGGATATATGATGGATCCTGCGAACCCTACCAAAGATCTGGTCCGTTTTAATTATCACTCGCGCGAAGATATGTTTGATGGTGTTTCTTATAATAAAGGCGGCGCAATCCTTCATATGTTAAGAAATTACTTAGGCGACGATGCATTTTTTGCTGGTTTAACCGACTATTTAAAAACCAATGAATATGGTACTGGAGAAGCACACCAACTTCGATTGTCTTTAGAAAAAGTTTCGGGCAGAGATTTAAACTGGTTTTTTAACCAATGGTTTTACGGAAGCGGACATCCAAAGTTGTCGTATACCACCAATTTTGAACCCGTAAAAAAACAAGTTACTGTAACCATTACGCAAATGCAGGTCGGACAAAATTATCAGTTTCCGCTGGCCATTGATGTATATGAAAATGGAAAACCGTCTAGAAAAAATGTGTGGGTAGACGCTGAGGAAAAAAATAATTTCACCTTCTCCGTTTCCAAAAACCCTGAATTGGTCAATATCAACGCCGATGGAGTTTTGCTTGGTGAATTTACCGATTCCAAAACTGCTGATCAGTATTTTACGCAATTCCAAAATTCCAAAGAATTCTTGAGCAGATATCTGGCAGTTGAAAACGCAACAGAAAACGTGGCAAAAAATCCTGCGTTTTTAAAAATTCTAGTCGCTGGCTTGAAAGATCCTAATTTTAGAATCAGAATGAAGTCATTGAGTGGTTTAGATTTAGCAAAACCGGATCAGGCCAAAGCTGCCTTGTCTGAAGTTGAGAAAATGGCAGCTCATGATCAGAAAACTTTAGTTCAAGGTGCGGCAATCTCAGCTTTAGGAAAAACGAAAGATAAAAAATACCTTCCGCTTTTTGAAAAAGCAATAGGTGCTGTTTCTAATGCGGTAAAAGCCAACGCGCTCACTGGGATTTCGGCAGTTGATCCTGCTCGAGTGATTGCTCTTGCGGATAAGATTGATTTAGAAGGTGCAAGCGATGATTTAATTGCAGAACTTTTGCCCATCATTGTTAAAAATAAAATTGAAAAACAAATGCCTGCGATTGCTTCAACAGCGGCGTTTTATCCATTTTTAAAGTTCCAGAATCCAGAATTGGGTGCTGCCGCAGAAGATGGTTTTAACTGGATTATGAGCTCCGATAATTTGAAAGCAACGGAAAATTTAACCAAAGTTTTAACGCAAGTTAAACGTCAAATTGGGGATAATCCACAAGCAAAAATGATGATCTTGCAAATTTTGAAAGACGGACTCACCAAAAAAATGGTTGTTTTAAAAGCCAATCCTTCTAGCCCGACCCTTAATCAACAAATTGATTTGCTTAATAAAACGATTGAAGCGTATAAATAAACCTTAAAAATAATTGATAAAAATGGACTTCGGAATTAATTTCGGAGTCTTTTTTTGTAAGAAATCCTCTCGCATGTAAGCGTTTTAAAAAGATATTTTATAATTTCGTAGGTTAATTTTATATTGATGAATTTAGGAATTGAAGCAGCAAGCTTTTATGTGCCCGCATTGTATTTAACAATCAACGACTTAGCAGAGAAAAGAGCGATTGACCCTCTCAAACTAGAGAAAGGTTTAGGGTTGTATAAAATGGCGATCAATGATGTACATGAAGATGCTGCAACATTCGCCGCTGAAGCATTGCTCAAACTAATCCAAGATTACGACCTCAATCCAACGGAAATTTCAAGAGTGTATTTAGGGACCGAAAGTGCTTTAGATGCTGCCAAACCTACGGTTACTTTTGCCATTCAAATGGTTGAAAAAGTTTTGGCTGAAAAATTTGGCGAAAGATGCTTTAGAAATTGTGATGTTGTTGATTTAAATTTTGCCTGTATCGGCGCGGTTGATGCTTTGCATAATTGCTTGGACTATGTACATGCAAATCCTGAAAATAAAGCCATCGTCATCGCTTCTGATTATGCCAAATATGAGTTGGCTTCTGCTGGGGAATATACCCAAGGTGGTGGAGCAGTCGCACTTTTAATTTCTTCAAATCCTAAACTTCTTGAGATCGAAAATAAATGGGGCGTTGCCACCGAAAGTGTTTTTGATTTCTTTAAACCACGGCGAAGCATTGCAAAAAGTGATTTAACATCAGCCACAGAACAGATGGCTGATTACCTGGAACTTTTCACGGATGAACCTGTTTTTGATGGTCATTATTCTAACCAATGTTATCAAAATAGAATTAAAGAGGCTTATAGTCACTACAAGACACAAGCAAAATTAGAAAAACCATCTAAGAATTGGCGGTATTTAATTTTTCACCTGCCCTATGCTTTTCACGGTAAGAGAGTGTTTTCAGAAATTTTCAGTATCGAAAATAGTTTGGCATTTTCCACATCTGAGGAGCAAAAATTGGTTGCGAAGTCAGCCGTATATTTAGATTTTATTAAAGAAAAGATAGAACCTTCACAACGAGCAAGTTCCGAAATTGGCAATATGTATACAGCCTCTATTTTTATGGCGCTGCTGTCTGCTTTTCAGGTAAGTTATGATAGAGGGGAAGATTTATCTAATGAAAAGATAGGCTTTCTGGCGTATGGAAGTGGGTCTAAAGCAAAAGTTTTTACCGGTAAAGTTGGCAGAAACTGGAACGAAGTAGTTGCAAAATGGAATCTTTTTGAATCTTTAAAACAACGGATTCAAATTGATTTTGAAACCTATGAAAAACTTCATCGAAAACAATTGTATGATTCTATTAATCCTAATTACAAAGGATTTGGATTGGTTTGTATAGAACAACAAAATCCCGTTTTAATTGGTGCAAGAAATTATCAGTTCCAATAAAAAGCGGCTAAATCGTCCATTCATCATTAATTACAGCGACTAAATAATAGGTGCCGTGTAATTCCTCAAACACCAATCGCAAAGAATTCCAATCCATTCCGCTATATTGTTCAGAGCCAGGCAAGAAATTTTCGGTAAAATTAAAACCTGCATATGTTTCTTGTAGGTTATTTAGCGAGTTTCCACTGCCTTTAAATGTGTTTAATTGATACTCACCTTTGGTAAAATCGCGGTTGAAAACCCAATTGTTAAAATAGTCTTTGATCGACAGAACGAGTTTGTCACCAGATCCATCTTTTTCTCCCCATGTAAATTTAATATTGGTGGGCGCATATTTTATAAATTCTTGCCTGGTAAACCGCTTGTCTTGATTCGGCTGAATATAGGCGTACATGGAAAATTGCACGCCTTTTTCGGGATGAATATAGCTTGAAAACCTTGTGTAATCTTTTGCTTTTAACGTGGATAAGATTTGATCATTCAACGATTTTAAAGTTTCATCTTTATTTGTGTTTTTTGTCTCTAAACCTTGATTGGTTCTTTGAAGGGTATCTTTAGAGTTGGTAATCAAAGAATCTTTCACGGAGATTTCCGAAGTGGTTTTGCTTTCTTTTGAACAATAAATCAAAGATAGAAACGCAAAAATATAGAGGTGTTTTTTCATAGTGCTTCAATTTAATGATGAAATTTCTTAGATTAACCTGTTGTGCATTTAGCATAAATTAATTTTTGTTTTATTTATACTTCTTTTAAAAACGAAAAAATTCAGATACTGTATCATTGTAAAGGAAGTGATTTTA
>NZ_JAUFQB010000053.1 GCF_030409525.1 Kaistella yonginensis | reverse complement strand
CCAACGGGGTGCTTTCGGCCATCACCGCAACGTTCTGCTTTCCCTCGGCTCCCCGGCCACGTGTACCCTTGCCTCGCTCGATTTCCTTACTGGCCACCGAAAAGTAACCCTCATCCAGTTCTATCATCCCTTCCAGTGTATACCTTGCATCCCGGTTGCCCATCGCCCTGCGGAGTTTGTGTACCATCGCCCATACCGGTTCGTAACGCTTCAATCCTAATTGCTTCTGGAGTTCGTTGGTGGAGAATCCCTTTTTTGTGCAACTCATCAGGAACATCGTTTTGTACCACACCAGAAACGGCAGCTTGGAGCTCTCCATGATCGTACCGCTGCGCAACGAGGTGCGGAAACGGCAACCTTTGCATTCATAACTCCATTTACCCTGTAACCAATAATGGGAAGTGCCCCCGCATCGCTTGCAGACAACCCCTTCCTTATCACGCTGCTCCTTGAAATGCAAACGACAATCTTCCTCCGAACCGAAATGAGCCGTAAAACTGAATATGTTCATAATCCCTGCTTTTTGAGCGCTAATATACTAAAAATATTAGGTGTGTTTGCGGAGAATCAGATTTTTGAATAACATGTTCTAAAACAGCTACAATCAAATCATTTTTCGTCGGAAAATAATAATGGATAGAAGAAGTTTTAATGCCAATTTCTTTAGATATATCCTTGTAACTAAAAGCATTTGTCCCTCTTGTCGTGATAAATGTTATGGCTTCGGTTACTATTTTTTCTTTTGTTTCCATAACGCAAAGATATAAATTTCTATCTACTAATAGGTAGATAATCTTAAAAATTTTGCTCGTACTTCTCTCTTTTTGATTTTTGTAATGATTTCTTTATTCAAATACTCCTTTTCAAATTCTACATTAAAAAAAGCCTTTCAGCAATAAAACTGAAAGGCTTTTCGCAGTTGTTACATATAAGTCAAAAACAATACGGGAAATCTCTCTTTTCGATTTTTACAACTTGGTTGTAAAAATCGAAAAGAGACTGTATGTTGCCTGAACAAATTAAAGGTATCGCTTCGGTCAATATGTCTTCATCCCAATCCCACCACTTGATATCTAACAGGATCTGAATCTCTTCGTCCGAAAACCTTTTTTTAATCGGTTTTGCAGGGTTTCCGCCGACAATAGTGTAAGGGGCAACATCTTTGGTGACTAATGACCTACTACCGATTACCGCCCCGTCACCGATCTTCACTCCCGGCATAATCATTGCCTCGCTCCCTATCCAAACATCATTACCGACAACTGTATCGCCCGCGTTTTCAAATCCGTTAATTGCTTTATTGAATGCTTCAATCTCCGGCATATAAAAAAAGGGAAAACTGGATATCCAATTATGTCGATGCCCTTGATTGCCCGCCATTATAAAACTTGCACCGCTACCTATGGAACAGAATGAACCTATGACCAATTTATCAACGTCATCTCTATCTGGAAATAAATAGCGAGCGCAGTCATCAAAAGAATGTCCATGATAATAACCGGAATAGTAGGAATATTTCCCAGCCGTGATATTGGGGTTGGTAATATGGTCTCTAATTATTTTGCCCTTAAATGGGCTATCGAAAAAATTCATCTTTTTAGCATTTATTATTAAATAATTCAATAGAATGTCAGGGCAACATCTATTGCCTTGACAGAGATTATATGTTCCTAAAAATATGCTAATCTGATTTTTTCATACAACAAAGGTAAGTAATTTTAAAACTTGTTTTGAAAATAAGGACAATCTCTATTATTTTTTTTGTCTTGTTTTCTTCTTTTTCTTCATTCTATTGGCAAAATCCTGTTCCTCGTAATCTTCGCCCTGTGCTTGGGGCAACAGGCTGAACAATCCCAAATCAGAACTGTGCGAATGTTCCTGCGTGATAAACTCGAAAAGGTCTTTGGTCGGTTGGTGGTCTATCGTGTTCGTATCGGAAACAGGGCTGTCCTGTGCTTTCAATGCGGGTTTGTTTCCGTTGTTCCACCAATCGTTAAACAGATTTGCCGACAGGTTTCTGTCCAACTGCGAGCCATTCCAAACAGTACGGCTACCATTGTCAATAAAAGTAATACCATAAATCCGTCCGCTGTCGTTTCTGCGGACAACGGTGTGAATGTCCTGTTCGGCAAGTTGCTTTTTAAATTCCTTTTCGCTGTTTGTGGTGTGAATGGCAAGTTCCACCGAATTTTTGAGAACAGACTTCGCAGGGTTGGTTTTCATCTTCTCTTTGGATTGTTCAAAGTGCCGTTGTAATCCGTTTACTCCTGCGTGCTTGCCAAACAAAGATGCTTTGAACGGTTTGCTTGCCTTTTCTCCCTTGTCGTTCAAAGCAAAATATACCAATCCGTGTACAGGCTCTCCGTTGCGTTCGCCTTTTATTTCCTCTGCCGTAATATTCAAAAACGAAAGCAAAGCGTTGTATGTCCCAATGCTTGTATATTGGTAATACTTCGGCAGGTGTCGCACTACCGAAGCTATTTGGCTTTTTATATCGCCTTTCTGCTGTTCTACCTTTTTGAAATTTCTGCTGTCGTGTTTCTGTTCCTGCTCGGTAGCTTTGTGCAGATTGTATTTCGTTTCCAAATCCCGACAGATAGCCATTGAGCGAGGGTGGTCGTAATCATCGGGGATTTTCCTGCCGTCAATGCCCACGCAGGTCGAAACGATGTGTATATGCGTGCGGTCAATGTCCGTATGTTTGAATACGATATACGGCTGATTGCCGTAACCCATACGCTCCATATATTCCTGTGCCATTTCGGTAAACTGTTCATCGCTTACCGTGTCTTTCGGGTCGGGGTTCAATGAAATGTGCCGTACCGTCTTTTCCGTTCGGATATTGGCAGACAGATACGGCTCAAAACACTTGTTGAAGTACGCAACGGAATACCTACCGTCCATTGTGTCGGGTATCTTATTCAGCAACAGAACCGCTCCGTTTTCCGTTTCCACTTTCTGCTGATTGTACAAAATAGCTCCGTACATATTGCTTCCCTTTCCGATTTTTGCAACCATTTCTTTACTCTTTGTTTAGGTATTTCTTTTCAAATTCTGCGGTAAGGATTAAAACTTTGAGCAATAATTCTTTCATTGCTGCGGTCTGTTTTTCCAATTTGTAGAGGTATGCCAATGCCTTTTTCTCCGAAAAGTGTGTGTTCAACAGCTTTACAATCTGATTGTAATTGGTTGCTATTCCTCTGAACTGTCCGAAAAACTTGGTCAATCCTGCGTGGTATTCTACCGCATTCATATCAATTTTTACGGTTTTTACCGTCTTTTGAAAGATACAAGCCGTAATGAAATGTGCCTTTATGTTCATTCCCGATTGGTCGAAAAGGGCAAGGAACTTGGCGTTTTCCTCTGCGTTCAGACTGATGGAATACCGATGTACCGCAGGGTCGTTCTTCGGTTTTCTTCCTGTCTTTTTAATCTGTTTTCTGTTCACTTCTTCCATAATCAAATCATTTTAATGTTAAACCAAAACTGCGACTTCGGAGCGGTTTTCAGCCACCTGCAAGGGCAAGTGCTTTTGAGATGCGGAATTTATTCCGAGTAGCTCAAAAGATAACTTGCTCTGAACAGGGGTTCAGAAAATCCGTTCTGCGGAACGGATTGGAGTTAGCCGAAAAAACCAACCGCTTCCATTTGCAAAGTTCGGCAAGACTGTTTGAAAAACAGCTGTTTACAGTCACGACAATGAACGCCAAATAGTGCCACTGACTGCCACTTTTATTTGGGTTGGGGGTTATCTTGACGATGCGTTGCTCCCCCTTAAAATTATTTTCCAAAAGAAAAAAACAGAAAAAAAAGAAAGCCATTTTAACAAGGCGGACAAGCGGAAAAACCAAAAGGAAACGGAATAAGTCCCGAAGGGTGGCGAAGCCATTATGCCGTAGTCTTTTGGTGGGCGGTGCGGTGGCTGTCCGCCTTATCTTTGCTACCTTTTTATTCTTTTTTGAATATGATTTTAACTTCTTTCATAATAATATTTGGCAACTGAACGCCAAATGCTACCTCTCACTGCAACATTGGAAGCCCGACTTGTTTACCTGATTAATTTAGTCAGTACAAAACGAGTTAGGCGATGCAGGAGAG
Organism: Kaistella yonginensis; assembly: GCF_030409525.1. Taxonomy (GTDB): domain Bacteria; phylum Bacteroidota; class Bacteroidia; order Flavobacteriales; family Weeksellaceae; genus Kaistella; species Kaistella yonginensis. The sequence continues at coordinate 35,980 of NZ_JAUFQB010000053.1, read as the reverse complement.
AAAAGAAATAGAAAAAATACCTATCGAGGAAGCAATGGAGCTTCTCCGTGAGGTCGGTATTGACGTGGAACAGGAAACAGCCGAACTGATTATGGAGTTTTTGTACAACCTCACAATGATAATTATCCGTGAATGCTTTGACACCGAATGATTTATTTTGTAATTTAGCTAATCCCACACAAAGTCAATACCCACTTAAAAATGATTAGCTATGAAAAGAGCCGATTTATACATACGTGTTTCCACCGATGAACAAGCGGACAAGGGATATTCACAGCGTGACCAAGAGGAACGCCTGAAAAGATACTGTGCAACCAATAAGATTGCTGTTGGGCAGGTTATTTATGAAGACCATTCCGCCAAGACCTTTAACCGTCCCGAATGGACAAGATTATTGAACAGCCTTAAAAAGAGAAGTTCAAAAACTGACCTTATCCTGTTTACCAAATGGGACAGGTTCAGCCGTAATGCTGGCGATGCTTATCAAATGATTAGCACACTCAACAAACTTGGTATAGAGCCACAGGCGGTAGAACAGCCGTTAGACCTCTCCATTCCCGAAAACAAGATGATGCTTGCCATATATCTTTCTGCTCCCGAAGTAGAGAATGACCGCAGAGCATTGAATACGTTCTACGGTATGCGTAGGGCAAGGAAAGAGGGGCGTTTGATGGGTAGAGCACCTTTTGGATATATCAATAGAAGCAAAGAGGACGGACGAAAATACATTGCTCCGAAAGAACCTGAAGCAACAGCTATGCTGTGGGCTTTCAACGAAATAGCCAAAGGCGTGTTTGCCTGTGACCAAGTACGGCAAAAAATGAATAAGTTGCACAAGACAACTATAAGCCGAAGTGCATTTCACGTTGCCGTACGCAATCCGCTGTACTACGGTAAGATATTCATTGCCAAATTCAAGGACGAAGAAGCACATTTGGTGCAGGGTCAGCACGAACCACTTATATCCAAAGACCTCTTTGATAGGGTACAACTGATATTGGACGGAAACAAAAGGGTAGAACGTCCCAATACCAAAATACTTTCAGACGAGAACTTGCCCCTACGTGGTTTCTTGGTATGTCCCGAATGCGGTCGCAACCTAACGGGAAGTGCTTCCAAAGGAAGAACAAGCCGTTATTACTACTATCATTGTGTTTCCTCTTGTGGCTTTCGTCAAAAAGCCGAATTAGCCAACGATATTTTTGAAAAGAGTATGCGACAGTTTGCGTTGAACGGTACTTCTCAAATAGTAAAAAGACTTCTGTTGGACAACTACAAGAAATTCGCAAAAAATCCGTTTGACGAAAAGAAACAGATTGCACAGGAAATAGATAAACTGAATGCAAGGTTATCAGTAGCACGCAACAAACTGCTGTCTGAAATTATTGATGACGAGGAATATCTCGAAATCAAAGATGAGTGTAGGAAACGGATTGAGAGTTTGGAAGAACAGTTGAGCAAGGACGGTTCTGATACCAAGAAAATCAACGTAGAAAAGTCTTTGGACAGGGCTTTGAAATACATAGAAAGCATTCCTAAAATGTACAGCGAGGGCGAAATCAGAACAAGACGGGATATAATTGGTTCGATATTCCCCGAAAAATTGGAGTTTGACGGAAAAACTTATCGAACCGCTCGAATGAATGTAATCGCAAACTATATCTTTCAGATAACCAACGGATTACTCCAAAAAAAGAACAGGACAAACGAAAGTAAATTTCATTTGTCCTGTTTAGTAGCGAAGACGGGAATTGAACCCGTGACCTCAGGGTTATGAATCCTGCGCTCTAACCAACTGAGCTACCTCGCCTTTTTTAAGGTGGTGCAAATATAAAAATATTTTATGAGGTAGCAAAAAATTAGTTTAACTTTAAAAAAGAAATTACATCTGCTGCATGATTGGGTTTAGCTATGATTTTATTGGCCTTGTCTAAAACAAAATAACTAGGAGTAGCATGAATATTATAAGTATCTGAAAATGAACTATTCCAACCTCTTAACTCAGTATCATTAATCCACGGCAGCATCTTCACTTTACTATCATAAGCGCTTGCATCACTATCCAAAGAAAATGCAATAACTTCTGCGTTTAGACCTTTTATCGCGTTGTATTTTTCAATAATTTTAGGTAAATCCGTTTCACAATGGGAACAAGTAGACGCCCAAAAGATGATAATCTTATTATCAGCCTTCACTTCGTAAATTGATTTGGCTTTAGTATTGGTGGGTTTATTAAACGTATAGTTTGGAAACACAGCTCCAATTTCTGTATTGGTATTGGTCGCAATTGTTTTCGTTAGACGCTCGTTGATGGTACATTTGAGATTCTTGGCCTCAGTAAGATATTTATCTTTTAAATCCTGCATGCCATAGGTGTCAAAAATTTCGATCAGTTCAGAAAGAACGGTTTGACCGCGTGGAGTTTCAACATTCAAGACCTTAAGCATTTTGTCTACATCTACTGCAACATTGGCGCTAGAGCCCGCATTAAGATAAGCAACAAGTATTGGTCTCATCAAGGAAGAGCCTTCCAGCATTTCATTTGATTTGTTTAAAAAATCAATTATTTCCTCATGAGAAATCGGTTTTTTATTTGCGGTTTTTTCCAGGAATCTGCTGTAATTCGTATTATAAAAATTTACAAACGGAAAATTATTGAGATTCGGTGTTGCATTAGAAAGACGAAGAATTTCACTATTAAGAGAAGTTCCAAAATCACTTTTGGTTTTATAAAACTCCTTAATCTGATACAAAGCAGGTAAAATATACTCTTTCTTTTGCTGTATATCCTGAATTTGATTCATGGTGAAATTTGCTTCATCAAGGTAATCAATATTCACGATTTTTTTCGGTTCGGTTTCAAACTTCATTTTAACATCTTTATTTTCTGAAATGAGATTAACAGAGGCGTTAATTTCTGGAAAATACAATTTCATCATTCCAGAATAAGGTGTTGAGATATTGAACTGCCAAGTGTTCCCTTTTCTAAGTTCCTTACCATTCAACACATCTTTCGAACCATTCAGGGTGTATAAATAGGCCTCTTTTGGCGTAAATGATTGTGGAGCATCCACACTAATTTTAAACTGTGCTTGGGAAGTGGTAGCAATTAGCAAGCCCAAAATAAATGATATTTTTTTCATACTGTAAATATAAAAAAAACTCATTGATATATCAATGAGTTCTAATTTTTAAAGTGTACTGATTACACGGATTGTTTTTGCTGTTTTTTCTTTGCATAAAGAACGATGAATAAAATCGCTGCAATTGCTAAGATATAAAGGTACATATCGATAGGTGAAGCCACTGCACCCGGAGTTGTTCCACCTGTGCCACCACCACCGCCAGGAGGACAAGTTGGACAAGGTGGCTGAGCGTTAACTAGCACGCCCATTATTAAAATAGATGCTGCTAAAAACAGTTTAAATATCATTTTCATCTTATGTGTTTTTTATCTTAAAATTTTAGTGACTACTTTTTCACCTTTATCAGATGTAATATGAACAATGTATCCAGCGTTGATGGATCGTAATGGTAATTCGTATCGATCTTTTGAAGAAACCTTAACAATATCGTTTACAAGTTTTCCACTCATATCAAACACTTGTATTTCTGCATTTTTCCAAGTAGGGTCTATTAAAACAAAATAATTGTCTTTCTCTGGATTAAATACTACAATGGTACTTGATTTTTTAGTAATGCTTGTCGCAAGTGTTGTTTGGGGTCTACCATAATACAAATCATATTCTGCTGGGGTTGATCCTGATAGTGAAATAGTTTGGTTCTGTAAAGCAGGCATTTCTGTAGCATCAGAAGCTTTTTTATAATAAAACCCTTCGCCTTGTGAAAGTAAATGCGTTTGATCCGGCACTAAAGCAGCATTTTCTCTAATTTCAAATTTAAACTGAACAATATTAGGATTATAATTAACTAGTTTAATATTTTTCCCACCAAAGTCATTTTCATTCGCTTCATTCACGTATAACCAATAAGAAACATTGTTATTATCATAACCACCTGTAATGCTTTCCTCGTATGTCCCGAGTTGTGCACCCCCAAAGGCACCAACTTGTGCAGTAACATTTGTAGATGCACCAGTAACCGTAGAGCCAGAAACAACATAGTACGTTCTCTCTAGTTCATTTCCATTAGCATCTAAACCAATGACTCCCAATTGCTTTACGGTCGAACTAGACCCACCTCTAGCCGCTGAAACACTATAATTAGCGGATCAGGAACGTGGGTGGTATTTAAATCTTCTTAAGGTCGCAAAGTTTAACTCTGGTTTCGTAATATTATCTTTTAATTTTATAGCGAAAGATCCTAACGGACGAACGACTTGATACTCTACATCTCCAATAGCAACTCCCGAAGCATCAAAAGTTATAGCCTTGTAGTTGGAAGAACCCCCTCCTAGATTAGAATTATATTGTACGCCAGAGACTTCTAAACGAATACCATAAATATTAGAAAGATTATTTCCATCGCCAGTCGTTGCTGACTCGGTAACTGCAACTTGAGAAAAATCTAAATTGGTAAGATATGGGTTTCCGAACTGATATATATTTCTTCCGAAATCTCCCTGCCACGCTTGTCCTCCACTTACACTGAAGTTATCTTGCAAATAGGTATTATATCGCTCATTGTATTGATTTGTTGCTCCTCCGGTTGGACCAAATACAATCCCACTCCCTGCATTTTCTAATGTTATTTTTTTATCTATGTCAGCTGCATCAGAAACTGGTCGACCTTTGAATGTTCTTGTAGTCTCAACATTTAAACCGGTCCCACCTAATATATAATATGAAAATGGCTTAAAGTCTTTACCAATTTTCAAATTTAAACTAGCAAGGTTATCAAAAACAACATTTCTATTATTCCAGACCAAAATTTCATTTTTTGAAAATCTAGTCGTATTAAAAACTTTACCTAATTCTGCGTTCAAGGTCGAAAATGTTTTATCATAGAATGGCATACCTATTTGTTGATACGCTCCATGATTTACTTGTCTGAATTCTTGATCAACAATTCCTGTCAGGTTGGCTTGCGAAACTCCTGTAATATATAATTGTCCGTAGGTATAAACGGGAGAAATCAATGGATTTACAGAATTATGGGAAGCAAAAGCTGTAGGCTCATTTAATTTATTAATAAAATTACCGCCTCCATTTGCTTCTGTTTTATCAAGACCTGTAGCACCAACTGTTTTTACAACATCAGTGGTACCGTTTCCTCTAACCATCACGTTGCCGTGATTTTCGAAAACAGCGTTATCTTTTAACTGAAGACCACCTCCGTTATAAACCAAGGCATTTTTACCGACATATATCGTAGCATTTGCATCAACGTGACACAAAATAGTCTGTGCTCCTAGCGAAAATGTCCAAGCTAAAAACCCAGTCGTTAGTAGATTTTTTTTCATTATATTTTATGTTTGTGTTTTATAAAAAGAGTAATTACTTAGACAAAGATAGTTAATTTTTAAAAATATGAAAGAAAATGTACATAAAAACTCAAAATTGGGTGTTTTTACGGTTAATTATAATTTTCTTTTTTGCAGCAATATTAAACATATAATCTTCCAGAACTTTTTCAGTAGTACCACGCAGGCCTCTTGCGCCAAGCCCTTTATCCATGGTCTCTTCTACGATACTTTCCAAACCATCATCGGTAAATTTGAGCTCTACCCCATCCATTTTAAATAATTCTACGAACTGATTAACAATCGAATTTTTCGGTTCTTTCATAATTCTGATCATGGTTTCTTTCGATAATTTATCCAAATAGGTAATAATCGGAAACCGACCTAAAAGCTCAGGAATTAAACCGAATTTTCGCAAATCAATTGCATTGAGTTGGCTCAATATATATTCTTCTTCCTCTACTTTATTTAGTTTCTCGGCACTAAAACCAATGGCCTGTTTATTCAGTCGTCTTTCAATGATTTCTTTAATCCCATCAAATGCTCCACCAGCGATGAACAGTATATTTTGCGTATTTACCTGAATGTATTTTTGATCCGGATGTTTTCTTCCACCTTGTGGGGGAACATTCACAATACTGCCTTCTAGTAATTTAAGCAAACCCTGTTGAACGCCTTCTCCCGAAACATCTCGGGTGATACTTGGGTTATCTGATTTCCGCGCTATTTTATCAATTTCATCAATAAAGACAATTCCCTTTTCTGCTTTTTCAACATCATAATCAGCGACCATTAAAAGTCGTGACAAAATACTTTCCACATCTTCCCCAACATAACCAGCTTCGGTAAGAATCGTTGCGTCTACGATACAAAAAGGGACATTTAATTCTCTTGCAATTGATTTTGCTAAAAGGGTTTTCCCTGTGCCCGTTTCTCCAATCATAATCACATTCGACTTTTCAATCTCTACCTCGCGGTTTTCATCTTTTGCGTGCAATAATCTTTTGTAGTGATTATAGACCGCCACCGACAATTGTTTCTTTGCTTGGTCTTGCCCAATAACATACTGATCTAGAAATTCTTTTATTTCTTTTGGTTTTTTTAAATCTTCTACTGTATCAGCTGCCGCAGAGCCTCCAGTCGCGCTATTTGTTTCTTTTACGATGCCATGCGCTTGCTCGATGCACTCTTCACAAATAAAACCGTCATTTCCGGAAATCAGCATTTGTACTTCACTTCGTTTTCTTCCGCAAAAAGAACATTGGTTTGAATTCATATTTTATATTAAATAAGGACTAAGATTAATACTCATGACCAAAGAATAATACTTTGTCAAATAATTAGTTTTTTTTAAGAATTGATGATGTGTTGGACAATTTCCTGATACTCCTCATTAGAAAATTTCAAACGTTCGTTTTTAAAATTCATGTCATCCATCTTTTGAATAGGAATTAGGTGAATATGCGCATGAGGAACTTCTAAACCTACCACCGCAATAGCAATTCTATGCTCAGGATACGCTTTTTCCATTTTTTTTGCCACCTTGTGCGCAAAGCTCCAAAGATTTTTGAAATCTTCATTCTCTAAGTCGAAAATAAGATCGATTTCCTTTTTAGGAATAACCAAACAATGCCCTCTAACCAAAGGCATCATATCTAAAAAAGCAAGATGCTGACTGTCTTCTGCAATCGTAAAAGATGGAATTTCCCCTTGTACAATTTTTGTAAAAATAGAAGCCATGATAATTGTATTTAAATTAAAAACCCACGCTAAAGCGAGGGTGCAAAATTACAAAATCTTAAGAAAAAAAGATGTTAAAAAACGAGTAAAGTTTTATAAACATCTTTTAGTATGCTAATAAATTGCTTTTTCAGCTGCCCATTATCCCAAATAGATTTCTAATATTTCAAAAGAAAGTTGATTTCCATTAGGCAAAAGAATTTCTGCGGTATCTCCTACTACTTTGCCTAATAAGCCTTTCGCGATCGGAGTATTTACCGAAATCTTACCTGCCTTCAAGTCGCTCTCATTGTCTGGAACCAAAGTGAATTTCTGCTCCCCTTTGGTTGCATTATTTTTAAGACGAACCGTGGTCAAGATCGAAACTTTTGACGTATCTAATTGGGTTTCATCAATTACTTTACCGTTGATAATAAGGTCTTTCAATTTAGAAATTTTCATTTCCAACATTCCTTGCGCTTCTTTTGCAGCATCATATTCTGCATTTTCAGATAAATCCCCTTTGTCTCTTGCCTCTGCAATTTGTTGCGTGATTTTCGGCCTTTCAATGGTTTCCAGTTGCTCCAGTTCAGCTTTCATTTTATCCAATCCTACTTTGGTGACGTAACTTGCCATAATATCTTATATTTAACGTTAGTATAAAAAAATAATCCGACATTTGCCGGACAATGTTTTTTTGTGTTGATTTGTTTCACAAAGATATAAATTTATTTTAAATGAAAAGAAATATTTACAGCACCTTTTTCACTATAATTCTTCTTTTTAGCGTTTTAAATAGCAGCTCTTGTAGTAGTCGTGAGGAAACAGTAAGTTGCTTCCCCAGCGCTCCCATCAACCTAGTTTTGAATCTAAATTTGCCAGCATATTTTACTTTACAAAATGTTGGGGGTTGGATGTATATCAATGAACAGCAATCTGGCACGAGAGGTTTAATTATAGCACGAACGACCAATGGATTCAAGGTCTACGACCGAAACGCACCACATATTTGCCCCGATAGCGATACGACCCTTAGTGTAGAGAACGACATTAAAATCATTTGTCCTAAAGATGGCGCTGAGTGGATTACCATTACCGGAGAACCCACAAAAATCGCGCAAGTCTCGCCAAAAACATACCTTTATAGTTACGATACGAATACCAAAATTCTATCCGTCTATTATTAATAAAGGTTCAAAATTCCCAAGGATTGAAAGCAGTTATTCAAAGAGTTTCCCAAGCGCAGGTAAAAGTTGATGGTACAATCGTCGGCGCAATTAGCCGTGGTTTACTATTGTTAATAGGTATTGATGAGGAAGATGAAAATAACGATGCAGACTGGCTTGCTCAAAAAATACTTAATCTGCGTATTTTCGGTGATGAAGAAGGCAAACTGAACTTATCAATTTTAGATATTGCCGGAGAGATTCTTTGTATTAGCCAGTTTACTTTGATTGCTGATTATAAAAAGGGAAACCGCCCGTCTTTTATTAAAGCAGCAAAGCCCAACAAAGCCGTGCCGTTATTTGATTATTTCAAAGCTGAACTCATCAAATCAAATTTGAAAACGGAGAGCGGGATTTTTGGCGCAGATATGAAGGTTTCATTACTAAATGATGGACCAGTAACGATCGTTATGGATTCTAAAACAAAACTTTAGCAGTAAATTCTCTAATCAGTAAGACCAATAATTTTGGAACTCCAATTTTTTATTAAATTTGAGCAAAACTTACTTTTGAAAAATGAAACAGATCATCCTAACTTTCTCGCTTCTTCTCTTTGGGTCTTGTTCAAAAAGACAAACGGACAATGCCGAGCTTATATCGATAGAATCTAAAAAAATCGATTCGATTAATGCCGAACGGCAAAAAATAAACGATCGCATTTTTCTTAAAAATCAACAAAATATTTTTAAAGATTTAAGTGGAAAGCATCAATTGAAATTTAGTTCAGATGAAATTTCGCCATTTTCTGGCACGGTAAACTTCGAAAAAACTGGTCGCGATTTATACCATCTTTCCGGTACGATAAAATCCGGCAAAAACACTTTAACCATCGATGGCGAGATAAAAAAAGTGTCGGAAAAGCATCTCAACTTTGAAGGAGAAATAATTCAGAACATTAAAGGGGTTATTTTTAAAAGAACTAAAAAAACGACCTTCTTCGATGAGGGCAAAGGAAATTTTTGGAGATTACAGAATAAGGTGAATGGTTCGGGATTTGTTGACTACATAGATATTCACTTTTAAAAATTACCAACAATGTTACATTACGAAATATCGGGCAATGGAAAAGAGCAGCTTGTTTTACTCCACGGGTTTATGGAAAACCATACGATTTGGAAAGAAATGGAACCTCATCTTTCCAAAGAATTCACTTTAATTAAAATAAATTTGCCTGGTCATGGGTCATCAGAAGTAATTGCGGAAACGCATACGATGGAATTGATGGCTCAGGAAGTAAAAAAAGTAACAGATACTTTACATATCGATAAGTTTCATTTGCTCGGCCATTCGATGGGCGGCTATGCTACACTTGCTTTTACTGAAAAGTTTCCAGAAGTTTTAAAAAGCATCACCTTGTTTTTTTCCTCACCATTCACTGATGACCAAGAGAAAAAAGATCAGCGCCAAAAAAGTTTGAGAGTTATTAAAGAAGCTTTTCCAGCTTACGTTCAGGCGGGAATTCCCAATTTATTTAATCCTAATGAGAAAGATATTTTGGAAGGTAAAATAGAAATCGCTAAAAAAATCGCCCTTTCTACCCCAACTACTGGGGTTTTGGCTGCAGTAAAAGGTATGATGGAAAGAACTGATAAAACGGCAGTACTGGAAAGTTTTGCTGGAAAAATCTTGATAATTGCGGGCAAACATGACAATGCAGTAAAAACGGATACCGTACTCAACAACCTTCCCGAGAAGACCAATATCAAATCTTACTTATTGGATAGTGGACATAATGGACATTGGGAAAAACCAACGATATGTGCAGAAATTATCAATACAGAATTGCTGCACCATTTGCCGAAGAATTTGGTGTTTTAAAATTCCTCTTGCTCAATTTTAGCTTTAAAATCGATGATTGTTTCTTCGATGCTTTTCATATACTTACCACCTGCTGCATTGATATGACCGCCACCGTTAAAGTGTTTTCGCGAAAATTGATTAACATCAACATCTTCTTTAGAACGGAAGGAAATTTTAATGAAATCATCATACAAATCTTCCATAAAAAATGCAGAAACCTGCGTACCCATAATACTTAAGCCATAATTTACAAATCCTTCGGTATCTCCTTTTTGGAAACCGAATTCTTTTAGCTCATCGCGTTTTAACCAAAGTATGGCTACTTTCCCCTCTTTTACCACTTCAATTCTCCCCAAAATCAGTGCCAGAAGATGCAGTCTGGAAACGGTATTCGTATCCCAAGTGTTCGAGGTAATCATGGCCGGATCTGCTCCTTTTTCAATAAGGTTCGCTGTAATCCTGTGCGTGGTTGCGCTTGTAGACCGAAAACGAAAACCACCAGTATCAGTCATTATCCCGGTGTATAAACATTCTGCAACTTCTTTATTGACCAGATTTTCTTCATTTAAAGCTTGGATAAAGTGATACACCATTTGGCAGGTCGCAGGAATGGTAACGTCCGAATAGACATAATGAAAATCATCCGGTTGCTGATGGTGGTCAATTAAAATTTTTGTTGCCCGTGCTTTTTCAAGCCAAGGGGCTACTAAATTACCGCTTCGGTGTGAGGCATTAAAATCTAAAACAAAGATAACATCTGCCGTATAAATTGCTTCACCGGCCTGTTTTCTTTTGTAATCTGCGATAATGATTTGCTTCGCGTCCGGCATCCATTTTAGAAATTTCGGAAAATCATTGGGAACAATAACCTCTGCTTCTATTCCCTTTTGTTTTAAAAAATGTTTTAATCCCAAACTGGAGCCAATGGCGTCGCCATCTGGATTGTAATGGGTGATGATAACAATTTTATGTTCAGGTGTTAAAAGCTTTTGAATCTCTAAAATTTCGGATGAAGTAAACATTAATTGGGATATTTTTTTTAAGAAGAGCAAAGATAGGGTTTGTTTTTATTTAAGGTTAAAAAAAACAGAAATTTCAGACAAGACGTAAAATATTACAGCATTAACAAGGGAAAAGTTAAAAACAAAAAAATGATGATCTTAAAAATATTTAAACCTATTTCTTAAGAAAAATCCCAAATATTGTTTGCGGTAAATAAAAAGTTTCCTATATTTGCAATCTGAAAAATAAGATATAGTTTTTACTTAAAAATATAAGCAATGCCAAAAAGAACATTTCAACCATCTGAAAGAAAGAAAAGAAACAAACACGGTTTTCGTTTAAGAATGTCAACGCCTAACGGTAGAAGAATATTGGCTGCAAGAAGAGCAAAAGGCAGAAAGAGTTTAACTGTAAGTGCACAGCGCGCTAAGAGATAATCTCAGGAATTATCATATACAAACATGCTTGAAAAGTAATTTTTCAGGCATTTTTTGTTGTTAAAATTTGCTAAAATGCATGCGCAGGAGAAAGTTTTTTTCTATTTTTGATCTGCTAATGCAACATTTCATTTTATTTATCACAATCAACACACGATATGCCACATACTTTTCAAGAAGGTCAAGATGTCATCCATCTGAAAAACGCAAAAATTGCACAGAAGAATTTCACCGTACTTAATGAAGTTAATCTCAACATCAAGCAAGGTAGATTTTGCTATCTTATCGGTAAAACAGGTTCAGGAAAGAGTTCTTTGTTAAAAACGCTTTACGGTCACATACCGCTCAGCTCAGGTCAGGGAATTATTGCTGGATTTGATTTGGCAAAATTAAGAACATCAGACATTCCGAATCTAAGAAGGAAGTTAGGAATCGTTTTCCAGGACTTTCAGTTATTACCGGATCGAACGGTTGAAAAGAATTTAAGATTCGTTCTTGAAGCAACCGGCTGGAATGATAAAACCCAAATGGACGACCGAATTAACGAGGTCTTGGCAAGTGTGGGAATGAAATCTAAAAAACACAAAATGCCACATGAGCTTTCTGGTGGGGAACAACAAAGAATTGCCATCGCCAGAGCCCTTCTGAATCACCCGCAATTGATTTTGGCAGATGAGCCGACTGGTAACCTAGACCCAGAGACTTCCAATGAAATTATGACCTTATTAAAGCAGGTTGCTTTCGAAAACAATTCTGCAGTGGTTATGGCTACTCATGATTATCATATGATTCAGAATTTTCCCGGGGAAGCAATTCGTTGCGAGGATGGAAAAGTAACGGTTTTAAATACCGCCGAGCTTTTTGAATAGATTGAAAATTTTATGTAAAGTAAATTAAATTCTGTAAGCAATTGCAGAATTTTTTTTGCCTTTTAGAGATGGGGAAAGAGAATTTCTTTTTCACAATAACTTTAAGTTTCGTTAAAAAGCAGCGATTTCTCATAAAAAAAACGGGCTAAAGCCCGTTTCTATTTAATTCTTATCCTATATTTTTTTACCCTTTAAATTGCCCCATTGCAATAAATTTATCTTGCCTTTGGGTTTCTAATTCTTTACCGGTAAATTTAGAAAACGCTTTGATGTTTTGCAGAATAGACACCTTTAAATGATCATACGCAACTTGTGGTTCGTAGTGCGCACCTCCCAGTGGTTCCTCTACAATTCCATCAATGAATTTTTCTTTTAAGGCATCTTGTGGTGTTAATTTCAATGCATTGGCTGCATCTTCTTTATGATCCCAATTTCTCCAAAGGATTGAAGAACAACTTTCCGGAGCAATAACCGTGTACCAAGTGTTTTCAAGCATATACACCTTATTTCCAACACCAATTCCCAAGGCGCCACCACTCGCTCCTTCGCCAATGATATAAACAAAAATTGGAGTTTTGAGCATGGTCATTTCGAAAATATTACGGGCAATCGCTTCGCCTTGTCCGCGTTCCTCTGCTTCTAAACCAGGATAAGCTCCTGGCGTATCGATTAGAGAAATTACAGGAATATGAAATTTTTCTGCCAGTTTCATCAATCGCAATGCTTTTCTATATCCTTCAGGATTACTCATTCCGAATCTTCGGTGTTGCCTTTCTTTGGTTGTTCGTCCTTTCTGCGTGCCGATGATCATTACTCGTTGACCATCAATAGTGGCTAAACCACCAATCATCGCAGGATCATCAGCAAAATTCCGATCGCCGTGAAGTTCCAAGAAACTGTCTTTATCGGTAATTCCTTTAATGAAATCTAACGTATAAGGACGATCTGGATGACGGGAAAGCTGCACTCTCTGCCATGGCGTAAGATGATGATATATCTCTTTTTTCTTTTCTATAATTTTATCTTCGATTTGCGAGCAGGCAAGTTTTACATCTACACCACTTTCTTCGCCGACCAAGGAGCAGGTTTGATACTGATCCATCAGGTCTTTAATCGGAAGTTCAAAGCTTAAGTATTCCATTTCAGTTATTAAAATTATCCTTCAAATTTAGTAAAAAATAAAGAAAGTTATTGAATATTATTCACCGCATTTTTTATTCTGGCGATAGTCTCTTCTTTTCCAAGGATTTGCATAATATCTGGTACGTCTGGACCTTTCAATTCTCCTACTAAACAGAGGCGAAGTGGCATCATTACTTTTCCCATACCCAACCCTTTGCTTTCTGCAAAATCATGAATATCTTGTTTTAAAGTTAAAGGCTCAAAAACAGAATCCTGTAATTTTAAAGAAAATTCGCTCATCACTTCTACAGCAGCTTCATTCCAAGCTTTTTTTACGGCTTTCTCCTCATATTGCGTTGGCGCTTCAAAGAAGAATATACCCTCTGTATAAATATCCCGGACAAAGGTGGCTCTTTCTTTCATTAATGAAATGATTTTCAACAATTGAGCATCACTTGAGTTTTCAAGTGTAATTCCTTCTGCCTTCTTTAATAATTCTAAAACTTCTTCGTCAGATTTTGCGCGTAAATATTCACTGTTAAACCATTCTGCTTTCTCTTTATTAAACCTGGCCCCTGCTTTATGCACTTTATGCAGGTCAAATTCTGCAATCATTTCTTCTAAAGTTAAAACCTCTCTATCATTCGCAGGACTCCAACCAAGCAGTGCGACCATATTGATAAACGCTTCTGGAAGATATCCTTCTTCACGGTAACCTTTGGAAACATTTCCAGATTCTGGATCTTTAAAGTTTAATGGAAATACAGGGAATCCAAATTTATCTCCATCTCTTTTGCTTAATTTTCCTTTTCCTTCCGGTTTTAAAATTAATGATAAGTGAGCAAATTCCGGTCGTTCCCAACCCATTGCTTCATAAAGTAGATAGTGTAAACCTAGCGATGGCAGCCATTCTTCACCACGAATCACATGGGTAATTTTCATTTCATGATCATCAACCACATTGGCGAAATGGTAGGTTGGCATCCCATCATTTTTCACCAAAACCTTGTCGTCCAATGTATTCGTATTTACGGAAGAAGTGCCTCGAATAATATCTTCTAGAACTAAAGTTCGATCCACTGGCATTTTAAAGCGCACAACGTATGGACTTCCTTCATTCAATAATTTCTGAACTTCTTCCTTACTTATTGTTAAAGAGTTTTTCAGACGATTTCTGGTGATATAATTATACGCGAATACTTCTCCGTTTTTCTCGAATTCATTTCGAACTTCATCGAGCTCTTCAGGCGTATCGAATGCAAGATAGGCGAAATCGGTTTTCAATAAACCAACTAAATGGCGGTCATAAATATCACGTCTTTCCGACTGTCTGTAGGGTCCGTAATTTCCGCCGTGTTTTGGGCTTTCATCTGGGATTATTCCGCACCATTCTAGTGCTTCTTGTATGTATTCTTCTGCACCTTCCACATATCTGGCGGTATCAGTATCCTCGATTCTCAATATAAATTCGCCGCCTTGATTCTTGGCGAAAAGGTAATCATATAAGGCAGTTCTAACACCTCCTAAATGTAAAGGTCCGGTTGGACTTGGTGCAAAACGCACTCTTACTTTGCTCATTCTCCTTAATTTTAAGTTACAAATTTAAAGAAAAATTCAGCGTTGCGTAATATTTCTTATTTTTGCATCTTAAATAATGTGCAATATGTTAGAAATCGGTGAAAGACCTTGGGGAAAATATTATGTTTTGGAAGATGAAGCCCATTATAAATTGAAGAGAATCGAGGTGAATCCAGGCCAGCGATTATCTTATCAATTTCATTATCACCGCCAAGAATTTTGGACGATTGTGCAGGGCGAAGCTGTGGTTATTTTAGATGGTGAAGAAATTATCGTAAAATACGGTGAGAGCATTCACATTCCTCTAGGTGCAAAACACCGCATTGAAAATCGTTCTGCGGAATTGGTCGTTTTTGTAGAAGTACAGACGGGAACTTACTTTGGCGAGGATGATATTGTAAGGTTGCAGGATGATTATACCCGGGAATAAGATTTAATTAAGAAAACCGGTTGAGTATTATTTTAAAAAATTGAATTGGCTGTTTATATTTGATTCTAATCTTTTCCGTTCGCCAAGTTTTTATCATTTGTTTTTTCTCACTATCATGATCAATTTTTGAAAGTAGTATTTCATATTTAAACATCAACTTCTGAAGGAGGTATTTTTTATATAAAGTTTTATCAGTTTTTATATAATCCAAATATTTTGATGTAACTTTATGATAGGACTCCTCCATCACATCCCACTTTCTCGATAAACTGCTTGGCAAAATTCTGTAATAAAATAATTTTTGGTCTATAAATCCTAATTTATATCCTAGGTGCGTCATCCTCAAATTCATATCCCAATCTTCGGTATTGATGTTTTCATCAAAAGGATGTTTTACCAGCAAATCTCGCTTTATAAAGGTTCCTACATTTGCAGTTTTGTTTGCAACAACATTTTCCTTGAAGAAGCGAGGGAGCGTATTTATAATTTTATCTTTCTCTTTTTGGGTGTAAACCGGAATGGTTTCTCCTGTTTCTTCTAAATATTTGTAGCCATCTGAAAGCACAAAATCATAACCTAAACCGATAAAAGCAACTTTTTCTGTTATTAAATTTTCTTTCCACCAATCATCACCAGATAATATCGCAACATATTTTCCGGTTGCAAAAGAAAGCATTATGTTCAAATTTTTAGAAACGCCATGGTTTTCTTTATTTCTAATTAATTGATGCGGAATTTTAGAATTTTGAAATGTTCTCTCTGCAATTTCATAAGTATGATCCACAGAATTATTATCTAAAAAAATAATTTCTAGGTTTGGATAATCTAGGTTGATCGCAGATAAAACCGCTTGTTCTATGAATTTTTCATGATTCATAGTGATCAAAAGTATGCTTACCAAAGGATTTTCCATTTTTAAAATTTATTGATCACTTCAATTATTTTTGCAACTTCATCATCTTGCATTACTGGACTTACTGGCAAACTCAAAACTTCATCGTGAATGTTTTCTGTAATCGGGAAAGAAAGATTGTTCCAATATTTGTAAGCTCTTTGTTTGTGCGGTGGAATAGGATAATGGATCAATGTTTGGATGCCATTTTCTTGAAAATAATGCTGCAATTCTTTTCTATTTTTAGTTCGGATTACGAATAAATGCCAAACATGTTCCGCATTATTTTCTGGAAAATTGGGTGAAATTATTTTATCATTTTTAATTTCAGTGCAATATTTTTGAGCAATTTCTTGGCGTTTTGAATTTTCTTTATCAATATATTTCAATTTAATATCCAAAACTCCAGCTTGTATTTCGTCTAAACGGCTATTCAAACCTTGATATTTGTTCACGTATTTCTCTTCCGATCCATAATTTGCAATGGTTCGAATGGTTTTTGCCAAAAGTTCGTCTTTGCAAGTTACCGCTCCACCATCGCCAAGTGCACCAAGATTTTTCCCTGGATAGAAGCTAAAACCTGCAGCATCACCAAGATTTCCAGTTTTTACACCATTAAAACTTGCACCAATTGCTTGTGCATTGTCTTCTATAATTTTTAAATTGTGTTTTTTTGCCAACGCTTCCAATTCTTCCGACCAGCAAACTTGTCCATACAAATGAACCACCATTATTGCTTTCGTTTTTGGGGTGATGAGATTTTCAATTTTAGAAATATCCAGATTGTAGGTTTCAATGTCCGGTTCAGCAAAAACGGGTTTCAATCTATTGTCTGTAATTGCCAGAATAGAAGCGATGTAGGTATTTGCAGGAACGATGATTTCGTCTCCGAATTTCATTTGCCCAAGTTCCAGATATGCCTTTAAAATTAATCTTAAAGCATCCAAACCATTTGCAACACCAATCGCGTTTGGAGAACCGATGTATTTTGCCAAATTATTTTCAAAATTTTTCACTTCATTGCCCAAAAGATACCAACCACTGCGGAAAGTTTCTAGCAATTTCGCTTCGATTTCTTCTTGATATTGAAGATTTATTTTTTGAAGGTCCAGAAATTTAATGTCCATAGATTATAAAGTATTTTGTTTCGGCAATTATTTTTTTATTTTTAATGATTTCAAAGGTAAAAGAACTTTTGTAAAATCCATCTTTGAACATTGGCAATTGTTTTTTATCGATTGCCAGAATGTTTTGTTTTAAAGATTGTGTATCTTTTTCCAAATTGGGATATTCTACATCCATTTCCCACGATGCACGATTTAGAAATTTTCCGTTTATTAAATCTAAAATGGGAGAACCTGGCAAAAATACCACATTTTTATATTTTTTTTCAATAGAATTTGCTTCTGCTACATATTTCTTTTCGTTTTCTGAAATTAAAAGTCCTGAAATTGATGGCATATTTTCTACAAATACATATTTTGTTGTAAAAATGGAATCCGACAAATATGTATTTTTCAATCTAGAAAACAAGAAAGAAATTAAAACTATGATCCATAGTAAATAAAAATATTGTTTTTTAGTTTCAATGAATTTTAACATTAAAATGAATACAAGAAAAATTGGCGAATTATAACCCCACGAAATTCCAGCAGACCAAGCCAGAAAAATCATCAGAAAAATTACTTTATTTTTGGGTTCAAATTTTAAAAATAAAACGATTAATATTAATAACATAGAATAAATTCCCAAAAAAACGCCATCATTAAAAATAGGAATCAAAACTAGAATTGGAAAAAGAATGAAAACGATAAATTCTAAAATTTCCCGTTTAACTTTAATGAAATAAAGCGTTATTAATCCTAATAAAAGCAAAATGGATTGCCAATTTTTCTCAAACAGATATGGCTCTATACTATTTTTATAAAATCCAGATGGAGTAGAAGAGCTAAAAACCTGCTCCAAAAATAATTTATAATTCTCTAAAATATGATATTGAAATAGTATAATAATTAGAAATAAAATTCCAAAAGAAAAAAGTAGAAAATCTTTTTTATTAAATTTAAAATCTTTGCAAAAATCCTTTACCAAAATAATAAAAACTCCCAAACCAAATATGACAAAAGATTGTTTGGTAAGAGCTGCAAATAATAGCAATAATAAAGAACTAAAATGCCATTTTTTCTGCAAAAAATAAATGGAGATTACCCCAAATAAAATTCCATCAATCGTATGCCAGATCATTATTGGAAAAGTATGCAGAAAGCAGATTGCAAAAAATAAAGTGAATGTTAATTTTGAATTTTTAAATAAAATTTTCTGTAATAAATGGCAAATAGCAATGACCTCAAAAACAACCAAAATTCTGGAAAAAAGGACCAGATATTTAGAAGAAATAGGAATAAAATAGAGTAAATAATCCCAAAAAACGACGCCAAAAAACGGTCGAACATAATCAAAATCTTGGTAAATAATTTGTCCAGATTTCAATCTGCCAACCATTGATAATATAAAACCTAAATCGTATTGATTAATAGAATAAACGCAGACAAAGGAAAGATATAGGATTGATAAAACAAGTAAAATGAAATTGACCTGTTTCTCATATTGACTTAAAAAAAACCGCACTTAAAATTATTTTTCAAATTTTTTCGCTGGATTTCCTATCCAGGTTTCTCCCGCAGGAATATTTTTTGTAACCACACTTCCTGCACCAACAGTTGCATTTTCTCCAATCGTAATTCCGGGTAGAATAGTTGCATTTGCACCGATGGAAGCTCCTTTTTTCACAATTGTTGAGAGCATTTCATAATCTGGATTTTTAGATCTAGGATTTTTATCATTGGTGAAAGTTGCATTCGGTCCAATGAAAACGCTGTCTTCTAAAATGATTCCGTCCCAGATTTGTACGCCTGGTTTTATGGTAACATTATCACCAATTGTAACTTTGTTTTCTATGAAAACATTATATTGTATGTTGCAATTTTTCCCAATTTTTGCGTCTGGTAGGATTATACAAAACTGCCAAATGGAAGTTCCATCTCCAATATTTCTACTTTGCACATCTGATGTTGGATGAATTTTGATCATTTTAATAGTAGTTTTTTCAGTTGCTCTTCAAATTCTGAAACAGACAATTCATAGTTAGCATGAAAAGATGGGCTTTCTTGGTCATATCGATAGTGACAAAGATCAAAATTAACAAATTTCGCCAAAGTAGAAAAAACTGAAAAATCATTCCATACTTTCCCAAGCCACATTAGTCCTTTGGTTTTATTTTCATGACAAAATATCAAATTCGTCCATGAAGCACCACTTGGACCAATGATATAATCTGCATTCCTCATGTAAAATATTTGCTCATGAATATTGCAATCTTCGAAACACACCTCCTTAAAGCCGTATTTTTGTGCAATTGATAGTATTACCTTTTCATTATATCTTCTTATTGCAGATTTTCTGGCTAAAAATATCCTGGACTCAGCTTTTACTTTTATTTGCTGGCTGTCAAAATTTTCTAAGCAAATTGTTCTAACATATTCGACAGATTCTTTAGAAAAAGCCGCGAAATTCGCCTGAAATTCTTCACCTTCAACTATATTGGGTATAACATAATTTGGATACGTAATATGCCAAGTTTTATTGAAAAAATAAAAATTATCACTAGATAAGTATTCAATTTTAATTTGTTTAGTGAAAAAACACAGAATCGTCTGTAAATTGATATTGCTTTTTATAGAATAATCTGCTACAATAATAACTTGATCTGAATTTGGAATAGACGAGAAATATTTTAATTTTGGTAAAATTTCAATCAAAAAATGAAAATAATTAAAAGTAAAATTTCCCGCTAAAAAAAATACATCTTCATTTCTTTTAACTTTGGTCAGATTACTAATCTTTGCCAAGTGGTGTGAATGAAAATGTAAAGTATTTGTATTGAGAAGAATAGTATATTGCGAAGAGAAATCTCTAACTTTCTCATAATAAAAAAAGTTAAAGGTACGATCTAAGAATGCCGTTGTATCGGTAGAAAAACCAACATCTTGTAAACCATAAAGCTCAACTGGAGGCAAATATAATTGAATAGATGTACTTTCCTCTCCAATCAATTTTGGTAAAAAAGCATTTGTTAGTTGAGATTCTCTAAGTGTTTTTTTATAGAATATATTTTTGTTCGAAATAGTATTCAACGCTATAAATTGAACGATATTATTATTTGCTTTCTTCAAAATATTCTTAAAAAAATATTTTATTTTCAGAAAACGTAATTTTTTATCAATTTCTTCAATGGTCATTTATCTTCAACCTTTCAAATTCCTGATAATCTCTAATGTAATCGTTTTCATCATATACAATACTTGCAATACACATTTGCACGGCGTTATGGGTGTATCGCATCGTACGCCAACATAATTTCGGGATATACAAACCAATATTTGGATCTTCTAGTATAAACTCTTTCTTGGAACCATCAAGAAGTTCGGTTGTTACAGTTATTTTCCCTGCAACAGCAACTAAAATCTGTTGAAGATCGAGATGAGAATGCCCGCCTCTTTCTACCTCCTGCGGCGTATAATAAGTCCAATAAATTCGTTGCGGAACAAATGGTAAATTTTCCTTTTCTGCAACGGAAATGTATCCCAGCGTAGTACTTCCCATTTTGGGGAATTTAATAAGATAGGGTTCGTTAACTGTTTTCATTTATTTTAGCATAATATTTTATCGTTTCATCCATCTGTTTATCCAGACCAAAACGATTTACTATAAGTTCTCTGCCTTTATTTCCCAGACGACTTCTTAAAGGTGAATTGTTAAAAAGCAAAATTGCTTTTGCAGCGAAATCTTCTGTATCCTCTGCAATCATACCATTTTCATTATCAATGATAATTTCTTTAAAAGAGTCGATTGCAGAACAAATTACTGCCTTTTCTAAGGATAGCACTTCTAACAAAGATAAACTAAAATTCTCTCCTTTTGAGGGGAAAATTACAATTTGTGCAGTCGAGATAAGTGCTCTAATTTCCACACTTTCTTTTCTTCCATAGAAAATCACATCTTTTTTTAAATTGTTTTTCACCTTACCTCTATAGCCATTTTCATTGCCTATAAAATGTAAAGTTGCTTTTGGAACTACTTTTTTTATTAAAGCAAAGGCTTCCAAAGCAACATCAGCACCCTTTTCTTCAGATAAATTGCCAACGTAAAAAATCGAATTTTCAATTATTTCAGCATTATTTTGCGGACTAAAAAACTCATAATCAACACCATTATAAATAAGATGTGGATTTTGCAAAGTAAAAGTATTGCTATTAATCTTTTCCGAATATTGAGAAATACTGATATTATTCGTAGAATTTTCTGCAGCTTTTTTTTCGCAGGGTATTTTCCCAGGCGGCACATTATTATAGCCGAAATACTTTTTTAAGATTGTCCAAGAACCATGATAGCGAACAACGTAAGGAATATTTAACTCTTTTAAATAGAGCGAAGTCCCATCCCAATCATGAGTCTCGATGATATCAATGGTTAAGTTATTAATCTGAATAATTTTTTCTAATTTTTTCGTTAAATATCTATTTTCACTTTCATAGAATTTAGTTTGAAATTTTTCCATAAACTTCAGTTTCCCAACCATAGATCTAAATAGTTCAGCAATTTTATAGTTCTTAAAATAATGTTTTATAAAAAAATGCTCGATTCCATCTTCATTAAAGTTTACAACCTTATTAGAGCTTCCGAAAACAAAAACCTTATGATTTCTGGACCTTAGTTGTAGCGCAAGGTTCCTGTAAAAAACACCTGTGCCACCAGATTTCCCAACTTTATTGTGGTTATATTCTTTGGTGAAAAGTAAAATATTCATACTATAATGTTACAATCCAAAAACCGTTTTTACCCAATTTTGAATGGTATACTTATTATAAATCTCTGGCTGAAGCTCCTGATAGCTGCTATCGAAAAAAGACCGCTCTATATTTGACAAATCATCTTTCACCACCATAATATTTTCAGAATTATAAAAATCGTATTCCTTTACCGTAGAATTATTGGTAATGACTTTCTTCTTCAAAGCCATGGCTTCGAAAAACCGAAAACTCAAACCCGTTTGATTCTCCCGCATTAAATCCAGCAAGACAGTTGCTTGATTATAATAACATGGTATATCTCTATGTTTGATCCTTTTTCTTGTAAAAGTAATCTCGTTATTATTTTGTATGTTAAAATTTTTAGTCCATGACTTTTTACCCACCACTACAAAGTTATAAGTAAGGTTGAGCGATTTAACTTTGCTGATGATTTTTGACAAGGCGGAAATACGCTTATCAAATGACCCCAGATAAACCAAATCATATTTTGTTGCTTCGCAATGATTAACTTCCGGGAGATAATTATAATTGGTAATTAATTTAAATTGATTTTTCTCGGCATCATTTTTATCAAAACTAAAAATCTCATCGAACATATCGAACAGATGTTCCGCCGGGCAACGGGCCAAACTGTCATAGAGATAAGCGATATACCTTGGCGTAAATTTTTTAATTTGAAGGTGAATTTTACGATCTATTAATTCCGGATTAATGACCAAAATTTGATCTTGGGAACCTAGCGCATTCAATTGTTCCAAAATCATTTCCTGCCGCAGCTTATTTTTCAAATTGCGTTTCAAAACGATTTTTGAAAGTGTATTTTTAAGTCTCGCCGGAAAACTCACATGACGATACGCACCAATATTAATATGATGTGCATCTACCCCTTTCCGACGAAGCTCGTCAACAATATGAGCATCGTAATTCCAGAAATCAAAACTGATAACGCAAATTTTCATTTCCTTCGTTTTCTATTAATATGTTCCTTTTTCAATGATTCATAGGTTTCAAAAACGCTCAACGTTTGCAATACTGCCAATTGAAAACCTTCTTTACCATCTAAAAAACCCAACCTTAAAAAAAAGGTTTTAAAAAACTTGAAGGTAGATTTTAGATATTGTGTAAAGGGTCCAAATTGCTTTCCTTTAGCAAAAAGTTCCTGCCCTTTTAAAACCCCATAATGTATCATTTTCTTTTTATAACTTTCATAATCAGTAACGGAAAAATGCTGGAGTTTATTATTAAAAATCCCGATTGCGCCCTGCACCTCTAGTGTTTCGTGTACTTTTTTATGAGCAACATATCTGCATTTGCTTTTACGAAAAAGACGGAAGTTTTTATCGGTTTGCGTTCCCGAAAAATGAATCGGCTTTCCCGCAAAATAAAATTTTCTATAGAAATAATAAGCGTCTTTTTTATCAGATCTATTCATTTCCGAAATGATCTCTTGGCGGAGTTCAGGCGTTATTCGCTCATCGCCATCGAGAAACAAAACCCAATCATTGGCTGCCGCATCCAAAGCGATATTTCGTTGTTTTGTAAAATCTTCAAATGCGTGCTGTATTATTTTTACTTTGGGATTTTTTTGAGCGATAGCAACCGTTTGGTCAGCACTGAATGAATCTACCACAATTATTTCGTCACAAATTGAAAAATCATCCAGAATTTCCTGCATATTTTTCTCTTCGTTAAAGGTGATAATCAGGCCGCTGATTTTTTCTTTCAATTCCAATATTTAATCTTTCTTAAACTCCAAAACGGTATTCTCAATAATTGAAACACAATCCAAAAGCTGTTGTTCAGAAATTACCAAAGGAGGTGCTAATCTGATAATATTTCCATGCGTTGGTTTAGCAAGTAATCCGTTTTCTTTTAGATTTAAACACAGGTTCCACGCGGTTTTGCTCTCTGGAGTATCATTAATAAGAATGGCATTTAATAAACCTTTCCCTCGAACTTTCGTAATAAGATCTGTTTTTTCGATTAGTTTTTCCATTTCGGAGCGGAATAATTTCCCTAATTTTTCGGCTCTTTCCGAAAGATTTTCTTCTTTTACAACGGTCAATGCAGCCATTGCAACGGCACAAGCAATTGGGTTTCCACCAAAAGTTGAACCATGTTGTCCCGGTTTAATAACATTCATAATATGATTATCTGCCAAAACTGCGGAAACAGGATACATTCCACCAGAAATTGCTTTTCCTAAAACTAAAATATCGGGTTGTACATTTTCATGATGACAAGCAATGAGTTTTCCCGTTCTAGCAATTCCGGTTTGAACTTCATCGGCGATGAAAAGCACATTGTATTTTTTGCAAAGTTCTGAGGCAGATTTTAAATAACCTTCATCGGGAACGTAAACTCCGGCTTCACCTTGAATCGGTTCCACTAAAAATGCGGCGATATTTTTGGCATCATTTTTTAAAGTTTCTTCTAAAGCACTTAAATCATTATAGGGGATTTTTACAAATCCGGGCGTGAAAGGACCGTAATTTTTAGAGGCATCTTCATCATTGGAAAAAGAAACGATCGTAGTTGTTCTCCCATGGAAATTATTTTCGCAAACGATAATTTTTGCTAAGTTCTCTGCAATTCCTTTTACTTCGTAACTCCATTTTCTGGCTAGTTTTACGGCGGTTTCCACAGCTTCTGCACCTGTATTCATGGGCAAAACTTTATCAAAACCAAAAAGTGAAGTAATCATTTCTTCATATTCTCCCAAAGAAGAATTATAAAACGCTCTTGATGTTAGAGCCAATTTACTGGCTTGTTTTATCAAAGCATCTAAAATTTTCGGGTGAGAATGTCCTTGATTTACAGCTGAATATGCTGAAAGAAAATCATAATATTTTTTACCTTCAACATCCCAAACAAAAACGCCTTCTCCTTTATCTAAAACCACCGGAAGCGGATGATAATTGTGCGCACCGTGTTCGTTTTCGAGGTTAATAAAATACTGGGAATCATTTAAAAATGCGGTATCTGACATAAATTTACTTTTTACAAATTTAATGATAAAATTTGAAACTGAATTTGATAAAACCTCTAATTAATTCCCGTTTCAAATTAATATTTAATGCAATCTACATAAAAAACGCAGTGTGGAAAAATTTCCTGGAGCGCAATTATTTTTTCTAAAATTTGATCATTTTCCACGTTGGGATAGTTGTTGTTTTGATCTCTGGCAGTTGGCGAAATGTAAAGCTCTTTAAGTTTTTTTAATTGGTCTAATTGGTGAAGATCTTCCAATAAAATATTGGTTCGCCAAAGATCAAGATATTCCAAATCGACGAGTTTGTTAAGATGAGGCAAACTTTTCGTCGTGATATTCGGATGTTTCATTAAAGTTAAACTTTGCAACTGCTGAATCTGCCCAATCCATTGTACACCTTCATCAGTAAGCGAGGTTTCTTTCAAATAAATAGAATGAATAACTTTAATGCGCTGCACAAGAAAAGTCATATGCAAATCATCATTCTCAGATTCGATGCTTGTATAGCCAGACAATTCTTCGGGAATATCTTTTGAGTTATTAATATTTCGAAAACTCCACCAAAACTGTTTTTCTGCGCCTTTTAATTTCATCAAATCACTTTTTTAATCCAGTTTCTTTAAAACTGCCTAGTCGTACCAATGCGTCTTTTGAATAGGAATTCCGGCATTTTTAAATGCCTTTTGAATTTCTACCCCTAAGTATTCGTTTTGTTTTTGAGAAGAAAGCCCGAGAAAAAAAAGGT
The DNA here is from genome assembly GCF_030409525.1 of Kaistella yonginensis. Classification (GTDB taxonomy): domain Bacteria; phylum Bacteroidota; class Bacteroidia; order Flavobacteriales; family Weeksellaceae; genus Kaistella; species Kaistella yonginensis. The sequence goes on along the minus strand of NZ_JAUFQB010000053.1, from coordinate 9,876 downwards.
TCCCGTAAGAAATTTCTTTTTTAGATGCTCCTTTTAAACTGTTAAAAGTTGTTGTTGTTACCGCCTCTTCTTCGGTGAGTAAAATCACATGAATATCTTTAATAATTATTATTAATGATTTTAAAGGAACTTCCTGTTTAATGATTTTATATCCTTGAAAATAAGGGCTCTTTTTTTGATTTCATAGGATAAAATTTGCTTTTCATTGATGGTAAAAGGTTTAACAATTCGAATGTATCTCCCTCGAAATTGGGTGATTGTAGTTGGTTCTTGACTTCTTTTTGCAATTCCAGATTGAGAATTTTCAGAATAGTTTTCTGCTGCGCAAAAATGAGGGAAGACCACCCAAAGAAAAGTAATGCTACAAAAATTTTCTTAAATAAAACCATACTCATTTCTTTAATTTTATTAAATAACAAAACTATTTCAAATCATTCCGAATTTTAAAATATTGTGGAAAATTTACGTGAGTTCAAAATTTTCTAGGGTTTCAAATTCAGAATTGAAAATAAAAATACTATTATGCTCTGGTAAAACCATATAAATAACGAAAATGTAAGGAAAATCTTTATTGATAAAATCAACAGTCATCGGATCCTCGTTAAAAGCATTTTTTCTGGTAATCCTTTTTTGAAATTTTTTATTCTCTAGTTCTTTAACAGCCGCTGCTAAGGTGCTGCCATTGCTTTTCGGAAGATCAAAGCGGACATATATCAATTTTTCATCTTTAGAATAGCAAAACTCCAGTTTACCATTTGGTAATTCAAATTGCAACAGTCGGTTTCCATCTCTATCTTTTTTTTCAACTTTCAATTCAATTTTATTCTGCTTCATTACCTCAACAACATTATCATTGGTGGGCTTGGCTGCAAAATAATGTAATGATTTAAGAACAGGACTTTCGAAGCTTGTTTGTGCTAAAGTTTTGTTAGATATTAAAAATAAATTGGCTATCAACATTACCTGGAAAATTTTAGTTTTGGTAAATTGATTGTAGAAATTACAATTGGTGATTTTCATACTATTTTATATTTCATCATGGGAAACCTAGGTTATTTTTACATTCTACTTCTTCTTTTTGCTCAAATTTATTAAATAATTAAAAGCAAAGCCTAAATTTTTAAATTTAATTGAAAAAAATATTCATTATAATAAAAAAACCTCAATGCAAAAGCAATGAGGTTTGTGTATAAGGTAAAGTACAATTTTCGAGATTAGTTTTCAAATTGTCGATCCATTACAAAATCTTCCATAAATTTTGTGGTATAATTTCCGGCGAGATAATCTTCGTTTTCCATCAATTGCCGATGGAAAGGAATGGTCGTTTTTACGCCTTCGATATAAAACTCTTCCAAAGCACGTTTCATTTTTGCAATGGCCTCTTCCCTGCTTTGCGCAGTAGTAATCAACTTTGCAATCATCGAATCGTAATTCGATGGAATGGTGTATCCTGAATAAACATGAGTGTCTACCCGAATTCCATGTCCACCTGGAATATTGAGTTCGGTAATTTTTCCTGGTGATGGACGGAAATCATTGAATGGATCTTCTGCATTAATACGGCATTCAATGGAGTGCAATTTTGGAAAATAATTCTGGCCAGAGATTGCATTGCCTGATGCTAAAAGAATTTGCTCACGAATCAAGTCGAAATCTACAACCTGTTCGGTAATCGGATGCTCTACCTGAATTCTGGTATTCATCTCCATGAAGTAAAAATTTCGGTGTTTATCAACCAAGAATTCGATGGTCCCTACTCCTTCATAGCCAATATATTCAGCAGCTTTTACCGCCGCATCGCCCATTTTCTGACGAAGTTCATCGGTCATAAATGGTGAGGGTGTTTCTTCCGTTAATTTCTGATTTCTTCTTTGTACAGAACAATCTCTTTCAGACAAATGACAAGCTTTTCCGTATTGGTCCCCTGCGATTTGAATTTCAATATGACGTGGTTCTTCGATGAGTTTTTCCATATACATCCCGCCATTTCCAAATGCTGCCACTGCTTCTTGAACGGCAGATTCCCAATGCTCCTTCATGTCCTCTTCTTTCCAAACGGCTCGCATTCCTTTTCCACCACCTCCAGCGGTAGCTTTAATCATCACCGGATACCCGACTTCTTTGGCCACTTCAATGGCGTGTTCGTAGGAATCGATCAAACCATCTGAACCGGGAACGCAAGGAACTCCTGCTTCTTTCATGGTTGCTTTTGCGTTGGCTTTATCACCCATTCTGTCGATTTGTTCAGGGGTGGCTCCAATGAACTTGATTCCGTTTTTTTGACAAATTCTAGAGAAATTAGCATTTTCAGATAAAAATCCGTACCCAGGATGAATGGCATCTGCATTGGTGATTTCTGCAGCCGAAATAATATTTGGGATTTTAAGGTATGAATCTTTGCTCATCGGCGGGCCGATACAAACTGCTTCATCGGCAAATCTCACATGGAGGCTGTCTTTATCTGCAGTAGAATACACGGCAACGGTTTTAATTCCCATTTCTTTGCACGTACGAAGAATTCGCATTGCAATTTCGCCGCGATTGGCGATTAATATTTTTTTAAACATCTATTAGAAATTTTAAATTTTGAATTTTGAATTTTAAATTATTTTAGATGCGTTGATCTAAAATCTATAATTTATAATTTAAAATTACTTTAAGAAGGATCTACTAAAAATAACGGTTGGTCGTATTCCACAGGGGTTGCATCGTCAACTAACACCTTCACGATTTTACCAGAAATTTCAGATTCGATTTGGTTGAATAATTTCATTGCTTCGATTACGCAAACTACTTTTCCTACGGAAACTTCATCACCAACATTTACGAAGATGTCTTTGTCTGGTGCTGGTTTTCTGTAGAACGTTCCGATCATTGGAGATTTAATGGTCACCAATTTACTGTCATCGGCCACAGTTTCGGTGGTTGCTGGAGCGGCGGGAGCATTTGCTGCTGCCGGCGCCATTTGCTGTTGCTGTGGTGCGGTATGATAAACTGCCTGTTGTGGCATGTAGTTGGTTTCGCATCCACCAAGGGGTGTTTTAATGGTGATTTCGAAATCTTTAGTCTTGTATTTTACTTCTGAAACTTCAGCTTTAGACACAAATTTAATAAGATTCTGGATGTCTTTAATGTCCATATAATTGGTATTTGTTTATTATGCCAAAGATACTAAAAAACAACAAAAAACCACTCAAAATTGAAAAAATTGAGTGGTTTATGTATAAAAACGAAGTTTTTCTTAGGTTTTAAGCCTAGTTCTCTTCTGCAGTTTCTACTGTTTTTTCCATTACTACTTTACCTCTGTAGTACATTTTGCCTTCAGACCAATGCGCTCTGTGGTACAAATGCATTTCACCTGAGGTTGCATCTTTTGCCAATTGAGGAACTACTGCTTTGTAGTGTGTTCTTCTTTTATCTCTTCTTGTTGAGGATTGTCTTCTTTTTGGATGTGCCATTTTCTTATAATTTTGTTGATGAGCGATGAGTATTTGATTTCTCAATTCTCATCATTTTAAACTATTTAATTTTTATCTTTTAACTTCTTCAATGCTTCCCATCTTGGGTCGCTTTCCGGTTCTTCTTCTATTTCATCTTTCGGACTGAACTTTTCTAGAATCTCTAAATCTTCATCAGAAATATCAGGAGAAACTTTCTTCATTGGGATTGCGAGCATTACATCTTCATAAATCAATTGCGAAGCATTAAATGCGTAATCTGTTCTCGGGATGGTGATCACATCAATATTGCTATCATCAAATTCTTCCCCAAAATTTACCAAAACGTCAATTTCATGTTCAATAGGATAATCAAAATTTTTGTTCGTGATATCACAAACCAAATTAACGGTACCCGACGTTTTAATCTTAAATTCTAAAAAAGTAGTATGCTTATCCATCAGGATTTCAGCAACTATTTTAGGTTCTGTAAATTCTTGTTCAGTATCGAAAAGTTGAAAGAACTTCTTATCTATCTCAAACCTGAACTCGTGTTTTCCGTTTTTAAGTCCTGAAAACACTATGTCGTAGTTTCTAAACTTGTCCATAAAATGAGTGTGCAAAAATATGCATTTTTTTTAATATTACAAATTAATCTTAAACAAATATCTGGTAAATGTTTTTTCAGCTTAAATATTAAGAGCGATCGACCGGCGAATCGTCTGCTGGATTATTTCCAGAATTACTTCTGCGCGGCTGCATTCGATTGGCCATTAAGTCATTATACTCTTTTCGGTTTTTAAAAATTTTAATTCCCATAAATATTGCCTCACTAAAACTTTGCTCATCAGCTAAATTTTTGCCGGCAATATCGTATGCCACGCCATGATCTGGGGAAGTTCTGATAAAAGGCAAGCCCGCTGTATAATTTACCCCTTCTTCATAAGCCAGAGTTTTAAAGGGCGCTAAGCCCTGATCGTGATACATTGCCAAAACCGCATCGAAGTTTTTATACTTATTAGGCTGAAAAAAACTATCTGCAGGATAAGGACCAAAGGTCATAATCCCGTTATCAAAAAGTTCTCGAATAGAGGGTTCGATGATTTCAATTTCTTCTTTACCAATTGCTCCGCCATCACCAGAATGGGGATTTAAACCTAAAACTGCAATTTTTGGTCTTTCAATACAGAAATCTTCAATGAGGCACTGGTTCAAAAGTTTAATCTGCTTTTTAATCTTTTCTTTAGAAATATTCTCAGCTACTTCTACAAGCGGAATATGATGGGTAGAAACCGCGACTTTTAAATCATCTGTCACTAAAAACATCAAACCTTTTTTACCAAATTTTTCTTCTAAATAGCCGGTATGTCCCGCATGCTGAAACCCATGCTTCATCATTTCTTCTTTATTAATGGGTGCGGTAACCAAGACATCAATCTCACCACTCATCAGAGCATTGGTGGCGGCTTCCAATGAATCAATTGCCATTCGGGTAGACTCCTCAGTAGGCGTTCCTAAAGCCACATTCACATTGTCTTTCCAAAGATTAACCATGTTGATTTTATCATCTTGCGCTTGGGAGACTTCGGTGATATAATTAAAATTGAGGGGCAATTTAAAAATATTTTTCTGGTAGGTAAATAGTTTTCCGGAACCAAAAATAATGGGCGTAAAAAAATCGGTAATGGATTTATCTTTCAGAGATTTCATGATGATTTCCGGACCGATCCCGTTGTAATCACCGATAGAAATTCCCACTTTTATTTTATGCTGTTTCGGACTCATTTTTATTATCTTTGAAAATTAATTGAATTTTACAAATTTAACAAATTAGGATTAACTGGTATTACTTTATTTTATTTCTAAAGAATTAATCCTTTTTATTCATCATTTCGTATAAAATATCACACTTATGTTCACAGGAATTGTAGAAGCGACTGGCCATGTAGAAGCCATTAAGCATAACGAAAGCAATATTGATTTTATATTAAATTGCCCCTTTACACAAGAATTGAAAATTGACCAAAGCTTAGCACACAACGGTTGCTGCTTAACGGTGGTAGAGATTACAGAAAGCAATTACAGGGTTACCGCGATTGATGAAACTTTAGAAAAAACCAATCTCGGCATGTGGAAAATTGGTACTGAAGTTAATTTGGAACGTTGTTTGAAGTTCGATGGTAGACTTGATGGTCATTTGGTTCAAGGTCATGTTGACAAAACGGGGTTGGTAGAAAACATCCAAGACAAAGACGGAAGTTTTTTTATCACGATTTCCTATAAAGACTCCGGTGACTACACGACTGTTCCACAAGGCTCCATCACGGTAAATGGCATAAGTTTAACCGTGGCAGAGAGTGGAATGCATGATTTTTCAGTAGCAATTATACCCTACACTTGGGAATTTACGAACATGAAAAGTTTAAAAATCGGAGATACCGTTAATTTAGAATTTGATATTATTGGGAAATATGTTAATAAATTGATGAAAAAAAATGCCGTTTAGCAAATACAAAGGTTTTAGTTTAAGAAATAAAGTTTTCGGCGGTTTTTTGGTCATTTGCTTCCTAAGCATTACAGGCTCGTCAATTCTTTCGTATTTCATTTTAAAGAATAACGCTACAGAACAAAGCAGGACTGATTTACAAAAAAAAGCAGAATCACTGATGTCTGCACTAGACTATGCGGTAAGCCATACCCAAGTTCGAACAAACGACTTACCCGAGATTTTATCAAACGATATTTATGAAATTGCCGATATTAACAATCAAGATATCATCATCTATGATTTGACGGGTGATTATGTAATTTCAAATAAAGACATTAATCTTATTCCCGTTAAAAAACTATCCATAGACGTCATTAATAAAGTTTTAAAAAGTGATAAAAGAGTAGATTTTCAAAACTATGACAAAAAAACAGAAGCTAATATTACCTCTTCTTACATGATTCTTAAAAACAATATGTTGGAGCCCATTGCCATAGTTTATTTTCCATTTTATCATAATGATACCTCTTATGTAAGCGTTTTTAATAAATATCTGAATTACATTTTTATTGTTAATCTATTCGTTATCGCCTTTGGGATTTGGCTGAGTTGGATTATCTCTAATAACTTAACCAGAGCAGTATCTAAGTTTTCTGATCTCATCAATAGAATTACTTTATTTGAAGATGACCCACAACCGATCAGATATTATCAGAATGATGAATTGAATCAATTGGTAAAAGCGTATAATAAAATGATTCTGCAGATTAAAGAACAGAAAGAACGCCTTAGTTTTAAAGATAAAGAAGAAGCCTGGCGCGAAATGGCCAAGCAAGTTGCACATGAGGTAAAAAACCCTTTAACACCTATGAAGCTCACCATTCAAAATTTTGAACGAAAGTTTGATCCGAATGATCCAAAAATCCTCCAAAAGGTAAAACATCTAAGCAAAACGATGGTCGATCAAATAGATTTGGTAGCCACGGTTGCGAATGCTTTTTCGCAATTTGCACAACTACCCGAAAAACACAATGAAGTTTTTAATCTGAACAAAGAAATAAGAAACATTATTAATATTTTTAGCGACGAAAAAATTTACTTTCACGCGAACAAAGAAAATATCATGATTGAAATGGATAAAATTTATTTATCCAGAATTATAACAAATTTAGTTTCTAATGCAAGGCAAGCGAGCGATGACGAGCGCGAAAACACTATTAATGTAGATATAGAGCAGCGACAGAAACGAATCATTATCACCGTAGAAGACCGTGGCGTAGGAATCCCAGAAGAAAATCACACTCGGATTTTCGAGCCAAATTTCACATCTAAATCAGGAGGAATGGGTCTTGGCCTAACGATGGTTCGAAAAATGGTTGAAGATTATAAAGGGGATATCTCTGTAAACTCTGAAGTCGGGAAAGGAACTATTTTTACGATTTCCTTACCCAATAATCTTACGTCTATTAAAAATTAGATTACAAAACCAGTGAAACCCTTTCAGTTTAAACAATTTAATATTGATCAATCCAAAGAAGTTTTCCGGGTGGGGACAGATGGTGTTTTGCTTGGCGCATCCTCCACAGTTAAGCATGCAGCGACCATTTTAGAAGTTGGGACCGGAACAGGTTTAGTTGCATTAATGATCGCACAGCGGAATATGGCAGCAAAAATTCAGGCCATTGATATTGATAAAAAAGCAGTAGATCTCGCTGCAAAGAATTTCAAAAACTCACCCTTTAATAATCGACTCCATGTATTTTTACAAGATTATAGAAACTTTAGCGCAGAAGAAAAATTTGATTTAATTATTTCTAACCCACCCTATTTTGAGCAAAACGAATCGGTAAAAGATAGTGTTGCCAGACAGCAAATTGAATTAGATTTCCCTATTTTAATTGAAAAATCTGCTGAATTATTAGCCGAAGAAGGCTTGCTTTCCGTAATTATCCCTTTTGAAGCTGGGATTTTATTTGAAGAAATTTGTTCTAAATCCGGATTCTATTTAATTAGAAAAATCCAGATTTACGGTATTAAAGGCGGTAATCCCAAAAGATTGCTCTTGGAGTTTGGGCTGCAAAGGAAAACTGTGTTAATAAGTAATTTCGTCATTGAGCAATCTCCCCGAAAATATTCCGAAGAATATCTGAAACTCACTGAAGAATTTCATCACTTTTCAAAATAAACACTTCTATTTCGACGCGCTCAAAGTGATCACAATATCTTTACCAATATTTTTTGTTGAAGAATATTTCGCATCGCAAACCATAGTTGTAACCGAGTAACTTCCTTTTTCCACCAAAATAAAATTTTCATTTTGGGCCGGAACATTTAAGTTGTAAAATTTTTTACCGCTCAACTTCACAATCAAATTGCATTTTGATTTATTTTTAATCTGCACATAAGCAGTTTTACCGTTAGGATCATTACTAAAAAGATGAGTTAATAAGTCAGCAGTTCTTTTATTTTGCGCATTTGCGCCATTTTGCGCCACATTTCTTTTTACCTCATTTTTTAATTTTCCTGTATTGATAGGGGCAATGGTTGGCTTTGCCACTTTTGCCTGTTGGGTAGGCGTTTTATCAGCATTGATAACCGCAAAAAGCTTTCTTTTAAACTCCGGTGTCTTGGGATGAGAGGGGTTATATTTTATAAAATTTGCAATAACTTGCGCATCCGTACTTTTCTCTACTTCAGCAGCGGTATACTTGGATTGGGCAAAAGAGCCAAGGGAAATAAATAAAAAGAGTAAGTAGATAATTTTTTTCATTAAGGCGTTCAATTTTAGAATTTTAAATTTTTATAATAACGAAAAATTGTACTTTTTAGTTTGTGCGAATTTTATTATCTTTGCAACGCTTAAAAAGATAGCTAAAATAATCATTTTTTAATATAAAAAAATAAGAATATGTATACACCAGTTGCTGCAGATGTAGCTAAATTAAGAAACATTACAGGCGCAGGGATGATGGACTGCAAAAAAGCATTGGTAGAAGCTGATGGAGACTTCGATAAAGCAATTGAAATCCTTAGAAAAAAAGGACAAAAAGTTGCCGCAAACAGAGCAGACAGAGATTCTCATGAAGGTGCTGTAATTGCAAAAGTAAACCAAGATAACACAATGGGAGCAATTATCGCTTTAAATTGTGAAACAGATTTCGTTGGTAAAAACGACAACTTCGTTGGGTTAGCTCACGAATTAGCGGAGCAAGCGGTTGCTTATGCAAACAAAGAAGAGTTTTTAGCTTCTGATTTCCACGGAATGACGGTTGCCGAAAAATTAATCGAGCAAACGGGTATTATAGGTGAAAAAATCGAAATTGGTGCTTTCGAAAGAATTGAAGGCCCTTTCTTAGGAGCTTACATACACGCTGGAAATAAAATTGCAGCGATCACTTCTTTATCTGCAAACGTAGATGGAGGTGCAGAAGTTGCAAAATCTGTATCAATGCAAGTTGCTGCCATGAACCCAATCGCTCTAGATGAAACTAAAGTTTCTCAAGAGACGATCGATAAAGAATTAGAAATCGAAAGAGAATTATTGACAAAAGAAGGAAAACCTGCAAACATTATTGATAATATCCTAAAAGGAAAAATGCAGAAATTCTACAAAGACAATACTTTGGTACACCAAGCATTTATCAAGGATTCGGCAGTTTCTGTTGCTGACTATGTAAAATCTGTTAATGGTGATTTGAAAGTTGTAGGATATGTAAGAGCAAGTCTTACATAAACCATACAGCATAAAAATACTCAAAATCTCTTCCTATTTTTTTAGGAAGAGATTTTTTTATCGGGTGAGAAGAAGTATTTTTGTAGCCTTATTTATTCAACTTGAAAAATCTATATTGACACTATCCCGTAAAGTGTGTAAGTTGAAAAGTTTGAGGCTTGAATTTTTATAATTTGAGCCTTTCTTCAAATATAAGCATAAATTGATTTAATACAATT
>NZ_JAUFQB010000052.1 GCF_030409525.1 Kaistella yonginensis | reverse complement strand
GGAATTGTATTAAATCAATTTATGCTTATATTTGAAGAAAGGCTCAAATTATAAAAATTCAAGCCTCAAACTTTTCAACTTACACACTTTACGGGATAGTGTCATAACGCTATCACTTAATTCAATGATTTTAAGTGATATATCAAATTATTTTAAAGGTGCTACAGTAAATACAGATCAAATTCCGACTCCAAGAGAAATTACTGGAGATGAAACAACTTTCCAATTAATTCAGTACTTAAAAGAAGATTTTAATTATTCGCTATCTTATGAAGTTAATGCCGAAGATTTAGAATTAAATAAAATATTAATAAATTATTACAATATTTTAGCAGATGAAAATAATATTGAAAAGCAGTTAACCACATTTAAAAAGCAAATCAGTAAATATTTCGGTATAAGCGTTAAATATATCAACTTTTTCAATGTCGAAAAAAACATTGAAAAAAGAGGAAAAGTTTATATTTCATTTTCAATATTAAGTTCAATATTTTTTATAATTACTATTGGTGTTTTTATCTTCGGTGCGATAAAAATTTTAATAAAGATAAATTGCTAATTTAAAACCATAAACTGTTTTAGTTTTTCAAATATCATTTTGACAAAAAAAGACGTAGAAAAAACTGCGTCTTTAATCATATAAAAAACTATTCTACCCACACTTACTATTCCCACAATTCTTACAAGTCAAGCAACCTTCCTGATAAACAACCTGGTCAGAGCCACAACTCGAACATTTTCCGCCGGCGTTGGTTCCATCGGCGATGTAGCGTTTTAGAGCACGTGCAACTCCGGCTTTCCAATTGTTGATGGATTCGGAATCGAGTTCTAAACGGTTGATCAATTCTACGGCGTTTTCAATCGGCATTCCGTGACGTAAAGTTCCAGAAATGAGTTTGGCGTAATTCCAAAATTCTGGTTTAAATTTGTGGGAAAGTCCTTCAATAGTGGTTTTGTAACCTCGCAGATTTTTGAATTGGAAATCATAACGGGATTTTCCAGATTCGTCGCGGTTTTTGATGATTACACCTTCATTTACCCAACGTGGAATTAAAATCCCCTCTTCATCATCGGCTAAACCTGTGAAAATTTCGTAAGGTTTTCCTTCAATTAAGCCAACAAAAGCAATCCATTTTTCTTTATTATTTTGAAAACGAACCACATCTGCTGTTAAAATCTGCGGTCTTTTGGTCGGGAAAACCGAAGTAATCATTTCTGGTTGTTCCTCCTTTTTTTCATCGGCAGAAATCAAAACACCGGAACGAGAACCGTCGCGATAAACCGTAACGCCTTTGCAACCCACTTCCCACGCTTTGATGTAAAGTTGATTCACCAATTCTTCCGTCGCATCATTTGGAATATTGATGGTCACAGAAATGGAATGATCCACCCATTTTTGAATAGAACCCTGCATTTCTACTTTGCTCAACCAATCTACATCATTGGAAGTCGCTTTGTAATAAGGAGATTTTTCAATAATATCATTGATTTCTTCTTGCGAATAATTTTTATTGGAATCCATACCGTTGATTTCCATCCACTCTTTGAAACGGTGGTGAAAAACCAAATATTCTTCCCAAGAATCGCCCACTTCATCTACAAAATCTACACGAATATCCTGATCATTTGGATTCACTTTTCTACGTCTTTTATAAACTGGAAGAAAAACGGGTTCAATTCCAGACGTAGTTTGCGACATCAAGGAAGTGCTTCCAGTTGGAGCAATCGTGAGCAAAGCAATATTTCTTCTGCCATATTTCTGCAAATCCTGGAAAAGTTCTGGATCGGCATCTTTCAATCTTAAAATAAATGGATTTTTCGCTTCTTTTTTGGCATCATAAATTGCAAAAGCACCTCTTTCTTTCGCCATTTCTACGGACGAACGATAGGCAGCCAAAGCCAAATTTTTGTGAACCAAAGTAGAAAATTCGTTACCTTCTTTGCTTCCGTATTGAATTCCAAGAGCAGCCAACATATCGCCTTCTGCCGTAATTCCAACGCCAGTTCTTCTACCTTCGATGGTTTTGTGACGAATTTTTAACCACAAATTTTGTTCGGTAAATTTTATTTCTTCACCTTCCGGATCGGTTTTAATTTTTTCAAGAATCGCATCGATTTTTTCAATTTCCAAATCGATGATATCGTCCATCATTCTTTGCGCGTAACCGACGTGTTCTTTGAATAATTCAAAATTAAATTTCGCTTTTTTAGTAAACGGATTTTCTACATAAGAGAAAAGATTCACCGCCAAAAGTCGGCAAGAATCATACGGACAAAGCGGAATTTCGCCACACGGATTGGTGGAAACCGTTTCGTAGCCATATTCTGCATAACAATCTGGCAAAGATTCATTAATTATGGTATCCCAGAAAAGAATTCCCGGTTCGGCAGATTTCCACGCGTTGTGAATGATTTTATCCCAAAGATCGGTCGCTTTTATTTCTTTTTGAAATTTAGGATTTTTGCTGTGAATCGGATATTTTTGAATGTAATTTTCTTTTTCTACGACGGCTTTCATAAAATCATCGTCAATTCTCACCGAAATATTGGCTCCAGTAATTTTTCCCTGCTCCATTTTTGCATCTACAAAATCTTCAGAATCTGGATGATTTACAGAAACGGAAAGCATCAAAGCACCGCGTCTTCCATCTTGCGCAACTTCCCGCGTAGAATTGGAATACCTTTCCATAAACGGAACCAAACCTGTGGAAGTGAGCGCAGAATTTTTCACCGCAGAACCTTTCGGACGAATATGCGACAAATCGTGACCAACACCACCGCGACGTTTCATCAATTGCACTTGCTCTTCATCAATTTTCATAATGCTTCCGTAAGAATCGCTTTGCGTTCCACTGCCAATTACAAAGCAGTTTGAAAGCGATGCAATCTGGAAATTATTTCCAATTCCCGTCATCGGACTTCCTTGTGGAATGATGTATTTGAATTTTTTGATGAGATCAAAAACTTTTTGCTCTGAAAGCGAATTGGGATATTTCGCTTCAATTCTCCCGATTTCAGAAGCGATCCTTCGGTGCATATCATCTGGATTTTGCTCATAAATATTTCCGTCTGAATCTTTTAAGGCATATTTACTCACCCAAACTTTTGCAGCCAAATCATCTCCCTTAAAATATTTTAAAGTAGATTGATAAGCATCATCGAACGTATAAGTATTTGTTTTTTTTGATAAGAGCGTTGCTTCCATATTTTCATTTTTTGACGAAATAAAAGTACAGAAGTTTATTCAGATAAAAAAAGTTTACAAATATTTTAGGTTAAAATATTGATAATCAATTTAATAAATATTTTTAAAATGATAAAAGTTTGCAACTTTTGAAAACTTGATTGTGATTTGAATCATAGATTTTGCGAAATATTATAATTATATAAACATTTTAAAAATATGATTTAGAAATTTGAGATGTAATTGAATTTTAAATTTGCTAATTTTTTATTAAAAATATTCAAAATTTCAAAAAGGAAAAAGCGTATAAGAATAACAATATATCAATAGGTTTAAAATAATAATTTTTCAGTTGGCTTTAGCCAAAATTTAAAATAAGTTTCGGCTAAAGCCAAATTTTACACGCAAAAAACATCGGGCTAAAGCCAGACGCTATTGAATTAAATTCAAAAAAATAATAAGCAAAAATCAAAACAACTTACTCGTAAGTGCCATTTCGCAGGAAACAATGAAATTGTTCTACGAAGTCGATCTAGCGTTGCCAAATTGCTCACGTTGAGATTCCTACGGAATGACAAAAGCACGATTTAAAATTTTTTTTTCAGCAGTGAAGTCTCTAACTTAATTAAATATCACCTAGCAAATCTTCATATTTCTTCAAAATAATTTCTTTAGAAAACCTAGATTTTATAGAATTTCTAATCTCTTCTTTTTCATAATCTGCATTCAAAATGATTCTTAACTTTTCCGCAAATTCTTCGTGATTTTCAATATCTGAAATTTCTCCATTTATTTTTGGTTGGATAATTTCATTAATTCCACCCGGACAATTATTTGCCAAAGAATAAGTTCCGCACGCTCCTGCTTCTAACAAAACATTTGGAAAACCTTCATAACGGGAAGAAAGTACAAATAGATCTGCAAATTTTAAAAATTGATACGGATTTTTTTGCTGTCCGTGGAAGATGACATTTTCTAATTTTAAATCTAATTTTAATTGATGTAAAACCGCTTTATCTTTTCCATCTCCTAAAATATGAAGTTTGATTTTTTCATTTTTAAAATGACTAAAAACTTTCAGCAAATTATCGAAACCTTTTCTGAAAGAGAGATTTCCGACAGCAACAACATTTTTATAATCATCAGAAAAAGATTCTGGTTTTGTTGTATTTTCTAATTTTTCATCAATAAATTCAAAGTCAACAGGATTATTTATTTTAACGATTTTCTCTTTTTTAATCTTAAAACTTTCAATTAAATCATTTTGCATATCATCACTTTGGCAAATGATTTTATGATAATTATTGTAAAATTTGTAGAAAAACCGAATCTCCTTTCTCGTAACGTGTTGAGAAACCACGTTTGTTTCTCTTGCAATAAACTTGGTTTTCGGAAAAAATTTGATAAATAAAGCCAAATAAGCGTTCACTTCGCCAAAACCGCTGAAAACAATATTTGGTTTTCTTTTGCGAATTTCTTTTAAAATAGGAAGTAAAGAATGGCGAATTCTAGGTGTTTTGATATCGATAATTTCTACATCCTCTTTTAAAAAATCCAAATAACCGCCTTCTTTCCGCAAAAGTAAAATTTTTGGATCAAATTTTTCACGGTCGAGATGATTGGCAATTGTGGTAACAATCCTTTCTGCACCGCCAGTTTCAAGATCAGGAAGGATGAAGATGATGGAGATTTTCTTTTTCATAAACTTTAAAAAAAACTTTGTCAAAGATTTTTAACTTTGACAAAGTGAAGCGAAATTTACATCAATTCTGAAAAATTGTTCGAATGGTTTTTTGTAAAAAAGTTATTTTTTCCAGGGTAAAGTATCAATATGTGCAAAAATATTTTCTAAAAGTTCTTCAGAAGTCATTCCTGCAGCAAATTGCTCATCAAAAGATTGTTCAGCTTCAACGTTCTTTTCTTCAAAACAATCAGCATCAATATTTTTTTCTTTAAATTCCATTAATTCTGATAAAACTTCCAAATCATCAAGATTAGAAATCCATTTCATCAAATCATATTTTAGTTCTAAAAGTGGATTCTGCATAACAAATTAATTTAATTCGCTACATCTGAAATAAACTTGATCCGCAACATTCGCACTTCTTCATCACTCAAATCATCACCAAATTCGGCCAAAAGAATTTTCATACTATCACTTTCACTTTCACCCATGAATTCCATAAATTCCTCTACCACATCTTCATCAAAATTTTCATCGATGTAATAGTTGATATTCAATTTAGTTCCTTGATAAACAATCCGTTCCATTTCTTTCAATAGTTCATCCATTGAAATATTTTTGGCTTTTGCAATATCTTCTAAATCAATTTTTTTATCGGTACTCTGAATGATAAAAACTTTGTGACTGGATTTATTGGCTACTGTTTTCATCACCATATCCTGAGTTCTTTCTATCTCATTCTCTTCAACATAATTTTTAATAAAATCAGCAAATTCTTTTCCATATTTCTTTGCTTTACCTTCACCAACACCATAAATTTTTGCAATTTCATCAATATTTACGGGATATTGCACGGTCATATCTTCCAAACTCGGATCCATAAATACCGTATAGGGCGGAATGCTTTGCTTTTTTGCTACTTTTTTTCGCAAGTCTTTTAGCTGAGCAAACAACACTTCATCCAAACTGGCGACTGAATCTGTTTGCACTTTGTCGGAATCTGCTTTCGTTTGCTCCAAATTGTACTGGCGGTCTTCTGCAATAAAAAACACCTGATCAGATTTTGTAGCAAGTGCCTGGTTGCCTTTTTCAGTTAATTTTAAAACACCGTACGTTTCAATATCTTTTTGAAGAAAATTCTGTACGGTTGCTTGTCGGATAATTGATTTCCAAAAATTTTCTGTTTCTTTTTCACCAATGCCAAAATGTTTATTATTTTCTAATTTATAGGATTTGGTCACGGGGTTTTCTTTGCCGAGAAGTACTGAAATGAGATCTTTTGTTTTAAACTTCTCTTCCAGCTCCTTCACTAGCTTAAGAACCAATCTTAATTCCTTTGAAGCATCTTTTAATTTAGGCGGATTTACGGAGTTATCACACATCAGCGCGCCATCACCACTTACAGGATCAAACAATTCTCCAAAATAATACAATATATATTGACGTCTGCTCATAGAAGTCTCTACATACCCAACCACTTCATTTAAAAGTTGCAACCCTATTTCCCGTTCAGAAACAGGTTTTTGCGCTAGAAATTTTTCTAATTTTTCGATATCTTTCGGATCATAAAAAGCAAGACAATGACCTTCTCCTCCATCCCGACCGGCACGACCGGTTTCTTGGTAGTAACTTTCCAGTGATTTTGGAATATCATAATGGATCACAAAACGAACATCTGGTTTATCGATTCCCATTCCAAAGGCAATGGTGGCGACAATAACATCTGCGTCTTCCATCAGAAATTTATCCTGATTCATCACCCTGGTTTTTTGATCGAGTCCTGCGTGATAAGGCAAAGCATTAATACCATTAACTTGTAAAACCTGTGCAAATTCCTCCACCTTTCTGCGGCTCAGGCAGTATACAATTCCAGATTTCCCTTTATGAGAATTAATGAATTTTACGATTTCGCGGTCTATATTTACTTTCGGTCTTACTTCATAATAGAGGTTCGGGCGATTAAAACTCTCTTTAAAAACCAAAGCATTGCTCATGCCCAAGGTTTTCTGAATATCATCTTGCACTTTCGGTGTTGCTGTAGCGGTTAAGGCAATTACGGGAACATCCGCAATTTTATCGATAATGGATTTCAGGTTTCTATATTCAGGACGGAAATCATGGCCCCATTCTGAAATACAGTGTGCTTCATCAATGGCGACAAAAGATATTTCAACATCCCGCAAAAAATCCTGGTATTCCTCTTTAATCAAGGATTCAGGCGCAACATATAGTAATTTGGTAACACCCGATTTGATGTCATCAAATACCTGTTTGGTTTGGGTTTTATTAAGGGAAGAATTTAATACATGTGCAATTCCTTCCACCGAGGAAAGCCCGTTTATTGCGTCGACCTGATTTTTCATCAAGGCGATTAATGGTGAAACCACGATTGCGGTACCATCTGATATTAATGCGGGTAGTTGATAGCAAAGGGATTTGCCTCCGCCGGTTGGCATTAAAACGAAAACATCATCCCCCTTTATGAGGGTCTTTATAATTTCTTCTTGCTGACCTTTAAATTTTGAGAAACCGAAATATTTCTTTAATTCTTTAGATAAATCGGTGCTTTTTGTATTCATCTTTCTGTTGACATTTTTTGTAGCAGTATTTTTTGTTGAACATCTTCATCTTCACGCTGCCTGAAAATTTGGATTTTAGGTTAGGTTCTGATATTTCTTTCCTAAATTTGCATATTAATCAAAGTTAAATAATTATTATCACAATTAAAAACAATGGCCTTTAATTTTGATTAAAATCACATTTAATATTTTTGTATTTTATAGGAATTTCTCTTCCATAATGTAAAAAAAGATGCGGTACAATATTTTAAATTGGTGGAAATCCTTAAAAAATGATCCTTTAATTTTATGAATAATCAAAAAATCCTACAGCTTGCAAAAGATGCTTTATCAATTGAAATATCTGAGCTCGAGCTCCTTAAAAACCGTCTAGACAAACAGTTTCTGCGGGCGGTAGAAATCATTAATTCCGCGAAAGGAAAACTCATCATCGTAGGAATTGGTAAGTCTGCACATGTAGGAAATAAAATAGTTGCGACGCTTAATTCCACAGGCACACCCTCTCAATTCTTACATGCGTCCGAGGCAATTCACGGTGATTTGGGGGTAATCCAAAAGACTGATGTGGTTTTATGCATTTCAAATTCTGGCAACTCACCAGAGATTGTTACTTTGGCTCCCTTTTTAAAAGAATATTCCTCCAGTCTTATTGCAATGACAGGCAACTTAAACAGCAAACTTGCTGAAGTTGCTGAAGTGGTTCTCAACACCCATGTTGAAAAGGAAGCTTGCCCAATTAAGTTGGCTCCTACCAGTTCTACCACCGTTCAGATGGCTTTGGGTGATGCTTTGGCAGTTTGCTTAATGGAGCTTAACGGTTTTAAAGAAACTGATTTTGCGAAATTTCATCCAGGAGGCAGTTTGGGTAAAAATCTTACGGCAAAAGTGGAACAGTTTCTATCACCGCAAAAGCCCCAAGTCCCTGAAAATGCAAACTTGAGAGATATTATTATTTCAGTGAGCAGTTCAAAACATGGGATTACAGTGGTGACCTATGGCGAGGAAATAATTGGGGTGATCACGGATGGTGACTTGCGTAGAATGTTGTTGAGTGACCAAGATTTATCAAAATTTATCGCCAAAGATATCATGAGCATCAACCCGAAAAGTGTGGATAAAAATGCTTTAGCAAAAGAAGCAATGCAAATTTTGAAAGATAAAAACATCGGTCAGCTCATTGTAACTGATAATGGGAAATACTTTGGAATCATTGATATTCACCGCCTGTTAGACGAAGGAATAAATTAAAATCTCATTCATTTAAAGATTCTTTGTTAATATTTAATTAATTTCGCAACTTCAAAATCACCTGGCTTTTGTAAGAATACCAGAAAAAATATTTAAATAAAAATTTCGTGAGCGACGTAAAAGAAATGTCTTTTTGGGGACACATCGGAGAATTAAGAGCACACTTGATTCGCGCAATGATTGCGATTGTAATTTGTGCGATTGTGGTTGGATTCAATGTGAATTGGATTATGGATCACATCTTCTTTGGACCTACACGAAATGATTTTTTCACTTTTCGTGTAGTGAACCACTTTTCCAGAGAATTAATTGGCGAAGACAGCATTACACTGCCCGGTCATTTTGCAGTGCAACAAAAAAAGTTATTTCAGCAATTTAACGTGATGATGGCGGTCTCTATTTTTGGCGGTATTGTCGCTGCATTTCCTTATTTGGTTTGGGAACTTTGGCGATTTATTTCACCAGCACTTCACCCCAAAGAACGGAAAAACTCCGTTTGGTTAATTAATTTCGTTTGGATTCTTTTTGCTGCTGGTATTCTGTGCGGTTACTTTTTGATTCTTCCGTTTGCTATAAATTTCGGGTTATTGTTTAAGGTTTCAGATTCCATTACACAGCTTTTTGATTTAAGTGATTATACAACCCTTTTCCTTCAAATCGTTTTGGGAATGGGCGTGATTTTCTTGTTTCCGGTGATTGTATATTTTTTAACTTCCATAGGAATTTTAACGCCTAAATTCATGCGAATCTATCGTCGTCATGCTATTGTTTTGATTATGGTCGTTGCCGCAATTATTACTCCTGCGGATGTTTTGAGTATGTTAATGGCAGCCTTTCCACTGCTTTTATTGTATGAATTCAGTATCATTATGAGCGCATATACCTTTAAAAAAGTTGAGAAAAGAAAACGTGAAGAAGAGCTGGCAATCAAAAAATTATAGTCTTTGGTCATAAAAAAAACACGCTCGAGGGCGTGTTTTATATTTTTTAAATAGGAAAATTAATTTTCAACAAAATTTTTCAACTTTTCAGCTACAATTTCAGTCCAGTTTTTTTCAAATTGTTCTTTATGAAATTCTTCGCCGAGATGATCAAAGTTCTCTAAACCTTTATGAGTAAGGATAACCAAAGTTTGATCACCTTCGTCTTGAAGATTCCATTTTACGATTGTTTTATCCTTAGAAAACTCTGGATAAGACCACGTATACTTCAGTTTTTCCTGTGGAATTACTTCTAAAATCTGACCGTGATGTTGGTATTTATTTTCACCACCTGGCTCGTAAAAACTAAATTCGGTGTGTAAATCAGTACTGAAATCGGCAATATCAAAATACCAATTTTTCATTTGAGAACTGTCTGTAAGGGCGCTCCACACTTTTGCAATTGGCGCATTGACTCGCTGTTTAATTACTACATTATCGTGCATAACTTTATAATTTTAAGGGTTACTACTATTTCACTACCTAAAAATACGCAAATTTGGATATGTGAAACAAGGAACATGATAAATATTTGGTTTAATTTCGTACTCTATTTTTCACTATTTAATTTCCCCAATGATATTAATTTTATTTATTTTTCTTCTATTTGCTGCTGGTATTTTTTATATCGCAAAACATCCGCAATTCGGAAGAAAACCTTCTGGACAAAGACTTAAACGCATTCTGAAATCCCCTCATTTCAAAGGTGGTGCATTCCAGAATATACATCCAACGCCACAATTGGCAGAGGAGACAAATATGGGAAAGGTGATGTTTCGATTTTTATTTGGAAAAGCCCCCCGAAAAAAGCCAACCCAAAATTTTAATTTTAATAAAACAGATTTACAGAATCTCAGCGCTGATGAAAATGTTTTGATTTGGTTTGGTCATTCTTCTTATTTTATGCAAATCGATGGCAAAAAAATAATGGTCGATCCTGTATTCAGTGGAAATGCTGCGCCTTTCTCTTTTATGGGAAAAGCCATCCCTGGCACCGATTTTTATTCCGCAAGTGATATTCCAGAACTGGACTATTTAATCCTCACGCACGATCATTGGGATCATCTGGATTATAGAACAGTGACCCAACTGCGGTCAAAAGTTAACAAGGTTATTACCGGTCTTGGAACGGGCGAACATCTGGAATTGTGGAAGTATGAAACATCGCAAATTATTGAACTTGATTGGCACGAAGATTTTGATTTAGGAAATGGATTCAAAATATATTGTGAACCAAGCCGCCATTTTTCTGGTCGAGGCTTAAAAAGAAATCAGACAATTTGGGCGAGTTTCGCTTTGATTACGCCCACGCAGAACATTTTCATCGGTGGGGATAGTGGCTATGATGATCATTTTAAAAAAATCGGTGAGAAATTCGGCTCTTTTGATTTGGCGATTCTGGAAACGGGTCAATACCATCAGGATTGGAGGTATATCCATATGGTTCCTACCGAGCAATTGCAGGCGATGAAAGATTTAAATGCTGAAAAGATGCTGCCCGTCCATCACTCAAAATTCGTTTTAGCGACCCATCCCTGGGATGAACCTTTGAAAAGAATCACCGCAGCAAACGATGAAAATTTAAAAATTCTCACTCCAAAAATTGGCGAAAAAACCTTCTTGAATGATGATTCTAAAGTATATGAAAAATGGTGGGAATCCTATGAATAAAAAAAATTATTCTTTAAATTGCAGGAAGTTTATCGCTTAAATTAATATTAAATCATTTAAAAATTTTGTTCTCATGATAAAAACATTACAAATCGCGAATGGCTTCTTTTTAATAACCACAATCGTATTTAATTACCTAAGCAATACGGGAGTCTTCAATGGTAAAACGATTGGGAACGTATCAGCAGATAACCAAAATCTGTTTACACCGGCTGGCTATGCCTTTTCTATTTGGGGTCTTATTTATTTACTGCTCATTGGTTTCGTATTTTATACGGGTCGAAGTTTATTTAATCCCAAAAAGAATGAAGCTGATGAACTGCTAGAAAAGATCGGTTGGTGGTTTGTGATTTCATGTCTGGCAAATTGCACCTGGATTGTATTGTGGCTCTATGGTTACACAGGCTTATCAGTAATCGTGATGGTCGTATTTCTTCTTGCGCTATTAAAAATACTTTGGCACGCCTTGCTCTATAATTCGTCCTCAGCCCAAAAATGGTTCATCAATATTCCTTTTCAAATTTATGCGGGTTGGGTTAGTGTAGCTCTCATTGCAGCCACTGCAGCCTGGCTCAAGAAAATCGACTGGAATGGTTGGGGAGCTTCAGAAGTGAACTGGACAATAATTTTAATAATCATTGCCTCATTCATCCATATCATAATGATCTGGAAAAAAAATGCACCTTTCTTCGCACTCGTAGCAGTTTGGGCTCTAATTGCCATTGCAGTGGTAAACAAAGCAGAAAGTCAGGTGATTTATTTTGCTGCACTATCTACCGCAGGTATTATATTCGTTAGCAGTTGTTGGAAAATTTTTTCCAGTAAATTGATTAACGCACAATAACTGAGAATTGTTTTAAATCGCATAAGATTTCCTTTTCTGGAAGTCTTTTTTATTTTCTTAAATTTACGCTTATTAAAAAAAATAAAATGAAAAATGCCTATATCATCGATGGAACCCGGTCAGCCATTGGAAATTTTAAAGGAAATTTAGCGCCGGTCAGAACTGATGATTTAATGGCTTCTGTACTGAAAAGTCTCATCGAAAAAAATCCGAATTTACCTTTAGATCAAATAGATGATGTAATTATCGGCTGTGCAAATCAAGCAGGTGAAGACAATCGGAATATCGCAAGAATGGCTTTGCTTTTGGCTGGTATTCCGGTGCCTGTTCCGGGGGAAACTGTTAACCGCCTCTGTGCGTCAGGAATGAGTTCGATTGTTCAAGCAATGAGAGCCATCAAAGCAGAGGAAGGCGATCTTTTTATCGCTGGTGGTGTGGAGGGAATGTCGCGTGCACCTTATGTTCTGTCCAAATCTGAGTCGGCCTTTGGGACTGATTCCAAAATGTATGATTCTAGTTTTGGATGGCGGTTTATCAACCCAACGATGGAAAAAATGTACGGCATTGAGGCCATGGGAAAAACAGCAGAAAACCTTGCTGATATGTATAAAATTTCCCGTGAGGAACAGGATGTCTTCGCCTTTAATTCTCAAATGAAAGCAAAGAAAGCACAGGAATCTGGCCGTTTGGGGGAAGAAATTTCGGAGGTGATGATTTCACAAAAAAAAGGTGAGGCAATTGTGATTAATAAAGACGAATTCATTAAGCCTACTTCCACGTTAGAGATCTTAGGGAAATTAAGACCCGCTTTTATTAAAGAAAACGGAACGGTAACGGCAGGAAATGCCTCAGGACTAAATGATGGTGCTGCTGCAGTAATTATTGCCTCTGAGGAAGCGGTGACAAAATATAATTTAAAACCTTTGGCAAAAATAGTTTGTTCCGCTGTAGTTGGTGTTGAACCCCGAATCATGGGAATCGGTCCGGTAGAAGCTACTAAATTAGCGTTAAAAAGAGCGGGCCTCACCTTAGATCAAATTGATATTATTGAATTGAATGAAGCTTTTGCGGCGCAAAGTATTGCTTGTTTAAAAGAACTCGGAATTGCCACTAACGATCCCCGAGTCAACGTAAATGGTGGTGCCATTGCGCTCGGTCATCCGCTGGGAATGAGTGGAACCAGAATCACCTATTCTGCCGCCTTAGAACTGCAAAAATCCGGAAAAAAATATGCGCTGGCAACCATGTGTATTGGAGTTGGACAAGGTTATGCCATTATTTTAGAAAATTCGACAAAGTAATTGATCTGCCAGTATTCAACCCTTTCCCTCCTAAAAAGAGGGAAAGGATTTTTAAAATATAGGGAATTAATGGGGTTGAATTTTCGCGGGATCATCATAATTCACCATCCAGTTTACGCCAAAATCATCGGTTAACATCCCGAAATACGCACCCCAAAATGTATTTTCCAATGGCATGGTCACCTTCGCACGGCGCGCAAGCCCATTAAAAATACCTTCGGCTTCCGATTCTGATTTGGTATCGATTGAAATCGAAATATTATTTCCGACCACTTGATCGTGCATCCCAGGTATAAAATCGCTTCCCATTAAAATTGTACTGGGTGAGACGCGCAACGAAATATGCAAAATTCTATTTTTAACTTCATCAGAAAGTGATGGCATGCCCTCCACCGGTGGCATTTCACCAAATTTTGAAAGATAAGTGAATTCGCCGCCAAAAACCGATTTATAGAAATTAAATGCTTCTTCGCACTGACCATCAAAGGTTAGGTAAGGATTAATTGTTGCCATAATTTTGCTTGTATTATTGATTTTTCCAAAGGGTTGAATAATTTAATTTTCCATCATAACTGTTCCAATCACCGATGAATTGAATGAACTGGTTATCAATCTTTTCGGTTTTTTTATTCCACATAAACGTATAAATGAACTTTCCTTTTAAAATTCCGGAATGTTTACCTGTAGCTTCTTCCGCCAATTCATAATCACCAAAAACGGTATTTCTTTTTTTGCCCGGTTTATATTTATTAATTTTCAGCTTGCCTTCAAATTTTGTATTTGTATTTTCTACCAAAGAAAAACCTGAAATAAAATATTCCTGATCGTTCATTTTATTCTGTTCAGAAAAGTTAATTTTCACTTTCATCGGTAATTTTGCCGAACTGATGGTCCCAATATAAGGTTGGGAATTGTTCATCCAAACGCTGGAAATATTGGGCATTTGGGCAAATATATAAGTACTGAACAGCAGCAATAATAAGGTTAATTTTTTCATGATTCGGGTGTTATTATCTAAAAATTACTTTATCGATATCGTAATGGTGAAAATTACCAAACCAAAGTTGGTCTGTTTTCCCATCCTCTTTTTTTAAGTCTCCTTTGAAAGTTACATTTCCCGCCATATTGGTTTTCACCAAAGTTTCATCCGTCTGCACCCTAATCTTTCCTATAAAAACACCAGAAAGCTGCTCTGGTTTTTCTTTAAAATTAAAATCTCCAAAAAGCAAAATACCTTCTACAGAATCTCTTACTCTGAATTTTTCTTTAAAAATAATTTCACCCTGAAATTCCTGCCGCGTTCCTTCAAAATCAGTTACGCCAACCACCAAATATCTTTCGGGTTGTTGTACATCCTTTTTAACAGACTCAAATTTTACTTTATACCTCTTATCTTTGTTGGCCTGACCTTCATAAAAAGTATCTTTATTAAGAAGCTGTTCCGAGAGATCAAGATTCTTGTACGGAAAAGTATTCTGAACTTGAGCTGATAAAAAAGTTGAAACACATATAAATAAAATAAATAAACTTTTCATAATTTAAACTCCAAACTGTTCGAGGTGATGATTCAGATGCTTTGCAAACATGTTGTTCCATTCCTGGGCTTTGAGTTTTCCAAAAGAAAAAGATTCTTTACCATCAAATGCATCTCGTCCTAATTGTTGCGTTTTTTGAATAAAACCGATTAACCGCTTTTTTTCCAAGTCGAAATTCTGGCTTTCATTAATAACGAATTGCGGTGCGGTGGGGGAATTTCGTGAATAGCTTTTTTCTCCTACCACCTTTGATTTTACAAAATTCTTTAAAATAAACTTTGCAATTCCGCTTGGTGCTTTGTGTTTCTGCGGTTCGTAGACCATTTCGTACGTCACATTGCAGTGCGCCAACATTTGGTCAACCGACATTTTTCCCCAATTCCCTTTGGTTTCAGGCGATAGTTTGTTGATTCTATCGATATAATTCTGAGCTTCTTTTGTGGTGAATACGTCTTGCATAATTTATTTTTTTCTAAACAAAAATAGAATTATTTACGCAAATAGGCTCATTTTAAATTTCACTTCTTATTCGGCTTAATGTTTCCTGCGAAATACCGAGATAGGATGCGATCATTCCCAAAGGAGCACGCAGAATAATATTAGGATTTTCATCTAAAAGTTGGGCGTATTTCTCCTTAGCGGTCATGTGTTGCAAGGAACTGATCCGTTTGGACATTTGGGTCATTAAATTCCCCAGCAAAAACCGACTAAAGTTTGCAGAGGTTAAAGAAACCGCACATAAATCTTCTAATTTTTTGTAGTCGCAAAAAGTGATGGTACTTTCTTCTAAGGTTTCAATGGTATAAATAGAAGGGACATTATTAAAAATAGTGTCGATGCTCCCAAACGATTTTCCTTCGGAATAAAAATTAGTGGTAATATCTTTTCCTTTTTCGAAATAGTACGTTCGTGCCAAACCTTCTTCCATGTAATACACATTTCGGTTGTAGGTATTTTGCTGGCTCAATAATTCACCTTTTGCATAAGTTTTGGTTTGCGTCTCGTTGCGGAAAAAATCCTCGGTCAGAGCGTCTAATTTTATGTATTTTGAAATTTGATCAAGAAGTTCCAAGGTATTCGTTTTTACAAAAATAGAGAAAGATTTACGAATAGGTGAAAGTTCTTTGTTATTAAACTGAATTTTGAACGCAGCGAAGTCTGCAGCCCGGCCTGAATGGAGCTCTTTTTGCGGAACGAAGTGAAGCAAAAAAGCGGGAATGGAGGACGGAAATGTCTGCCCTAAAAAAATAATGGATCTACCTTCGACAAAGTCAAATAGCTTCGCAAAAAAAGAACGTCCGAATTATAAAACCCGGACGCTCCCAACAAACAAACAGTATGAAAACTGCTTTTCTTAATTTCTGAAAATTGATCTTATCCTATAGAATAAGATTTGGGTTTTCTTCTTCATGCGTTTCTTCTTGGTAATTTTCAGAGATGTTATATTTTTTAAATAGAAAATGAATTTTAATTTTCAGCGCAATCCAACCTAAAATGAAATAAACCCAGGCTAAAATTAAAAGATGTATTAAATATTTTTGGGTCAGAAAATCGGAACCGTTTTGCACGACCATGATTTTCAAGGCTTCCAAATAAGGTGTTAAAGGGATAATAGCGGTAAAACTTTTGATAAATCCGGGCATGGCAAAAGTTGGCCAAGTAAATCCACTGATGATAAATGCTGGCGAAGCGATCACCATTAAATACTGGGTTGCTTTCAACGCATCGGGCACTAAAATACTGACCAAAACGCCCAAATTGGTTGCTGCTACTACAAATACGGCGGTGATTAGAAAGAAATTCCACAGATTATCGGGCACTGGTATTCTAAAATACAAACTGCACAGGTAGAAAAACAGAATATTGAAATTGGCAAAGATCCATATTGGCAGGCATTTTATGGCCATTACCACCACTGCATATTTCTCTTTTCCGGCAAAATCTTTAATGAATGATTCTCTTTTAAATTCTTCTGAAAAAGTGACCGCCATCGCCAACAAAATCACCTGTTGTAAAACGACCGCCATCATAGCAGGCCACATGAAAATCAGATAATTACTGGTGGTATTGAAGAGGGTAATATAATTGGCTTTAAACGGTTCAAACTGGGTTTTTGCCAAATCGGCATTCATTCCTTTTTTTTGCAAAGCTTTAATTTCAGCACCGGCGGAAAATGTTCCTAAGGTGAGTTGAATTGCTTTTGTCGCAAAATTCGCCGTCAAAACATTAGAGGTATTGACATAGACGTTCACTTCGGGATATTTTTTCTGAAGCATCATCGCCTCAAACCGCTCGGGAATTACGATTACAGCAGCTGCTTCTGTTCTGATGGTTTCATCTTTCAGATTCGCTGGTTCGTTGATATAGCTTAAAATTTTCAAAGCCTTGCTGTCTTGCAACATTTCCACCACTTGGTTAGACAAGGGCGTATTGTCGTGGTTGACCACGATGACTGGAATATTTTCTACTTTTCCGGATTTGTATGTAAAGCCGATGAGTAAAGCGTAGAAAATCGGCGCTAAAAAGAAAACGGAAAGCATTGTTTTATTGGTGAAAAAGAGGTAGAATTCCCTTTTCAATAAATATCTTATTTGTTTCATTTTGGGTGATTACATTAAAGTTGCACTTATTTCAAAGTCACATTTGAATTCACCAAAATATCTTTAGTCGCTTGCCGATTTTCTGGAATTACTTTGATTTCATAAATCGCTTCTTCGGGTTCATAATCTGGAAAAGCAGTGGTGATATCTGCATATTTTGCCAATTGTTTAATGGCCACAATTTTGCCAGAAAACTCTTTTTTATTATAATTAACCAGCATTTTTACGGTCATTCCTTTTTGATACTTTGCAATTTTAGATTCAGGAATGGTAAACCGGAAGTAGGACGTATCTGGAATATAGCCGGTAAATAGCGGATAACCGGCAGTTGCTAATTCGCCTTTATTTAAAGAGATGGTTTCGATTTCCATATCATTGGTTGCGATGATGTATTTTTCTGAGTAGGCTACGTTGGCTTCTTGCAAAGCCCCCTTAGCCTGATTTTCCTGACCTTGTGCCATTTCTATTTTTTCAAATCGTGTTCCCAGTTCAACATCATGAAGTTCGGCATTCACGGCGTCTAATTGTGCTTTTGCACCTTGGTATTTTGCAAAATATTCGTCATAATTTTGTGGTGAAAGCAAACTGTCTCGGTACATATTTTTAGCTCTGCCAAATGATTTCTGAGCATATTGAAACTGTTCCTGCAAGCCTTTTTGTTTGGCCTTCAATTGCCGGAGCTGATCGGCTGTAGCCCCATTTTTTGCCAACAGCACTTGCGCGCTAGCGGCATTCGTTGCGCCTCTTGCCTGCGCAATTTTTGCAGAAACTTCGGGAACATCTAAAATTGCGAGGGTATCCCCTATTTTTACGCTTTGACCTTCTTCCACATTAATGATGAGGATTCTGCCGCTTAATTTTGGGGAAAACGAAATGACTTCCTTCATTGTTTTTCCGACGATTTCTCGTTCGGGTTTAGAATCCTGACACCCACCAAGGGCGAGTAAGCTTGCAAAAACTAAAGAGGTAATTATGGTGTTTTTCATTTTTATTGTTTGTTGTTTGTTGTTTGTGATCATGTCGAAGAAAATTCGATTTCTTTTTTTATCAATTCTCTTAAAGTCTATTATCTATTATCTTGTAGTCTATTATCTTGTAGTCTATTGTCTATTGTCTATTGTCTCTTTAGTAAAGTTTATCGATTTGCAAATTTTGGGTAGATTTCATCAATTCGATGGCGCTTCTTCGTTGATTAAATATAGCGGTCTGATAGTCCAGTTCGGTATTTTCATAATCATTTTCCGCGTCAATTAAATTGGATGAAGTTTTGGTTCCGTACCGGAATTCTTTTTCAACCTGTTCTAAGCCCTGTTTTGCAATTTCACGGGCTTTTTGTTTCAATTTAATCTGGGCATTAGCAATCTTATAATTGGTTTGATTATTTGCTAAATTAAGATTTAATTTTTTCGAGGCGTCGCGTTTTTTATTTTCTAATAGCTCTTTTTCAATTTTTACTCTTTCGACCAAATGCTTTCCTTCATTACCATCAAAAATATCCCATTTAAAACCAACTCCGGCTTGAAACAAAGGGAAGACATTTACGTTGGATGGATTAAGATCTAATTTTTTACCGCTGTTGGGCAATAACTCTTTGGAAGTGCTGATGCTATTATTGTATAAACCAAAATAGCTTAGCGAAGTTTGTGCCTGAACTTTTGGAATCCACCATCGTTCCTCTGCTTTGATTTTGTAATCTGTGGCTTTAAGGCCATGATTTAAAGCCTGAATTTCTACTCTATTTTCTATACTTTGATCTAAAACTTCGTAGGTAATTGTTTCTAATTTGGGCTGTATAAGTTCAATCCGGTTGCGATCAACTCCTGTTAATAAATAAATTTGAGTAATCAACAATTCTCGCCTGCCTTCATATTCCACCAATTTAGAATCTAAAAGCGCTTGCGCCAACTCAATCTTTTTGCGGTCATACGGAGTTATTAATCCATATCCTAAAGCTTTATCAGCGGTTTTTCGGTTGATATCCAATCGTTTTTTGGCCTCATTTAATACATTCTTAGATTCTTGAACCAGCGCTATTTGATCATAGGCTTTTGAAATTTCGGTGATGATTTCATCCCGACTTTTCTCCATCAATAAATTTTCAGAAATATTTTTTTCACGATTGGCCGCTTTCAGGTATTTTACCTTTCCACCTGAATATAATAGAACACTTGCTTCGGCTTTGGTTAAAGCAGAAATACCTGAAATATTCAAATTATTACTGAATTGACCTTCGGGAATGATGGCACCTGGAAAAATATTCGGTATTGGCGGAATCCCAATTTCTGGAGATTTTAGATGAACTGAAGTATACAAATACCCCGCTTGTCCAGAAACTTCTACTTTCGGCAGAAATACATCCTTTAGCTTTTGATCGTCTAAGTGGGTATATTTATTTTCGAGTATTTGTTGGTTTAATGTTCCGTCAATTTGCAAGGCACTGTTTATTAACTCCTGTAAAGTAGGTGCCTGTTGGGCAGAAAAAACCAGCGGAAAAAAGAGCATGATTTTGCCCAAATTATTGATATAGGTTTTCATATTTTTTGTTTGTTTGTGAGTACAAAGGTGAGCATAATTAAGGCTGTATCCTTTGACATTTGTCAAAAAGAGACCTTAATGACGATTTACGTTGGCTTCATCTTATCTGCGATCATTTGGGCCCAAAAAAAATCCGCTTTTAATGAATGAAGCGGATTCGTTAATTAAATAAAATAAATTATTCCACAATGGTCACCTTCGTTCCGGTCGTATGCGAATTCATTTGTGGTGCGTAATAATTTTGCAATGTGGTAATTCCGTTGCTGAAAATTCCCGAGGCATTGCAAATATAATCGTATTCGAAAACGTATTTTCCTTTCGGCATATATTCGATGTAGAAGTTGGTAGAAGCATCTTTCGTAGATTGATAATATCCCAAATTATTTTTCCATTCGTAACCAGAAATCACATCTAGTGGCTCAAATCCGGCCGCTCGCATGTCTTTCAAATGAATGAATTCCATATTTCGGTCAGTATTTAAAATCATTCTCACCGTTACTTTATCGCCAATTTTTAAAGGAGCATTTTCCGAAATTTTTTGCAATTCTTCGCCATTTACGGTTTTTACTTTTCGGTACAATTCTTTGGTGATGGAAAGATAGGATTCGGAAGATTTTATTTTATCCAGATCTTCATAATATTGCCAAAATAATCTACCTTGAACAATTCCAGGTCCGGGTTTTGTTATCGTAACTGTTCCTAAATTTTTAGCTAAATTTTCTGATTTAATGGTAGATTTCACATAACCTGTTGCTTTTGTGTCCGGATTATTTAATTTTTTTCCGCCCCATATTACGGTGGCTTTATCAGATTCTTCGGAAGTCCAGGATTTCCCAGAGTTTAAAATCGTGAAAATTACTTCTGCTGTTCCGCGAGAACTTCCCCAAGAATTCACCTCTTTCTGCGTAACCAACCAAATTTTCATTTCTTCAATAAAATTGGTATCGTTTGGCGTGAGTTTATTGAAGGCTTCCAATGCACCAGCATGATTCACGGTTTTCGACGAATACCAACCCCAATCGTTCAGATTTTGTTTCCAATAAACGCCTTGGGTTTCTGTGTCGGTAGAAGTTTCTTTGAGGTAAGTCACTAATTTATTAGATAAAGCCGGCATTTGATAATTATCAAAAAGTAACGCTGCACGATGTAATCCATAGAACGTAAAATCGGTGATTTTCGCATGGGGTGCTTTTTGAATAACCAAAGTTTTCAATTTTGCGCCTTTTCCTTTTAAAGGATAATCTTTTTCCCAATAATTTCGGGTATCGAGATAATCTAAAACATAATTGTTCCATACATATTCTTTTTTTACATCCCAATATTTATGCACTTCAGAATCTACATAATCCACAAGCTTCTTAAGCATTTCTTTCTGTTCCGAAGATTGATAATCTGCGACATTTCCTTTCAACCATTCATTGATTTTTCCTAAATTTTTAAGAATATACAATGAGTTATAATACGAACTCGGATAACCTTGATACCAAGAAAATCCGCCATCTGGATTTTGCAATTTTAGCAATTCGCTCCAATCATCATTGATCGAGTTTTTCATATTATTCGCATCGAACAATCTCGCTAATTTCTGCATTTGTTCTTCCTCATTTTTACTTTCCAAAATCCAGGGAGTTTCTTCCAGAAGCAGTTGTTTCAGTTCCTGGTTTTTCTCTAAATTCGATTTCAACAAACCTTTTGATTGATATTCTTCAAAAACCAGTTTCAATTTCGGATTGGCTTTGAAAATTTCACTTGCCAAAACATCGGCAAACCATTTATTGAAAACGACATCTGCAGAATTAGTGGTGTCATTTTTCAAACTTGGCAAAGCAAACATAATTTCCCAATTCGGATTGGTCGTTAATTCCAAAGTATTTGAGAAATTGGTTGCAGTCGTCGAAGTATTTTTGGCTAAATTTTCGAGGACAAATGTTTTGGTTTGACCTTCTTTCACGAAAATCGGGATTGCATCGGTCACCAACATTCTGTTCGGTAAAACAGCAATTGCTTTTTGTTCTCCATCGGAGAAATCCCCCGCTTTTGCGACTACTTTAATAATAATGGAAGAAACATCGGTCGGAACTTTTACAGTCCAATTCACGACTCCATTTCCATTTTCTTTTAAATTAAACTGTTTTTGTGTTTCGTTTAAATTAAATTTAGAAGAAATATCTTCATTCGTAAAAGCATCTAAAATCTGCAATTGCGCAGTTCCGCTTAAAGGTTTATCGACCAAACTCGACAATTTCGATTGCATATTCAGTTCATCTCCTTCTCGTAAAAATCTCGGATAATTCGGCGTTACGGAAAATTCTTTTTGCGTAACCACCGTTTTTTCTAAAGTTGCAGAACGTGCATCTTTTGTATGCGCCAAAAACATCAATTTCCATTGCGTTAATGCTTCTGGAGAAGTAAATTCAAAAGTGACAATTCCATCTTTGTCGGTTAAAAGATTTGGATAGAAAAATGCGGTTTCATTGAGATTTTGCCGAACTGCGATCTTGTCTAAATCTACTTTAACTTCTTCAATTTCTTGAGTTTTTATCGTATCCCGTTTCATCTGCATTCCTGAAACTTTTCCAGAAACAACAGCATCTTCCATGACTTCCATTTTTGCCATCGGAACTGGAGCAGATTCATACATAACGTTACCGTAAAGCCCACCATCAAACCAATTAAATGCAGGCATCGATATGTTTTTCTGCTTTAAATAAGGAACTCTTTTGTTGTAATTTTCCTGCGACAAATTTTCATTAATTCCATAAGAAATCATCATGAAAAATCGTTGGTAAATTTCTCTAAAAGAAAAAGAATTTGCTGCAAATTGATCCAAAGATTTATCGTACATATTCGCTAAAACTTCAGCGTTGATCTTCTCTTTGTCTTCTCCCAAAACTTTTACCGTCCATTTTTCTTTTTGTCCGGGTTGTAATTTATCCCGGAAAGTGACGGTTTCTATGCGCAAAGGTTTTTTGTCGGAGGCGATTTTTAAATTGACACTTTCGGTTTGAACATCATTAAACGCAACCAACTGAAATTGAAGATTAATTTGATCGATTCTTTCATCTTTTGGAAAAGCAACTTCATATTCTAAAACCCCGTTTTTAAATTTCCTTTGTTCAGTTTGGGTTTCGCCATTTCCATTTTGCAAATAGACATTTACAAGCGCGTTTGGAACTGAAGAATACACAAAAATTTTCGCTTTCTCGTTTCGTCGATATTCACTTTTTAGCTGAATCACTTTCAAGAACGATTTTTGAGAATCGGTTAAGAATCTTTTATCGAAAACTTCAAAGATTTTTTCAGTTTTAATGGTGTCTTTTCCTTCGATGTTAAAGAGTTCAAGTTTGTAATTTCCGGCATTTAAAGATCCAAGATCTAAGATGTTAGATTTAAGATGATCATCATTGGAATTTTGATTTTTGTCTTTTGGTTGATGGATTTTTTCAATTAAAACTTTTTCTGTTTTCCATTCCTTTTCTTCTTTATTAAAATAATCGTGTGGAAATTTTTGAACAAATTCTGCTTTAGAAAAGTTCGGTAAATCCTGAATTTGATTTTCGAAATTATTTCGGAAAACCCTTTCTTTCGGTTGCAATTTCGATAGTTTTACTTGATAGGATTTATTTAAATTTTGATCATTGTAATTTTTAGTCTCCACTTTTACTTTTAAAGGTTCATCAGTGAAAGAATCTTTAATTTCATCCATTTTTATATAATGCGAAACCGAAGCCACTTTTACATTTTCATTCGCCGATTGCGTTTCTCCATTAATGTCGGTTACAGAAGCATTTATTTGATAATTATCAATCTGAATTCCTTCTAAAGTTTCATCTTTTTTCAAATCAATTTTAATGGTAAATTCTCCTTTTTCATTGGTTTTTACTTCGCCTAAAATCGAATTTTGGTTGTCGTTTCCACGTGGAAACCACCAAAAATATCTCCATCGAATATTTTGTTTTTTGATCTCATAATTCACAGTTGCATTGCTCAAAGCGACTCCAGAAAACATCATCGCTTTTCCTTTCATTTCGATGGTTTCGCCGTATTTATATTCCGATTTTATGGGTTCAAAAGTCACTTCAAATTTCGGACGTTTGTATTCTTCGACCCGAAAATATTTGGTCGCATCATCATCTAAATCATCAGAATCGACTTCCAGGGAAAATTGTCCATTGAGTTTTCCATTGGGTAAAGTAAAACTTCCGTGGTAAGAGCCGAATTCATTCGTAGTGAATTTTTGGGAAGAAATTTCTTCATCATTTGCATCAACTAATGTTATTTCCTGTGAAACCCCCGGTGAAACGGATTCTTTATCTTTCACTACTTTGGTATTAATTACCTTGAAATAAATGATTTGTCCAGGACGATAAATTCCACGATCGATGAAAATTTGGGCAAGATTTCGTTCTTTCTCTGTTTTAATTCCACCATAATAATCTCGCTCATAAACCTGCATCAGATTGTAATCGTTGGTTGCAGGTTGGTGAATTAAATAGTTTCGGTAATATCCATTGTCTTTTGTAATGGGAAAAGTAAAAATTCCCGATTGATCAGTTTTAGTGGGAAAAGCACCGACTGTTTTTTCGCGAATTATTTCATAAATTTTCAGATTTTCATTGGAAATGTGTTTGCCATTTTCCCGATCAACGATCTGCAATTGATTGGCAAAAGATTTATCTTCATTTTTCTTGTTGTAAATCACACGAGAATTAGTGACAATAAAATAAAAATTATCCTGAATGGCTTTTTCTACGACATATTCCGCCAAATAAATTCCCGATGGAAGCGGTTCTATTTCAAGAGAAGTTTTGTGATTTTTATAATCTCCCTTATCTTTTAATTCAAAATTTTCCTTTCTTACCAAAGATTTCTTTACCGCTCCGAAATAGTTTTTTTGATAAGGATTTGCGACATATTTCAGGAAGCTTTGTTGATCGTCTTTAACTTCATAAATATTTAAAGAAAATTTGGACACATTTTTTGCATCTGCAACCAAATGAATTGGCGTGTTCGATTGCGTATGTTTTTCGTAATGAAACGCTAAAGTCGGATTCAAAATTGTGTTGAGTCGATTGGTAATATTATTGATGAATTTCGATTTTGGAAACATTTCTTTGGCATCATTTCCCCAAATCAATGCCAGCTTATAATTCTGTTTTGCGCTCTGCAAATCCATAATCTCCGCTATAAT
Organism: Kaistella yonginensis; assembly: GCF_030409525.1. Classification (GTDB taxonomy): domain Bacteria; phylum Bacteroidota; class Bacteroidia; order Flavobacteriales; family Weeksellaceae; genus Kaistella; species Kaistella yonginensis. The sequence goes on along the minus strand of NZ_JAUFQB010000052.1, from coordinate 10,260 downwards.
TTGTACTTTGTAGTCGCCTTTTACACTTTCATCTTCCACCAATTGTTCTAATTGCTCAAAACGATTTTTACAATTACTGAACGTACATTCGTGATTCAGTTTTTGGTGTTTAAAATAGAGTTTGGAATTCTCCTCATTTTTCTGAATTAATTCTGCAAATAATTGTAAAATTTTTGCTTGATTTACTTTCAATTCATCTGGAGTGAACAATTGTGAATCTTTCAAAAACGCGATTTCGTTCATCGCATTCCAATCAAACAAAGTTGGGAAATACTCTAAATCTTGAGTTTGTTCAAAAATCGATTTGTAGGTCGACAACTGAATGTTTTTCAGTTCAGATTTTTTCGTTTCTAGTGAGGCAAAATGTTGCTTCAGAAAGTTTTTAAAATCCAATTTTGACCAGGTTTCAATTTGTGCAAAATCTTCTCCTTGGGAGACAATATTGGTTCTTTGGTTAATTTGCCATTGATTTTCGTTGTAATAATCGGTAAAAAACGCTCCTAACAAAACCTGATACAAAAATTTTGGTTCCCCTTTTAGTTTGGCATCAAATCCTTTCAACTTTTTAAAAAATTGACTCGAAGCATCATTGTTTGCATCATCATAAGTTTGGTTCACAATACTGAACTCTGCTTTCAACGCCCGAATAAGTTGCGTAGGATTATCTTCTTTCATCGCTTGATTTTGAATTTCTAAAATTAAAGGGAGATTCGATTTAAACTGGCCGATTTTATAGTTTTCGGCAATTTTTTTCCATTGATCATCGTAATATTTCTGGGCAAAAAGACCGTTGAAAGTAAACAGCAGAATAATGACAGCAAAAATTTTATTTTTCATAGATTTGTTTTCTAATTAATAACCTTACCGGTTTAAAAAAACCAAAAAGGCTGGTGTTTATGAACAGCTTAAATTTACTAAAAAAATACCTTATAGACAGTCAAATTTTCGTTTCTCTAATGGGAACTTTTTTTGCTGTTTTTTTTATGTTAGAGCAGAACATTATCAAAACCCCGACCATTGCGCTAATTTTCATTACGTACTTTAGCGGTTATCTGTATACCAAACACCAAAATAGCGGCAAATTATTTTATAAGGTTTTAATCATTAATTTTATTTCTGGCGTTGTCGTTACAGCTTTAATCTTGTACAACCACAATACCGATCGGTTAATCAAATGGTTGATTATTGTAGTGCTCGGACTTTTATACGATAGTAAATTTTTGAAATATTTCGTTCGCAAAATCCCTTTATTTAAAATATTTTATGTTGGTTTAATGTGGGCATTGATCAATTCCTGGTTGATACTGCCTGTTTTTCATCCCGCTATTTTTTGGATCAGCTGGCTCTTTGTTACCGCCTTGGTTTTGCCTTTTGATATTCGGGATATGAACGCTGATGACCTTATTACTTTTCCCCGATTTATTGGAATTCAAAACACCAAATATTTTGCCTACACGTTGGTCTTTCTAAGCTTGGTTACTGCGATTTACAATTTAAAATTTGAATATTCCTTCGCTTTCTTTCTCACGTCAACGGTCACTTTTATCTTCATCTTTTTTTCTGAAAAGACAAACAAAGAATCCTATTTTTCCTTTTGGGTGGAGGCTTGTAGTGGATTACCATTATTATTTATTTTACTAAAATGGCTCATTAATTGATGTTCAATTTTCCTAAAATAAAATTCCCTTGCATTCTAAATATATTTTCTCGCTCCTTTTATTTTTATCTTCCATTTCACTTCTATTTTCCCAAGAGAGAAAAGATTCCTTATATTTTAAAATCGAGGAGTTTTCTGATCAGAGGAAATCAACTAAATTAATTCACCGTTTTATATTTCGGCGCGTGCCCGATTCCGTCTCTGTAAAATCCAGAACCATAGATTTTTCCAAAATTTCTTACCAAGGAAAAATAATCAGGAATATTGCAATTGAAACCATAGATCCTTTTGGATATGAAGCTTCAGCAAAAGAAAAAAATTCAAAATGGTATGATCGATTGGCAGATCGCATTCATATCGACTCTAAAAAAGCAACCATTCGAAATTACTTACTTTTTAAAAAAGGAGAAGAATACAACGCTCAAAAATTGTATGAATCTGAACGTATTTTAAGAGACATGCCCTTTGTCAATAGAGTAAACATAAGCGTTATCGACCAGACAACGACCAACGATTCAATTGATGTCTTGGTAAAAGTTTTGGATTCCTGGAGTCTAAAACCACGGCTGCGATTTTCTGGGAATAAAATAGGCGCCGGAATCAACGAAGAAAATCTGCTTGGTTTAGGACACGAATTAAATTTTATTTACACCACTAATTTTAAAGAAAAAGAAAATAATATTTTCGGTAGTTACAAAGCAAATAATCTTTTGGGCACTTTCATCAATGCTGAGATTTTAGGTGAAAAAGATTTTTTGGCAAATGAAAGAATCAGCCTTACCGCACGACGAGACTTCTTTTCTCCACTGACAAGGTGGGCAGGAGGATTTCGCTTCGAGTATTTTATGAGAAAGGTGGCCATGCCCGTCGAAAATTCAGAGAATTTTCCTGAAGTTCAAATAAAAGTGTACAATCAGGATTTATGGGGCGGGTATCAATTTCCGGTTTTTGCAGGTGATAAAGAAGAAATTTCCCGAAACATTGCAGTCTTGGGTCGGTTTCAAAATTATCAGTATAAAGACAGTCCGCAGGTTGATCCACAAGATTTTTTCTCCACCTATACCAGTTTTTTGGCTACCGCGAATTATGTTGAAAGAAAATTCTCGGTGAAAAGAAATATTTTTGATTTTAACCTCCCAGAAGATATTCCATACGGAAAATCTATTGGGATTACGGGCGGAATGCTCAGTAGAAATAGTAAGGTAATTCCTTATGCCGGGATTTCTGCAGCCCTGGGAAGTTTCATCAATTGGGGATATTTTTCTGGAAAAGCTGAATATGGACGATTCTTTAATGAAGAAAAAGAAAATAGCGATTCTTTTCGCATCGAAGGAACTTACTTCACCAATTTACACCACTGGAAGTTTGCGCGGGTACGGCATTTCTTTTCGCCGACTTTCGCGTGGGGAAGTCAGCGCTATAATTCAAGTTATAAAGACCGAATAAACTTTTCTGCCTCAGATGAGTTTCCAGCGTACAGTGGTGATTTTATCGGAACGAAAAAATTAGTCCTTCGCCATCAAATGCAGTTTTTCGTACATAGAACTTGGAAGAATTTTCATTTTAATCCCTATAGCATCATCGCTTTAGGATGGATCTCTCAAAACAACCAAAAATTATTTCGGTCAAAAACGCATTCAAAATTCGGATTTGGGATTCTGATTAACAATCCTTATTTGGTTTTCAATAGGATCCAGGTCTCATTTGTTTATTATCCTAATGTACCGTTTGATCACAAACCTATTTTTGAATTTAATGAATATCGTAATAACATGTTGCCAATCAACTCATTGGGAACCGATTTGCCGCATTTTGTGAATTTTGATCATTAAAATTCCGTGTCTTTCAAGCAGTATACGTCTCCAAGGATTTATTTATCTTTACAGAAATTTCTATATAGATGATCGAGTGAAAATGTGCGGCGATTTCCCGAAATTCACCGATTAATTCATTGCCTGAAATTTCCGCAATTAAACGAAAAATTATGACCATTTGGGAGCGCAGAGAAATCCTGAAAAACTCGAAAATATTTTAGGATTATGATTATCAACAAATTAGGCCTGATCAACTTTAAAAATCATTCAGAACAGCGTTTTGACTTTTCTTCACAAATCAATTGTTTTGTGGGCAATAATGGCGTGGGAAAAACCAATGTTCTCGATGGTCTTCATTATTTGTCGATGGCGAAGAGCTTTCTCGGAAACAAAGACTTAAATAATATCAAAAAGGATGAAGATTTCTTCACCATAGAAGGAACAATTGATGATGGTGAGAAAGAAAATATCATCAAAATTCAGCAACAAAAAGACGCTAAAAAAATCATTAAGAAAAATGACAAATCATATGATAGAATGGCAGATCATATCGGATTTTTACCCAGTGTAATTATTTCTCCATACGATTCTAATTTAATTTCGGATTCGGGTGAGAGCCGCAGAAAATTTCTTGATGCCATGATTTCCCAAACAGATTCCGATTATCTTTTCAACTTAATCCAGTATCAAAAAACGGTTCAGCAAAGAAATGCGTTATTAAAAGATTTCGCAAAAAACAGATATTTCGATGCCGATAATCTGGAAATCTACAATGAACCCCTGGTTAGATTTGGAACAAAAATTTTTGAAAAGCGCAAAAAATTTACAGAATCTATCGTTCCCTTAATTCAAAATTATTATGAGATTATTTCTAAAGGAACTGAACAGGTTTCCATCATTTATGAATCTGATTTGAATGACCACCGTTTTGAAACTTTGCTAAAACAAAATTTAGAAAAAGACAGAATGCTCACGTACACGTCAAAAGGAATTCATAAAGATGATTTGCTTTTTGAAATGAATGGGATTTCCATGCGAAAAACTGCCAGCCAAGGACAGCAGAAATCCTTTTTGATTTCTTTGAAACTTTCGCAGATGAACAGAATTAAAGAATTAACCCAAAAAACACCGATTCTTTTATTAGATGACATCTTTGATAAGCTTGATGACACCCGGGTTTCCCAGTTAATCGCACTCGTAAATCAGGAACATTTTGGGCAGATTTTCATTACCGATACCAGTCGGGAAAGAACAGAAAATATAGTGAAAAGAATTAATGAAGAAAGTAAAATTTTCGAATTATAATTTCGTTTCGAGATATGTATTGCGCGTTTAAGTGCACACAGAAAGAGTTTAATAAATTTTAAAATACAATGATTTACAGAACATTAGCTATTTGTAAAATCGGTTTCGGTCTTTTTATAAAAACACAGGAGAAGATTATTTTTCTCAATCCCCATTTAGAAGAGGATTTTAAAGTTTTGAGAAATGATTATAATTTGTTAGGAGTTACAATCAACAATTATCTGAAATGGGGTCGGATCAACTGGATTGATGAAGAAGAAAACTTTAGTAAAATTTTAATACAACCCGAAACTCCAAAATGAAAAAAAAGAAAAGAGAATATCAATCCTCAGAACTGGTGAAATCCTTTGCCAGGTTATACGGTTTTGAAAATAAATTACTGGCTTTTGAAGTCAAAGATTTTCTACACGAATATTTAAACGATGCGCTTTTCAACGAAATTGAATCGGTTAATCTCCACAAGAAAATTTTAGAAATTAGAATAAAATCACCCTTACTGAAAAATGATTTTAGACTGCGAAAAACCTTTTACTTAAAGAAGTTTCAGGAAAAATTTGGCGAAGAACATTTTATTGATCTTTTGGTTTTGTAATCACCGTATTATCGACCATTTCCTTCGCGCTATGATCTAAAGTTGATCGAATCGGTAAGAAAAATCGAAACGGATTTTTCATAAAATAGCGGAAAATTTCTCGGTAAATTTCTTTAACCTCCCCAAAATTTACTTTTCTTGATTGGAAGGCCAAAATCATCGACAGGCCGAAACTCACGGCAAAATTGAAAAACCCAATTAAAAAAACGGTTCCAAAGGCAATCCAAAAAGTGGCTGAGCTGACCGAAAAATCTGCGCCATATAATCCTAAAGCAAAATTTCCGGAGGCAAAAGTGATGTGGCGAATATCCAAATCTAACCCGAAGAAAAGCCCAATCGGACCAGTGATTCCCAGAAAAATACCAAACCAGAAATTTGAAATAATGCCGGCCCAATTTTTCGCATAATATTCAGAAAGTCCTTTGGCGGTATTTTTTCCAACAAAATAATTCAGAAAAGGGTTTTTCTCAATCCTTTTGGGAATATGATAAAACACGGAACTGTTCCCAATATTCCCGGAAATAATCCCAGAAATGAATAGAAAGAAACCGGCAATACACGCGTGGAAAATCGCTTTCGACTGCACTGGATCTAAATCTTTTAACATTTTTACCGATTTTTCTACGGCAAAATTTTGCTTAAAAATCACGTCCATTCCATAAATAATAGCGAGTGCGATTGGGAAAGCAAACAAGACATTTCCCATAAATGCGATGAATTGCGTTCGGAATAATTTAGAAACCAAATGAGCAAAATCTACATAATTTTTTCGGGTGTTTTCGCCTTCAGAAAGTACTTTTGCCATTGTAGCAGCAGTCATTGCAGGCTGTTTTGTCGCTAAAGTATAATTCATTAAATAAATCATAATAAAGCCCATCGCATAATTAAAAGCATAAAGAAAAGCGTGCGAAAAATCACTACCCGGAATGTAGCCGTAGAGTAATTTCAACACACATAGACCGCCAACAATAACGCCACCACCACTCGCTTTCCAAAACATATTCATGTAATCCTTGGAGGTTGTAGCAATGTAATGAGAGCCTGTTTCTGCGGTGTGATTGGTAATCAAATGCGATTTTAGCGTCGTGCTGTCCGAGATTAATTCCCTTAAATTATTCTTGTGTGATTTATATTCTAATATTTTAAAAAACAGTCGTTTAGAGTTTTTCAGTACATCATCCTCTTTATCAAAAATCATCACAGAAAGAATATCATTCATTCGCTCCAGTTGCTGTCTTATCTTAATTAATGACTGGTTGATTTTCCCCGAAATACCGTATTTAGATGAGTTTTTAAAAGCCAATGCAACAAAATCTAAACATTGCTGCATTAAGACTTTAATCTGTTTATAATTAACACTTTTTGAGGTCAGCTGAAAGTGCTTATCTTCTCGGTAACTTTGATTAAGTAGATCAAGTTCATTTTGCAGGGCCAAAAATGGATTGTCGAAATTACGGTATTCGGGAGCCATATTCACCACCTGTACATCCATTGCATTCCCGATAATTCGCCAGGAAAGAATATTTAAAGAGAACAGCAATTCATTTTTAACACTGGGTTTTAGAATAAAACGATCTATTTTTAACAATCTAAAAATCTCACTTAAATGGTCTTTTTTCAGGTTTCTAAAAAACTCTAGATCAGTTTTCGGGCGCACCGAAACCGTATCGACCAAATACCAAATCGTATCTTCATTCTCTACACTAGGCAAAATTTTATCGAGCAACCTTTTTTTAAGTTCCGGATAAAAAGCGTTTTCAGATAAGATATTGGCTTCTGTTAAAGAAAGATTAAAAGGCTTTCCTTCAAATAGATTACGGATGTAATATCCCAAATGCTCGGTAACATCATCATGATCGCGTAGAAATTCTAAGATTTCACTGAAATCTTCCGACCGAATACTGCGCAATAATTCTATGAGTGGATCCAATGATTTGGCCTCATTTTTAAAACTAAAGTATTTGGTGAGAATCGTGGTAAAACTTTCTCTATGTCGAAAACTAAATGGCATATTATCGGTAAAGATAAATTATTTAAGCGTGATATTATTCATTTGCCGCATAATCCAATTGTGCTTTTTATTGAGGTAAGCAGAGGGATTTTTAGGATCATATTTTTGCGGATTGGGCAAAATTGTGGCAATCCAGGCGGCTTCACTTTTGGTTAGATCTTTAGCACTTTTATTAAAATAATATTTTGACGCAGCTTCTACCCCAAATACCCCACGACCCATTTCGATGGAATTAAGGTATCTTTCTAAAATAACATCTTTACCCCAAGCCAGTTCAATAATGAAGGTGTAAACTGCTTCTAAACCTTTTCTAACCCAAGAGCGACCTTGCCAAAGAAATACATTCTTCGCGGTTTGCTGGGAAATTGTACTTCCGCCGCGCAGTTTTTTTCCTTTCTCATTGTGTTTCATCGCCTTTTCAATGGCTTTATAATCGAATCCATTGTGATCAAAAAAACTTTGGTCTTCAGATGCGATCACCGCTCTTTTCACGTTGTTACCCATTTCATCATAAGGAATGTAATCTCTATTTAGTTTTCCGAACTCGATTAAACCACCAATTTGGGTAATGGTAATCGGTGGATTAAAAAATTTCCCCCACACGATAAATAAAATATTAGCGAGGATCATGGTGTAAATAAGTCTTTTCATTTTCTTCAACATAAACACTGAATTACTGATTCTGAATTTGCAAAAATAGAAATAAAAACTACTTCAACTCTTTTAAATATGTTAATTGATAATCTGGAAATAATTCCGGGTGAAAAATTTTGATATAATCCTTGAGTACAAGATCCGCTCTCACGACACCGCTTTCAAAGTAATCGTTTGATTTACCGACTTCTCTTCCTGTGATGGTGAATAATTTACCCTTATTATAAACCGGAAGTTGGGTGTAATTCGGATTGATTTGTAGCAATTCTTTTTTATTGGAGTGGTTTCCTACATTCACCCAATATTCCGCTTTTTGAGCTTTCATAAAAACCTCTTCAAAACTCATTGGGATTGCTTTGGTATCCGTATTATCTGCATTAATGTAGGTTGCGTTGGCATCTGTAATAAACTGTGCTAAATTTGATTTTCCACCGGGTAGAAACCATTGATTTCCGTACATTTCATTGGCCAACACCGTGGGTTTTTCAACAGTTGTTTTTGCAAGTGTCTTTAACGAATCATAAGAAATTGTAATTTTATGATAATTCATCAAGGACTCTTTTTCCTTACCTAAAAGTTTACCAAACAGTACCAAGTATTTTGATTTTTCTAAAGGATTCTGTTCTAAATATTCATCCAGAAAAATAATTTCAATTCCGTTTTTCTTGATTAAATCGTAGGTATTTTCAAAACTCGCGATATAATTGGTAAAAATAACATCAGGTTTCAAAGCGATGATTTTCTCAACCTCATATTTCTGTTCGTTTCCTACATTCTGAAGTTTTTTTTCCTTCACTAGCTGATGAACTTTTTCAGAATACACATATTCCGGACTTGATATTCCAATAATCTTATCTTCTAAACCCAGCGTGGTAAAATAACCCACCAAACTCGCATTCAAGAGAATTACTTTTTTATACGGAAGTTGAGTGGTTGGGATTGAATAGCTAAATTTCCCCGATTTCAATTGAAAGGTATTTCCTTCTTCTTTTAACTGAACATTTTCTGAGATCAATTGCCAATCTTTAGAGGTGGTAGAATGCTCTTTTTTACAGGCTAATAAAAGAAAAAACGATAAAAAGGTAAAAAAAATTGATTTCATTATTTGAAAGGAATAAAAAATTGTTATATTTGCAGACCTAAAAAAAGGCCTCGTGGCGCAACTGAATAGCGCACCTGATTACGGCTCAGGAGGTTACAGGTTTGAATCCTGTCGAGGTCACAAAAACCTAGCATTTCGCTAGGTTTTTTTATTTCTCTAGCAACAAAGAAACCCACTCTTCGCGCTGAATTTTCTTTTTCAAACTTAGATTTTGTTTGGTACAAACCTCCAGAATATCATCTACATCAAAGAAACATAAGCCGGAAAGTAATAATTGTCCGCCCTTATTTAAAATCGAAACATAAGTAGGAATATCTGAAATCAGAATATTCCGGTTGATGTTGGCTAAAATAACATCAAAGTTTTCACTTCCTAAATTCTCTGCAGTTCCTTGTGAAATTTCTAATTCTACGTTATTTCTTGCGGCGTTTTCTATGGAATTTTCTACCGACCATTCATCAATGTCGATGGCCACGGTTTTCCCTGCTCCTTGCTGTTTGGCGAAAATGGCTAAAACAGAAGTTCCGCAACCCATATCCAAAATGTTTTTATTTGCTAAATCCATGTCCAGCATTTGCTGAATCATCAAATAGGTTGTGGCATGATGACCCGTGCCGAAAGACATTTTGGGCTGAATAATAATTTCGTGAGGTAAGTTTTGATTTTTGTGAAATTCTGCCCGAATAGAAACCTGATCTTCTACATTGATGGGTGAAAAATTCTTTTCCCATTCCTCATTCCAGTTGATATTTGGCATTTCCTGAAAAGTATATGAAATTTTAACTTCTTGATTTTGAAGCAATTGCACTTCTTTCAGTTCTTCTTCTTTAAAGAATTCTTGTTGAATGTAGGCTAAAATTCCATCATGTTCTTCAGTAAAACTATCGAAACCGATTTCGATGAGTTCTGCCATCAGGATTTCATTCCAAGGTTGAAGTGGTGATATTTTAAAATTGAATTCCAGGTAATTTTGCATACTTATCTTTTTGCAAAAATAGTGATTTTAAGCGGGAATTGCGCCCCGACTTGATTTCTATGACACCGCCAAATGATTTTGATGGTTATTTTCATATTTTCTTCCAGATTTCAGGACCGCAAAGATGAGATGAATAATTTTGTTTCGTA
>NZ_JAUFQB010000051.1 GCF_030409525.1 Kaistella yonginensis | reverse complement strand
TCTAAAATCACTTCCTTTACAATGATACAGTATCTGAATTTTTTCGTTTTTAAAAGAAGTATAAATAAAACAAAAATTAATTTATGCTAAATGCACAACAGGTAATAGATTATCAAATGTTATAAGCAAACTTATTAATAAAAATAAATTAGTCCCAAATTAACCAACTGCCATTTTCGCCGAATCTTTCCATAAATATGGCGGCATAGGTTCGTGTAATTCCCATTTTATGCTCATAGGTTTACTTCCGTAATAATCAGACAGCTTTGCTTCACCCAAAAACACAGAACCCATTGTATTGCCATATTCATCAGTATTTTTCTCTCTAACAAAAAGTAAAATTTTTTTTTCTTCACGTTCGTGATTAATATAAGATTTCCCACGCCCACTTTCTGGCTTCACGTTGTTTTGTGATTGCCAATGGAATAAAGTTTCACTAATTGCAAAATCTTCGTATAAAGTTGTTGGTGAAAAATCCTTTTCAGATTTATTTAAAGTGATAAACAATAATTCTGTATTTTTATCGTGAGACAATGCAACACCTTCACGAATGCTACTTTTCTTATTAAAAGTACTGAAACCAAACGCTGATAATATTTGCTCTCGTGTGTATCTGCTATGAATTTTTAGAGGTTGATGATATGGAAGCTCAATATTTGTTTCAAGATAATCAATTTTGTTAATAAGAATACTCATTACCTCTTCAATTTCTTGATTTAATATTAAATTTAAACCAATTGATTTTATACTTGATTCTATGGTTTCAAAACCTGCAGCATCTTGCCACACATCATAATGTAACATCAAACACATCTGCTTTTCTTCTTCAGTTATTTCTGAAAATATGATATCAAAGTTTTTTTTAGCAAGTTGTTGTATAAACTTGAAATAAGAAATAGAATTACAAGACATCCATTTTTTACTAATTGCTCTTTGAATTTGCATTTCATTGGTGTTTTCAAATTCGTCTATTTTCCCAGCCTTCGCACAGAGCCTTTTCCAACTTCCTCTTTTATAAATCAACTGCAATGGAATATGATAAAATTTAGAAAAATTCTTAAGATTTAATGGCAACGTAGTTTGATGCTGATAATTTTGAATTTTAATAATTAACTGATTGCTGTTTATCGAGGTAGCTTTTTTAATATTATCAAGAACGAATTCCTTTGCTTTTTTTTCTAAAACGATACTACAGCCTAGCGGCAAATGAGGGAAATCATCTTCAATTTCTTTATAAATCGCCGAATTTGTTTTTCCAACTAAAGCTCTAAATTTGCCTTCAAAATCATATTCGGGACGAGAATTTCCTACAAAATCCAAAACGGTTAAGCATTCTTTTTCATCAGACAATCGTAATCCTCTTCCTAATTGTTGCAAAAATACAGTCAAACTTTCTGTAGGTCGTAGAAACAAAACGGTATCAATTTCTGGAATATCAACACCTTCATTAAAAATATCAACAACAAAAAGGTAATTGATTTCCTTGCGAGAAAATTTCAATCGTAAAATTGCTCTTTCATTGCTATTTGAACTTACTAAATAATCGGCTTTCAGGCCTGCTAAAGAGAATTTCTCAGCCATAAATTGTGCATGTTCTTGTGTTACACAAAAACACAATGCTCTTACATCTTGGATGTCATTCAAGTAATTGTTGATATTCGTCAAAATGTGATTTACGCGATTATCGTTTTGTGTATAAATTTTGGTTAATTCTGCTGGTAGATATTTCCCATTTCTCCAAGTAGCAGTTGATAAATCTACATTATCTGTAACACCAAAATATTGGAATGGACAAAGTAGTTTTCGATTAAGTGCTTCTGGTAAACGAATTTCTGCTGCGATGGTATCACAAAAATCTTTTAATATATCTTCGCCATCCATTCGTTCTGGCGTTGCTGTTAAACCCAATAGAATTTGTGGTTGAAAGTGTTCTAAAATAGAACGATAACTTGATGCTGCAATATGATGAACTTCATCAATAATTATAAAATCATAATAAATAGGCGTCAAATTTAAATCATCAAGACGATTATTTAAGGTTTGTACAGATGCAAAAACTACATCATATCTTTCAGGTTCCAAACCATCAACCCATAATTCACCAAAATTTGAATTTTTTAAAACACCTTGAAAAGTAGCCTGCGCTTGTTGTAAAATTTCTTTTCTGTGGGCTACAAATAACAATTTGGCCGTTGAATTTTCGTTCCGAAAATTTTTAAAATCAAATGCTGAAACAATGGTCTTTCCTGTTCCCGTAGCAGCAACCAGAAGATTACGATATCGATGATGAACAGTACGTTCAGTCATCAATTTTTCTAAAATTTCACTTTGATAGGGAAACGGTTTTATATCAAAATAAGTAGAGAAATTTACAGCAGAAGTTCCTCGTTCTTTTTTAAGTGCAGTTCTTAATTTTTCAGAATCTTTTTGCTTGTCAAAAAGTTCAAATTCATTGTCTTGCCAATAGGTATCAAAAGTCTTTTGAAATTTATCTATAATGTGACTTACTTCCTGCGTAGTGATTTTTATATTCCATTCCAAACCATTTGTCAAAGCAGATCTTGATAAATTTGACGAACCAATATAGCCAGTATGAAAACCAGTATTTCTATAAAATAAGTAAGCCTTTGCGTGCAAGCGCTCATTATCGGTATTATAAGAAACCTTAACTTCTGTATTCTTTAAAGAAGACAAGTACTCAATGGCTTTCAAATCCGTAGCTCCCATATAAGAAGTCGTGATTATTTTTAGCTGACCGCCTCTTTCTGTAAATGCAGATAATTCTTTTTCGAAAATTCGTATTCCTGTCCATTTGATAAATGACACCAAAAAATTTATTTTATCTGACGATAATATTTCTTTTTTGATTTCGCTTTCTAGCGAAATTCCTGCATTGTTACCTGTAAAAAGTTCGCTATGTGATAATCTTGAATAAGGGGTAATATGTTTCAAATGCTTTTCAAAATCAGAAAAATCGGCATCTAATTTTAAAAATATTGCAGAAAGAATTTTTCCTTCAACCGAAATTAAATCCTCATCAAAATCTTGATTTGAAAGTTCCTCTTTTATTAAATGAATAATTTTATTGGAAAGTGCAATCTGACGTTCTATACTGTCATCTTCAGAAATCAAACTCAAGGCATATTTAATAATATTGCTCAAATATTGAGATAGTACTTTTGCTGCTTCTGTTTTATCAATATCATCTTCTTTTATATGAAATTTTTCTCGATCAAGTTGATTGAGTTGCGAGAAAACAAGTTTATTGATGAGTTGTTCGTATAGACCTAATTGCATTAATTGTTTATGTTTGAATTTCTTGAAAAATAAAATGACACGATATTCTTTTTCTTTATTAAAATTATGACGTCATATTAATTTTAAATAAACATAGTGCAAAATATTCAAAAACTCATTAAAATTTAATCAAATTTTTTTTTTCGATTAAAATGATATTATTTTCAGTAAATAAATTATCATCTAAAAATCGTAAATTTGAAAATATCAAAATTTGAAAATAATGACCGACGATAAATTAGCAGTCCTCATCGATGCGGATAATGTTCCTTATAAAAATGTAAAAGAAATGCTGGAAGAAATTTCCAGAAATGGGACTCCAACCATTAAAAGAATTTATGCAGACTGGACCAAACCCACCGTTTCCGGTTGGAAAAATGTCTTGCTTGAAAACGCAATCACCCCGATTCAGCAATACAGTTACACAACCGGAAAGAACTCCAGCGATAGCGCTTTAATTATCGATGCAATGGATATTCTCTATTCTGAAAAAGTAACCGGTTTCTGTATCGTTTCCAGTGATAGTGATTTTACCAGATTAGCGACCCGACTTCGTGAAGCAGGCATGACTGTTATTGGATTCGGCGAAAAGAAAACACCGAAACCTTTTATTTCTGCCTGCGACAAATTTATTTATCTGGAAATTTTAAACAGTACTGATGAGTCTGAAAAAGAGTCCGAGAAAGATTCAGAAAATACCGTAGCGAAGAAAACTGAAAAGGTGAAACGAAAAAAAGAACCACTCAGTAAAGTGGATGGTAGAACGATTAAACTCATTACCGAAAGTATTAACGATTTGGGTGATGAAGATGGTTGGACTTTCCTAGGAAATCTCGGCAGTTTCATCATCAAAAAGAAACCTGATTTTGACCCAAGGAATTTCGGATTCCCGAAATTATTACCCTTAATAAAAAGCATCGGTAAAATTGAAATTGATGAAAGAGAAACAGGGGTAAATAATATCAGACATATTTATGTGAAGGTGAAGTAGATTTTAAAGCAAAAAACGCATCCCAACAAGATGCGTTTTGCTATTTATATTCTTTAAAAAACTTACGCGTTGTAATTCTTCACCAATCCTTTCACAATTTTAATCACATTCGGCATGGCTTTGTCTGCCGCCTGCAATACTTCTTCGTGCGAAACCGTGAAAGCAATATCGGGACCGCCAACATCAGTAATAATTGAAATTCCGAAACAATCCATCCCTTGATGTTTTGCAACAATCACCTCTGGAACGGTGCTCATTCCAACCGCATCGCCGCCGATCGCTTTGATCATTCCGTACTCTGCGGGTGTTTCAAAAGTTGGTCCCGTCAATGCAACGTAACACCCTTGGTGCACTTTGATGTTCAAGTCTTTCGCAACATTGGCTGCGACTTCGATCATTTTTTTATTATAAGGTTCGCTCATATCCACGAATCGTGGGCCGAAGTCGTCTAGGTTTTTTCCACGCAGCGGATGTTCTGGCATCATGTTGATGTGATCGTTGATGATCATCACATCTGCCACATTAAAGTCTGGATTTACCCCGCCACAAGCATTTGATAAAATTAAATTTTGAATGCCTAAAAGATGAAAAACCCGGAACGGAAAAACCACAGTTTGAATGTCGTGGCCTTCATAATAATGAAATCTGCCACTCATCATCAATACTTTTTTACCTTCAAGTATTCCGTAAATTAATTGTCCACCATGACCAGCAACTGTTGTTTGGGGAAAATGAGGGATTTCAGGATATTCTAAAACATGTATTGCTTCTACTTCATCTTTTAGTTTTCCTAAACCGGAACCTAAAACGATGGCAAAATCAGGCGTGTCATGAATAATATTTTTAATGAAACTTGCCGTCTCTTCAATTTTTGTCAACATAATTAAGGATGATTTGGTTAAATTCTTCTTTCTTGTCAATATTCACATTGATGGGCCAATAGTAAACAAGATCCCTAAGATAATCAAAAGATTTGAGTCTTACGTAGTCTTTTTCGGTGGTAAGGATTAATTTGTATTCTCCCAGTTTTTTATATTCAGCAACAATATTTTTAATGTCCTGATCCGTGAAATTATGATGGTCTCTAAACTTCAAATGTTTTACCCGTTGCGAAAACCTTGCTAAGTGCTTGAGCAAAGGTTTCGGATTTGCAATTCCGGTGATCAAAAGAATATCATAATAATCCAGATTATTATCAGGAAGCATTTTGTCTCGAGAATATACATTCTCATCATAACCGATGCTTGAAAAGAAAACTTTCTGGTAATGCTGTGGTTTGATTCTGGAGATATAATACTGCTTTTTCTCGTCGGTTAAATCGGCCGGACATTTAGAGACCATAATGATTTGGGCGCGTTTTGCGCCACTTCTGCTTTCCCGTAAATCTCCTGCTGGAAGTACAAAATCTTTAAAATATGGGTCATTATAATCCGTCATCAAAATATTAAACCCAGGTTTAATAGCTCGGTGTTGGTACGCATCATCTAGCAATAAGACATTCAGATCCATATCGGCGATCATTTTTTTTGCACCTGGAACTCTTTTTTCCGAGACTCCGATCACAAAGCGGTTTTTAAAACGTTCAAAAAGTTGCATCGCTTCGTCGCCAACTGTTTTATAGTTGCTGTCGTAGTTGGTGATGCCGTACCCTTTGGTTAGTCGCCCATAACCACGCGACAGTACACCTGTGCGGTAATTTTTTGATAGTAAATCAGCGATATACATCACCATGGGGGATTTTCCGCTGCCGCCCACGGAAAGATTTCCGACATTTATGATCGGGGTTTTGAATGTTGTCGATTTATAAATTCCCCAGTCATACATTATATTTCTAATGGCAGTCGCCAAATGATAACCCAGGGAAAAAGGGTAGAGGTACCATCTTTTCATAGCCTGCAAAATTACAACTTTTTACCAGGAAAGAAAATAGCAAGAGCCGCAATTTTGTAAGGTTTTATTTTCATAGAAATTTGTATAAAGGCTATAAATTTTTTAATTATAGCCATGGTTTTTAAACAATTTGCTTAATTTTGCTTCTATAGTTTTACCTCATGAGCAAAAAAAATGTCGCCGTAGTGATGGGCGGATATTCTGATGAATATAAAGTTTCTCTAAAAAGCGGTCAGTTAATATTTGACTCTCTAGATCGCGACCTGTATAATGTTTACAAAGTAGTCATCCTTAAAGAAGAATGGTATTTCCTAGATGATCGTGGCCAAAAAGCACGCATCAATAAAGCTGATTTTTCAGTTAGTTTAAGCAGTGGATTTAAAGTAAAATTCGATGTTTGCTTTAATATTATTCATGGGAAACCTGGCGAGAATGGCGAGCTTCAAGCATATTGGAACACTATTGGACAAAAATATACGGGTTGTGATTTTTATCAAAGTGCTTTAACATTTAATAAAAAAGATACTTTAGCTGTTCTTTCAAAATATGGAATTCCATCTGCCAAAAGTATTTACTTAAGACAGGGTGAAAATATTGACGAAGCCTATATTATAAAAGAATTGGGCTTGCCTCTTTTTGTAAAGCCCAATCAATCAGGATCTTCGCTAGGGATTACGAAAGTTAAAGACCCGCTGGAACTGAAGCAGGCGCTGGAATTTGCCTTTGCAGAAGATGAAGAAATATTAATAGAAAGTTTCCTAGATGGAATGGAAGTTTCTGTTGGGGTGGTTGATTTTAATAATGAAACAGTGGTTTTAGGGATTACTGAAATTGTTCCTGATAACGATTTTTTCGATTATGAAGCGAAATATGAAGGTGCTTCTGAAGAAATAACGCCCGCCAGAATTGATGCAGAAACACGGAAAAGGATAGAAGAGGTTTCAAAGCGTGCTTACGAAGCTTTAGGAATGAGTGGCTTTTCGAGAAGTGAATTTATCATTATGAATGGGATTCCATTTATGCTCGAAATGAATACCAATCCTGGTTTTTCTCCTGCTTCTATTTTGCCACAACAAGCAAAAATTTATGGAACTTCTATCAAAGATCTTTGTGGAAATGAAGTAGAAAAAGCTTTACAAAAATAATAATTAGAACTTCTTTATTTTAGATTTAAAAGTTATTTTCATCTAAAATTTTATAATTTAAAATCTAAAATCAGTATATGAGAGTTGCAGTTTTTCCCGGTTCATTCGATCCCATTACCCTTGGTCATTATGATATAGTTGAAAGAGCTTATCCCTTATTTGACAAAATTATTATTGCGATCGGCCAAAACTCCCAAAAAAAATATATGTTTTCGTTGGAGCAGAGGATGGAATTTATTCGAAAGTCATTTGCGAACTTCCCCAATATTGAAGTCGATCATTTTGAAGGTTTAACTGTTGACTACTGCCGAAGTAAAAATGTAAATTTCATTTTGCGAGGTCTTCGTAATCCTGCTGATTTCGAATTTGAAAAAGCTATTGCGCAGACCAACCGCGAACTAACAAAAGACAATAAAATAGAAACCATATTCCTGTTGACTTCTTCTGGAAAATCGTTTATCAGCAGTAGTATTGTTCGGGAAATCATCACTTTCGGCGGGAACTACGAAATTTTGGTACCGGAAGCAGTTCGAGTTGAGCATATTAATAATAAGGATTAAGCAATACGTGATGAGGAATAAGCAATAAAGATTTGATAACGGATTAAAACCTATTTTCAAATATAGCGTAAGCCCATTGATCATTACCCATTTCTCATAAAAGATTACCCATCTTAAATATGGTACAGGAAAACTTTAGTTTAGCCATTGAAATTCTAGGCACGATTGCCTTTGCGATGTCTGGCAGCTTTGCCGCGATGCAAAAAAGATTAGATCCTTTTGGCGTACTCATTATCGCATTTGTTACTTCTGTTGGAGGTGGAACGATTCGTGATTTATTACTGGACGTACCGGTTTTTTGGATGCATGATATTGTGATGTGCTCCGTTATTTTTATTACCTGCATTGTTTCGATGATTTTCAAGTCGCTCGAGAAAAAATTTAAAGTAACCCTTTTTATATTTGATAGTTTTGGTTTAGGATTATTTACTATTATAGGGATTCAAAAGGGGATGGATGCAAACCTACATCCCTTAATCTGTATTACTTTAGGAACAATTACGGGATGCTTTGGTGGGATTAGCCGCGATATTTTACTCAATAGAATTCCCTTGATTTTTAGAAAAGAAATTTATGCGACGGCTTGTATTGTAGGTGGCGGCATTTTTTTATTACTTGTTAGATATACTACACTTTCTTTTGCGTTGGTTCAGATTTCTACGATTCTTCTCATTGTTGCCATCCGAACACTTGCAGTAAAATACCAATGGCAGATTCCAAAATTTTATGGAGCCGATCATAATACGGAAATGTAAAGGGAAAATTTTATGAACTTTGATTCTTAAGTTTAACGATAATATTTAATAATTAATCTTGGTCTAATCATACTTTTTGGCGCTCGCTTCGCTCGCGCCGCAGCACAAAAAAAATCCTGAAATTTCAGGATTTTACTTTATTTCGTTCAACAATTTCTGTGACTTTACGAGAATTTGCCTCGCTGGCGCATATTCGGATTATGCAGGTGTTTCTGCATGGAAGGCATCTTCAGTTGATCTTTCAACATTTTAATCTGGTCGGTCATCATACCTGCGGTATCTAGTTTTTTTGCTTCTTCCAACAGTTTTTGAGCTTCCTGTCTGCGGCCTTTTTGCATCGCTCCCGCCGCAATGTTTAGGGTGGCCATTGCACGGTCATGTTTCATATTGAGGCCATATTCCAAGGCTTTTTTCATATAAGGTTCTACTTTAGACGGATTATCCTGCGCTAAAGTCAATCCTTGTAAATAATGAAAATAACCATATTGAGATTTGTGCAATTGCGATTTGTAATTGGTGATTTTGGATAACCAGTTGGCCGCTTTCACCATATTTTGTTTTCTTAAAAACCAGAACGCTAGTAAAATATATTCATTCTTAAAAAAAAGTAAAATAGGAATTGAGGAAAATAGTACGGTCACGATTCCCCAGCCAATATTTCTGTTCATCATCAGGTATATCCCAAAAGCAATCATTAGCGCGGTGATGCCGAATTTTATGTATTTGTTCATTGTTAATTTTTTGTGGTGCAAAGATAATAATTTGTGCCGAAAAGAGAAGCGAAGTACTTAATTGTCTAAATCTAACCCCGTTTTATTTTTCGTTCATAGGTTTGAAAACAAAAATCGAACTCATTTTTATCATCTTTCTCGTGGCAGATTTCCTCAGTTTTATTCCAAATTTGAGGATTTATTTTAGGAAAATAAGTGTCTGCTTTTAGATGGGTTTTCACCAAAGTTACTTCCAGTTTGTCGGTCAGTTCCAGTGTTTGTTCGTAAATATTTCCACCGCCGATGACAAAGATTTGCTCGTCAATTTTCTTGGCAAATTTCAGGGCTTCTTTGATGCTTCCAACAATTAAAATTCCTTCTTCAAACCAATCTTTTTTTCGACTCACTACTATATTGGTGCGATTGGGAAGTGGTTTGCCAATACTCATATACGTTTTGCGACCCATAATAATTGGGTGTTCAGAGGTGAGTTCTTTAAAATGTTTCAAATCCTTTGGAAGATGCCAAAGCAACTGATTGTCTGCCCCAATTTCATTGTCCAGTCCCATTGCCACAACAATTGTAATCATTTTTTTTAAATTTCCACAAATTTAGTACATAAATTGTATATTTGGGTATCACTTTAAATTTAAAAATAATAAACGATGAGAAATAAAGGATGCATGAGCGCCGGTACAATCGGTATAGCTCTTCTCGTAATTGCAGTGCTTGTTTTTTTCTGGGGTAAAAACGGATATAATTCCTTTGTCGCCAAAGAACAAACGGTTAACACAAAATGGTCTAATGTAGAAACGGTTTATCAAAAACGGGCAAACTTA
Source organism: Kaistella yonginensis (assembly GCF_030409525.1). Classification (GTDB taxonomy): domain Bacteria; phylum Bacteroidota; class Bacteroidia; order Flavobacteriales; family Weeksellaceae; genus Kaistella; species Kaistella yonginensis. The sequence goes on along the minus strand of NZ_JAUFQB010000051.1, from coordinate 22,979 downwards.
ATTCCGAATTTAGAACGTACCGTAAAATCGTATTCGCAGTTCGAGCAGGAAACATTAACCAAAGTTATTGAAGCACGCTCCAAAGCTACATCAATCACCATTGATCCAACCAATATGACAGAAGCGGACTTGGCGAAATTTCAAGCAGCACAGGGAGCACTTAGTGGAACCTTAAGCAAGTTAATGGCCGTTGTAGAGCAGTACCCGAATTTAAAGGCGGATCAGCAATACCTTAATTTCCAGCGAGAATATATCGCCATTGAAAACAGTATTCGCAGTGAAACAGTTTATTTTAATGAAGCTGCCAATGATTACAATATTACCATTAAATCATTTCCAAATAATATTTTGGCCAACTTTACCAATTTTAAAGAAAAACCAACTTTTAAGGCGGCTGCAGGAGCAGAGAATGCCCCAGAAGTATTTACCAATTAATGAGTCATTTTCTTACAGATTATCAAATGGCTTCTCTTGTAGAAGCCATTAAAACAGCAGAAAATCAATCCAGTGGAGAGATTAGAATTCATATTGATTCTACAACCGAAGGACATAATGCCGAAATCGCTTTTGAAGTCTTCAAAAGATTATGCAAGGATAAAACGGCAGAGAAAAATGCGGTGCTTTTTCATGTTAATTTCGAGCAGCAATATCTCACCATTATTGGTGATGAAGGTATTCATCAGAAAGTACACCAACAATTTTGGGATAAAATCCATGATGAAATTACAGCCGCTTTTTCCAAAACTCAATATTTCGAAGGTTTGAGAAATGCCATTTTAGAAACGGGCGTCGAACTAAAAAAACATTTCCCAATTAGGGGAGAAAATCCAAATGAACTTTCCAATGAGATTACGTTCTCGTAAACATTTTTTTGTCTTTCTATTTTTGGGATTAAGCGTTCTTGCTTTTGCTCAACTCGTTCCTGAAAAACCAAAAATTATTTATCCGGTAACAGATAATGTAGGATTGTTGACGGCAACAGAAAAAGAAAATCTCAACCAAAAATTAATTAAATATAACGATTCTACCTCAACAGAAATCGCAGTAATTATTGTTCCTACCACAAGCGGAGAAGATATCAATTATCTGGCGACCATGTATGGTGAAAAATGGGGAATTGGCGAAAAAGAGCAAGATAACGGCATTGTTTTTCTAATTGCAACTGAAGATCGCAAATTTGCAATACAGCAGGGCAGAGGGGTAGAGCGTTATTTAACCGCTTCGGTTGCAGGACAAATCTTGGATTATATCGTAACACCCAATTTTAAGAAAGGACATTGGTATCAAGGGATTGATGGTGGAACGACCGCTTTAATGGACGCGGTTCAAGGAAAATTTAAACCGATTGTAAAAGACTCGGCAGAAGAAGGTTTGAGTCCTTTTCAACTTTTAATCGTTGCTTTTTTTATATTCATCATTATCAGTTTTCTGTTTAAAAGTGGTGGTGGCGGGAGAGGTGGCCGATATGATGACGATGATGATGTCATCCTTTCCCGACGTGGACGAAGAACTTATCCAGGTGGGTTTTTTCCTTTCCCCGGAAGTTTTGGCGGTGGTGGATTTGGTAGCGGAAGTTCTGGCGGAGGATTTGGCGGTTTCGGTGGGGGCGGAAGTTTCGGCGGTGGCGGCGCCTCGGGAGGTTGGTAAAATGCAGTGGGGGAGTGATTAGAAAACGGAAAAACTTGGATTAAAAAAAATCAGCCACTATATAGCTGATTTTTATCTTTAGTAAAATTTGTTTGTACCTTGGCTCTTTTATTTTACCTTGGCTCTTAATTTATCGAAATACTTCCGCCGCTGCTTTCTTTTTGGCTAATAATATTAAGATTTCCTTTTCTTGTCACCTGAATACCTCCGGAAGAACTCGCCGCTGCATTTAATTGACTGGAAACTGAAATATGAATGCCTCCGCTGCTTGAAGCTTTTAAATCTGCATTTTCAGCAATCAGGTCTTTTGCCCTAAAATCTCCCGAAGAAGACGCAGAAATGGTAGCGTTTTTTGTTTTACCCAACAGAATAACATCCCCTGAAGAAGAGGCTTTCCCGTCAAAATTGACCGCCCAAATTTTTCCATCAAATGTGCCAGAACTGGAAACCGCCAAAGTGATATCGTTGGCCTCTAAATTTCCTTTGATGGTTCCAGAGCTCGAAACTTCAATATCGGTTTTATCTTGTGTAAATTGATCTTTAATAATAATAGTTGCTGAAGAGCTTGCTTTCACAGCAGAGAAATCTTTGGCAAAAATTTTAACTGCTATATTACGGGCAGAAATATTGAGGTTGGGTTTAAAATGGATATACAGTTGACCATTATTATTCTCCACCAAAATATCATCTAAAATATCAGAAGGTGCCGTTACCACAACTTTTTCCTCGTTTGATTTTACAACTTCTGCCTTTATCGATTGGGCGACTTTAATCTCGTCGAAGGACATCATAAATTCTTTGCTTTTTATAATTCCTGTGCCTTCTTTCTGTTTTATATTAAATGGAAATCCACTGTCGGAATTCACATTGCACGAGGTTAATGCTAAAAAAGTAGCGAAAATTGAAATAAATAATGTTTTCATGGTTTTAATAGTGTTTGGTATTTATGATGTTAAAGATAAAATTAAAATTAATACCTTTATCCTTTAATAACAATTTACAAATGAAAAATATTACATCTGTTTTTTTAATTTCATCATTGGCGATGACAACCGCCTGTACTACTATGAAAACCACAGAAAATACCGCTACAGAAATCCCTGGATCGGATGCCACCATGGCCAACAATCCTTTTATGAAAAAAAGTACGCTGCAATACCAAGCACCGGAATTTGATAAAATTAAAGATGAACATTTTGCTCCAGCTTTCGAGTATGGAATGAAAGTTCAATTGGCGGAAATTAACCAAATTGCCAACAATACTGCAGCGGCAACTTTTGAAAATACCATTTTGGCTTTAGAAAATAGTGGCGAAGTTTTAAGACGAGCACAAATCGTTTTTTATAATCTGACCGGTTCTAATACCAATCCCGAACTGCAAAAAATCGAAGAGAAATATGCGCCGATTTTTGCGGGTCTTTCGGATAAAATTTATCTAAACGAAAAATTATTCACCAGGATTAAAGCAATAAAGGCTGATAATTTGGATGCCGAAGAAAAAAGAGTTTTGGAATTATACACCACGAATTTCGAAATCGCCGGTGCAAATTTGTCGCCAGAAAATAAAGTTAAAGTGAAGAAAGTCAATGAAGAGTTGGCAACACTTTCTACCCTGTTTTCAAACAAATTATTAGACGCCAGAAAAAATGGCGCACTGATTATTTCTGATGTTAAAGAATTGGATGGTCTTACCTCGGATGAAATAGCAGCTGCAGCAGCAGATGCAAAAGCCGCGGGACATGATGGTAAATACTTATTATCCTTGCTCAATACCACGCAACAACCTTTGCTGCAGAATTTAAAGAATAGAGCAACCAGAGAAAAATTATTCAAAGCATCTTGGTACCGCGCGGAGTTAGGAAATGCAGATGATACCAGAGCCATTCTTGAAAGACAGGCAAAACTGAGAATGGAGAAAGCACAGTTGATGGGCAAAAAATCGTTTGCTGAGTGGAAATTGCAAGATCAGATGGCGAAAACTCCCGAAAATGCAATCAACCTTTTAGCACGGTTAGCAACACCAGCGGTGGAAACTGCAAAAAGAGAAAGCGATGAAATTCAGGCTTTAATTGATAAACAAAAAGGTGGATTTACCGTTGAACCATGGGACTGGAATTTTTACGCAGAGCAGGTTAGAAAAGAAAAATATGATTTAGATGAAAATCAAATCAAACCTTATTTTGAAGTAAAAACCGTTTTAGAAAAAGGAGTATTTTATGCCGCAGAGAAATTTTACGGCATCACTTTTAAAGAAAGAAACGATTTACCCGTCTATCATCCAGATGTAGTGGCGTACGAAGTTTATGATCGTGATGGGAAATCCTTAGCGATTTATTATTTGGATTTCTATACCAGAAATAACAAAAATGGTGGAGCCTGGATGAGTAATTTCGTAGAGCAGTCGCATTTACTGGGGCAAAAACCAGTGATTGTGAATGTCTTTAATTACCAAAAACCAGCAGAAGGAAAACCGTCTTTAATTTCTTATGATGATGTTTCCACCATGTTCCATGAATTTGGGCACACGCTGCATGGCTTGTTTGCGAACCAAAAATACATTTCGATTTCAGGAACAAATGTGCCTCGGGATTTTGTAGAATTTCCTTCCCAAATTAATGAATTTTTCGCATTGGAACCTGAAGTTTTAAAGAATTACGCGTTGCATTACCAAACGAAACAACCCATGCCACAAGCATTGGTTGATAAAATTAAACAAGCCGCTACTTTCAATCAAGGGTATTCAACTACCGAATTGGTTTCTGCCGCTACCATTGACATGAACTGGCATTCCGTTACCAATGAGTCGCAGTTTAAACCGACTTTAGAATTTGAAAAAGCAGTCTTAGCCAAATATGGTTTTAACCTGAAAGAAGTTCCACCGAGATATCATTCTCCGTATTTTGCCCACATTTGGGGTGGTGGTTATTCCGCAGGATATTACGCTTATATGTGGAGCGATATGTTGAACGCAGACGCTTGGGATTGGACTTCTACCCACGGTGGCATGACCCGTGAAAATGGTGACCGTTTTCGTAAATACATTTTATCAGTTGGGAATTCGGTTGATTTAAATCAAGCATTTAAAGATTTTGCCGGTAGAACGCCAGACCTTAAACCTTTATTGAAGAACAAAGGATTTATCAAATAGATTTCAATTTTTAAAATTCTCAAGTTAACCGCAGATTTTCTCTGCGGTTTTTTATTAGATATTTTGCAAGATTTCTGTTGATATTTTATATTTAAAAGGCGCACTTAATTTTACTAAAAAATGATAAATTCAAAATATCTGCGGAATTCGTGTCATAATTTTGAAATTGTTAGTTTTAGAAATAGATAAACCGCCTGACATTCTAGCTCGGATTGAAGAGGATATCCTGGGATTGCGACCATCGTGAAATTTCAATGGATTGCTTCACTTTGTTCGCAATAACAGATTGTAATGGAAAGCCAGACGTGTTTTTGAGCTAGAAAAATACCCCCGTTGCTCCGAAAAAAATTCTTAATTTTGTAGAAAATTTTAAATAATGCCGAAAATTTCTCAAAGAGCGCAGAATATGCCTGCATCACCAGTAAGAAAGCTGGTTCCTTACGCACTATTAGCGAAACAAAAAGGAATAAAGGTGTATCATTTGAATATTGGTCAGCCCGATATTGAAACACCACAATCTGCTTTGGATGCGGTGAAAAATAATGATTTGAAAATCTTTGAGTATGCGCTTTCCGAAGGGAATTTAGAGTACAGAACAGCGCTGAAAGATTATTATCACACATTAGGTTTTAATGATTTAACGACCGATAATTTCATCGTAACCAATGGCGGCTCGGAAGCATTGAATTTCGCACTTTCTACGTTGTGTGATGCTGAAGATGAAGTGATTATTCCCGAGCCTTATTATGCGAATTATAATGGTTTTGCAAGTACTTTCAATGTGAATGTTGTTGCAGTAACTTCTACAATTGATACTGGTTTTGCCTTGCCTTCGATTGAGGAATTTGAGAAAAAAATTACGCCGAAAACCAAAGCGATTTTAATTTGTAATCCCGGAAATCCGACGGGTTATCTTTATACGAGAGAAGAATTGGAGCAATTGGCTTTTATTGCCGCCAAACATGATATCGTGATTATTTCTGATGAGGTTTACCGCGAATATGTGTACGATGGAAAACAACAAATTTCAATGTTCGATTTCCCCGAAATTGCAGAAAATTGTATCATCATCGATTCGGAATCCAAAAGATATTCCATGTGTGGGGCAAGAATCGGTTTTATGGTAACACGCTCGAAAAAAATTCATGATGCGGCGATGCTTTTTGCACAGGCGAGATTAAGTCCCGTTTTATTGGGTCAAATTGCAGCTGCAGCGGCGCATCAAAATGATTCTGATTATATTTTAACGGTTCGTGCAGAATATACGCATCGAAGAAATGTATTGGTAGATTTGCTCAACGGAATTCCGGGAGTGATTTGTCCGAAACCAAAAGGTGCGTTTTATTGTGCGGTGGAACTTCCGGTGGATGATACTGATAAATTTGCACAATGGTTGTTGGAAAGTTATTCTCATAACGGCGAAACAATTATGGTTGCACCGATGAGTGGTTTTTACAGCGATCCAGAATTGGGAAAAAAACAGGTAAGAATTGCTTATGTTTTGAAAGAAGAAGATTTGAAAAGAAGTGTGGAATTGTTGAATGACGCGCTGCAGAAATATAAAATTGAATTTAATTTGTAGATTGAAAAAGAAGGATTTTTTGAATCCGTTTTTTGGTTTAATTAAAGGAAAATTTTCTAGAAAATATTAAGTATGAGTTCAGAATTTACATGTGGAATTTGTGGGGAAATTCATGACGATTATCCAGCGCTTACTTTTGCGTATCCCAATTCTTATTATTGGCTTACCGAAGAAGAAAAACGCATTTATAATATTCAAATTGATTCCGATTTTTGTACCATCGAATATCCAGAGCGAGTTGACCGCTTTATTCGGGTCCTATTGAAACAGAAGATCCAGAAATCTCGTCTTTATTTAGATTATGGACTTTGGGTTTCTTTAAGTGAAGAAAATTACGAAAACTACGCCGACAATTTTAATAACACCAATCATGAAACTTTATATTTCGGTTGGTTGAGTAACGCACTTCCCGATTATCAATTTGAAAAAAGTGTTCCGATGGATGTGAAAACGAAGAAGGGAAATCAAAGACCAGAAATTTATCCGCATTTGGATTTTGATCATCCATTTGTACACGATTTTTATCACGGAATTACCAAAGAAGAAGCTGAAAAAAGAATTCATAAAATATTATCAAATACGCCTAAATAATAAATGAAAATCCATGAAAATTTTTCTTTAAAAAACCACAACACTTTCGGAGTCGCTGTTTCAGCGAAATGTTTTGTAGAAGTTTCTTCTGTTGAAGAATTGATTGAAGCCCACCAATACGCAAAAACCCAATCACTCCAAACTTTGATTCTCGGCGGTGGAAGTAATATTTTGTTCACGAAAAATTTTGAGGGATTGGTTATTCAACTCAATTTAAAAGGGATTTCGGAAGAAGTTATTTCTGAAAATGAAGTTTTGGTTACCGCGAAATCAGGTGAAAATTGGCATGAATTTGTGCAATTTTGTTTGGGTGAAAATTATGGCGGATTAGAAAATCTATCATTAATTCCGGGAAATGTAGGAACTTCGCCGATGCAAAATATCGGTGCTTATGGAACGGAAATAAAAGATACTTTCGTGAGTTGCCAAGTTTTGAATTTAGAAACCTTGGAACTTGAAAATTTTGATGCGAAAAAATGTAATTTCGGTTATCGAGAATCCATTTTCAAAAGAGCAGGAAAAGGGAAATACATTATTTTGGAAGTTACTTTTAAATTGACCACAAAAAATCATCAAATAAAAACGGAATATGGTGCAATTTCTTCTGAATTAAAAAATTTGGAGATAGAAAATCCTACGATTCAAGAAGTTTCAAAAGCGGTGATTACTATTCGACAAAGCAAATTACCCGATCCGAAAGTCATCGGAAATGCGGGAAGTTTCTTCAAAAATCCTTCGATTTCAAGGGAACAATTTTTAGAAGTTCAAGAAAAATATCCAGAAATGCCGAATTATCCGAATGCAGATTTGGTGAAAATTCCTGCAGGTTGGCTCATCGAACAATGCGGTTGGAAAGGCAAACAAATCGGAAATGTGGCTTCACATCAATTACAAGCATTAGTAATTATAAATGCCACAGGAAATGCGACCGGAAAAGAAATTTTCGATTTTTCCACGATGATTATTGAGTCGGTGAAAGAAAAATTTGGGATTGAGTTGGAAAGGGAAGTGAATATAATTTAGAAATATAAAGGATGAACTCATTAGAAATTCAAAGCATTATTAATGCAAAGGAAAAAAGACAATTTGTTTTAGAAGAACGGAAGAAAAATATTGAAGAAATAGAAGAAAACCTCAATGCGTCGTATTTGCAAAAAAGTTTTCAAGGTTTTTACTATTATTTCAAGCGATTTTTTTTGATGTTATTTTCTGTTGCTTTATTATTAATGGCGTTGATTGCATTTGTAAAACCGGATATAATAATTGCAGATAAATATAAAAATGGAGTAGTAGATTCTTTCACCGAGAAAAATTTAAAAGAAGAGCAGGAAACTTTAAATAAAGTTACAAGTCATATTTCAGAGGAAATTTTTTACAATAAACTTCAATATGAAAATCCAGCACAAATTGATAAAATTATCAATAATAGTATTGTTAAAACGATGGTGGAAAAAGCAAATGAGGATTATAAAAGCATCATCTTTTTTATAGGAATATTACTTTTGTTTATTTCTTTAATTATGCTTTACATTGCAAGAATTACAAAAAAACTCAAAGAACGTAATGATTTGATTTTAGAATCTGATGAATTAGCACAAAAAATCATCGAAGATTATACCTTAACTTTAAATGAGGAAAAAGAAGAATTACGAATGTTGAAAAAGGCATATTTAAGCACCTCACATATTTAACATATGAAAATAGCAGTTCTCGGTGCCGGAAAAATGGGCGTCTCTTTTTCAAAATCTTTTTTGAAATATGAACTCATCAAAGCAGAAAATCTTCATTTAATTACAAGGAAAAAAGATAAGATCGAAAAAATTTCGAAAGAATTTCCGGGTTCGAAAGTTTCTTGTTTTGAAGAATTGAAAGAAATCGCGGCAGATTTGGTGATTCTTGCGGTGAAACCTCAAGATTTTGCGTTTGTTGTAGAAAATATTTCAGTACAATTTAATGAGAATCAGATGTTGCTTTCGATTATGGCGGGAATTAAAATCGAGAAAATTCAGAAATTATTCAATCATCAAAAAGTGGTTCGAGCCATGCCAAATTCGCCTACTTTATTAGGTATGGGGATTACGGGTTATACTGCTGCAGAAGGAATTTCTTTTCAAGATTTAATGCAAATAGAAAGATTTCTAAATTCTACAGGTCGCTCTGTTTATCTAGAAGATGAAAATCTGTTAGATGGTGTTACCGCACTTTCTGGAAGTGGTCCTGCTTACTTTTATTATATCGTAGATGCGATGATTAAAGCTGGAACAGAAATGGGAATCGATGAGAATCTTGCAAAACTTTTTGTAAAACAAACGATGTTAGGAGCATATCATCTCATCAATAATTCTGAAAAAAGTTTGGAAGAACTCATTAAAGATGTGGCCTCAAAAGGCGGAACAACAGAAGCAGCGTTGAAAACTTTCGAAGAAAATCATTTAAAAGAAACTTTAAGAAAAGGAATTTTGGCGGCCGAAAATCGCTCGAAGGAATTGAGCAATTAAGATTAGATTATTTGCAAAAAACTTTAGAATAAATTTCAAAATTATTTGTCTAACTGAAAAATTCTTCGTTATTTTGCACTCTCAAATATTTATTCAGAAATAAGAACGTCGAGATATGTCAAGAATTTGCCAAATAACAGGAAAGCGTGCCATGGTAGGAAACAATGTTTCTCACGCTAATAACAAAACGAAACGTCGTTTTGAAATTAACTTATTGGAAAAGAAATTTTACCTTCCAGAGCAAGAGAAATCTGTAACTTTAAAAGTTTCAGCTCATGGATTGAGAATTATCAATAAAATAGGAATTGAAGAAGCAATTGTAAGAGGAACCAGAAGTGGTCTCATTAAAAAATAAGAAATCATGGCAAAAAAAGGGAATAGAGTACAGGTGATTTTGGAGTGTACAGAGCACAAAGAAACCGGAGTAGCAGGAATGTCAAGATACATCACTACTAAAAATAAAAAGAACACTACCGAGAGATTAGAGTTGAGAAAATTCAACCCTGTTTTGAAGAGATATACAGTTCACAAAGAAATTAAGTAATTTTTTAAAGCAATAAAAAATGGCAAAAAAAGTAGTAGCAACCCTACAAGGTGGTGCAGGTTCAAAAAAAATGACCAAAGTTGTGAAAATGGTGAAGTCTCCTAAGTCTGGAGCTTACGTTTTCGATGAGAAAGTAATGAACGCTGATGAAGTTGATTCTTATTTGAAAAAATAATTTCAGCACACACGAGAATATATAAAACTATCCTAATTGGATAGTTTTTTTATTTTATCTTTGTTAGCCAGTGGCAATTTTTTGTAATTTTTAATTTGTAATGTAACGAATGAGTTGGTTTAATAAAATATTTAAAAAGGAGGAAAAAGAATCTTTAGATAAAGGTTTAGAAAAATCGAGTCAAGGTTTTTTCGATAAAATTTCGAAAGTAGTTGTCGGCAAAAGTACCGTTGATGAAGATGTTTTAGATGACCTTGAAGAAATCCTCATTGCCTCGGATGTAGGCGCCAGTACGACCATTAAAATTATTCAAAGAATCGAACAGCGTGTTGCCCGTGATAAATTTGTGGGCACCGATGAGCTTGATCAGATCCTGCGCGAAGAAATCACAGGTTTGCTCTTGGAAAATCCGCTTGCTGGAAGTGGCAATATCGATGAGACAAAAAAGCCTTATGTAATTATGGTTGTTGGCGTAAATGGGGTGGGAAAAACAACAACGATAGGGAAACTAGCTCACCAGTTTAAATCCGAAGGAAGAAAGGTGATTCTTGGTGCCGCAGATACTTTCCGAGCGGCTGCTACCGAGCAATTAACGATTTGGAGTGAAAGAGTGGGTGTGGCTATTGTGAAGCAAAATATGGGCAGTGATCCTGCTTCTGTCGCATTTGATACGGTTCAAAGTGCGGTGGCAAATCAGGCCGATGTTGTAATTATAGATACTGCAGGTCGTTTACACAACAAAGTAAACTTGATGAATGAATTGACGAAAATCAAACGGGTAATGCAGAAAGTTATTCCAGAGGCTCCTCACGAGATTCTTTTGGTTTTGGATGGTTCTACGGGTCAAAACGCTTTCGAGCAAGCCAAACAATTTACTGCGGCAACGGAAGTAAATGCGTTAGCAGTAACAAAATTAGATGGAACTGCAAAAGGTGGCGTGGTGATTGGTATTTCTGACCAGTTTCAAATTCCTGTAAAGTACATCGGAGTTGGTGAGAAAATGACGGATTTGCAATTGTTTAATGGAGCGGAATTCGTTGATTCTTTCTTTAAAAAACGATAAAATTGCTTCCTATTTGAAGGGTAGATAGATGCATTGTAGATATTCAATGATGGTTTATTTCGATCTGTTTTTATGATTTAAATCATTTTGGTCTTATGTTTGATATTTTAAAGCAAATAATTACTAAATATTAACATTAAAAATTTTAAACGATGGGAATTTTAACTTGGATCATTTTTGGTCTTATCGCAGGAGCTTTAGCAAAATTAATTATGCCGGGTAACCAAGGAATGGGTTGGCTGATGACAATTATTTTAGGAATTGTCGGTGCTTACGTTGGAGCATTCGTTGGTCAACTACTAGGGTTAGGAGATGTAACAGGATTCAACATTGGGAGTATTTTTCTAGCTGTAGCTGGTGCCTTACTTGTTTTGTGGATTTACGCAATGGCTACCAAACGAGGATAGATAAAAAATTAAAAAAATCCCGATCTGAATTTTCAGAGCGGGATTTTTTGTTTTTAATTTTAATCTATTTTGAGGTCGAACGGCATTTTCATCATGACACCTTCCTGTAGTTTTGGATTGGTTATTTGTTCAAACATTTTATAGTTTTCTGCACCAATCTTATTTTTAATAAATCGGGCAGAGATTTCATCTTCATCTAAATTTTTAAAGATTTGCTCAAACTGCGTCATCTTCTTCGGGAAACTGGTAATGCTGTACTCTTTCACTTTGGCTTTTTGGGCGGCGAAAGCAATGGCATCATTCAGTGTTCCCAGCTCATCAACTAGGCCGATCTGTTTTGCGCGGGTTCCGCTCCAAACACGTCCACCGCCAATTTCATCAATTTGCTCAAATGATTTCTTACGGTTTTCTGTCACAAAATGCACAAATCGTTTATATGTTTGTTCTACACTTTTTGTCAGAATCGCAACACCACCTGGCGTAACACCGTTGATGGGCGAATACATATTTGAATTTGCATTGGTAGTAACCGCGTGGGAAGTTAATCCGTTTTTATTTGCAGCTTCTTTAAAATAAGGAATCATTCCGAAAACCCCGATTGATCCGGTTATGGTGTTGGACTCAGAATAAATTTTATCGGCGGCCATTGCAATGTAGTATCCACCAGATGCGGCATAATCACCAAATGAAACAATAATTGGCTTTTTCTTTTTCAACTGTTGCAGTTCAAACAAGATTTCATCAGATGCGTTTGCACTTCCACCAGGAGAGTTTATTCTAAGAACCACGGCTTTTACTTTATCATTTTTCGTAAGTTTTTTAATTTCTTTCACGAAGTTATCTGCATAAATATCCTGAAATCCTTCCCCGTTGTAGATTGCTCCTGATGCATAGAGTACTGCAATTTGTTCATCTTTAGCAGAGGAGTCTTGATAAGATTTAATGTATTTATTAAACGATACTTTAAGTAATTTATCTTTCTCTTTTAGGTTTAATTTTGTTCTAATCATTAGATCGTATTCACTTTTCTGCACTAGCCGATCTGCCAATTTGTGTTGCAGGCTTAATTCTGGAATCGCTCCATAAAGACTGTCAACAACCGTGCGGAATTGAGTGGAATCTATTTTTCTAGATTTGGCAATTTTTTGAGAATTTACAGACCATATATCATTCAACAACGTTGAAAGTTGCTCTTTGTTTTCTGGTGACATGTCATCTCTCATGTAAGGTTCTACGGCAGATTTATATTTCCCATGTCTAATAATTTGAATTCCGATTCCGTATTTATCAGCGAAATTCTTCATATACAATACTTCAGTCGCCAAACCTTTCAAATCTATTCCACCTGCTGGATTTAGAAAGTATTGATCTGCGACAGAGCCCAAATAATAAGCAGATTGTGAAACCACATTTCCGTAGGCGTAAACGAATTTTCCACTTTTTTTGAAGTCTTCTAAAGCAGCACGGATATCATCTAATTGGGTGAATCCGGCACTAATTCCATCCGTTTCTATACTAATGCCTTTAATTTTATCATCTGATTTCGCTTTTTTAATGGCATCGAGCATGTCAAAAATCAAAATATTTTTCTGTTGATCACTAAAAGAAAAAAGGCTCTCTTGGTCTTCCGTAGGGCTGTCGATGATATTTGTTTTAAAATCAAGTGTAAGCACTGTGTTGTTTTTAATCGTTGGTTTTTGATCACCACTTAACGCACTTGCCGCAATAATCATTATAAAAAACAGTGAAAACACTGCGGCTATAATAATAATTGCCACTATATTTGCTAAAACATTTTTAAAAAAACTCTTCATAATTATATACATTTCCACAATATGTCGCAACATGAAGTCACTTTGTTACTCGGGAGTAATTTAGGAAATACAAAAGAGAATATCGAAATGGCACTAAGTATAATTGAAAAAGATATTGGGCGGATTTTAAGAAGTAGTGAAATCTTATTTACTAGCCCTGTGGAATTTGTCAGTAATAATATTTTTTGTAATATTGCACTAGTAATAAAAACACAATTTTCTCCTATAAAACTCTTAAGAAATATAAAATTAATTGAGAGAGCTATGGGTAGGGACGATGATACATTGATTTCTGGAGAATACCAAGATAGGATAATCGATATTGATATTGTCAGTTTTGGTCATCTTAAGTTCTATTGTAAGGAATTAACCATTCCCCATCAAAAGCATTTATATCAACGTGATTTTTCTAGAAGATTGTTAAATGTACTTTAAGAACATTAAAAACAATAATATGAAATTAAATTTATTAATAGCACTGGTTCTGCCAATAGCATTCTATGCTCAAGATAGATCTTCGGTTGGAAATACGAGTGGAGAGTACCCCAATGCTTACTCATCGGGCTCTGCAAATGTTCATCCGTTTAAAAATACATCGAGGTTATTTCGTGATTGGTCTGTATCCGTAGGAGGTGGGAGTGCTTTTATGCATTCTGCAGACGTAACCTCTTTCTATGATGGTAAGGTTGATTTTGGATATAATGCATACGCAAGTTTAGACAAACAAATAAGTCATACTTTTGGTCTCAGCTTAATGTTTCAGATGGGTAAAACCAATCAAAAAGCATTGTTGCCAGGGGCTGCAGGTGTAGCCGCGGGCGTCGCTACTGCCTATACAAAATATCAACAGGTTTCTATTCTAGGGGATATTAATCTTTCAAATCTCTTACGTCGAGTAGACAATAATTCACCATACCGGTGGGCTCTTCATGGTTATGGCGGTGTTGGTTTACAAGGATATGATACGTTATTACTTGATAACGATATGTCTCGGTATAGTACCTCTCCAAAAAGAATTCCTACCCAGATTGAGCAAAAAATAGGGTTAGATACTTTCTTTTATCAAGTTGGAACTGGCTTGAAATTTAATGCTTCTAAAATGTTTGACATTGAAGCACGAGCCATGTATATCATTTCAGGAGATGACTCTTTTGATGGAGGTGGGTTTGGGAAAAACGGTGTTCCAAAATATAACGCAATCTCATCTGGTTTCTCGGATAATATGCTAACAATCAACTTAGGTTTATCATTTAAACTTGGAAAGCAAGATACGCATCTTACCTGGTTTGATCCTATGCAAGATATTAATAATAGAATTGAAGTTTTAGCCAATTCGGAAAACAATCTAGTCGTTTGTGAAAAGGGAGATGTGGATAATGATGGCGTATGTGATGATTGGGACAGACAACTTGACACTCCTGCTGGAGCGAGAGTAGATGGCGCAGGTGTGGCATTAGATATTGATTTAGACGGAGTGATCGATCTATATGATAAATGTGTAACGGTTCCTGGTCCTGTTGAAAACAATGGTTGCCCAACGAATTCAAAATAAAAAGAAGGAAAAAAAAGTGTTGTTTTAAACATCAATTAGTACCTCTTATTCAATAAAAAAATAACAAAAATATGAAACTAAATTTAACAAGTATCGCACTAGCGCTCGTATTGCCCACAGCGGTTTTTGCGCAGGATTCTATTACTAGTTCTACTGCTAATTATCCTAATCCTTATACATCAAACTCAGCAAATGTATCTCCTTTTACAAAGGAGTCAAAAAGATTTAATGATTGGGCAGTCTCTGCTGGTGCAGGTGTACCATTAATGCAATCTTCTGACCTTACCTCAATCAAAGGGTACGGTGCAGGAAAAAACCTTTTTGGTTGGTCTGCATATTTGAGCGTAGATAAAGCAATTACTCACGCTTTTGGATTAAAACTACAATACGACAAAGGAGAATCTAGACAAGGATTTGTAAATACAAAAGATAAGGTAGCCTCCCCGACTGGTGATGGAGCTAGAACTCAGTATGATGCAATTTCTGTTTTGGGTGATATTAACTTTTCAAATCTTTTGAGAAGGGTTGATAATCATTCCCCATTTAGGTGGGCACTTCATGGATATGCAGGAGTTGGTACATTAGCATATAGAGCCTACCGCCAAGACGCTGGTCCAGCATATAATCAAAGTTTAGTGGAGGAGATTAAACCATTTAAATTCAACAGTTTATTTGGTCAAGCAGGAGCAGGTCTGAAATTTAGAGCGACAAAATCCTTAGATCTAGAAGCAAGAGGAATGTATGTGCTAACAGGCGATGATACTTTCGATGGCGCAGGTGGCGCTTCTTACAATGGAAAAGTGAATGATAACCCTTCTGATAACTTAATTAATGTGACTTTAGGAGCAACATTAAATTTAGGAAAACATGAATCACACCTTTTCTGGCATGACCCACTCCAAGAAATTTATTATAAATTAGATGTTCTGGCCGATAAAAACCAAGATGTTGAAGTTTGTAAAAAAGGAGATGCTGATAATGATGGGGTTTGTGATGATTGGGATCGTCAACTTGATACTCCTGCAGGTGCAAGAGTAGATGGAGCAGGAGTTGCTTTAGATGCTGACTTAGACGGTGTAATCGACTTATATGATAAGTGTGTTACCGTGCCAGGTCCAGTTGAAAACAACGGTTGCCCTACCAATACAACTTCTACTGTTACAGATGAAACCAGAACATTAGAAGGAATTGAGTTTGATTTAAATTCTGACCGAATTTTACCATCAAATACCCCAATCCTTAACAATGCGGTAAATTATATTAATAGTTCTACAGGTTCTTATCTTGTTATTGGAGCTACGGATACGAGAGCTTCTGACGCTTATAACCAAAAATTGTCAGAGAGAAGAGCAAATAGTGTGAAAAACTATCTCATTGAAAACGGAGTAGAAGCGGATAAATTAAATTCGATCGGAAGAGGTGAGAAAGACCTTAAATACCCAGAATGTGATCCAGCTACCAAATGTCCAGAATGGAAAAACAGAGCGAATAGAAGGGTTTATTTTGAAGCAAAATAATCATCTAAAGCATTTAAATACTAGAGAAAAAGCCACGGTAATCGTGGCTTTTTTGTATAATGAAATTTGTTTCTGTAATTTTACTCCATGATTTCTCACCAAGATTTTGAAAAACTAAAAAAGCAAACCTTAAAACATTTTTGGGGTTATGATACCTTTCGAGATTCGCAAGAAGAAATTATCAACACAATTATCTCGGGTCAAGATGCTTTGGCCTTACTTCCAACTGGTGGTGGCAAATCACTATGTTATCAGCTTCCAGCTTTAATTTTAGAAGGTACATGCTTAGTCATTTCACCACTTTTAGCCTTAATGAAAGACCAGGTGTATCAAATGAAAAACCTGGGTATTGAAGCCGAGTATCTCTCTTCTGAATTGGATGAGTTTGATGCAGAAATCATTTTCAACCGCTGCAAAGATGGCTTAACCAAGTTATTGTACATTTCTCCCGAACGCTTAACAAATCGTTTATTTCTACAGAATCTAGAAGAAATTCAAATTTCATTTATAGCGGTAGATGAAGCGCATTGTATTTCTGAGTGGGGACAAGATTTTAGACCCAGTTACCAGCATATAAAAACCTTTAGAACGCAACTGGATAAAATTCCTTGTGTGGCGCTGACCGCAACTGCAACTCCGAAAGTTTTGCAGGAAATTCAGGTTAAACTCAATCTTAAAAACCCTAAAGTTTTTCAAAAAAGTTTCAGACGACATAACCTTAAAATAGTATCGGATAAAATTTCAGATAAATATGACCGAATCAGAAATCTTTTGAAGTATAATAACGCTTCGGGAATTATCTATGTACGAACTCGAAAAGAAGCAGAAGAACTATCGATGTTCCTACACCGTAATCAAATTACTAATGTCGATTTTTTTCATGCGGGGATTCCAGCGAAAGAAAAGAATGCAAAACAGAATCTTTGGCTCAAAAGCCCGAATCAAGTTTTAATTTCTACAAATGCTTTCGGTATGGGAATCGACAAAGATAATGTGCGTTTTATTGTGCATTTTTCGCCAGCTCCTTCTATAGAAAATTATTATCAGGAAATTGGGCGCGCAGGTCGTGATGGTGCAGACTCTTATGCATTTCTATTTTGGAATGAACAGGAATTAAAGAATTTTGACCAAATCTTAATTAATCAAATTCCCTCAAAATTAGAGTTTCAAAATATTGTTACCTATTTGTATTCCACTTTTCAAATTGCCGAAAGTGATTTGCCTGAAAATATTTTTCAACTCCATATTCAAAAAATTCAAAATTTCACCAAAGTTTCATTAGCCAAAATTAGAAATGTTCTTAATTTCTTACATCACCAAGAAATTATTTATTATAATTCCCAAAACGCTCTTTCATCATTGGAACTCAAAATTGCACCTGATGAAATTGATTTGCTTGCCAAAAAAGATGCCTATTTTATCGAAATTTTACTGCGAAATTTATCAGGCCTTACCACGCATAAAGTAATGTTCAGCGAAAAGTCCTTAAGCAAAAAAATCGAGTCTGATCCTCATTTGGTAAAAGAGCGACTGCGCGAATTACAGCACCAGGGCTATCTGGATTATATAGATGGGGCGTTGTCGAGCGTTAAGTTTTTGAAGCATCGTGATCAGCGAGCGATTGAAGGAAAATATTGGAATCTCTTCGCCCAAATACAAAAAAACAAAATCCAGAAATGGGAAGAGATGAAATTCTTTGTCCAGAATGATGAGTTTTGCAAAATGAAACTCATCTTATCTTATTTTGGTGAGAAGAATGCGAAAAATTGTGGGCACTGTTCGGTATGTGAGAAGCAAAAAGAAACCGTCTTCGGACGGGATGTGTCGACCGAAATTTTAGAGATTTTAAAAGTGGCTCCTGCAAATGTGGAAGAAATATCGATTAAACTCAATTATTTTTTGAAAGAAAATATCTTAGAAAATCTTATTCATTTACTCGATTCAGGTCAAGTGAAAATGCTCAATTTTAGAACGTACTGCTATAATCATGATTAAAAATAATCTGATTCTTATTTAAATTTTATCAAACCATCTATTCAATGAAATCATTAAAAGTTATATTTTTCGGAACGCCAGAATTTGCAAAAACATCAGTAGAAGCGATTCATCAGTCAACGCACGAAGTTGTTGGCGTGGTAACAGTTGCTGATAAAGCGAGTGGCCGTGGACAAAAAATTCATCAATCTGCAGTTAAAATATTTGCCGTAAAAAACGATTTGCCCGTTTTTCAACCAGAAAAATTGAGAGATCCAGAATTTTTAGAATCGATTAGGAAACTCAATGCTGATGTTTTTGTCGTGGTAGCCTTTCGGATGATGCCAAAAATTTTATTTGAAATGCCTCCAATCGGAACATTTAATCTACACGCATCTTTGCTGCCAGATTATCGTGGTGCGGCACCAATTAATTATGCCGTCATTAATGGTGAGACAAAAACCGGTGCTACCACTTTCTTTATTAATGAAAAGATTGATGAAGGAAATATTCTTTTACAAAAGGAAATCGAAATATTTCCAGAAGAAAATGCAGGGGAATTGCATGACCGATTAATGGAGATGGGCGCGAAACTCGTGGTAAAGACCTTAGATGGTTTAGCTGAAAATAGCATTCAGGAAAAACCGCAGCGAGAAGTGAAACACCCAAAAAATGCTTTTAAAATTTTTAAAGAAGATACTCGAATTAGCTGGAATCAAAATGCTGAAATTGTTCACAATTTCATCCGAGGTATGTCTCCTTATCCTGCAGCATTTACAATTCTTAAAATTGGAGAAGATGAAAAATATTTAAAAATATATAAAGGAAAATTTGAAAAAGCTGCTCATGATAAAGAGCCACGAACTTTAGAAATAGACAAACATCAATTTAAAATTCACACGAAAGATGGGTTTTATTATCCTGAAGAAGTTCAACTGGAAGGAAAAAAAAGAATGTCTATTAAAGATTTTTTAAATGGTTTTCAGCATTTTGACCACATTTCTATGGTCTAAACTAATTTCTGTTTTTCAGCAAAATCCAGCCTTTGTAAGAAACCGGTAAATTAGTGTCCGGCTCCACCCAGTTGAGAATATACCAATAAGTTCCTGTTGGAAGAATCCGGCCGTTCATTTTTCCATCCCAGATATAAGGTGTTTTTTGGGAAAGAAAAACCAGCGTTCCGTAGCGGTCATAGATTTCTATTTTCACCTCTTTCTTGATGCTTAAATCTGAATAATCTAAAATGTCATTTTTACCATCAGCATTGGGCGTAATCACATTTATTAAATTAATTATAAGAAATTCTTTGGTAATAGTTTCGCAATTTTGGGCATCTTTCACATAGATTTTACGGAGACCTCTTGGGATATTCGAGAAAACATTAGAAGCCTGAAAATTGATATTATCCAGTGAATATTGGTAAGGAGGATTTCCACCAGTCACAAAAATTGTTGCGTTATTTCCAGTGACATCAATGCTGGTTATTTCTGGGAGTTCGGCGGCAGAAACATTTACAAATTGCCTATAAACACAACAGTTTGCACCTAAGTCCACATAGTATGCACCAACGCCCGCAGTGATGGTTTGCGAAACTTCTCCGGTATTCCATTGGTAGGAATCAAATCCAGAACCTGCATCTAAAGGCACGGTCAACGTTGGGCAAATTTTTACATCTGCTAAAACTGACGATTTCCTTGGGGATCGGATGTTAACTGTTAACGTTCCAATATTGGGACAAGCAGAAGTGCTTTCAAACCGGATAAAGAAAGTTTTGGTGGTCGTTAAAATTTGATTGGCTGAAATTTCATTTTGCTTCTTTTTCGCGTCAATTTCAGTATTGTAAAAACTAGGAACTGTGGCGGCATCTGTGCTAAACTGTGAAATATAATCAATAAGATGAACGGAAACATTTCCGAGAAGCTCATTATCACAAACTGCATCGATTATAGGATTTTTAATTAATGGTATTTTACTTCCGATGGTGAAATTTATTTGCCCAAAAACAACCTGGCAGCCAGCCGTATTTTCTATTCTTATATAAACAGTAGTATTTGCAGAAAAAGACCAGTTATCTGGCAGGAAATTGGCTGTAGCACTTTGTTGATCCGTTTGATTTAAATAATACTTCACGATAAATGAACTATTAAAATTAGTAATGATAAGCGGAGAAATATTTGAAAATTTTATGGGAATACTTCCAGCAAATAGGTTGTCGCAGAAGTTAGCGTTGTAATTACTCACATCGAGAATTGGAGCACTCGTTATTTCTAAAGTAATTTTGGCTTGCGCAGAACATCCAAATGAAGAAGTTATCTTGGCATAAACATTTGTAGCCAACGAATTATAAGCCGTAAAATTGGTTATAAGGTCCGTTAATGCTTGATCGGTATAATAGAGAACGGTATCAGTGGGATCGGAAGATATATTCGCTAAGTTTAAATTGAAAGTTCCCGTCCCATCAGGGTTCGGACAGACCCGAAGGGTGCGATCTTGTACCTTAAGAACTTTGATATGTAGGAGAACTTTAAAATATTCGGTATCTTCTGGCGTCCCATTTCCTTCAATATAATAAACAAAAGAATCAGAAATATCGGTTGCTAAATTAGGTTGTGGAGTATAAGTGATAAGACCAGTTGTTACATTTACAAGGGCGGTGCCGTATGAAGGATTAATGGTGACCTTTGTTTTTGCAGGGATAATAACTTGTGTTGAAGTGCTGAATTTTGGAGTAATCGTAACTGTATTACAAGAACCGATCGTAAATGTCGCCGTGGAAATCGGTGGACAAAGCGAAAATTCGTAGGGCATAGTTAACTTGGTATCGCAATTTGTTTTGGTGATGATACAAGTATATGAACCAGCACCATAAAGATCTGGATTAATAAAATAGGAGATCGCACCAGGAATTGCAACGCCATTAAGATACCATTGATACTGGTCGTAAGAGTCATCAACTTGTAAAAGAACTCCCGAATAACAATCTCCTGTTTTTGAAATTACAGGAACCGAACTGAATCCTGCAAAATAACCACCATAACCTACCGCACCATTTCCCGCAGCGATTCCCGCGGTCACCGATTTCGTAGAGTTGACCGTAATATTTCCGCTCACATTTAAAACAGTGTAGGTTTCCCAATTGGCATTTCCTTTGACTGGAAAAGGACCTTGCAAACCAGAAAGTACAGTTCCATTCACCGATACTGATGCGCCCTTTTCAGAAATGATATTTAATTTTGCATTGTAGCTTTCATAACCAATCTGATTAATTGATGAGATTTCATCGATTTTATTTGGTAAGAAACAGCTGAGCGCTGGTATAAAATTAAAACCACCGGTTGCGTATACATTTCCTGTGGAAACTCCCGCCAAAAGCTGATATACATAAACATTTTTCGTGGTAGAAATACTCATGTTGTAGTGATCTTTTAATTGATCCACATAATTATTAACCCCAAAAACTTGGTATTTACCAGCATTTAGAACCACTCCAGAATCTACGCCATTTATGGTGATATGCGTATTGTCTTCCGTAGCGACAATCAGAGCAGATTCCATATTGTTGGTGGAAGGGCCATTGCCTTTTACCAAAATAAATTCATTCCCCAACCTTTCTACCGGAACTGACTGATCCATTAAAATATCATTATTGCTGAAGTTTTCATTGGTATAGATTCCATTAAAATTACCATTAGTCACCGCAACAGGTTGGGAAGCAGTAATTTTCGCACCAATTAAGCCGGTTTGATTAGTACTGGGATTGCTGTCACTAATCGCATCTAGAATATAAGATTGCCCTTTATTGAGCGAAAAGGACTTGGTGGGGCTGCTGCTTCCATCAGCAAATATAATCCCAGGATCATAGCCAGAAACAGTTACCGAAGTATTGTCTTCCGTAGCAATAATTCCTATAGTTGCATTTACAAATCCTTTAGGAGCAGTCACAGGAGCCATCACTGCGAAAAAGTTTTTTCCGACTCCGGCTAAACCTTTAGAGGTAATAATTTCTGCATGATTAGGAACAGAAAAACGATAGTTTGCAAAGAATTTTTTGTTTCCTTTCAGGTGTAAACCCATAGGAACAGAGGTGAATAAATCGTTACTCTGCACGGTCATCATAAAATTAAAAGGAATATCAACCACTTGTGGACTTCCTTTCGAGATGGTAACAGTGGTGTATAGCGCGTTGTTATTATAGATTTCTACCGGAAAGGGAATGGTTTCGTTGGTAGATAAATAGAGGTAACTCTCTGGCTGAAAAGACCCATTCGTACCAGGACTTCCTGCCATGGGGGCAAACCAATGTTCGGTATCCATCTGCGCGGATGAGAAAAGAAAAAATAAAGCAAAAAATAAAGAATATAGAGGTAGTGTCCCACTAACTGTGTAAGTTGAAAAGTTATTCTGAAAAATTTTGAGCCCTTAAAGCTCAAAAAAAATTTTCGGAAATAACTTTTTTACTATTTTTAA
>NZ_JAUFQB010000050.1 GCF_030409525.1 Kaistella yonginensis | reverse complement strand
GGCCAACGAGTTTCCCACATTCCAACAAAATTTTAACAATGACAACAATAAATTATTAACAAAAAACTCTACTTTTGAGTGTGCCTAAGATGGGTGAGATTACAAAAACACCTGATCACCTTTCTTCAAAAGAACAAAAGGAAGTGGTGCCTATCGAACGCATCAAAATGGTCATGACCCGTAATAAGGACGACGACGAGGATTTGTGGAATCTATTAGGAAATAAAGAAGGCCGAAAAGATTTAGACTTTCAGTTTAAACAGCTTCATTCCAACTTTAAAATAGCAATTGTCGTTGATATGTGGCTCACAGGTTTCGATGTACCGTTTTTAGATACCATTTATATTGACAAACCATTGCAAACTCATAATCTTATCCAGACTATTTCTCGGGTGAATCGAAAATATGAAGGGAAAGATAAAGGTCTTGTAGTAGATTATATCGGAATTAAAAAGAACTTGAATCATGCCTTAGGAATGTTCAATTCCAGTGCAGCCGATGATTTCGAAGATATTGATAAAGCCATTATTCTGATTAAAGATCAATTGGATTTGCTTCGTCAGTTTTTTTATCAATTCGATTCCTCAAAATATTTTGAGGGAAATCCTGTGGAGCAGTTGCAATGCCTGAACAAAGCGTCTGAACTTGTTTTGCAAACTGAAAAATCAGAACATTTTTTTGTAGAAGTAACCAAGAAATTAAAAGGTGCTTACAATTTAGCATGTGGTGCAAATGATTTTACAGAAAGGGAAATTGATGAGATCCATTTCTATTTTGCCATCAAATCCATTGTCGTGAAATTAACCAAAGGCGAAGCTCCCGATACTGCCCAGATGAATGAAAAAGTAAGCAAGATGGTAGAAGATGCCATTATTTCTGAAGGGGTAGAAGAAATTTTCAAATTGGATGATAATAAAGCCAATGCAATTGATTTGTTTAATGATAAGTTTCTAGAAAAGATCAGCCAACTGGAATTGCCAAATACCAAAATTAAAATTCTGGAGCGACTATTAAAACAGACTATTTCGGATTTTAAAAAAGTAAATAAAATGAAGGGCATTGAGTTTTCTGCCCGTCTGCAAAGCATCATCAATCGTTACAATGAGCGAAGTGAACGTGATATTTTAGATTATGACGGAATTCAAACCGATACGTCGGAACAAATTTTAGATTTGATTTTAGAGCTGCGAAAGGAGATGGCCTCATTTGAAGATCTGGGAATTGATTATGAGGAAAAAGCCTTCTATGACATTCTGGATGCCATCTGCCGTCAGTATGGTTTTGAATTTGACCAGGAGAAAATGTTGGAATTAGCCCGTGAAATAAAACACATTGTAGATGACGCTGCAAAATATCCGGACTGGAGTGAAAGAGACGATATCAAAGCGCAGTTAAAAATGGATATCATTGTAAAACTTCATCAATTTGGTTACCCACCAATAACACAAGACGACGTGTATAAAAATGTGTTGGAGCAGGCAGAGAATTTTAAGAAGAATAGGTAATTAATATAGAAAATATTAAAATGAGTTTATATAAAGATTTGCAAATAAAAGTTGAAGTGCAATTGTATTGCATGGAAAAATGACTAATTTGCATTCTTAAAATTATTAGATGGCAGTTACTAAAAATGCGTTGCTGAGATATCGAACACTTGATGAGTGTTTTTCTAACCCGTATAAAAAATTCTTTCTAACCGATTTAGTTAGGATCTGCTCTGAAAAACTTTCGCAGTATTATGGATATGACTTTTCGATTGAGAAAAGAGCTATACAATATGACATTGCATTTATGAAAAGTTCTGCTGGTTATGATGCGCCGATTGAGACAATCAAAGAAGGTAAAAGTGGTTACTACCGATATTCTGATCCCACATTTTCAATTACCAAAAAAGAATTAAACCCGTCAGAATTACTTTCTGTCAAAGATGCGTTAGTAATGATGTCTAGAATGAAGGGTATTCCTGGCTTTGGATGGATAAATGAAATGCAAGTGCAATTAGAATCTGCGCTAAATTTTAAACTAAGCAGTACAAGTATTATCGCTTTTGAAGAAAATGAATATTTGAATGGAAAAGATTTCCTCAATATTTTGTATAATCATATCATTGAAAAAAACACCTTAGATCTCCAGTACAAACCATTTTTTCTTGATCAAGTACAAAATTATACGGTTTCACCTTATTATTTAAAAGAATATAACAACCGATGGTATCTATTAGCTTGGCATCATGCCAACCATAGAATAGAAACTTATCCATTAGATAGGGTAGTTTCCATCAACTCTCTACAAATTACATATATTGAGACTGATACACTCTTTGATGATTACTTTGAAGACATTATAGGGGTAACAAACTATATGGATAAAGAGGTAGAACATATCGAAATTGAATTGGCTGAAGATATAATTCCATACGTGCAGACAAAACCACTTCATGGATCGCAAAAATTAAAAAACAATATTTTGACACTAGATGTAAAATTAAACTATGAATTAGAAAGTGTAATTCTTTCTTTCGGAGAAAATATGAAAGTGGTAAAACCGCAAGAGTTGAAGAAAATAATACAAGATAGAATTAATCATTCAGCAAAAAATTATTGATGCAATTACCATGCATCTAAAGAATTTACTTTGTACTATGACAATGAAATGTGCGTCTAACATAAAATAGAGTTTTGGATGCATATCCTTTGCACAGTTGAAAGGTAGATTTGCACCAGAAAATAAAAGAAGTTCTTTGAAAAGCCTGTTTTTAAGATTTTGATTTCGCCTACTGTTTTTTGTAGGTATTCCCGGTGAAAGCTGGGGATGATGAAGGTTCCTTATGTAAATTAATTTAGTTTATATGATGATAGATCTATATTATTTTAATTATAATAGTTGTTATTATTTTAGTAATGTAGTCTCAGATGTACCCTCACTTATTTTAGCAATTGAATAAATAAAGAAAACATAAAACAGGCTTTTGAACTTTTTACATAAAAATAGAAATGGAAAAAAATATATCAATTGAGGACAAAGAATTTATAAAGGAGTTTTTCACGTCAATGAAAGATTTAAGAGAGTTCTGTATGCTTATTGATATTTGTCAGAGAATTTTGTATCCTGAATTTAAAGATCGAAGTCGGATTGATGAATATTTAATAAAGACATTAGCCCATCCCAATTCAAAAAACAGATACCATTCTTTTGAAATCAAAAAGAAGAGTGGAGGGATGAGAACTATTCATGCACCCGAACAAAACTTAAAAGTACTTTTACAATGTATTAATTTGATGTTCCAAACAGTATTCACACCACATTCTGCAGCTTATGGGTTTGTTGAAGGCAAGTCTGTGGTAGATAATGCTAATTTACATTGTGGCAATAATTACGTATTTAATGTCGATCTGAAAGATTTTTTCCCTAGCATTGAAATAGGAAGGATATTGAACAGACTAAGTTTACCACCTTTTAATTTTAATAAAGAAAATGGAAGAGAGGAATTAGGAAATTATATTGCTTGGTTAGCCTGTGAAAACGCAATTGTTGAAAGAGTTGTAGATGGCAAAATTCAAAAGACCGTAAAACGTGTTTTACCTCAAGGCTCTCCTTTATCTCCTATGCTTACAAATATTATTTGTGAAAGGCTTGACCGTAGGTTGACAGGACTAGCGAAAAGATTTGGTGTTAAATATAGTCGTTATGCAGATGATATTACGTTCAGCTCTATGCAAAATGTATATCAAGAGGAAGGAGATTTCCGAAAGGAATTAGATCGAATTGTTACTGACCAGTATTTTACAATCAACCAAGATAAGGTAAGAGTACAAAAATCTGGTGTACGTCAGGAAGTTACTGGTATTACTGTTAATGAATTTTCGAATGTGACGAAAACTTATGTAAAACGGATTCGCCTATGGTTAAGTTTCTGGGAGAGATTTGGCACAGAGAAAGCTTTTGTTCTGTTTTTAAATGGTTATATAAAAGACAAGGGACATATTAAGAATCTTGGGAAAACTCCGCTTTTTATGGAGAATGTGATTGAAGGCAAACTTAATTATTTAAAGATGATTAAGGGGGAAGATGATTCTACATATTTAGGCCTTAAAGCTAGACTAGAAAAACTTTCACTGAGAAAAAAATCAACCGATGCCATATTGGATACGTGGGAAAAGAGTGGTATTGATGAAGCGATGTCGAAATTTTATTCAAGAAACAATAAATATCCAAAAGTTGATTATATCAGTAATATAATTGCACAATTATAAATCCTATGGCGAAAGATAAGTACGATTTTATTCAGGAATTACTAGGAAATAAAAAATTGACACCTGCTCAAAAAGAGCGGGTTTTACTACTTACATCTGCTGAGATTAGAAAAGATAAAGAAGCTGGCGGATTGTTGGAGGAGCGAGTAATTAAAAATGAGGAAAGTATTATTGTGATCAATAAAAATGTTAGTAAAATTGAGAACGATTTTACAGAAATGAAGAATAAAAATTTTAAAACTGATTCTGCTTCTTCAAATTCTGAAAAAGCAAATCCCAAGGATGTTGCAGACTTTATGTCATTGTTTAATCAACGTGATGGACTAAAATATCTTACCCATGATTTCGATGAAAACTCAGAGTTCGATATTGATAAGTTTCTTATATCTGCAAATAATGTTTTTAATCAGAAAACTAATAATGATCTAAATATTCCACAAAGCCTATGGAGTATTGTAAAACAATTTGCTTTTAACAGTAAACAAACAGAGTGGACTTCAATATCAGAAAATTATAAAAAAGACATGCCAATAGCGATAGGATGGGCAAGTAAAGAATTAAGGACATGGTCAAAAGATAATCACTTGCATCCTATTCGTAATGAGAAATACGAAAAGATAGTAAATGATTTTAAGAGAATTACAAGAGTTGAAGCTCCAAATCTTGAAAAGATAATTAATGTTTCTCTTGAAAATATTTTTGAAGATAAACTCGCTAATTATAAGATTGAAAGAATTGACTTGAAAAAAGCAGATTTTTATTCTCATGTTAGATTTTTGATAGATGCATTTAAAATAATCTTTGAAGAAATAAAAAAGCGTTCAGATACAATAGACAAAAATAAAATAACAATCAAGTATGGAAGATCAACTAGTGCTGAATATTTTTTAAGAAGGATATATATTACACATCATAATTCTTTTCCTATACAAGAATTAAATCTTTTAATAAAGGAGTGGCAGGAAAAGGGGAATATGGGTAAGATAAAAGAAAAACTAAATGGATATTGCGATTGGTCAATTGAAACAAAAATTGAAAATATTCCTATGAGGATTAATATTCTTAAAGAAAAGCACACTCAAATATCTGAAAATATTAATTTCGAACCAGATGGATTTACTCACATTTTAACTTTTTATTATAAATAAAAATGATTTATTTAATTGATGATAATCAAAATAATCAGCGTAAAAAAAACTATAATTTAACGTACATAGAGGATGGTGAATTTGAAGAGATTTTAACATCAGTAGAACGGCTTGAAATAGGAAATAGTTTAACCGATATTTCCCATCTGAAATTTTTGGATAACGCAGACTGTATTCTTTTACATACCACCACAGAGGATTACGATAAGAAGAAAGGCTTTTTGTCTGGTTCCAAAAATAATGTCATTAAAATCAAGGAATTAATATCTGAGGAAGGGGAAAAAATTCCGTTAGTGTTATTCAGTAATTCAATGGTAGAGACTGTTTTTGATTTTAAAAGTAATCCAAATTTCATCAGTTCTATTAGTAAAAATGTACATTATGAAAATCTTTTTGATTTTTTGCAGTACTATAAGATTACAGGAAACGTTGAATTGAGAATTATTGCTTGGGGAAAGAATTTTGAAAGTAAGGAAATATCAAAACTTGCTATTGATATTCTTAATTCCATTGAACTGAAAGAAAACTCGGAACTTTTAAAACTTGGCGATTTATCAAAAACAATATATAGTTTTAAGTCCTTTGTGGGACTTGCTCTACCAAAATATGATATCAATGATATTTTGAATGAAATAGAAGATCATCCTATGAAAATCCAGGATTTTAAAAAAAAAATAAACCAGATAACAGAAAGTTTTATTAGATATGGGAAAAACATACATTCTTGGAAATAGCAGACATTTGGAACAATTGGGCGAAACTTTCGTAGAAATCCCCAAACTACCAAATGATATTCAAATCCATAATTGGGTTATAGATTTATTTCGTAGTAATGACATAGGTAAAGTCGTGATCGAAATTGAAAAAGATCCTCTTCTATCTCTTAAAATTGGCTATCATATTCGTTTAAGTATTGAAAATATAAGAGAGAGCGTTCTTGTTCCAATTTTGTATTTAAGTACGCTTTCTTTAACTTCTATACTGCTTCAGACAGAGATATACAGCCAAATACTTGCTACCAAAGGAGTTGTGTTTTCCGAATTTGATTTAGAATCCAATAAAATAGAGGTTGAGCATTTAAATGGCTTGAATGAAAACGAGTACTTAACCAAATTTTTGAAAATTATTCACATTCAACCAGATGAAACAGTCGGTAGACATTCTTTAGCAAACATATGGGGAGCTTATGCAATGGATAAAGCATCAAATACGAATGCTTTGTCAGAAGACTCCGAATTTACTAAAAAACTCTATTTTAAATATGTAGCAGCATTTAACAATATTGATAAACTGAAACCTTCTTCACCGAGTGTTATAGAGGATAATAAAAGGTTGTTAACGCCCACTTTAAAAATTTTGGGAAACATTAATAAGCCTAGAAGAATTTTACTTATAGATGATGAAGCCTCTAAAGGGTGGGAAACGGTGTTGAGGAAAATATTTGTAGCAATACTACCGGAAGACTTCGTAGTTATAAATGAAAAGGTGAGCGGTTATGATGGGCTTTCCGAAGCAAGTAAACGTATCATTGAAATGCAGAAATTTGATTTATACCTTATTGATTTAAGATTAAATGGTTTAGATGAAGATGAGAATTTAAATACTGACTATTTTTCTGGAATGACGGTCTTGAAATATATTAAAAACCTAAACAAAGGAAACCAAATTGTCGTTTTCACTGCTTCAAATAAAGTATGGAATTTAAAAGCCTTATTGGATGAAGGAGCAGACGGTTATTATATGAAAGAATCTCCAGAATATAATTTTTCAAATGTAATATCAAAACAAAACTACAAGGATTTTAAAGAAATTGTAGATAAATGCTTTGAAAGGGGTTACTTAAGAGAAATTTATACTGAATGGGAAAGCGCTCAAAGTAAAACGAATAATACTGTTAGAAATTTTATTACTGAATCGAATACCGCCATGAATATCGCTTGGGAACAATTGGAAAACAATAATTTAGATTTTGGTTTCTTAATCTTATTTCAATCTATTGAAAGTATTGCAAATAAAATTTATTTCGTTGATAGTTGGCAAGATACTTTTGATGGAGTAGTTACAATTGATAAATCTGATAGTGAACAACCTGAGTGGTTGATGACATTTGAACGAGACCACCGAAACGGAGATTTCTTCTCATTTGGAAAATCGATTCAGTCGAAAGCGATAAAACCTACAGCCTTATTTAAAGTTTCGTGCCTATTTAAAATACTACTCCAAAAAGATGAGGCAGTTTTAAAAGAGTTAGGGAAATTAAATAAGTTACGAAATGATATTGCACATGAAGGAGCGAAAGGCTTCGCGAATAAACGTGATTTGATACAAATTCTAAAATTTCTAGGTGAAATTAGAAATGTTTAATAATGTATGTGTTCAGTAAATTATATTTAAATACTTTTTTAAGTTCTATTTTATGAATATCCACCCTCATTACAATATAGCTCTCAATCAGGACCAAACAGATGTCGTCGATCGACTATCAGAATTTCTTGCTAACGAAGAAAAAGTATTTCTTCTAAAAGGCTATGCAGGAACGGGAAAAACTACTCTTATTGCAGGTTTAATTAAAGCCCTTGAACACGAAAAAAAACAATTTGTTGTGTGCGCACCGACAGGTAGAGCGGCCAAAGTTCTGAGAAATAAAACAGGTCATGGAGCGACGATACATTCTACGATATACGATTTTGATAACCTTGAAACTAAAAACTCAAACAAGGAAGATCTTGCAGAGCACTCTTATGAATATTTCTTTCCTATCCTCAAACTTGAGTCTGAAACGATAGTAATTGTTGATGAAGCTTCTATGATTTCCAGTAAGCAGTCAAAACATGAATTGTTTACTTTCGGTACTGATGTTCTGCTTTCTGATTTACTTACTTATACCAATTTCTCTTCGTCTACCTGCAAAAATAAAATGATTGTAATTGGAGATCCTGCACAGTTGGCTCCGGTTGGGGACAATAATTCCTGGGCATTAGAGAAATCATTTTACGAAGAAAGAAATATATCAGTTACTGAAGCCTTTCTATCAGAAG
Source organism: Kaistella yonginensis (assembly GCF_030409525.1). Classification (GTDB taxonomy): domain Bacteria; phylum Bacteroidota; class Bacteroidia; order Flavobacteriales; family Weeksellaceae; genus Kaistella; species Kaistella yonginensis. Next base: position 19,415 of record NZ_JAUFQB010000050.1, on the reverse strand, counting down.
TAATGAGGCAGAAAGATAATTTGATTTTAGATAATGCTTTTAAGATCAGAAATTGTATAGAAGAAACCTCACAGAATAAACTGAAATTTGATTTCGATACTGAAACTTTTATCAATTTTAATAGTCAGGATGTAGTTGCTAAATATTGTGAACTGTTTCCGAAGCCAGACTTTAATGGAGGAGTGATCATTACTTATTCGAATGCCCAGAATTTACATTACAACCAAGAAATAAGAAAGAATTTATTTCCTTCGGCAAGCAGTATTACAGAGGGTGACTTTGTGCAAATCATTAACAATAGTTATCATAAATATGAAACAAAAATTTACAATGGTGATTTTGCACAGATTATACGGGTGGGTGAAAAAGTAACACAATCTGCTCCGGTGATGGTAACTGAAGGAGGAAAGAAAATCCGAAATATAATACACCTTAATTTTAGAAAGATAACATTACGATTACCTGATTTTGATGGAGAGATAGATGCATACATTAATGAAACTTTATTAGAATCTACCAAAAGTGATTTAGATATTGACGAAATGAAAGCTCTTTATATCAACACCATTATGCGATTCAAAGAATTAAATCCTAAAGGATTAGTTAATTCAGAATTATTCAGAAATTTTTTAAAAAATGATGATTTCTTTAACTCACTTCGTATCAAATATGGATATTCAATTTCTGGTCATAAATCTCAAGGTGGTGAATGGAAAACAATATTTGTAGATTATTACGGTAGAGTGAGTTTAAAGAAAGATCCCCTGCGGTGGAGTTATACAGCAACTACAAGAGCCTCAGAATGTTTGTATGCGGTTAATTTCCCGGAATTCAGTCAGTATTTCAAATTAAAATTTTCGACAATTGGTAGTATTGGTTCTGTTCCGAAAGACTCTTTTTCATTTCAGAACGTGCCCTTGTCGCCTTTCCATAATAAAAATAGTCATCAATGTAAAAGCTGGCTGTATTGGAATTTATTAAATAAATGTGAAATTTCCTCATTAAAAATAATAGATGTTATTTCTGAAGACTGGCTTGAGAAATACACTTTTGAGTATGGTGAAGAGATCTTGAAGGCCGAAATCTATCATAATGCAGCAGGATATTTTAAGAATGGGTTTAGTATTAGTCAAATTTCATCATCATTAAATAGAGAAGAGATTCTAGAGATTTTAAACGGTAAAAATGAAGTCCTTTTTTCAAACAGTTATAAGGCTTCAGAAGACTTTCTGATCGATTTATATAACATTGTGCAAGCAGCATCAAATGATGCTGAAGTAAGGATTACAAACGTGGTTGAACAGAAAGAAAATTACTTCGTTTGTTATTATTTTGAAACCGATAATCCTATTTCATTTATTCAGTTCTACTTTAAAAAGGGTACAGAATTATCTTCAGCAATTGTAAAAACTTATGGAGATACAGATGATAATAAATTGAACAGTTTAATTTCTAAAATTACAGATTATGCTACAATCTCAAAAAATTAAAGAGCTTAGAACTTCAGGTAATCTTGCAGAAGCGCTGGAATTGGCAGTAGCTGATTTAGAAGGAGCTCCTGATAGCATTTATGCAAAAAGAAATATCAGTTGGGTGTATTATGCGATGTTAAAAAAACATGCTGAAGAAAGTGGTTTTGATGCGTTTATGGCTACTTTGGAATTGATCAAAAAACTTGAACTTCCAGCACACGAAAAGATGTTATTTAACAACATTGCAATTCCCCTGGCTAAAATGTTTAGAAATATAGCAGCAACTAAACCAATTGATTATACCAAGGCCAATTTATTGTTTGAAAGTAGCAAGCATTTTCCTTTTGAAAAACCACTTTTAAACTATTCGATTCTATTAGGAGGTTTACAAAAAGCTTTCAAAGATTCTGCAAAATACCTAGAAGTTATTGATTGGTGGGACATTGACAATTTAAGACCGGAAGATTACCTCGAAGAAGAATTTAATGGGAGAACAATAATGGCTTTAGCGGAACAGGTTTATATCAGCTACGCCAAGCATTTGGAAATAGGGAAGCCATTAGATCAGTACGGAAATAATACAGAGATTGATAAACCCAAAATTGAAGAATTTTTACCGAAGTTAGAAGAGCTTATTGAGAAATATCCAATGTTTGTTTATCCTCCCTATTTCAAAGCTAAATTGTTAATAAAACTGGGAAATGATGACGTGCTCTCCTCTTTTATACCTTTTGCAAGAAAGAAGAAAAATGATTACTGGGTTTGGCAGTTGATGACTGAAATTTATAAACACAATCAAGAAATTGTTTTTAGCTGTTATTGTAAAGCACTGACTTTAAAAACTCCTGATGAGTTTCTAGTGAAAATTAGGCAGAATCTTGCTGAAATTTTAATTAAAAAAAACTTATATGACGAGGCAAAGACCGAAATAGAGAGAATACTTTTAGTAAAAGAAAAAACACAAACTAAAGTACCATCCAAAGTTCAGATGTGGCAGAATTCAGACTGGTTTAAAAATGCAAAACCTTTTAATAATAACAGAGAGTTTTACAAAAATAATTGTAAAGAAGCAGAAGAAATACTCTTTTGTGATATTACCCAGGAAACGGTTGCAGTTGATTATGTTAATTACGAAAAACAGATCGTAAATTTTGTCAAAAATAAAAATAAAAATGGCTTCTTTAAGTATTCTGGATTAATCGAAGATCCTGAAATTGGTGATATATTGGACATTAGATTTGCAGAAGAAAGTAGAGAAAACCAATATAAGGCCTTAACTATAAAACTCTCAGAATCTAGCAATTGTGAGGCTGTAAAAATTTTCACAGGGAATATCAGAATAATTCCGTCAGGCATCGGCTTTTTAGATGACTGCTTTATTGACAAATCTTTAATAGAGCAGCTTGTAGTTCAAAATGATGAGCACATAAAAGCAAAAGCGCTCATGTCATTCAATAAAAAGAAGAACGAATGGGGATGGAAGGCAGTTAAAATAAAAAAAATGCAGTAATTTAAAAAATGATTACTATAGTTTAGATTTTCCAAATAAAAATTTGGAAAGTGTAAATTTTTGTGAAGTTAAATTTGATCATTCCTTCTTAAGAATGATGCTTTAGAATTAGATTCCAACAATAAAAAGTATTAAAATTTTAAATAATTGAACTGATAATCATTGTGATTACGGCAATGATTTTCATTAGAGAATATTAATTGTCTTTAACTTACTCTTCATTTGAAACACCACAATTTAAATAATATGACGACTTTATCTGAGCTCTTGAAAAACAAAAAAGAAGAAGCGATTACCTATCATGACTTGCTAAATTGTGTGGAATGGAAAAGTAAACGGGAAGAAGTTTTAGATAGGGATAATCATCTATGTACAATTTGTACATCTTCAAAAACATTGGATGGTAAATTTTCTGACAGAAATTCGTTATCCATACTCTATGGACGAAAACTTAATGGAGAAGCCTCTTTTACCAGTTCGAGAATTCATTTAGAAGTTCATCATAAGTTTTATATAAGAAATCTCTTTCCTTGGGAATATGATGATGCCTTAATTACAGTATGTAACGAATGTCATGCTATGATTCATCAAGAACAAAAAATTCCTGTATATTTTGATCAATCAAAAACAGTAATAGTAAATGAAGATCCTTGCCAAAAGTGCGGAGGAACAGGTTTTTTAGATATGTATAATCATGTTCAAAATGGGACTTGCTTTCAGTGTCATGGAACAGGTGTTCAAAAATTTTGGTCTGCTATTAAGAAAGAGAAAATTTTTACTTGGCAATTTCTTTATAAAAATCGCTTAATATTTAATGATTTTTTTTCTGGCAATTATTGTTTCTCCGAAAAACAATTGATTGATTTCAACAAATATTTAGAAGTAGGAAACCCACATGACGTAATTACTTCAGGAATTGATCAAAAGTTGAGGCTGGGTTTGATTTTTAATGCAAATATCTTTTGGACTGACTATTTAAAAGTGATTTATTACAATGAACCAAGGGTAATTTATGCAGGTGACGGAGTTGATATTTTTAGTTATCATATTGATTTTGGACAATTACCCTTTACTAAAAATATAGAGTTAAACAAAAATAAAGATCATCAGGAATATTTATTTTTAGACTCTTTTGGACCTATTGAAAGTGATGAAGATTCTAATCATATCACTTCTGAATTTAATAATAATGAGAGGTATTATGATTCACTTATAGAAAAGAGTTATTATTCCAATCAAGAAATTTTCAAAGTAATAGCTGGCGAAGATCCATTATGTCTCTTCAATGATAATATTTATTCTTTTATTTTTAACAAAATATTGAAAGATATCCCCGATTTTACAATAGAAAAATTTTACGGACTATTTGAGAAAAGGTTTTTAGAATAATAGCATCTATTTTTAAATCTTAGTATTTAAATTTCGTCATCATTTCATCTGAAATAATGACGAATGCACTTCACCTGCACTCTTTATCTGTTCATTTGCATTGTCAAACTGTAGGACTTTACAATGGTTAAATTAATTAACTCAATGGTTAAATCTACTTACTGTAATTTAAATTTAACTGTTCTTTCTACTTTACGATGCTAACAAGATTCTAATAACAAGTAATTAAATTAAAACCCATTAATTATGCAGATATCAGCAAAACTAGTAAACATTCTTCCGGCTCAAACAGGCACAGGAAAAAACGGAGAATGGAAAAAACAGGATTTGGTTTTTGAGACCCAGGATCAGTTTCCCAAAAAGATATGTATCTCTTTTTGGGGTGATAAATTACAAAGTGTAGAACTGCGCGAATCTGAAACCTATGTAATTGATTTTGATATAGAGAGCCGAGAGTATAATGGTAAATGGTTTACTGATTTGAAGGCTTGGAAAATAGTGCAAAATGCTTCGCCGACCAATCAGCATTCAATCTTTGCAGAAACAAAATCAGATAAGAAATCAGAGAATTCAGAATTTACTGAAGAAGAAGACAATTTTCCATTTTAATGATTTGGGCAGATTTAAAAGATAATGTATCTATCGGCATTGCAATTTTAAGATTATAAAAATAGAAAAGTTGGAAAATAAAAAGGACCTTATTATTAAAGCGTTTGAGAAATTAGATGCCAACATGCTTGACGTTTTATTAAATGACGATCAACCTTATCAGGATGTAAGTAAAGCGCGGTTTGTAGCTGAACTGAAGAAATACTTTTGGGAAATGAAATCTATAAATTACTCAGTATTTGATTATAAAGCATATAAGGGGGTTTGTCAAAATTGCAGCAAAGGAAAAACAGGATATTCCTTTGTTAATTCCGAAGGTCACAGTTTTATGAGTATGGTTTTCGAAGAATCAGAAGATGACTTTACCGATATTTACAAATGTGGTAGTTTTTGTACTGAGAATAAAGAAATCGAGGAGGAGATGACAGGCATCTTTTTTTATAAGGACGATGAAGTAACCTATATTCCTAGTGCTAAAAATATTCTGGAAGAAAAACGGTGCGAAAGTGCATTCTCGGAATTAATGAGAGAGATTGATACGGAAGCAATTCTTTCGAAAAAATTCTATATTCCTTGGACTGAAAAATTCGGTGACCTTGATGATATCTCCGAAGCATTTTCAGGTGAGTCCTACCGATATAAAAGCAAAGTTAAAAAACCTTTGCATACATTAAAATACTATGCGAAGATAGTAGAGAGGGAGAGTTTGGCCAAAAAAAATTGGATTGACTTTTTGAAAATTCCAATAATTACAAAAGAAAATATCATCAGTTGGCTGATCGCTTGTGATAGAGAATTTGAGTTTTTAAAATATGGTTTTGCTGACACTACAAACTTTAAATCCGGTTATTTTGAAGATAGCGGGCTTAAAATTGATTTGCATGAATTTTATTATTACCAGAATATTGCGGTAATTTTGAATAAATATTTTGAATGGATCCCTGATGATCGCTCATGGGCTTCTGTAATTATAGAAGATGAACAAAATGAGGAATTACCTTTTTAGTCCTAGTTAATGTTGGAAAAAAATTGTTTTATAATGAAGCCCAAAGGTGGAAATAGTTTATGGAATTACTAGTATCTTCAGGATTTTCTCATATGTACGGTTAATAAATATTTCTCCCATAGCTTGATTAATTCGGAGTCAACACTTTTTCTAAATTTAAAGGATTTCCAAGGTGCAATTTTCGGCAAGCAAATTTCCAAAATTTCGTCTTCGTTAAAATATAGTTTCGATTTTTCATAAATAATTGCTTGGTCAATACTTCCCGAGTTTTTTAATTTTTGAGCCGTTTTTACACTTACGTTAAGAAGGGTTGCTAACCCCATTATTCCTTTAACTTTTTTAGTGATGAAAAGTTGATTTTGTGCTGTTCCTAAAACATAGAAAAGTGCCTCAGAAGCCACCATGTTATTGCATTCAGTTTTTAAAGCTGAAATGTATTTTTCGGACAGACTTTTATCGGATAAATAAATTTTAATAGTACTAATGTCTGATTTATCCAATGTAGTAATTAATTCCCCGATCTCATCATTAAAGCCTTCAAATGCATTCATGCCTGTAATTATTTAAGGTTTTTAAATATTTGCAAAGCTCTTTCGATGGGTTTTGCTTTGATATATTGCAACAACATTGCTTCTGTACTGTGTCCGCTGAAATACATAATGTCGGACGTTGGCCAAACTCCATAGTGATTGGTACAGAAACTTCTACGAGCAGTGTGTCCCGCAATTAAATCCTTTTTTGAGTAATAGCCTGGAACTCCACGCCAAATTCCGCTTTCTTCATCTTTTGGATCTACTAATACTTTTATTCTTTTTACTCCTAAAATTGTTTGTGTAATTTTTGATTTTTCACAAACAAGTTTAATATAATCATTGAATTTTTGATCAGAAATTCTTCGTGGAAACTCACCATTGCGTTTTTCAAGTATTCTTAACACTCTACTGCTTAAAGGTAAAAGCATTTGTTTTCGTGTTTTCTTCTGTATGAAATTGATAAGAGTAACACCATTGATGGTTTTGAGCATTTTTTTATCGAACCGTAAATAATCAGAAATTCTTTGACCAGTTTCATAACCAATTAAGAATAAATCTCGCGCATTGTCCAAGTATTCTGGCAAATCATTATTCTTTTCAATCTCCTCTATTTCTTCGGGTGTTAGGTAAGCTTCCAAAATTTCCTCAGGATTATCACGATTATCTGTGAAAGGATTTTTTATTTTTTCTAATTTGTATTTTACACGGTCAAGTTTGTCAAAAATTTCTAAATCAAGTTCGGTAGAGGCGTAGTAACAAATCGTACGTAAAAAAGTAAGATCTCTTGATATTGTCCCAGAAGCGTATTGGTTTTCATTTGACCATTTTATAAATTCATCTCGAAAATTCGTATTTATATCCGTGATTTTTAATTTGATGTTTAGATCATTTTCATATCGCTCCAATTTACTTTTAACAACACCCATTTTCTTTACAGTATTTGAAGCCAAGTTAGATTTGTAATTTTTATAATGATCAAGAACTGCAATCAGATCGTTTCCTACAATTTTTACTTGATATTTCTTCTTTTTGAAGCCTGGATGTAAATATTCGCTGATAATATCCTTAAACCATTCTTTGGTTAAAGTTTCTGGGTTTTCAATCGCTCTAAATTGATCTATCACTAAGTTTCTGATGATGTTTTCTTCTGCATCTAAATCTGATGCTACCTTTCTTTTATCTAAATTTTTAGAATTTTTTTCCTTTTCTCTTAAAATTGGGTCTTTATATGTCTTGCTAAAGTACTCTTTGTCAACAAAAAATCTTTTATCTTCCAAAAGTGCGTCAAAGTAGATATCTTTTGGTTTTTCGCCAAAGTCAATCCTATACTGAAACCGCGCGGTTAAGTAGCCTTTATTTTTTGTAGATCTGTATTTATAATGGAGTGTTGACATCGCAAGACAAGTTGTGAAAATTTGTCTTGTAAATGTATAATTAATTGAAATAGTATGAAAGTGTTAAAAATACAAATTATTTAAAATACTGATAATCAGCAATATAATTATTTTAGATTTCGTTAAATTTCATTAAATACCGCAAAAGTGGGGCGATATCCTCCACAACCACTTATTTTCGGATAAGTGGTTTTTTTTGGGCGCACATTTCCGGCTTTCCACTGCAATTCCTCGCACCGCGCTTTCCCCCACGCTTGCTGCGGGATTTCCGCTTCAATCCGGGGCGCAGGTCGGCGTTCTATTACAAATATTCTTAATAGAACAGAAAACTAGTGCTGCAAGAAAATTTGTAATCCCTTCAGTAAATTAATTTGGTTTTTCGTCCGGTCCAAATTATGATGCTCATATTTTGTGCTGTAATAAACATCATTCTTTAAATAATCGGTAAGAAAGCGAATCGCTTGAATATAGGTGACCAACTGGCCAGCGTAGTCCAAATTCGCTAATTCCACAGGGGTTAGCATATGCTTTAAATAAAATAAAAAACCTTCCTTAATGCTTTCATAAGTGGTGGAGTTAAAGTTGTCTTCAGCCGAACCATCATCCTCATTGGCGAGGTTGGTGTACGAACGCACCATTTCACCGAAATCATATAGAATCGTTCCTTGCATTAAGGTGTCCAAATCAATGACTGCAATCGCTTTATTATCTTTATCAAATAGAATATTGCTGATTTTAGGATCAGCGTGAATCACTCGTAGCGGCAATAAGTCCTGCTGTTCTAATTCAACCCATCTGTTCGGCAGTGATAAATGCTCCAGAATAAAATTAATTTCGTTTTCTGCTGTTTTTTTTCTTTCTGTTTCTTGAATTAAAGCTGTTTTAAAATCGATAACTCGCTTTTCAAAATTAATAAAGTCAGAAAGTGTTTCTTCTAAAATGATCTGCTCCTGATTGATGATCTTATAAAATTCGCTTAAACATTTTGTGGCTTCAAAAGCAATTTCCGTAGATGAGGGTTTCAGAAAAGTCACCGAATCTTCCAGATATTCCAACATTCGCCAGGCTTCATTATTCTTTTCAAAAAGCAAATCTTGCGATAAAGTCGGAATTAATTTCACCGTCTTTCTAGAATATTCAGATTGCTCTAAAACGTAATTAATTTTCAAATGATTATTTTGAATTGCATTCGGGTTTTTGAAAATCAGCGTATTTATTTGTTGTAGAATAAATTTTCCACTTTCCGTTTCGACCAAGAAAGTATGATTGATCAAACCATTCTCAATGGGCGTAATCGACAAAATTTCTACGGAACCTAAGAACTGTTCAACGATTATTTTTGGAGCCATAAATCTTCGGTGTAAATTTGATCAGCAATTTTCTGCTTTAAAAATTCCTGAAGTTCCACTTTATCTTCTGCGTAGGTGACACCTTTCCATTGCTCTGGTGAAATCTCTACTAAGACTTCCATTTCTTTTTTTTGAATTAAAGAATCGATCACCGCAGGTAAATAAATTTCGTCTGTATTTTCAGGTTTGTCCGCGATAAATTGATCAAATTCTATTTTTAAAAATTTAAAGATCGAAGGATTCAAAATCCAAAAATTCATCGAAACCAAAACGTTTGGTTCTAAAGTATGTTTAACGTTTTCTTTATCACTGTAAAAAATAGAATTTTCTTCTTCAGAAATGTTGGTCAATTCATTAATAGAAACCAGTTTATTCTTTTCATCAACTTCACATCTACCGCGCGAAACACTACCGTTTTTACTCAAGGTGTTTTTTAATGGATAAAGAATTACCGCATAATTTTCTGCATTAATTTTTCCGTCATTAATAAGTGCTGCGGCAATTTGATAAACTTCGGTTCCGTAGTAATCGTCTGCGTTAATAACGACGAAATTTTCCGTCACCACTTTTTCTGCGCAAAGAACTGCATGAGCAGTTCCCCAAGGTTTGGTTCTCTGTTCTAATACGTTTTCATCCGAAACAAAATTTTTTTGATCCTGAATAATCCAATGAAACTCAACTCTTTTAATGCTAAGAATTTGCGAAATCTTTGTGATGTAGCTTTCCGGAATCGATTCATTAATAATGAAAACAAACTTAATAAATCCCGCCTTCAATGCATCGAAAATCGAATATTCCAACAAAGCTGCGTTGTTTGGCAAAACGCCATCAATCTGTTTTAAACCTTTGTAGCGACTTCCCAAACCTCCGGCTAAGATGACGACTGATTTTTTAGAATGCTCCATCAAATCCGAATACTGGTTTTCTAGTTTTCCATTGCCCCTTGGTGAAATCTGGGATTTCTACAACGCTGTTTTTTGCAATTGATTCTTCACTTAATGGGGTGATTGCATACCAAGTTGCCAGATCATAAACATCCATCGGGAATTCTACATTTCGCTTAATACATTCGATAAAAGTATTGATAACAAAGTAATCCATGCCGCCATGTCCGGTGCCTTTGGTCTTTTCTTCCTGATTTTTCCACAGCGGATGATCATACTCTTTTAGCCATTTTTCCCTGTTCTCCCACTTATGGGAACGGTTCATTAAGTTTTCGAAATATATATGTCCCTGATTGAATCCGCCCGAACCGAAATCCTGCCAAATCCCGCGCGTCCCCTGAACTTTAAAACCGAGATTGTAAGGTCTTTGTAAACTTGTATCGTGCGTTAATAAAATTGTTTCGCCATTTGCACAGGCAATTTGCGTGGTAACCACGTCGCCTTGTTTAAATTCTACTTTCGCATTTGGATGATTTTCCCCGCCTTTTGGATGGTTCACGATATAATCATGCAATCCTCTAGACTTCGTAGAAAAAGAAGATAATCTCAATAGTCGGTTTCCGCGGTTAATATCGAACATTACGCCAACAGGCCCAATGCCGTGTGTAGGATACAGCTCACCATTTCGATTCACGTAATGATCTGTTCTCCATTTCGCCTCACTGAATCCTTTTTCACCGAACTCTACTCCCGAGTTATAAGGGGTTTCACCATCATTAAATAAAACACCACGCAAATCATGCAAGTATCCGCCTTGTCCGTGAATCAGCTCGCCGAACATTCCTTTTCTCACCATATTCAAAATTGCCATCACATCTCTTCGGTAACAAACATTTTCCATCATAAAAATCGGAACTTTTGTTTCTTCGTAGGCTTTTACGTAATCCCAGCAATCCTGCAATTTGATCGCTCCAGAAACTTCCATGCCCACAATTTTTTTGGCTTTCATCGCTTCGATTCCCTGTATTTTATGCCATTTCCAAGGGGTAGAAATAATTACTGCATCCAGATTATTCATCTTTAAGAGATTACGGAAATCATAATCACCCTCCGAAAATTCTTTCGCAGCTGGTCGGCCATTCTTCGCCAGAACTGCCTGCGCATCTTTAAGCATTCTTTGTTGAGGATCAGCGAAAGCAACAATTTCTACATCGTCTCGTCTGCCTAAGACGTCGATGTGGTTTTGTCCCCGCATGCCAACGCCAATTAAGCCAACCCGAACTTTATGAGCAAAGTTTTTATTGCCCTCGTAGGCAAATAAAGAATTGGGAACGATAAGTGCACCAAATCCGAGGGCAGACATTTTTAGAAAGTTCTTTCGACTGATAGTATCCATAATTTCATTTTTTCCTTATTACAAACTTAAATAAATTATAAATAATTTTTGGTGATTATCAGAGAAGATTCAAATCAATAATAAAATTAAAAAAATGAAACATTACTGCTTATAAATAAATAATCCGCCAATATCTCTAATTATATTTTAAAGAAACTGGCGAATTAATATTTTAACATGATAATGAAATTTAACCACAAAAGTCACAAAGGATGAAAGTTTAAAAGCGTAAACTTTTGGGACTTTTCTGGTTGAAAAATTCAATAATAGTTCAGAATTAACTCAAGCCCGTAATTTTTCCATTCTTATCGATGTGCATTCCTTCTGCTGCTGGAATACTTGGTAATCCGGGCATTCTCATCATGTCTCCCAGAATTGGAATAATAAATCCTGCACCGGCTGCAAATTCAAATTCCCGAACGGTAATTTTAAAGTTAATTGGTCGTCCAATTTTGGTTTCATCATCGGTTAAAGATTTCGGAGTTTTTGCCATACAAATTGGGACTTTATCAAAACCAAGATCATAAATCGTTTTCAATTGATTTTTTGCTTTCTGCGAATATACCACGCTTTCTGCACCATATACCTGTTTCGCAATGGTTTCAATTTTATGCTCCACCGAATCTTCCACTTGGTATAAAGGTTGGAAATCGTTACCACAATGAGCGGCACAACGAACTACTTCTTCGGCGAGTTCAGTCATTCCTGCGCCACCTTTGGTAAACTCATCAGCAAGAATAGCTTTCACACCCAGTTTTTCACATTCACTGATGATATAATCGATCTCTTCCTGCGAGTCGGTCGCAAAATGATTGATTGCAACGATCGGTCTAAAACCGAATGAAAAACCGTTTTCAATATGTTTCGTCAGATTTTCAAAACCATTTTTTAGGAAAGGTAAATTCTGGATTTCATATTCTCCTTTTTTCGCGCCGCCATGATAACGCAACGCACGAATGGTTGCAACGATCACATAAGCATCGGGCTTCATTTTTCCATAATGACATTTGATATGCAGAAATTTTTCTGCACCCAGATCAGCACCGAATCCTGCTTCTGTCACCACATAATCTGCGAGAGAAAGTCCGGTTTTTGTAGCGATGATGGTGTTGGTTCCTTGCGCTATATTGGCGAAAGGTCCGCCGTGAAGAATCGCCGGATTACCTTCTAAAGTTTGAACTAAATTCGGTTTAATGGCATCTTTCAATAAAATCGCCATTGCGTTCTCCGCTTTTAAATCCCGCGCGAAAATCGGTTTTTTATCAAAGGTAAAACCAACGAAAATGTTTCCCAGTCGGTATTTTAAATCTTCAAAATCACTGCTTAAACATAAAATCGCCATCACTTCACTGGCCGGCGTAATGTTAAATCCTTCTTCCCTGGTAATTCCATTATTAGAACCACCTAGACCGATGACGATATTACGCAAGGCGCGGTCATTCATATCCATTACCCGTTTCCAAACAATTGTTCGCGGGTCGATATTTAACGTAAATTTCTTATTCTGTAGATTATTATCGATCAAAGCAGACAATAAATTATTGGCCTTTTCAATGGCCGAAAAGTCTCCAGTGAAATGCAGATTAATATCTACCATGGGAATCAGTTGCGCGTAACCACCACCAGCAGCGCCTCCTTTTACACCGAAAACTGGACCTAGTGAAGGTTCGCGCAAAACCGCAATTGATTTTTTACCAATTTTATTCAAACCATCATTTAAACCTACAGACACAGTAGTTTTTCCTTCTCCGGCAGGTGTTGGATTAATGGCGGTGACTAAAATAAGCTTCGATTTTTTGATCTTTTCTTCGTCAATGTATTTTAAAGGAATTTTGGCTTTGTATTTTCCATAATATTCCAAATCATCGTGATCAATTCCTACTTTATCAGCGATTTTTTTAATCAGTTGAATGTTTGCGGACTCTGCAATTTCTAAATCGGTGGGGAAACTCATATTCTAATGTTTTAAATCTATCAAATTTACTGGAAATGATTATTTAAATAAAATTATTATTCATGCTTTATATCATTAAAAAGACAGTCGCCTAAATTACAATTTAGAATTCTCAGCGTATTATCCTATAAAAAATCCGTATTTTTGCAGAATTCCAAAAATTGAAATTTTGGAACATTACAATGAAAGATCCAAAAGAATATATAGAAGTTTACGGTGCTCGTGAACATAATTTAAAAAATATCGATGTTAAAATTCCCCGCAATGAGCTGGTTGTAATTACCGGACTTTCAGGGAGTGGGAAATCTTCATTGGCTTTTGATACCATATTTGCCGAAGGTCAGCGAAGATATATCGAAACTTTTTCAGCCTATGCCAGACAATTTCTCGGCGGTTTAGAAAGACCCGATGTTGATAAAATCGACGGGCTTTCACCCGTAATCGCAATCGAGCAGAAAACGACGAATAAAAATCCACGCTCTACCGTTGGAACAGTTACTGAATTGTATGACTTTTTACGTTTGCTTTTTGCCAGAGTTTCAGATGCGTACTCTTTAACAACTGGTCAGCGCTTGGTCAGCTATACCGAAGAGCAGATTTTAGAGGCCATCAAAAATAATTACAAAGGTGAAAAAGTAATGTTGCTAGCACCAGTCGTTCGTTCCCGAAAAGGCCATTACCATGAACTTTTTGTGCAGATGGCAAAGAAAGGGTATGGGCAGGCCAGAATTGACGGAGAAATTCTCGACATTGAATATGATCTAAAACTCGACCGTTATAAAACCCATGATATCGATATTGTAATTGACCGTTGGATCATCGGTGAAAATGCCTCGGAAAGCAGAATGGAACAGTCTCTGAAAACTGCCTTGCACATGGGTGAAGGCGTGGTCGGAATTCAGAAACTAGCAAGTTCAACTATTGAATATTTTTCTAAAAATTTAATGGATGCCGATACCGGTCATTCCCTGGCTTTGCCGGAGCCAAATACTTTTTCTTTTAACTCACCAAAAGGAAGTTGTCCGTATTGCAAAGGGTTGGGAACGGTGAAAAAAGTAAATACCGATTATTTTGTAGAGAATCCTAAACTTTCCATTAACCAAGGTGGTTTACGGCCTTTAGAAGACATTAAGTCGAACAAATGGATTTTGGGTCAAATAAAAAATATCTTAGAGATTTACGGATTGTCTTTGGCCACTCCGATGAAAGATATTCCCAAAGAAGCCCTTGATTATATATATAACGGCTGCCACAAAGAATTTAATAAAGATCTAAAACTGGCTGGAATTAATAAGAAAATTAAAGTCAATTTCGATGGACTGATTTCCTTAATTAATGAAATGATTGACGATAAAGAAAGTTACGATGCTACTTTATTAGAGCGACATTTCACCACAGAAGAAACCTGTCCGGACTGCCATGGAACACGTCTGCAAGCCTCAAGCTTAAGTTTTAAAATCGACGGAAAAAATATTGCAGAAATCAACGCTTTGCCACTTTTAGATTTAAAGGAATGGTTAATTCAGGTCGAAGATAAATTCAATAAGAATAATAAAATAATCGCGCATGAAATTCTAAAAGAAATCAAAACCCGATTGCAGTTTTTACTGGATGTTGGTTTGGATTATCTGAGTTTAAGCAGAAGTTCACGAACCCTTTCTGGTGGAGAATCGCAAAGGATTCGGTTGGCGACCCAAATCGGTTCTCAATTGGTGAATGTTCTTTATATTTTAGATGAACCTTCGATTGGGTTGCACCAAAGAGATAATGAAAGACTGATTGCTTCCTTGAAAAATCTGCGGGATATTGGGAATTCGGTGATTGTGGTAGAACACGACAAAGACATGATTATGGAAGCCGATGAGGTTTTAGATATCGGTCCGCGCGCAGGAAAATTTGGTGGCGAAGTTCTTTGGCAAGGTAAACCGAAGGATTTATTAAAGGCAGATACCATTACTGCTGATTATTTGACGGGAAAAAGAACAATCGAAATACCAGAAACCAGAAGAGAAGGGAACGGTAAATCATTAATTCTAAAAGGAGCAACTGGCAATAATCTGAAAAATGTGAATGTAGAAATTCCACTGGGGAAATTAGTGGTCGTCACGGGAATTTCAGGCAGTGGGAAATCTTCTTTGATTAATGGAACTTTGTATCCCATCCTCAATCAGCATTTTTACCGAGCGGTGAAAGATCCGTTACCTTATAAAAAACTAGAGGGTATTGATCATATCGATAAAATTGTTGATGTTGATCAAACGCCGATTGGCAGAACACCGCGTTCAAATCCAGCGACTTATACAGGCATGTTTACCGACATCAGAAATCTTTTTGCCGAACTTCCAGAATCGAAAATCCGAGGATATAAAGCTGGACGGTTTTCCTTTAACGTGAAAGGTGGCCGTTGCGAAACCTGTCAGGGTGGCGGTTTGAAAGTGATTGAGATGAATTTCTTACCCGATGTTTATGTTCATTGTGAAACTTGTAATGGCAAACGATTCAATCGTGAAACTTTAGAAGTTCGCTACAAAGGGAAATCGATTTCGGATGTGTTGGAAATGACCATCGACGAAGCGACAGAATTCTTCCAGCCGATTCCGAAAATTTTTATGAAAGTGAAGACAATGCAGGATGTTGGTTTGGGTTACATCACGCTTGGCCAACAATCAACTACGCTTTCTGGCGGGGAAGCACAGCGGATTAAACTCGCCACTGAATTGTCAAAAAGACAAACCGGAAACACTTTATATATTCTGGATGAACCAACTACAGGCCTGCATTTTGAAGATGTAAAAGTGTTGATGGACGCCATCAATAAACTTATTGATCTGGGCAATTCTTTTATCATCATCGAACATAATTTAGATGTCATCAAACTCGCTGATCATATCATTGACATTGGTCCCGAAGGGGGTCATCGTGGCGGAGAAATTATTGCCAAAGGAACTCCCGAGGAAGTTGCAAGATCGAAGAAATCGTTGACTGCTAAATTTTTGAAAAGAGAATTAAGGTAATAACCCAATTTCAACTTTAAATACAAAATAATGAACTACGAGATACGACCCATGCGTCCGGAAGATGGCGAGAAAGTTTTAGAAATCTTTCAACAAGGAATCAACGGTGGAAATGCTACTTTTGATAACGTCGCACCCACTTGGGAAGCTTGGGATACCAAGCATTTTAATCTTTGCCGTTTTGTTTTAGAAAATGAAAATAATGAGGTAATCGGTTGGTGCGCCTTGCAACCCATCAGCAATCGCGATTGTTTCAAAGGCGTTGCCGAAGTAAGTATTTATCTCGATGGATCGGTTCAGGGAAAAGGTTTGGGAACCGTGATGATGAAAAAATTAATTTTAGATAGCGAGGAAAACGGGTTCTGGACCTTACAAGCGGGTATTTTTCCGGAGAATGCGATCAGTGTGAAAATTCATGAAAAACATGGTTTTAAGATGGTGGGAACAAGAGAGAAAATCGGCGAGATGAATGGGGTTTGGCGGGACATTATTTTATTAGAACGAAGAAGCCGAGTGGTCGGAATGTAATTGTTGGCTTATATTATTTATATTGTCTAAAAAAAGCAGAAATTTGTAACCTGAAGAATTTTCAGTTCAAAGTCTTTTCAAAACGTGTCCTTAATTTTATTCAATGCCGAAAGAATTTCAATTTCAAGTATCGCCAGAAGCAGCTGCCAACGAAGATTTGTTAGCACAACAAGTGGCAAAATTCTTAAAGATCAGTCCAGCGGATATTCAGAAAGTAGTCGTTTTGAAGCGCTCTTTTGATGCCCGACAAAAAGCGGTGAAAGTAAATTTAAAGGGAAATGCTTTCTTGGTTGATGAAGATTATACTGCTTCTAAAATTGAATTGCCCAACTATCCAAATGTGAGCAATCAACAGGAAGTTATCGTTGTTGGCGCTGGTCCTGCTGGTTTATTTGCGGCCTTACAACTCATTGAACTGGGCTTGAAGCCGATTGTGTTAGAGCGTGGAAAAGATGTTCGCGGTCGCCGTCGGGATTTAAAAGCGATTAATGTTGATGGACTTGTCAATGAAGATTCTAATTATTGTTTTGGAGAAGGTGGTGCTGGAACATATTCAGACGGAAAATTGTATACCCGCTCAAAAAAACGGGGTGACATTGATCGTATCTTAGAACTTTTTGTAGGATTTGGAGCTACCCCCGATATTATGGTCGATGCGCATCCCCACATCGGAACCAATAAGTTGCCTCAAATTATTCAAGACATCCGTGATAAAATTATCGCTTGTGGTGGCGAAGTTTTATTTGAAACCAGGGTCACTGATTTTATAGTGAAAAATAACGAAATGAAAGGCGTTATCCTTAAAAATGGAGACCTTATTTCTGCCACTAAAGTGATTTTAGCAACCGGACATTCTGCACGGGATATTTTTGAATTGCTGCATAAAAAGAATATTCTGATTGAAGCGAAACCTTTTGCGTTAGGCGTACGAGCAGAACATCCACAGGAATTAATTGATAAAATCCAGTATTCATGCGATTACCGTGGTGAGTTCTTGCCACCTGCACCTTACTCTGTAGTAAAGCAAGTGAACGGACGTGGGATGTATTCTTTTTGCATGTGTCCGGGCGGTGTGATTGCGCCGTGTGCGACGAGTCCGGGAGAAGTGGTCACTAATGGATGGTCACCTTCTAAAAGAGATCAGTCAACGGCCAACTCAGGAATTGTAGTAGAATTAAAATTAGAAGATTTTAAACCGTATCAAAAATTCGGACCCTTGGCTGGGATGGAATTTCAAAAAGCAATTGAGCAAAAAGCCTGGCATTTAGCAGGTGAAACTCAAAAAGCGCCCGCGCAAAGAATGGTCGATTTTACCCAAAATAAAATTTCACAAAATATTCCAAAAACCTCTTATGTTCCCGGAACGACTTCTGTGGAAATGGGCGAAGTTTTTCCAGGATTCTTAAGTCAAATTATGCGTCAGGGCTTTTCAGAATTTGGAAAATCAATGAAGGGATATCTGACCAACGAAGCGATTTTGCATGCTCCAGAAAGTAGAACTTCTTCACCGGTTCGGATTCCGAGAGATCATTATTCTTTGGAACATCTTGAAATTAAAGGTCTGTATCCTTGTGGTGAAGGCGCAGGTTACGCGGGTGGAATCATCTCTGCAGCGATCGATGGCGAAAAATGTGCGTTGAAAGTTGCGGAAAGTTTGAACATTCTTTTGCCTTAAAAGGATATCAATTTTATTGAGTTTTTTAGTTTGGCACTGTTATGGAAATGTAGCTGATAACTTTTAAATTTAATACAATGAATAATTTATCGAAAATTCTTTTAGGTGCAGGGTTGGCGGTTACGCTGGTTTCTTGTGGTGCAGTGCAGGATCAGTACGGAAATAACAACGGAAACACTTATCCAAATAACGGAACCAATAACGGAACAGTTTATAGAGCCAATGACGGACAGGTTTACCGAAGAGGCGACGTGTATCGGGATCAAAATGGGAATGTTTACCAAAACGGTAGAGTAGTTAGAACCGGTGATGTTTACGGAAAACCTGGAATCTTAGGTAGAAATGGAAATCAAACCGTTTATTATCCGAACCAAAATAAAAGAAATTTACCACCAGGACAAGCCAAGAAGATTTACGGTGGAAGCGCCAAGGAGTATGCGAAAAGTCAGCAGAATAAAAGAAACAATCAGTGGAAGAAATATGATGATGACAATGAAAATCGTAATGATGACCGAAGAAAAAGACAATACAAAGAGTATAAAAAGCAGAACAATAGCAAATACTATAAAAAAGGAAAAGATCGTGCTGACGATTAAAATGACACTATCCCGTAAAGTGTGTAAGTTGAAAAGTTTGAGGCTTGAATTTTTATAATTTGAGCCTTTCTTCAAATATAAGCATAAATTGATTTAATACAATTCC
>NZ_JAUFQB010000005.1 GCF_030409525.1 Kaistella yonginensis | reverse complement strand
GCCATCTGCCAAACCCACCAAAGTTATTTCCGAATTTTCGCTTACTCAACAACACCATTCACCCCTTTTTATTTGCATAAAATCCATATTGTAAAGCTAAAGGAGCGGAAATCCTTTTTGTGGAGCGGAGCGCAACAAAAAGATTGGGAGCGGAAGGCGGAGATTGCTGCCCAAATAAATTATTTTACGCGCTCTAAGTAAGAACCGTCTTCTGTATTCACTTTGATTTTATCGCCTGCTTCGATGAACAAAGGAACCATGACGCGAGCACCTGTTTCTACGATGGCATTTTTCAGTGCGTTGGTTGCGGTATTTCCTTTCACGCCTGGATCAGCTTCAACTACATCCAGGTATACTGTTGGTGGTATTTCTGCCGACAAAGGAGATTCATCTGCATCTTTCAAAATAATGGTTACTTCTTCGCCAGCTTTCATGAACTGTGCGTTTTCAATCATTTCTTTGTCAAGGTAGATTTGCGAAAAATCTTCATTATTCATAAAGTGATATCCATTATCATCTTCATACAGATATTGGAATTTTCTGGTGATTACTTTCACCTCATCAATTTTGTGTCCGGCAGAAAAAGTATTGTCTAGCACTTTTCCATTGGTGACCGACTTCATTTTTGTTCTTACAAAGGCGGGACCTTTTCCTGGTTTTACGTGTAAGAAATCAATTATTTTGAAAATATCGTTGCTGAATTCGATACACATTCCTTTTTTAATATCGTTGCTTGTTGCCATTTATTTTTTATAGTTGAGGGTTTATAGTTGCTGGTTGCTGGTTGAAAATTAATTCTTGATTCTTAATGGTTGAAGGTGTTTAGGTCTGAATTTATAAAAACCCACTTACTCTTTTCCTGTGCCGTATCCTTTTACGATTCCTCTGGGCGAGTTTCTTATAAACTCTAGAATTTCATCGCGTTCGGCGGTGGGCAACATTTCCTTTTCGATATAACTTGAAGCCTGCGACACATTCATTTTCATTTGAAATACTGCACGATAGATCTTCTGAATTTCAAAAATTTTATCATTGGTAAAGCCTCTTCTTCGGAGCCCTACAGAATTGATTCCTGCGTAGGTCATCGGTTCGCGGGCTACTTTTACATAAGGTGGAATATCTTTTCTTACTAACGTTCCGCCAGAAATCATGACATGTTTGCCGATTTTACCAAACTGATGCACTGCGGATAGTCCGCCCATTACGGTAAAATCGCCAATTTCAACATGACCAGCGATGCCGCAACCATTCACAATAATCACATGATTACCGATAATGCAGTCGTGGGCAATATGGGAAGTTGCCATGATTAAACATTCTTTTCCTATTTTGGTATAACCAAGGGCTTTTGTACCGCGATTTACGGTAACACATTCTCTAATTGTTGTACCATCACCGATGATGGTTTGGGTATCTTCGCCATCAAATTTCAGATCTTGTGGGATTGCTGAAATGACGGTTCCTGGGAAAATGCGGCAGTTTTTTCCGATTCTGGCACCGTCCATAATGGTTACGTTGGAGCCAATCCAGGTTCCTTCGCCAATTTCAACATCACCTGCGATTGTTGTAAAGGGTTCTATCGTTACGTTTCTGCTTATTTTTGCGCGCTTGTCTACAGCGGCTAATTGATGTACCATTTAATCGGGTTTATTTTTTGCTACCTGCGCCATCAATTCTGCTTCCACTACAACGCTATCGCCAACATAGCCATAACCTTGCATGTGAACAATTCCTCTTCTAATAGGTGAAATTAATTCAATTTTAAATACCATGGTATCTCCTGGGACTACCTTTTTCTTAAATTTAACTTTATCCATTTTAATAAAATAGGTAGAGTAATTTTCGGGATCTGGAACGCTGGCCAAGACTAGAATACCACCAGTTTGTGCCAAAGCTTCCACCTGTAAAACGCCAGGCATCACTGGTTCTTTGGGAAAATGGCCTACGAAGAACGGTTCGTTCATGGTTACATTTTTCAACCCAACAACATGGGAATCAGAAAGTTCCAAAATCTTATCAATCAATAAAAAAGGAGGTCGGTGCGGCATCAATTTCATAATACCATTGATGTCGTAGACTGGTTCTTTATAAATATCAATATCGGGTACATTTTTCTTTTTCTGTAATTTCCACTGTCTGTTTAATTTCTTAGCAAACTGGGTATTTACAAAATGACCTGGTTTATTGGCAATTACTTTTCCTTTGATTTTAACACCCACCAAAGCCAAATCACCGATAACGTCTAATAGTTTATGGCGTGCGGCTTCATTGGGATAATTTAAGGTAAGATTATCTAAAATACCATTCGGTCGAATGGATACTTCATCTTTACCAAATGCCTTCTTGAGTTTGTCTGCTGTTTCTGGGGTTAATTCTTTATCCACATATACGATGGCATTAGAAATATCACCACCTTTGATTAGGCCTGCATCCAAAAGCATTTCTAATTCATGTAAAAAACTAAAAGTACGTGCGGCAGAAATCTCTGTTTTGAATTCTGAAATATCTTTTAAAGTGGCATTTTGCGTTCCTAATACTTTGGTACCAAAATCGACCATCGTGGTTACTTCGTACGTATCTGAGGGGATGATGGTAATTTCTGAACCCGTTGCTGGATCACTATAACTAAGGACTTCTTTAACGACCAGATATTCTCTGGCGGCGCATTGTTCTTTAATTCCTGCTTTTTCGATTGCTTCTACAAAAAATTTGGAAGACCCATCCAATATCGGCGGTTCAGCACTGTCCATTTCTAAAATAGCGTTATCGATATCGCAGCCCACCAAGGCCGCAAGTAAATGTTCGCAAGTATGGATTCTAACCCCTAATTTCTCTAGGGTGGTGCCTCTTTCTGTGGTGGTCACATAGTTGACATCTGCTTCGATATGAGGGTTGCCCTCCAGATCTGTTCTTACAAAAACGAAACCTGTATTTTCTTTGGCAGGTTTCATCGTTAGGGTAACTTCGCGACCAGTATGCAGCCCGATTCCGGAGAGAGAAATCTCTTCGATTAAAGTTTTTTGTTTATCACTCATTAGTATTATCTTTTGAGTTGTGCTCAAGATTATTTATTCGTTTAACAATATCGGTAAAATTTCTAAAATGCACGTAATTTCTTCGGTATTCGCCAGCATTTATAGCAGGAGAACCGTAGAGGATTTCGCCATCTTTGGTATTAGAATTCACCCCACTTTGCGCCTGTATTTTCACTTGGTTTCCGATTTGGATATGACCCACAATACCGACCTGCCCCCCGATTTGGTTCCAGTCCCCAATGATGGTTGAGCCTGCAATGCCCGCTTGTGCAGCGATTACATTATTTTCACCAATCTTCACATTGTGGGCGATTTGGATTAAGTTATCGATTTTGGTTCCCTTACCGATAATGGTTGAACCGATTGTTCCCCGGTCAATACTACAGTTAGAGCCAATCTCTACATGATCTTCTAAAATAACATTTCCCAATTGTGGAATTTTCTGATAGCCCTCTTTGGTGGGTTGAAAGCCGAAACCATCTGACCCAATTACGGTATTGGAATGAACGATACAATTATCGCCAATCACACAGTAATCATAGACTCTAACCCCACTGTACAGGGTACAGTTTTTACCAATTTTCACATTTTTACCAATAAATACCTGTGGGTAAATCTGCGAACCATCACCGATTTTCACCTTTTCAGACACGCAGGTAAAAGCGCCAACATAAACATCTTCTCCTACAGAGGCAGATTCATGAAAGACAGCACCCTCTTCAATTCCGGATTTGCGACCTTGCATTTGTTGATACAAATTCATTAAAACCTGAAAAGCCAGATAGGCATCTTCTACAGCAATAATGGTGGGTTGGTAAGCTTTATCTGATAAAAGTTTCTCGGAAACAATTAAAACAGAGCATTTCGATTGATCGATATACGGTGCAAACCTTTCTTGGGCAACGAAAGAAAGATGGCCTTCTTCTCCACTTTCGATAGGCGAAACTCCTGTGATTAGCGCCTGCTCATCTCCTATAATTCTTCCGTTAATAAAATTTGCAATTTGTGATGCGGTAAATTCCATATCCTGCAAAGATAACAATTTCCCAAATACGCCGAATCATTTAGGCCACAAAAAAAGCGGTTTAAATTTCCCGTGGGAATGATAAAATATACTTGGTATTCAATTGATTGATAAATGAGGACAGAATTTGATTCTCGGAAAGATCCAGTGTGATTTTCT
The DNA here is from genome assembly GCF_030409525.1 of Kaistella yonginensis. Classification (GTDB taxonomy): domain Bacteria; phylum Bacteroidota; class Bacteroidia; order Flavobacteriales; family Weeksellaceae; genus Kaistella; species Kaistella yonginensis. The sequence goes on along the minus strand of NZ_JAUFQB010000005.1, from coordinate 26,466 downwards.
CCCCATTCTTTTGCAACAAATAAATCGGTTGGTGTTCTGCATTGTATGGCAGCAGGTTTCTGGCAATTTGGTCTACGAGTTCTGGGCCAATACCCTGGCCAAATTTCAGATTGGTTTTGGTGATTTTGTCTTGAATAAATTCGGGTTCAAAGGGTTTTGAGGAAATCAGCGTTTTGGGGAATTTACGTTGAATCACACATTTGCACAAGTAGGAAAGAACGGGATCTTCATTTTTTGTCCAGAATTTTAAGGCTTGTATAATATCATTATCATCCAGTTCTGTAAACCGTTGAATATCTTCCTGCGTGGCTTTTTCAAACTCATTTTTATTTAAAAAATAGGCCAGGTTTTCGGAAGCTGGAAGGGTTTTTCCCAGCGAAACCAAATATTTAGCACGACCCAAAATCTTGACCAGAAGAAATTCTGCAATGGCAGAAGTCTTATGGTAGTACACTTGCCAATACATGAACATGCGGGCGGTTAAAAAGTTTTCAATGGAATAGATTCCTTTTGCATCGATCACGAGTTCGTCCTGGGACACGTTCATCATTGAAATAATCCGTTGCGTATTTACATTTCCTTCGGAAACGCCCGTGTAAAAACTATCGCGTTTTAAATAATCCAACCGATCCACATCCAACTGAGAGGAAATCAACTGATTGAAAAACTTGCGTTGGTATTTTCCCTGAAACATTTCGATTGCCATAGAAAGTTCACCATTAAACTCTTGGTTCATTTTATTCATCAACAAAAGCGATAATTTCTCGTGATGCCAATCATCCATCAACATATTTTCCAGCGCGTGTGAAAAGGGACCATGGCCAATATCATGCAGCAAAATCGCCAACAGGGCGGCTTTTTCTTCTTCTTTAGAAACTTTAACTCCTTTTAATTTCAGGGTTTCCAAAGCGGTAAACATGAGATGCATCGCGCCTAAAGCGTGGTGAAATCTGGTATGGGTGGCACCAGGGAAAATTAAATTCAATAGGCCAGTTTGGGAAATCCTTCTTAACCGTTGAAAATAGGGATGTTCAATAACATCAAAAAGAATTTCGTGGGGTATATTAATAAATCCGTGGACGGGATCGTTGATGATTTTGAATTTGTTGGTCATAATAGAAAGTTGGATTTGCAAATTTACAATTTACTTTTAAGCAAAAGTGCGTGTAAATATTGGATTGTATTTCGATAATGCCTTATTGATTCGCAATAAATTTAACGGAACTTTAACTTGGTTTTACGGAAAAGTTGGCAGTTTTTGGTTGTATTTTTGATGGCAGATACAAAATAGAAGTGCGCGAATTATATGAGCATTACCCTGCCTTCTAAAAACATTAATAAAATTAGATAGATGTCAAAAATTATTTGGATTGATGATGAAGTAGATTTACTAAAACCCCATATCGTATTTTTAGAGAACAAAGGGTACAAAGTAACCCCCTTTAATAATGTGAATGAAGCTTTGGAAGTGATTGAAAAAGAGAACTTTCAATTGGTTTTATTGGATGAAAACATGCCAGGAATCTCTGGACTAGAAGCCATACCGATGATTAAAAACATCGATTCTGCCATAAAAATCGTGATGGTGACCAAGAATGAAGAAGAACTCATTATGGAGCAAGCCATCGGTTCGCAGATTGCAGATTATATTTTGAAGCCGGTCAATCCCAATCAAATATTACTTTCATTAAAGAAGAATTTGCAGGAGGAGACTTTGATTGAACAGAAAACCATTTTGGAATATCAGCAGGAATTTCGAAATCTTTCCATGGAGCTTTCTTATTTGAAAACCTACGAAGAATGGGCAGAATATTATAAGAAAATCCTGAATTGGGAAATAAAATTTGATAAAGTCTTTGATAATGAATTCGCCGATTTGCTGCAATCCCAAAAGGAAGAAGCCAATATTCAATTCTCTAAATTCATTGAAAACAATTATGAAGATTGGTTAAACTCTTCGGATAAGCCGATGATGAGCCACACCTTATTTAAAGATAAGATCAAGCCAGAAGTAGAGAAAGAAAAGGTTTTGCTCCTCATGATTGATAATTTGCGCTACGACCAATGGAAAGTGATCGAACCATTATTCACTAAATTTTATCAGAAAACTTCGGAAGATTATTATTACAGCATTTTGCCGACCGCCACGCAGTATGCCCGGAATTCATTTTTCGCGGGTTTGATGCCGTCTGAGATTGAAAAAAGATTTCCACAGTATTGGATCAATGACAATGAAGATGGCAATAAAAACGAACATGAGCGCGATTTTTTAGAAGATCAGATGAAGCGTTTGGGTTTATCCGGCAAGTCGATGAAATATTTAAAAATACTGAATGCCGATTTCGAGCGCAAAATTTTAGAAGATTTTAATCAGCATAAAAGCAATGATTTGTTGGTGATTGTCTACAATTTCATCGATATATTAAGCCATGCAAAAACGGATAATGTTATTGTGAATCAATTAATTAGAGACGATAAAACCTTTCGTTCTCTCACCTACAATTGGTTTGAAAATTCTTCATTATTAAAGATTATCAAACAAGCTGCAGAAAGCGGATTCAAACTGGTGATTACCACGGATCACGGCACTATTTATGTAAAAAAACCGAGTAAAGTGGTGGGCGACCGGGAAACCTCAACCAATATTCGCTATAAAACAGGCCGCAGTTTAACTTACGAAAACAGTGATGTTTGGGCGATTTCTAATCCTGAGAAATTGTTTTTACCGAAAGGAAATTTAAGTTCCAAATATATTTTTGCAAAAAACAATACGTTTTTGGCTTATCCGAAAAACTACAATCATTTTGTAAATTACTATAAAGAAACGTATCAGCATGGCGGGATTTCTTTGGAGGAATGTATTATTCCGATCAGCATATTGGAGCCCAAATAATTTTTTTCATAGTTTATTTCCTTTGGGTTCGCTTGGGCGGGAAAAATATTCGATTTTTCCCGCCTTTTCTTGGATCATGGATTTTGGATCGGTCATGAAAAAAAACTGTAATTTTTTAGCACCTGTTTAAATTTGTTTGCAAAAAGAGATTTTCTTTATCCCCCGGCGCTAAAGGCTGGAAAATTTCTTAACCCTTCTACAACATACCATCATAGCAGGATTGGTGAAATGAATTTTGATGAATTTCAAACAAGCTTTTAAATAATACCTATAAAAAAAACCTTCTGACGGGGTGGTCAGAAGGTGATTAAAATTAAGTAATAAGGACTGTTCCTGCATAGGACGAGTTTGCTACGGCAGAATGGTCGGCTGCGCGGAAGGTGATCCAAACGTGGATTGTTTTTCCGCTCAACTGTGCGGAGACCGGTATTTCTACGGTGGCATCTGGTCGGAGGGCCATGTTTTCCATAAGAACCGGTTTTGCTTCATCATCGGCAATAAAAAGAACCTGTAATTGATCGGTCTGTCTTACGGGATCTCCTCCGCTGTTGTCAAACCAATCTAATTTAAAGGTATTGGCCACGAGTGAAGAAAGTCCAGTTGGGAGGGGTGCCATCAAACTGCCACGAGCAAAATCAATTTCCGCGTAGGCGGGTTCGACCTGCATGGTGACAAAATTCAGTTTAAACGCATTAATCACGGTGGTCATAGCCTGATTGTAGGGCGATTTCATACCGATGCGTTTACCGAAATATTCGCGGGCAAATTCTTTATACGGCAGAATAAAATCATAACTGCGTTTCATTCGCTGCTGCACCAAAAGCTGTTTGTCTGTTGGGGCAGCGGTTCTTTTGCGTGGTCTTTTGCGCAAAATTTCAGTTCCAAACAAGTTGGCTACGACTAGCCGGCCGATTTTGCCGGAGGAGCCTGATAATAGAGAGTCATACAATTTTCCCATCACTTTAGTTTTTAGGGGTTAGTACATTATTTTCCTCAAAGATGAAACTTATTCGGATCACTTTTCCCGGTGTGGCTGATATTGGCTTCTATTGTCTATTTGGTCTCTGCCTGGTTAAGGTTTGTTTAGGGTTTGTTTATAGGTTCTTTACCCGTTGTATAGGGTTTGTTTATGGCTGGTGGCAGGTTTGGGCTGCGGGGTGTTGGGTTATTTTGGGTTATTTTGGATTATTTTGGGTTATTTTGGGTTATTTTGGGTGAAAAGACGGTTGTGCAAGTGCAAATTGTGGGTTAACTTTAGGGGTCTGTATCTTTAAAAGCTTACGTGATGAGAAAGTTAACTTTTATCAGTGAAGCGCAAGTCCGCAGTATTTTTGAGGAATTGCGTGTGCTTCAGGCACAATTGCAGACGGTTTCCGAACCCTTTCTGCGAAGAGAAGATCTGCTGACCGAGCAGGAAGTCTGTACCCTTTTACGGGTAAGTCCGCGCACGATGTTGCGGTACCGAAAAGCCGGGCATTTTCATTACATTAAACTGAACGGCACGATCCTTTATCACCGGGCGGTGTTGTATTGCGATGTGCTGCTCAAGTGTATGATTTATGAAAAGAGGTCCCAGAGCAACTCTTCGGGGGAGTCTGAGGAATCTGAGGGTCTCTGAAAATTCTATTTGAAGCAAGGCCTGCCCGATCCAGCGGTAAAGAACGGCGTGTATCTGGACACGACCATCGCGGGATGGGACGGGTTTTCAGTAAGATGGTGGTTTTTTTTCGGTGTAGGCTGGAAATATGGAAGCGTGAGAGGTTTTTTTTAAAAAGATATTCGCTTATTTAGCGAACGACCCTAGCTCCTCATTTATTATTTGATAATTCTAAGTAGGAACTGAAGAAAACTTCTGAAATTTATTAATAAAATAAAAACGTCTCGCAAAAAAATTCCTGAATAATTTTTTACGGGATATAAATTGCAATCATAAAGTTGGTTAATATATTTTTTTTTGTCAAAAAGTGTAAATTCACTTTTTAAAATCATCAAAATAATTCCCGATGTAAAAACAGCGACTCTTTCTTGAAGTACGACCTGAGCTTTGGGCATTTTAGCTAAAGTTGCAATTTCATTAATTTTCACGGTCACTTTTATGGAATCGCCAATGAATTTCCTCAAATTCTCGCCCGTCCTTTTTTGTCTTGTAATTGAATTTCTATTTTGATAAAAAACGACTGGCGTAATTGGAAGAGACTTAACCATTTTCGCTTTAGAAAAAGCTTCGGCATTGAAGGGCGCATCTTCGATGTAGGTTTTTTCAAAGAATTCTATATTATTATCTATTAAGAACATTTTTCTGTATAATTTATTACAGACAGAGTTTTCAAAATTATAAATCGCTAAATAACTTAAACCGTCTAAAATTTGGGAATCTTGTTTAAAAAAAATACGGTCAATGAAATTGTAATTTTCATCGGTACGCTCTGCGCCAAACTCGAGAATATCAAGTTTATAATCCAAAGCAGTCTGGATTATTTTCTGAATTTTATTTGGTTTCAAAAAATCATCAGAATCTAAAAAGAAAAGGTAATTCCCTTTTGCCACTTTGATTCCTGTATTGCGAGCACCTCCTAGCCCTTTATTTTCTTGTGAAATGACCTTGATATTGGCATATTGCTTGCTAAATTCAAGAGCAATATTCAAACTTTGGTCAGGCGAAGCATCATCTACGATTACAATTTCATACTGAATTTGCAGCCAGTCATTATTGATAATAGAATGCAGACATTTTGCTAAAAATTGCTCTACATTATATACAGGTATGATAAAACTAAGATCTGGCCTCATTTTGAAATTTTAGTTTTGATCACCAATAACATCGGAAGAAGAAAACCAACTTGTTTTCTTTTTGCAAAAATAAAAAACATCTTCCAATGGAATGGAAAATACTTCATTTCAAGATTAGAAAATGAATTGGTATACAAAGAATCTGACAATATTTCATTTAATCTTTTCTTTTTGTCACTATAGGATTTCGGACTGAATGTTTCATTAAGCCCCACGCCAATCACACTTAAACAGATGCGGTTTTGTAAGGCTAATTTAAATTCAGCAGGTTTATTTTCAATGATTTTTTCAATGATTTTATATAAATTTTTCCAGTTTTCAAAAAGTGTGGGCTTATACAAACTCGTCAAAGATGAAGCATTGTTTTTTCGATAAAAGTAATAGGGTTCATCTACAATTCTAACCGTTTTTGCAATTTCTAAATATTGAATATTAAACAATAAATCTTCGGTTCCGATTAAACTCGTATCGGTAAATTGAATAGCATTTTCTTTAATGATTGGTGAATGATAAATTTTCATACATGCAGTAACTAAGCTGTCAATTTGTGAAGGATCAGATAATTCTTGTGCCATTAATCCAATCATTTTTCTTTGAATATTTTCTGCGGAAAATTCTCCTTTTATATTAAATTTTCTAATTTTTGAGGTGTTTTGATAAATTCTATTATATGAAAAACATGTTAAGTCATTTGTGATAAAGAATTTCTCCAAAGAAGTTATCGTATTTAAATCTAAATAATCATCACTATCTAAAAACATAAGATATTCTCCTGTACTTTTTGCAATTCCAACATTTCGAGTTGCTGATAAACCTTTGTTTACCTGATTTACAACAATAATTCGTGAATCTGTTTTTGCAATTTTTTGAAGTAAAACCAACGTACTATCTGTAGAACCATCATTGATACAAATAATTTCAAGATTCAAATAGGTCTGATTGATGACACTTTCCAAACATTGAAAAATGTAATATTCTACATTGTAGCAGGGTATGATGATGCTAATTTTTTTCATTATCCTCTTAAAAACATAAAATAGGTGAATAAATAATAAATAGCAATCACTACCCCCACTACCCTGTACTGATTAGGAAAAAGCTTGTACCGCAAAAGTGGATATGCAATTACAGGTGCCATCAGAAACCAGGAAAGGTAGGCAAATCGGTTGGAGAAGTTGGCACGAATAATTAAAATCCAAAAAGCATTGGCAATCATGAAAACACCCCACAGATGAATATAAAATTTGTCGGTAATGTTTTTTTTGAAAATAAAATACCAACCGGCAAAAGCCGCAAAAGAGGAATAAAAAAGGAAATCCCAACGAAAACCAGTATAAGCAAAGGCATCTTTGATTGTATTTTCTTTGGTTAAATAATCTTCAGCACGCGTATCATCCCCAAAACCCAGTCCGCCAAAAAAACTTTCCCAAAATCCACCACCTATCAAAGAAAGAGGAATCGCTGCCAACCATATAAAAAGATAGACTTTGGGGTTTTTATAAATAGCGGACACGATAAAAGCGGCAATTGGAATAATAAGCGAATTGTGCATTCCAAAAGACAGTGCCATGATTGCGTACATTAAAAACTTTCGCTCATAAAAATAGAGGGCCAAAATAAAAAGCGACGTCCCTAAGCCATTGCGAATACCATTGGTTCCGAATGGCCAAAACATATAAGAACCTACAAAAATAAAAAAGACATAATACCAATATGAGCCACCGTATTTTTTAGAAAAAAGATAACAAGGAATAATATAAATTAAAGCACAAAGGAAGAAAAACCAACGAGGAGACATGATTTTGGAGGAAAAAATCATGAAGAAATTGAAAATATAATCTTTTTGTACGACTAACTCATCTCCCCGTTGAATTCGTTTAAATGCAGCTGCGTAAACTCCCATATCTTGAAAGACTGCACTTATTGGCCGAGTTCCTATATATGATATGACAAACAATAACAAAAAAATGCCGATTCCTCTCGAAAATCTAATTGTAGAATCTTCGAAAAAATCAAATTGATAAGACCTAAAAAGCGTGATGAGCATTAAGATCATCATGATATTGTAATAAATGGCAGTGTAACTGCTTATGGGAATCCAGTCGAACAATTGCGGTTAAGGTTGATGTTGAGGAATTGCTTCTAATTTTGTTCAAAGATAATATTTCTTTGGTTTTGAAATTTTCTAATGCTGCTCATATACCCATTTATTTACTTTTAATGGCATTAAAAAATTTCATAAAATCCTGATTAAGGTCTTGCGACAATTTCTGTGCTCCAAATTGGTTAATATGAAGCGCATCAAAATAGGCGACACTATCATTGATGTAAGGTGCTTTCGCAAAAATCTTACTCTTTGCAAGATCGTACACAAAGACATTCTGATATTTTTTGGCGACTTGCATTAATAGGAGGTGGTTTTTATTGTTCTCTATCTTTAAAAATTGATGGCTGTTTTCTTTTACAATACCATTATTGAGTTTGAGGGGATTTTTATCAACCGTAGGAAACGTAGAAATTAAAATCAATTTTTGATGGGGTTGTAATTGCGCCGCCAAATCATCTAAAGCCAACGAAAGTGAAGGCAATCGCTCAAAACCGAGACTGTTGATGATGATTATTTTATTTGTTTCAATTAATTTTTCTGTCGTTGCTACCAAAGAATCCGTCGATTCGATTTGTCCTAATTTTTCTGCTGGAATTTCGCTTTTTTTTATTCCTTTAAGGGCGGGGTAAATATTTCTTGTCAGGGTATAAAAAGAAAAATGATTTTTCCGTCCGATTTCATCTAGGAAAGGTTTCAATGACAAAGCATGACTGTCGCCAATTAAAATAATAGCATCGTTTTTCGAAAGATCTCCCAATTTTTCCACCACATTATGATTATGCGACTTTGCGCCCATTCCAGGGGAGGCAAAATTGGAAGGGATTTTATTTTGCTCAGCCATTGTCGGCAAAAAAGCATACAACACCAAAAAAGCAAGCGATGCAGGAACCACTATTTTGAAAAAAACGGAGTCTTTTTGTTTTCTAAATTTGCTTTCTACGAAAGTATAAGACACCCAAGAAATTGCGTAGGTTGCCATTGAAATTAATAGAATGGTTTTAAAATCAAACGAATATTCCTCAAACCGATAACGAATAATAGCCATGATCGGCCAATGAAAAAGATACAGCGAATAGGAAAGTTCCCCGAAATGTACAAGCCATTTTTTTGCCAATAAATCACTGATGAAATTGTTTTTTACCGTTAAAAGTGTTCCTGCTGCAAAAGCAGGAATTAAAGCCAGAAAGCCTGGAAAGGGAGAATGTTCGGTCATAAAGTAAGCACACCCTAAAAAAACCAAAGTGCAACCCAAGGCGATACCTGTATTTTGTTTTCTTGTAAAATCGATACCTTTTTTAAAAACAACCGCCATCAATGCTCCTACTAAAAATTCTGGAATTCTGGCTAGCAAAGAAAAATACATTTCATTTTGATGGTTGAAGCCGTAGATTTGCACTGTACTGTAAATGCTCAAAATCACAATCAGCACACTAAAAACAAGTACTAATCTTTTTCGAAACACATATAAAATTACAGGAAGAATGATATAAAACTGCATTTCAATTGCCAAAGACCAAGTATGAAGCAAAGGATTTTCGCTCATTGTGGCCCCAAAATAATCGGCACCTCCTGCAAAAACGTGGTTTGAAATAAAAAATAAAGAGCGTAATAAAGTTCCTCTTATCGTTCCAATATCAAGATACATGTAGAAATAAACGCTCGCACCCGCAACCAAAAAAAGCATGAACAAATACGCAGGGACGATTCGTTTTATTCTTTTTGTAAAAAATTGGATGAAGTTAAATTTATTTTGCTCAATTTGGTGTATTATTATACTGGACACCAGATAGCCAGAAATAACAAAAAACAAATCCACTCCCAAAAATCCACCTGGAAGCCATTCTTTGTTAAGGTGAAAAATAAAAACAAGAAAAAAAGCAACTGCCCGTAGGCCTTGAATATCATTTCTAAATTGCATTAATTAAAATTTTTATGATGGTCATTCATTTTTTTTTTGAGTATATGAACCAAAGTTTTACCGCAAAAGTGGCAAAAGTTTATATGATGTTCTTAAATTATCCAAAAGGTTGCACAAGTATTATGGTTAAAAATCTTACTGTCGCTCATTATTGATTTACTGATCTTTTTTCTCATTTCACTTTTACCTCTTTTGCAGTTTAAAATATGTTGTTAGAAATATTTTTCATGTATTGCATTTTTTTCGAAGCTGCAATTTACAAATCGATCATATCATTTATCAATTTAGCAATTGGTTTTTTCGTCACGGTCACATACACATCGCCTTCTCCCGCAAAAAATAAAATTTCATTTTCTGTTTTTAAAATAGAAGAAATATAGCGAATGCCTGGTGTTTTGCCTCTCGCGCCCATGCCGGAGAAGATGGGTTTTGAACTTATTTTTACAGGCAACAAACTTTTTTTATCAATTAAAACCGCCCAATGAAAATAACATCTTCCCGAAATTTTATTGTCGATTTGATGCACCACGATTAAAAAGTTTTCTTCATTAAAATCAATCGGATTGGTACTGAAAGACACCATGGTTTTTAAATTGCCAGGATTTTTTAGTTTCCAATCGAATTGTTGATGGATGATGGTTTTGAAAGTGAAGTTTTTTTCATTTTCTAAGACCAAAACCCGATAGGGATTCAAAGAATAGAACAAATACAAATTGGAATTTGACTCTTTGTAGACCCAATTTTTTTCAAAATTCTGCAAGGGGAAATCCAGGTGGGGCAAAGCGCAGAAGCGCAAAGATTTCTCTTTGTCATCGAAGACCGATAAGGCTGAGCGCACCCCGGTTTGGTTAAGATGGCCCTGAATTTCACCCTTGACCACCAAACTGTGGTTGACCATTTTTTTTCCTTTCCAATAAAAAAGTCGGGTGTCTTCAATCGCCCAATCAAACTCCTGGGGAAAACCCAAAACAGAAGGAACGACATTTTGCGCAACCACTTCAAGGGTGTTTTTATCGAGCAAAAGTACGACTGGACTTCCCTGCAAATACAAGTGGCGCTTTGCGCCCCCGGTTTTAAACCAAGGAATTTTTTGGGCTTTGACCAGCAAAACGACATAATCATCTGCCCACAAAACGCCAGGATTAAAAATGGCACCAAAAGAGAGGGTCCCGGGTTTCGCAAGTACTTTTGAAGTGAAAACATGCCGCAGATACGCAGGGTTTCTGGTCAGATTTCCAACCAGAACCATTTTGTAGTCCAAGAAAAAATCGATAAAAGAAATCAGTATTTTTTTGATTTGGGGAAAATTGGTGATTTGTTTACCGACGGTTGCTATTAATTTCTCTTTCATTATTTAGGAGCGATGTTTTTTTTAAACACTAATTGCACAAAAATTTTTATTTTTCCAAAAAATTCTACTTCACTATCTTCAGGTTAGGGAAAATGAATTTTTTTTCTATGTTCTTTTGTCTTGAAACAAAAGAACCAAAAATTCAAGACCTGGATCTTTTTGCTAAAAAATTAAAATTTCTTTTAAGAAAATTTCCAAACTTGAGCGGAAAGGAAATTTTCGCTTCGAATCGAAGTTTTTGCCGCTCTTCGAACACTGGAAATTTTTAGACGGTTCAAATGTACTTAATTCATATCTAAAGAAATTTTAAATTTTCTTAACGCCAAAATCTCCTAAGTCGATCGTTTTTTTTAATCCAAATTCTTCTGATAAAATCAAATTCACTCCCTTTAGAGTTGGGGAAAATGGATTTGATTTTTTATCCTGAAAGGGACTCCCGAAATTTCGGGATTCACAAAGTTCACTATTTCTTTTTCACTTCTCCTAAAACTACCCCGTCAAAATTCTTTAAATTTTGCCACCCTTTCAAAGAAGGGGAATTTTGTACGCTATAATTTCTATTTTATCCTTGATTATTTTTATAAATTTTCAATGCGCGTAAAAGCATTCCTTGAGCAAATGGCATGATGTCTGATCTTTGGGAAAAAACTCCGATGTCAACAGTATCGCCTTGACAATAATCTAAAGCACCATCTCTTCTGGTGAACGATTGGAGTTTTTTTAAAGATTTTTCCAAAGATGTGAAATAGTCTGGGTTCCCGAATATTTCAAAACAGCACGCATAGAAATAAGCAAAAACAGCGGTGGCAGAGCTGTCGTAGGTATTTTTATCTTGAATAAAAACGCCAAATCCACCATCTTCTCGTTGGAATTGCAGGTAATATTTCGCAGTTTCGGTCACTATTTTTTCCAGTCTTGCTTTTAATTCGCCTGCTTTTAATGCTAAATAAGAATCCATTAACCCCAAAATAAACCAACCCGTTCCTCGTCCCCAGCCAAAAACACCCACGGGAAAACCGGACGATTTTTCATAAGAATGAACCGGCAGAAAAGAATTTTTAAACATTCCAAATTCTACAAATTTCTCTATTTGTGAAACAGCCAATTCTGCGTATTTGTTGGTTTGATAGGTATTTTCATACAAGACCAAAAAAGGACAAACCAAGCCTAAAGTATCGACATACCGAATATTTTTGCGGGTTGAATACGCAATTAAGCCGTCTTCACCGATTTGATTTTCGATGATTGCAATCACTTCATCCATTGCAGGTTTTAAGAAAATTGGATGGGGATGGTTTTTTAAAAAAGCAAATGCTAAAATGGCGAAATCCACATTTTTTGGCGGTGTTTTCCAGTGACCGTTTTCATCGATAAAATGCAGGATTGTTTTGCGGTGGGCTTCCGCTGACTGTTCTAAAGAATACTCAGAAACGCCCAGGAGTAAACCGCCTGTTTGCCAAGCTTGAACCCATTTGCGGGTAAATTCACCACGCAGGAGGTCAATGAGCAAGAGGTGTTTATTTTGTGTTACCGGTACCGCAGGAACTTTAGGCAACCATTTCAAACCCCGTTTAAAAACACAGCTCCTCCAGTCTGTCTCTTTTTCCCAGCGGCCAATTTTCCAGCGGGGAAAACGCTCCATCCACCAAAAATAAAAATCGACCGCAAAGAATATTGCAGTGCCCAAGAAATAAAGCAGAAGGAAATAAAAAAAAAGGCTGTGCATTATATTTCTTTTAAAAATTCGGCGGCAAGTAGTGCATTTGTTTTGTAATCAGACATGGTTTTTTGATAATGCTGTATTATGTGCTGTTCATTTTGCAGGAGCCATTGAAAAGACTTGATTAATTCATCTTCTCTCACAAAATTCTGCACGGGAGCGACATACTGGTCAAAAGTACCAAAAATATCCTTTGCAATTCCCTTTGCTTTCATGGAATATCCAATGGCAATGGTGGGAACTTCCGTGGAGTAGGCTGCAATGGTCGCATGGGTTCTGGCGCCCAAGAAAAACCGACAGTGTGAAATAAATCCTTTTAAATCGGAACAGGAATAATCATCAATCCAGACGACCCGATGGGTTTGCTCAAATTTGTCAAAAATAGGTTTCATGACGGTTCGATCATCATTTCCGGGAACAACAACATGGGGAATAAAGGCAATTTGCAGCGCGGTATTTTCGATAATATGGTGCACTAAGTTCTCAAAATTTTTAAGAATGAGGTCTGCATTTCCGTATTTTAAAATGAGGGGACTCAGATTAATGCCGACCGTATTTTCTGGGGAGAAATTTGGGGGCAAAAGGACTTTATTTATTTTCAATTGAAAAGCAGGATCGGGACAAAGTTTCACTGGGGTGGTTACGCCTTCCCTTTGCAAAGCTTCACCTGTTAAAGTTTCTCTGGTAATAATCAGATCGTAACGGTTAAGATCATCAAGGAGATTGGGAATTAATTCTTCATCAATTGAACAGCCCCACAAGACGGTTTTCGCCCCTTTTTTCTGCAGGATTTTATTATAATCGGCGAGTTCCCAGACGCCCTGATAGGTGTAATTATCACCGCCAATGGACAGGTAAATATCATCTTTAATCACTTTTGAAAAGATATTATTTTTCTTCCATTGCGTTCCCAGACTTGTTTTCCGAAAAATTTTATATTGCAAAGCCGCCAATAAATAGTTGAAAGTCCATTTGGCAATGGGTGTTTCGGTATCGGCCTCTACTTGTACGATTTCGTTGAGTTTGTATTTCACATCCTCTTCTGGTTGGAAAGAAAACAACCTTAATTTTCCGCCCAAAATTTCATGCGTACCTCGTACAATTGCTTCACAACCGTGATTGGCACTTCCGGTGTGGTAATATAAATTTATTTTGTTCATGTCGTAAAAAAAGTTCTAAATCCCAATATTCATATACGTTCGGCATTTCACACATTCATCTGGTAGCCATCTAAAAAACTGGTACCAGAAAATTTCTTTAGGTTTCCATTTGCTAAAAACCTCGACTTTGTTGTATTTTTTGATTCGGTGGATGATGTTTTTCCGCAATGATTTATCCGGATCGATTTCCTTGTTTTTATGGAGCTGTTGGTAATGCCATAAAGCGCCTAAGCAAAATGTTTTCGCGGCGGCGTTTTCCAGGTTTGGAAAATGGTCGCGCATATAGGCTATTCTCTGTTCAATGGCTAATAAGCCCTCTAATCTGGTTACATTGTATTTCCGTCCCATATTGCTTTCGATATGTTGGCGGTAGAAATACAGGACTTCGTCGCGGACCACGATTTTTTTCGCATTGCCCACGATAAGATAAGCCCAGAAATCATCTTCATGTTTTCTGCCTGGCGGAAATAAAATCCCTTTGTTTACTTGTGCGGTAAAAAGTTTATTGCAAGGCATCTGTTTTATTTCTTCCCTAATCAGCAGCTCCAAGGCTTTTTCTGTCGCATACGTTTTTTCGCTCCCTTTCATTTGGGTTTCTTGTGTGGGCAGGTCTTCATCATTGGCGAAGCGCAGGAAGCCACATTCTACGATATCTGCGTGATGTTTCTGCAGGGAGCCTAGTAATTTTGTATAAAATTCTGGATGCAGCAGATCATCGGCATCCACGAAACTGATAAAATCGCCGGTCGCCTTTTGGAGGCCAGCATTTCGGGCGACTGCCACACCGGCATTTTGTTGGTGCATGACCTGAATTCTGCCATCCCGTCTCGCAAATTCATCACAAATATGCGCAGAAGAATCCGTAGAGCCATCGTTGATCAAAATTATTTCTACATTTTGATGGGATTGGTTGAGGACGCTGTCCAGGCATTGCGGAAGATAATTTTCTACATTATAAATTGGAATGATGATGCTTATCTTGTTCATGGGTAATGAGTACGATTTTAATTCTGATGTGTATTAATTGATAATTTTTTTCACCAATCTATGAAGCTTACTCTTATATAATTTATTGTATTCTTTCAATCTTTCATTGTGATTTTTTGGCGCAGCAATTGAACTTCTTCTGTATGCTTTTTCTGTATCTTGCGAAAAAATATGAACTAAAAAATCTTCAAATTCTTTTTGTTTAGTTGCGATGTAATTTTCATCATTAAAGGCAGGTTCTTTTAATATACTCAAATACAATTCATCATTTTGGTCAATTTCTATAATTTTTTCCAAAACTTTATCCAAGTCGAAATCATAATCTGCAACATCGATAAATGCTTTTTTATTAAAGTGCTTACCAATATTGGGATCACCAAAATAGATAGGAATTGTTCCCGACGCAAATGCATGTAGAATTTTTTCGGTTACGAAATCGGGTTCTTCAGTACTATCAAAAGCAATAGTGAATTTACATTTATTTTGAAATTCTAATTTTTCATCCTGTGTTTTGATGATGGGATGATTTGGTAAATTATTTTTAGCTATTCCTGGAGACATTACAGTTTTATATGTATTTATCATATCAAATGCCTTATCTCTGTACTCGCGACTCACTCCGTAGATAAAATTACAGAAATATGGTTTATTTTTTAGAATGTTTTCATCAATATTTAAGTGCTTTTTGGGTGCAAGCAACAATGGTTTGAAATAAATCAAATACAATGGATATTGTAAATGACGATCACCTAAAGTTAAGTCGTTATAAGAAATTCCATAATCGTGGATATTGAAATCTGGAGTGTAATTCTCGCCATTAAAGTGAATTCGAATACCGTCATAATTGCACTCTTCATAAGGTGCTCCTAAGACCGAACAAAAAATATAATCTGGAGAATCGGAAATTTCTATATGGAAATGCTTTTCTAAAACATCAGTAAAAAAATTTTTATTCTTATTAAATCCAGCCCAAAATCCAATGAAGTTTATTTTGCAATTTTTTTTCATTCTTCAAATTATTTAAAGTAAGAATTGATTAATTGTTTTTCCATTTTTGATTTTTCATAAAAAACAAATCATACACAAAACGAAAAACAGGATAAAGAAAAGGAAATTTTACCAAAACCATTTTTAAAACCTGGATTCGCAGGCCCAATTTACTGAAATTTAAAGCAGCAAGTTCTTGTCGTAAGGATTTTGCAAATTCTGTTTTTTGAAGTTGATTGTTTTGTAAGGCTTGCAGGATCGTCAATAATTTTCCGATATAAAACTGGTCTGCTTTTTCTAATAACCCATCGCCCACTACAATTTCTTTTATTCTTTGCGCAACTTTATAAAGGTCTTCGGCTTTTTTTAAAGTAAATGTGGAGCGCGAAGCAGAGTTTGAATTGCTGTGGTATTTATATTTTATTTGATCTTCAAAAACCGATTTTTCGGCGTTATAAAAAGCTTCTACATTAAACAATAAATCCTCATTTGTTTTGATGTCTTCGGGAAAAAACACATTTTGAAGCACCGACTTTCTGTACAATTTATTACAAGTGCTTGGCTCTACTCTTTGGCCAGAAAGCATTTCTGAAAGACCCTCCTCTTTATTCTGTACCAAAACAATACCGCTGTCATGAAATTTTAGGGTATGGTCAGCCTTTACCCACTCAAAACCGCAGTGGGAAATGTCGGCATGATGTAGCAGTAAATTTTGGAGTAAAAATTCGTATAAATCGGGATAGGTTTCATCATCGGCATCGATAAAGCCAATAAAATCTCCTGTAGCCAAGTGCAATCCTTTATTTCTGGCGGCAGAAACCCCTTGATTTTCCTGATGAAAGGTGATGATTCTGCGATTGTGGGCAGCCAATTCTTCGATAATCGTAGCAGAATGGTCTTGCGAACCATCATTGATAATGATGATTTCCAAATGCTGATGGGTTTGAGCAATAACCGATTTTACACATCTTTCCAAATGTTTTTCATTATTAAAAACCGGAATAATAATACTGATCAAATCATTCATGGCGCAAGGAATCTAATAGATTTTCAACGGCAAGTACGGTTTTTTCTGTGGAAAACTCGTTGCCCCGAATTTCGGCTTGTTGTTTAAAATGCGTTAATTGATCTGGGTGTGTTAATAGCAATTTCATCGCTTGGTAAAGTCCTTCGGTAGAATTTTCGGTTACGATACCAAACTCATTATTTTCGCCGAGCAATTCTTTTGCACCTGAAACTTCGGTAGAAATTACGGGAATTCCGAGAATGAGGGCTTCGGTGACGGCAGTACTAAAGCCTTCGCGAAGCGAAGAACAAATATACAAGTCACTTTTCGCCAGCAATTTGTAGGGATTTTTGTAAAACCCTACCAATTTAAAGCTATCACTTAACCCCCATTCTTTGGCTTTTTTTGTGAGCGCAGCCTCTTCGGCTCCAATCCCAACCAGAACAATTTGATGCACACCTCCCTGCTCTTTTAATCTTTTATGCGCTTCTAATAAGCGGTCAAATCCTTTTATTTTTACAATCTTTCCGACGGAAATCAGGGTAGGAATTTCGGGCGAAAAAATAGCGCCAACGGATTCTTTTCCTTTTTCAATAATGGTTTCCGTATCATTCACATTGTATAAAACGTGCGTGGGAATTTTCGTAGTGATGAATTTTTGAATGCCCTCCACGACCTGTTGCGAAACGCCAACAATCCTATCAAACTTTTCGTAGTATTTTTTAGCATCTTTCAAAGTTCGAAACCCCACTTTCGCGGTGCTTTGATCTTGGATTTCAGTATGAATCCAAGCTATTTTTTTTGTTGCAGGGTTTTGGCAACCCGAAATTATTCTTGCAGCCGGGCCTTCTAGAAAGGAAATGGCAATATCATACTCTTCTTTGATCAACCATTTGTACAAAAATTCGGGAGAAAATAATTTGAAAAAATGGGAATTTCCGCGAAACACTTTTTTGAATTTGTACTGGTAATTGATATTTTGATTTAAAAACTCTTTGTTGACGCCCTGATCAAAAATCGAGAAGAGGGTGATCTCATATTTCGATGGATTGAGATTATTCACCAAATTGACGAGGACTTTTTCTGCGCCGCCGTGCATTAAATTGGGAATAAGAAAGAGAATTTTTTTCATTAAAAATAAATAACTGAAGAAAGTTTATCTGCGCAAAATTAAATTTTTTAATCGAGAAACTTTTTGTGAAATATAAAACTGTGAGAACGATTTATTTAGAGAAGGAAATGCCACCGATAGCTCCTCTAATAAATTATTAAATTGGTGTTTTACTACAAATTTTCTAAACCTCAAAAATTTATCTTTATCTAAGGTCGGCAAAACACTCCATTGTATTATTCTGGTTAAGAAAATCTTGAAGACCTGATCGAAATATTGCGTTTCAAGTGCAGTTGCTTGGGGGAAATTTTCTTTTTTATAATGCTGAAGTTCGTAGATTGCAATTCCCATTGCCTTTGTTTTTTTGGGGAAGTCTTTAGAAGAACTCAAAGAGTTTGGAGTGTCTCGGTAATAATAATAATCTGCAGAATAATAACTAACTCGTTTACTTTTGGATTGCGCGATTGCATTAAAAAGGGAATCTTCGCCGATTGAAATTTTCTCACAAAATCGTAAATCATTAATAATTTCTTTTCTGTAAAAAGTCGCTGGAAAAGTACGGCGAGGATGTTCGATACCCACTTTTATTACCTCTTCTTTTCCCGTTTCTGGCAGGTAATAAAGATGTTCTTCCTGTTCGGTAATGATTTCAATTTTGCAATATAAAATATCTAACTGTTTTTTTTCTAAATAATTAATAATGGGTTGCAAAGAATTGGGTTTGATAAAATCATCCGCGTCTACAAAAGTGATATACTCACCTTTCGCAATTTCTAATCCTGCATTTCTTGCGGCAGAAACGCCTTTGTTTTCTTGATTGATAGCAATGATGTTGGACTGTTTTTCTTGAAAATCCTGGATTATTTTGGAAGAACCATCAGAAGAACCGTCATTAATAACAATGATTTCATATTCTGAACTCGGTAAATCTTGATTGCAAAGGCTTTTTAAGCATTGCGTCAGAAATTTATCGGCATTGTAAACGGGGATGATGAGGGAGAGTTTCATAAGTTTAATACTTTCTTCCATTGATTTGTGATCGCATTCAAACCCGAATATTGCTCTATTTTTTTCTGAACTTCTGTATTAATTTTTTCAAATGGAACGGTGTGCTTTCCCTCAATATATTCTGGTGCAAATATATGTTGTCCCAAAAAATTTAAAAGTTCAGCCATATTTCCTTTTCCTGTACCAATAATCTGTTTACCAAACTGCGCAGCTAAGATAATATTTCCCGAATTTAAAATATCAACTCGGGGGATAATAACCAAATCTGCTGCTGCAAAATAATGTGAAACCTCTTCAGTTAGCATATAGCCACTTCTAAATATAATTTTGTCTATATATTTATATTTATGCTTAAAGAACAACCAATGCAATAATGATTTTACCGCAATCATTGAATTAATTTTACTTGGATTTTGTAGATAAGAGGTTCGCATAAAAATTAATTTTTTTGCAGGAACATTCAAACTCTTAAAAACTTTTAAAGCATAATCTATTTCGTCTTTGTTCCTAATTGCACCTGGAACAATCACCAATATATCTTTCTCCTTAATTCCCAGCATTTTACGGCTTTTTTGTTTGTCCATATTTACTATAAACTCTTCATACAAAGGATGATGAATAATATAATGAGTAGCATTCGAATAAATTCTTTCGTATTTTTTCTTCGAATATTCTCCCAAATGGACTAAAATATCAGCATTACCATAACAGATATCAAATAGTAAATTTAAATTAGATCCACGCCCGAAATGAGAGTATTCGTCATGAAAGAAGGTAAGAATCTGCGTTCCTGATTTTTTAAATTGAAGCAATGCTGTGTTCAGTAGGTTTACTTCTTCATTTGAAATATCTGTTCTCCACGAGAAAAAACAATCCGGCCAATTGATAATTACCATATCATATACAACAGTAGGATTCCAAAACTCTTGCTTGGAAGCGACGACATTCAAACCAAGATTTTTTAAAACCCCGATATGGATGCGTACAAACTCATTGTCATTTTGTTTGATATCGTATGCAAAAAGAATATTCACAATTATCTGCTTATTTAACTTATTAATTTTTTTGTAGATACTTTCGCAAAATATAACCACAAATTTAAAGAGACCTTAAAAGAAACTATCCTAAAAAAATAAAAAAACTCCCAAAAATTAGCGGTGTGCAATATGAGATTAAAATAAAGGTCGCTACAAATATCTGCTTGTCTTTTATTCATCGTTATTTCTCTAAAAAGCTTGCTGTAAAACACCCGTAAAGAGGCAGATTTTTCTACAGTTAAAGTTTTCATTCCCGAAATATTCTCTTTGGACATCCGCACCATTACAATTGCCTGAATATTATAAACCATGTTATTGTCGGCAATCTTTAATACAGCGAAATCATCACTTCCCCAAGCCAATGGCAAATCGAGAAATTGATGACGGTCAAATGCTGATTTTCTAAAAATATACTGTGATAATGAAGTATAAGTAATATTTCTGATTTTATCACAAAATGCTTCCATCGCATTTTCTAAAGCAGGTCTTGGCGGGAATTGTTTTATAATTCTACTTCGTTCATCAATCTGTTGGTAGCGAAAACTCACCACATTTACTTGCTCTTTTTCAATATTTCGCAAATGGATCCGGAACTCTTCAACAGCATTTTTTGAAAGACAGTCATCATCGCCCAAAATCATCAACCATTCTTCCCCATCCATCATTTCAATGCATCGCTCCCATTGTTTCGTCAAAGAAGTGCCTCCCAAATTATCATCAAATTTTTTGTAACTAAAAGTAAATTTCCCTTCAAATTCATTTAATAAATCTTCTGGATTTTCGGGAGAATCATCGTTACCAATATACACCGTAAATCTTTGATCGGTTTGAGTCGCCAAAGATTCTAAACATTCCCGGAAAAAAGTAAGTTTAAAGTAGGGAATAACAATTCCTAATTTGGCCATTGATTTAAAGTTTTACCTTTGATTTTAATAACAATATTTTTTTCAAAAACACATACTTCTCAATGTAATATGATTTTTTAATATCGGATCCCGTATATCTTAGCAATTTCTGATAAAATGTTTGTCTTATAGAATCTGCTTCATTATTTTTTGACAAACTGGTTAGGTAAGAAGTTTGTTCTTCATGTACTCTAAAACAGACCAGCTTTTCTTCAATGATGCCAATTTTGTATTTTACAAGAACTCTAATCCAGTATTCATAATCTAACATCTGTTTTAATGCTATACTAAATGGCCCTATTCGATTAAAAAGTTCACGAGTGAACATGGTAACGCAAGGCTCGCCAATCATATTTGAATTAATGATATATCCGAACTTCAGATTTTTTATGGTCTGTTTAGTAAGCACGGCAAAATCCTGCACTTCTAAACCTGCACCTCTTTGTAAATCACCATATTTTTCAACCCATCCTCCTTCTTTTACAACACATGAGTTTTCATCTATAATCTCTCTTTTTGAAGCTATAATTGCAAGCTTAGATGCATGCATATATTTAAGCATAGTCTCAATACAGTGCGGTAGCAAAATATCATCCTGGAAAAGAAACTTAATATACAACCCAGTAGAATGGCGAACGCTATTATTCCAATTTGCGCCGATACCCGCAGGTTCATGATTAACAATTTTAACCGGAAAGTTAACTTCACTTCTAAATCTTTCGCAGATCGCTAAAGTGCTGTCTGTAGATTGATCATCGGAAATTATGACTTCAATATTTGTATAGGTCTGCTTTTTAACAGAATCCAAAGCTTCTTGTAAATATCTTTCGCCGTTATATGTAGGTATGCAAACTGAAACTAAATCTTTCATCTATTAGTTTTTGTTTTTTCTCTTTATGTTATTAAGCAGTATGTAAAAAAATTCCGCACTTCTACTCCATTCTCTATTTCATTCAAGTCTTTCAAAAAAGGTATATATTTTATTTCTTATCACCGATAACCAATAATTTTCAAAATAAACTTCATTTGCGTCCAAAAATCAACTTGTTTTTGCAGTTTGAGGGGTCGATCCACAAGTCGACATCATCGTAGTGGTTATATATTTGCCAATGCTTCAAGGGAAAATATATTTTATGTTCATACATTCTGTTCGTTTCAAGTAATGATTTTTGGTTTGGTATATACGTTCTATTATCTGCGTATATTTCAAAAAAATATATTTTTGAATAATTTCTACCGTATTATCAGTTGAACAGTCATCACATATAATAACCTCGTCAACTGGGAGCGTTTGAGAAAAAATACTACTCAGTTGTTCTCCTAAAAACTTACCTCCATTATAAGTGCATAAAGCAACAGAAATCTTCATTGTATTTTTCTAAATATATTTTTATACTCATAATTTTATTAGATCACTAAATATACTTGTTATATTCCATTTCCAAAACAGGAAAATATAATAGCGTATTTTAGTTTTATAATTTAGTTAATAAAAAATCAATATCACAATTTTAAAATCAACAATTTTATAAATAAATATTTAATGCTTTTTAATTATCAGGTTATAAATAAATACTTTCAAATTATAAATGTTTCTTTCTTTAAAATCTGCGATTATTATCAAAATTATATTTAATCTTTTAAATTTATTACTAAATTTATTCCTGATTTCATAATAGAAATCTAAATAAACATCGACATTAGTACTTATTGATAATTCATTTTCCGCAAACTCTCGAAGTAATTTTCCGTCGAAAGGATTATATTTTAAAATTTCTTTCTCTAATTTTATTTCATCAATGATATTATTGCTATACCTTCCTGAACAATTATTTTTTATAAAATTATCTATATTGTTGGCAGTAACATATCCATCTCCAAAAGATTCTTTCATGTAGTTTCTTTTATCAAAAATTATAACAGTCCGCCCACAAGCCATGGCATCGTATGCAGAACGACCTAATCCTATAACTAAATCTGCTTTATTAATTTCATGTTCAATATTCCATTTAGGATTTATCATTTTATTAAGTTGCAAAAAATTAATTTCTAATTTTTTGCAAATTCCACTTATAATGGAATTAACATCTTCAGAGTGAGATAAACTTAATATTGTTTTCAGTTTTGATCCGATCGGTCTAGTACATCGAAATCTATCTAAGTTTATCCCATTTAAAATTAATTTACTGCGATAATTTTTTTTAAAGAGATGATCCTGAACTTCCTCTGATATAGTTACGAATCCATCAGCAAACTTACATGGTTGTTCCAACAGAGGAAAGATTCCGTGACATGTTTGTATAATGCAACCGAGTTTAAATAACTCTTCGACACAGGTATTATGATTAGCAAGAATTAAATCATATCTATTTTTTGATTTATAATTTACTCCTAAATCATTCTCAATTTTTGTCGAAACAAATCCTTTATGAAAAGTGAAATATTCTACATCATGTCCTTTTTTCACAAGTTCTTCTATAAGTGCGTAAGTGAAAACTTCTGAGCCACCTATCATTTCAAGGTAATTATTAGCGACAAGGATATTCAATCTACTTCCATTCATGTTCAACTAAAATTTTTGACGGAATTTTTTCTGTAATTCGACCTTGATTGTAAAAATCACCATTTAGAACAGTAAATTTTAAACAATGTGAATTAAACTCTTCGTAAAATAAGTTTTTAAAAAACACATGTGCGTAATAGTTACCTTCTGGTAAAGGATTTTTTTTTAAAACACAATTAAAACTATTTTTATCAGTTTTAAAGTCAGGAAAATATTCCGTAGATAAATTTAGAATTTTTTCATCATTTCTGTCATAGACTCCTATGTGAATATCTATTTTGCCAAGAACTTTTTTTAATCGAAGGTTAAAAATTAAAGATTCACCAGAGATTAAACTAGAATCATTTAGAGAACGAACCTCTATATAATCTAATATTTTATCTTTATTTTTTTGAATAAATTGTAATTGAATAGTTTCATCAAAATCATTGTCATTTAGATAACTTTCAACAATATTTTCAATATTAGATTTTAATTCTATTTTACCATACTTAAGATAAATCCCTGAACTACAAAGGTTTCTAACACTTGCCATATTATGACTGACAAACAAAACCGTTCTTCCCTCGCCTTTGGAGACATCGCCCATTTTGCCGAGGCATTTCTTTTGAAACTCAGCGTCTCCAACCGCCAAAACTTCATCTACAATCAAGATCTCCGATTCTAAATGTGCCGCAACGGCAAAAGCGAGCCTCACATACATCCCAGAAGAATAGCGTTTTACAGGCGTATCGATATAGCGTTCTACGCCTGCAAAGTCAACAATTTCATCAAACTTTCTTTTAATTTCCTGGCGACGCATTCCGAGAATGGCACCATTGAGGAAAATATTTTCACGGCCCGTCATTTCAGGATTAAAACCGGTGCCTACTTCCAAGAGAGAGGCAATCCTGCCCTGCACTTCAAAATGTCCGGTGGTAGGTTTGGTCACGCGGCTCAGCAATTTCAACAGGGTTGATTTCCCCGCTCCGTTGCGGCCGATGATTCCCACGGCATCGCCCTTCTCGATTTCAAAGTTAATGTCTTTCAACGACCACACATAATCGCTTTCTCCTTTGGTAGAACGATCGTTGCTGTCGCCAATTTTGAGGAACGGGTCTTCTTTGCCACGAAGTTTTGCCCAAGCCCGATTGAGGTCATGGGTTAGCGTGCCGGTACCAACTTCACCGAGGCGGTATTGTTTGGAAATGTTTTCTGCGCGTATGGCGGTATTTGGGTTCAATGGAAGGGTGAGAGGTTAAAGGTGAGATTAATTACGTTTGTTTTTTAGATGATTCTTTTTACTTATACCTTGGCTTTTATGGGGAAGAGGTGTTGCAAAAATAAGGATATTTGTTTTAAGTTGTTTTGCTTCTTTTCATTTATTTTCTGTGTAAATAGAATGGGATTGTTTCGTTTCGATGGGTGGCACTTGTTGCCTGCAGTTTAGCTGCTGCGGGAGTCTGTGTGAGATTGTTGGTAAAGAGCGCTAACATCAGTCATTTTTTTTATTGTTCTTTTGCCTTGATGCAAAAGAATCAAAAAATCAAGACTGGATCTTTTTGCTAAAAAATTAAAATTTCTTCTAAGAAAATTCCTCAACTCGCGCGGATTTGAAATTTCACCTAAATTCAAAGGTATTGTCCGCGCTTCGAACAAAAGGAATTTTTAAGTTTTGCACGTTGAAAGCGCACCCCAGAAGAAATTTTAATTTTTCTTAACGCAAATAGCTCCTAAGTCAATGCTATAGTTTCGATGGGTGGCACTTGTTGCCTGCAGTTTAGCTGCTGCGGGAGTCTGTGGGAGATTGTTTGTAAAGAGCGCTAACATCAGTCATTTTTTTTATTGTTCTTTTGCCTTGATGCAAAAGAACCAAAAAATCAAGACTGGATCTTTTTGCTAAAAAATTAAAATTTCTTCTAAGAAAATTCCTCAACTCGCGCGGATTTGAAATTTCACCTAAATTCAAAGGTATTGTCCGCGCTTCGAACAAAAGGAATTTTTAAGTTTTGCACGTTGAAAGAGCACCCCAGAAGAAATTTTAATTTTTATTAACGCAAATAGCTCCTAAGTCAATGCTATAGTTTCGATGGGTGGCACTTGTTGCCTGCAGCTTAGCTGCTGCGGGAGTCTGTGGGAGATTGTTTGTAAAGAGCGCTAACATCAGTCATTTTTTTTATTGTTCTTTTGCCTTGATGCAAAAGAACCAAAAAATCAAGACTGGATCTTTTTGCTAAAAAATTAAAATTTCTTCTAAGAAAATTCCTCAACTCGCGCGGATTTGAAATTTCACCTAAATTCAAAGGTATTGTCCGCGCTTCGAACAAAAGGAATTTTTAAGTTTTGCACGTTGAAAGAGCACCCCAGAAGAAATTTTAATTTTTCTTAACGCAAATAGCTCCTAAGTCAATGCTATAGTTTCGATGGGTGGCACTTGTTGCCTGCAGCTTAGCTGCTGCGGGAGTCTGTGGGAGATTGTTTGTAAAGAGCGCTAACATCAGTCATTTTTTTTATTGTTCTTTTGCCTTGATGCAAAAGAACCAAAAAATCAAGACTGGATCTTTTTGCTAAAAAATTAAAATTTCTTCTAAGAAAATTCCTCAACTCGCGCGGATTTGAAATTTCACCTAAATTCAAAGGTATTGTCCGCGCTTCGAACAAAAGGAATTTTTAAGTTTTGCACGTTGAAAGAGCACCCCAGAAGAAATTTTAATTTTTATTAACGCAAATAGCTCCTAAGTCAATGCTATAGTTTCGATGGGTGGCACTTGTTTCTTACAGTTTAGCTGCTGCGGGAGTCTGTGGGAGATTGTTTGTAAAGAGCGCTAACATCAGTCAATTTTTTTATTGTTCTTTTGCCTTGATGCAAAAGAACCAAAAAATCAAGACTGGATCTTTTTGCTAAAAAATTAAAATTTCTTCTAAGAAAA
Source organism: Kaistella yonginensis (assembly GCF_030409525.1). Classification (GTDB taxonomy): domain Bacteria; phylum Bacteroidota; class Bacteroidia; order Flavobacteriales; family Weeksellaceae; genus Kaistella; species Kaistella yonginensis. Next base: position 14 of record NZ_JAUFQB010000005.1, on the reverse strand, counting down.
TTCCTCAACTCGCG
>NZ_JAUFQB010000049.1 GCF_030409525.1 Kaistella yonginensis | reverse complement strand
GATAAAATCTTGATGATCTGAACTTCTGAAAATTTACTGTTTTTCATAGTCTTCCAAATTTAAAAACTATATTTTTAAATGTTCTTATTTTTGGGGAAGATTACACAGGTACTTAAGTAAAATGAATACAGCCACATGCGTAAAAAGCGCACAGGTTAAAATCATGATGATTTGATTTACAGAACTATATGTGAATTTTCTCTTTACAAGCAATAACTATTTTTCTTTCTGACTTAATAGGCTTCACTTCCTGTTTTTAGATTAAAGTTCGGAAAAATAATAAAACCCACTGATTCCCAATACCATAATTCCCTTTTCAGAGTTCTAAAAAATTGGGCGATATTTTATAGCAAGATGTGTCTTTGTATATACAAACTTTTCAAGTTTTATCTCCAAAGACGATCTTGCCTTTTTTGCAAAAAGGGAAAAAAACTTCGGAACTCGTTTTTTTTCTTGAAAATTTGAATTGAAAATTTCAAATTAACCCAGATTATTCTTTTTTAATCTTTGGAAAACTTAGTTGAATCCAAATTGTTATTATTCAGTCTAAACCCTTTGAACACTATTGGTTTGAAGGGTTTTATCATGCAATTTTGTCTCGGGAATTTTAATCAAAACCGTTGATGAATAAAGTTGGAAAAGAAGAGTGGATTGTCGTAAGAATTGAAAAATACCGAAAAGAGGTTTGGAAAAAACAATGTTCCCAAAAGCAAATTACTCTAACGAGTTTAATCATCAATTCGGTTGAGAACAGAATTTTAGATGATGAGAGAAGAAAAGTATTACAGTTCATTGAAAAACAGGATAACATCTTCGGAAAAATTGAAACCAATATCAATCAAGTAGCAAAAATCGCAAATGGTCAAAAATTTATTAGTGAAAAAGAACTCAATAATTTTTCAACTCAGCTTAATGAAATAGCAGATTTGAAAAAACAGCAAAATGAAATTTTCATGAAAATCTATTCATTAATCGCAAATGATTATTAAGATTTTAAGCTCCTCAAGTTCAGATTTTCATGGAGTAAAATACAATGATAAAAAAGTGGAGAAAGGAACTGGAGAATTAATGATGATGAAAAATTTTCCGTCTTTCATTAATGAAACCAGCAGTCAGGAACAGGTGAGGAATTATTTTAAATCAATTTCAAAAAGTGAAAAAGTAAAGAAACCACAATTTCACGCAGTGATTTCTACTAAGTTTCAAGAGCACAGCAAAGAAGAACTGGCAAAAGTTGCAGAAAATTTCATGGAAGAAATGGGTTATGGACTACAGCCTTTTATTGTGATTTTTCATAACGATACGGATAATAATCACGTCCACATTGTTTCCACCAGAGTAGATAAACAGACCGGAAAGAAGATTAATGATAGTTATGAAAGGCTTAAAGCGCAACAATCTTTAAGCAATATTTTGGAAAAACTGTATGGGATAAATCCTAAAGATGAGCTTGAAAAATTATTGAATTACAAAGTAAGTTCTCTGAATCAATTAGAAACTTTACTCAACAGAAATGGTTATAAGCTAAGCAAAAACACAAATGATGAAAAAACTTTTAACATTTTAAAAAACGGAGTAAAACAGAAAACCATTTCAGGAAATGAAATTGTTTTTGATAATGCTAAAAATGATAACAGGAGAAATCAAATAAAAGCCATTTTAGTCAAATACAAAGAGATTTATTCGAATAAGGTTTTCAAAGTAGAAGACAGAAGAAGACAGGATTCGATGCTTCCAGAAATAAAACAAAACGAAGATTGGAAACCCAAAATAGAATTTGAGAGTGAGCTTCAGAAAAAGCTCCGAGACGTTTTCGGGATTGATTTGGTTTTTCACAGCAAAGAGGATAAGAATCCATTCGGTTATACGGTTATCGACCACAAAACCGGAAAAGTATATAAAGGAAGTGATATTGTGAAGATGAATGAATTGTTTGAATTCACTCCAAACAAAATAGACAAAAAGACTTTTGAAATTTTGAAGGATTACAATATTCAAAATCAGGAATCGAAAAAATTAGTATTGGAATTTATTTCCAAAAACGATCCAAAAATTGAAATAAAGGATTTCATGCTTTTTGAAAACCGAGGAAAAAAAGACTTGGAAACCTACCGAAAAGTTCAGTTTGAAGTCAAAGATTTTATTAAAAATACAAACCGAAATAATGATAAAAATATTTCAATACTCAAAGACGAAGATGGAAAAATGTATGCTATTCATACGCGATTCCATTGTATCGGAGAACTTCAATCATTGGTTGGAGAGAAGGAATTTCAAAAATTTATGAATCCGATTCAAACAAATGAAATCCGAATAGAAAATAAAGAAAAAACAGAATTAAATAAAGCCATTGATGAAATGTTATTTGAATTCATGAAGAGTTCAACTCCAGCAAAAGATCCTGCTGAAAACGAACTCAGAAAGAAGAGAAAAAAGAAAAAATAAAATCAAAAAAAATGATTATCACATTTGGAACACAGAAAGGTGGAACTGGTAAAACAACGCTTGCAATCGCCTTTGCCAATTATATTTCGGGATTATCTCAAAGGAAAATCAATGTTTTCGATTTTGATTATCAGAAATCATTTTATCACAAATGGAAAGAAGATGAATTATTGGATATTCCAAAGTTGTACGATGTGGAAATAATAGGAGAGGAGGAAGAGCAACCATTTTCAGATTTTGAAACTCTAATCAATTTAAAAGAAAGTGAAGAAATTAACTTGTTTGATTTGGCAGGAACTCTTGATGCGAAATACAGCGACTTGTTGATTTATAGTGATTTCATCGTGATTCCATTTGAATATTCCGATGTGTCGGCAAAATCGACTTTGGTTTTTGTCAATTTTTTAGGACTTCTGGAAAGTCAGGCAGAAAGAATTTTCATCCGCTCAAAATATGATAAAGGCTACAAATATTTGAATCAAGAAGGAATGGATGCTGAAATTTCAAGATACGGAACACTTCTTAAAAGCCCTGTTTTCAAAAGAAACTGTTTGCAAAATATGGATACCAGAAAACTCACGTATGAACAAAAATATACCGTAAAAAATCCGTTCAACGAATTGATTGAGTACATCAATGAAACCTTACAAATAAGTCTTTAAGATTACTTTTTTAAACAGAACTCAGAAAAAAAATAACTATTAAAATGGGAAAATTCGCAATCATAATTATCACAATTTATATCCTCTATTATGCAGGAATTGTAATCTATGACCTTTTTCTAAAAAAAGAAACTGTGGTTAAAGAAGAATCAGAAGAATTCTCTTTAACAGAATTTGCAGAAAATAATAGAGATGAAGTAAAAGATATTGGGATTGAAGATGTAGAAAATTTAAACACACCAAATTCATTCAATAAAAGAGAATTGGAGCCTTCTATTACTGATGAATCAGAAGAAAGACAAGATTTGGAGTCTTGGAGAGAAAAATTTGAATCCGAACAAAATATTGATTCTTTTCATCAGAATGATGACGGGATTCAGGGGCCAAGTGATGGATTGAGTAAAGCAAATAAAAACAAATGGTATCAAATGCTCAATCTTGCAGAAACCAGCGTGCAACTTATTTCAAGTAACGATGGCTACAAAATTTATCAATCCATGATGTAATCAGCAAAAAGAACATTCAATATCTAAAATCCAGCATTTAATTTTTAACAACTAATCTATAATTATTATGAACCAAAAAATCAAAAAACACAAATTCGTGAAAAAGGTATTAACTGCATTTATAGTGCTTTTAGCCGTAACTCCGGTATTTGCACAATCGGGTGGAAGTGCTGCTTTGGGAAATGCTGCATCCACATTATCTGGCTACATGGCAGATCTTAAACTTCTTATTTATGCGATTGCTGCAATTGTAGGAACAGTCGGCGGAATCAGAATTTACAACAAATGGACAAATGGCGACCAAGACATCAACAAAGAAATTGTTGGCTGGGGAGGAGCTTGTGTTTTCCTATTGATCGTTCCAACATTTATTGCTGCGATGTTCTAATGGGCTACTTACTTTACAAGGGGTTGAAAAAGCCCCTTGTTTTTTTCGGTTTGAAAGATAAATATATCTATTACGCAATGGGTTCAGCAGTCGGAGGTTTTATGACAGTCGCCATTCTTTCATCATTAATCGGAGGTTGGGGACTATTAGTAGGAGCAGCAGTTGGCGGAATCGGAATTTGGTGGAGTTATAAAATGCAGGATATAAATGGTCTTCACAATAAAACAAAAAATGATAACGAACTGCATGTCATTTCTGTACAAATTAAAAATACCAAAATTTTACAAAAAAAATAAATCATGAGTTTAAAGAAAAAAATATTTGAAATTCCCTTTATTGGTTATGATTACGGTCAAGATAATAACTGGAGTTTTGACGTATTAATCGGTCAAAATGGAAATCCAATTGTTGGTATTCAAATAAAAAATATTGTAGAGCAATATTCTGCCGATCCTTACTCTTATGAACATTTTCACACCATACTTAATCAAGTTGTTGCCATTATTGGAGAAAATCATGTGGTACAGAAAATTGATATTTTCAGTAAACAAAAATATGTTGCAGAAGGAGAAAAAGAATTTTTGCAACAAAAATATTCCGAACATTTCGATGGAAGAATTTACAAAACGATTGATACCATTCTTTTATTTTCGGAAATCGTAGATCATAGCAAAAAGAAAAAAGCATACACCTTTTCAGAAAAATCTTACAAAATATTAAGAGATAAATGCCAAAAGATTTTCATGTTGCTCGATCAAAATAATTGTGAGCCAAAGTTTCTAAAAGAAAAAGACTTCGATTACTACATGAATAGGATTTTGTCAATGAGTTTTTCTGCAACACCAACATTTAATAATATTAAATCCACAAATGAGCATTTGCAAATTGGCAGCCAATATGTAAAAACAATCAGTTTTGTGGACATTGAAAAAATTGAACTTCCTTCAGAAATAGAAACGTATTCAACTTTAGGAGGAAATGGACCAGCTGCAGATACCGCCGTAGATAATTTCTCATTTATCAATGAATTGGAAGAATACAGAACGATTGTTTATAATCAGATTATTTCTATTCCTCATCAATCTGCAAAACACCGGGAATTAGAAAAAAAGAAAAAGAAACATGAAGGCGTGGCAAATAATTCTCCTTCAAATGCCATCGTAGCCAACGAAATTGATGAACTGTTACACAATGTGGCAATGGATGGTCAGTTGATTGTAGATGCTCATTTTTCAATAGCATATTCGGCAGATTCCTTAGAACAAATGGAAGAAACCCAGTCCTTAATTGAAAACAAGTTGTTCATGAAAGGAATTATTGTTTCGCAAAATTCCTATAACCAACTCGAACTCTTTCGATGTTGCCTCCCGGGGAATGCCGTCGAACTAAAAGACTATGATTTATTTACTACAACAAGCGAAGCTGCCTTGTGTTTTTTTTTTAAAGAAAGTTACCCAGTAAATGAAGATTCTAATTTTTACTTACGATTTACCGATAGACAGGGAGTTCCTTTAAAAGTTGACCCCGCAGATTTACCCATGAAAACAGGAAGAATTAATAACAGAAACAAATTTGTTCTTGGACCGTCTGGTTCGGGTAAATCCTTCTTGATGAATAATATCATCGAACAATATTTGACTTACAATTATGATGTGGTGATTGTTGATACTGGAGATTCTTATTCCGGAACGTGTGCTTATAAAGGTGGAAGATATATTCAATATACTGAAGAGAAACCTATTACTATGAATCCTTTTTTAATGAGTAAAGAAGAATTCAATATTGAAAAAATAGAGTTTTTAGCCAATCTTATATTTTTAATTTGGCAGGGAGCGGATGCTACAATGAGTTCTACTCAAAAATCAATTCTAGACAATGCTCTGATGTCTTATTATCATCAGTTCTTTAATGGTGGAAAAGATTGGTACAATGACAAAAGTGCTGAAGAGCTTTCCCATTTTTTGAAGAAATTCAATATTCATGAAGAAGATATTCTTAATGATTATGAAAAAGAATTAGAAGGAGAAAAAACGTATTATGATATTTTGGAACTTCCCTTTGATGCCACCACTGCTGAAATTAAAAGTAAAGGAAGAAAACTCATTCATTTACATCATCCAGATAAAAACACAAATAATCGAAATTACGATACGACCAAGTTTTTTCAGGTGCATGAAGCTTATGAAACGCTTACCGATGAAGCAAAACGAAAAATTTATAATCAAACTCAACTGATTCTTACAAAATCGAAATCCATAATCAAACGCCCGGAAAATGTTAAAGAATGGGATGAAGCTTTAAAAAATGCTTTAATAAAAAGGATTATTGAATTGGAAGAGAAATTAAAAGTTCCGGAACTTTCATTCAACTCGTTTTATGATTATTGCGACCAGTTTTTGCCGATTTATCTCAATAATAAAAAGCACCCAGTTGACGAAAAAGAATTTAAACTAAGTAATTTTCTTTTCGTCTTAAAAGATTTCTATAAAGGCGGAAGATATGGAACCACGCTCAATGAAAGTGCCGACAATACCTTATTCTACGAGCCATTTATCGTATTTGAAATTGATAATGTAAAGGACAATCCGAAACTCTTTCCGATTGTAACACTCATTATTATGGACACTTTTATTCAAAAAATGCGCTTACGGAAAGACCGTAGAAAAGCCTTGATTATTGAAGAAGCTTGGAAAGCGATTGCTTCAAAACTAATGGGTGGTTATATTCTGTATCTCTACAAAACCGTAAGAAAGTTTTGGGGTGAAGCCATTGTTGTTACGCAAGAACTCGGTGATATTATCGGAAATACGGTTGTCAAAGATTCCATTATTAATAATTCCGACACTTTCATTTTGTTGGATCAAACCAAGTTCAAAGATAATTTTGAAGAAATTTCCTCTTTACTTTCTCTCAATAAAGTAGAGCAAAATAAAATTTTCACCATCAATAATCTCGACAATAAATACGGAAGAAGCAGATTTAAAGAATTTTATCTGAAGCGTGGTTCCAAAGGTGAAGTGTATGGTAATGAAGTTTCCTTAGAACAATATTTAACCTATACCACTGAAAAGCCGGAGAAAATAGCGATTGAATATTATGTGAAGGAATCTGAAAACTACGATGATGCTTTGCAGCTTTTTGTAAGCGATTTCAAAAACCTCAATGATAAAATGGAAAACATGGTTTCATTGGTTAATCTCTATCAAAAGCCATTGGATAAAATTGCAGTCAATTATTATCAATCAATGAAATACAAATATAAAGATCAGAATATTCTGAAAATAATTGGAAATGAAATGCAAGATCGAAATTTAAGTTTTAGTGAATTGATTAATGCCAAAAACCACGAATATGAAAAAATTTAGTTTTATTTTATTAGCAATGATATTGGGGAATTTAGCTTCCGCACAAAACATCTATATCGATCCTACCACAACACTTGCGCTAAAACTTTACTCGGATAATTTAGAAAATGAGCAAGAAAAAACCATTGAGCAGCATACCAAATTACAACAAGCACAAGCTTGGGTTGGAACTCAAATGGTGGTTGCGAATAATATTCAAAATAAAGTTCTCAAAGGACTTAGCGAAGTATCTGGGACTTTAAAAAATGGAATACAGGTCATTGATATTTATAAAGAATTAGACCGCTGCCTGCAATATTCAAGTGATATTCTTGAACTTACAAAAGACAAACCCCAATTTGCAGTGTTTGGAGTAAGAACTTCCCAAAAGACCTACGAACAAGCAATAAAAATAACAACTGATGTTACTGACTTACTGAAACCGGGAGAATTAAATCTTGCGACAGCTGGTGACCGTTACAAACTTCTTTTCTCGGTTTCTCAAAATGTGATTATGCTTAAAATTTGGTTGCTCGCCACAAAACTAAATATTGAAAGAGCCATAAGATTAGGTTGGTTCCAATCGATCAATCCATTTCAAGGTTATATCAATACCGATAAAAGTATTGTAGAAAATATTATGCAAACTTATAAATATAGATTTTAATCTTTAAAAAATTAAAATGAAAAATAAAATCATTCTTAGCATTTCGATTCCTATCGCTATTTTGATCCTCACTTCAGCGGGACCATCCACACCACCGTGGGAAAAAGAAAACGTTTCATTTCCTATGATGAATCAAGAAATTCGTCACTCGATGCAGGAGAATGATAGGCAGAAAAGTATGAAAAATTGGCAAGACACCAATCTTGCTACGGAAACTTTAAATAAAAAACAGTGGTTAAAATTAAAAGAAACCACCAACAAAATTCAAGATCGATTGAGGATTGTTGATTTCGCAATGCAGGCAATTCCCACTGGTTATGCCATTTTTCTCGAAAGCGAAAAAATACAAGATACTCAATCGAAAATTATTGCTGAAATAGAATCCGCTCCGTACTCGATAGTTGCTATTTTACCAGCTGAAGTAAAATTTGTAGACGACATGCAAATGATTGTAAGATTATTAACTGGTATAGTGATTTCCTACGGCGCAATCAATCAAATGGAAAAATCGGAAAGAAAAATTTTGTTGGATTATGCATTAGATGAAATACGACAACTTCGAACAGATTCATATATAATGCTTAGAAAAATAAGAGACCTTAAACAGAAAATTGAGTATAAGAAATTTCTAGTTTCCTATTACATCAATAAGGACAAAAAGATTATCGAACATATTATGAACCACTTTTAAATGTAGAATATGAAAAATAAAATTTTAGTAACTATTTCAATATTTGGAAGTTTTGCTTTTTCAAATGGACAAAGCATCGTTATCAATGATAAACTACTTACGCAGCTTACGAAAAATCAAGTAGTACGTCTTGCGAGTAACGAAACATTTTTAAATTCTTATGAAAAACAAAAGAAATTATATGATGATGTAAACTTAAAAATCGCACAAGTTGTTGCAATTCAAGATTTTATTTATTCTAATCTGGTTAATGTAAATTCTGCCTTAAAACAAGGGAAGCAAATGTATTATTTGTCGAAAACTTTTGTACAAATTGGGCAAAACGCAGAAGACGTTTTAAATCTTACTACAGAACATCCGGAATATGCAATTCTTTTAAATAGATATTACATTGGAGCAACACAAGAACTCTTAAAACTGAAAACAGAGCTCATTCGAGATATATTAAGGGAAGATGCTGATTTTTTAATGGATCCTTATGACAGAGAAATTCTCATCAGAAATATTTCTACAAAAGCACAACTCATTAACGGCTATTTAATCGCAATAAAAATAAGACTGAAAAACGCAAAATCAATTCCTTATATCTATCAAATTCCAACGATTAGTAATTATGTAAATCTTGATAAAATGATTATCAGAGATATTGTCACAAGATATCAAATAATTTTTTAATTAATACAATATGAAAATTTTCGCACAACGTTTTTTATTTCTACAATTCTATTGCTTTTCAGTTTTAGGAATGGCTCAAACGGTTAAAAAGTTGAACGATCCATCTATTGTAGCACAACATAAAAGACAGGTTTTTGAAAGTTGGGGTGACTTCAGACCTTACCCTAGATATATTCTTGGAATTCAGACCAACTTCGCTTATGCAACAGTATGGGGAAACTGGGCACCAGCTAAAAACAGAGAATACAAAAGGGGCCCCGATATTCGACCATTAAAACCCACAGGATTAGAAGTGCAAAGATTTGCAGAATTAGAATTTCAAAGAAATGAAGGTGAGAAAATTAAAGTTGAAGTGGATACTCTTTACAAAAGGAACTTACAGGATTTTGCGCATTGGACTTCAGTAACTTCAGATGGCGACCCCCTTTGGTTGCTTTATTATAAAAGAATGCTTAAACCCTTAAAAGAGTTCCCAAAAAATCCTCAGAATTTCATGGAATGGCAGTTAAAAGATGATAAAACTTATCAGAACATGAAATCATTCGGAGAGATTGATTATCTGCAAGAGCAATTAGACCTTTTGAAAGATCAATACGATAACTCAAGAACCTTAGATATGCCGCGAGGAAAAAGATTTCTAATGTATCATGAAACTTTAATCGGCTGGAGAAAATTTGTAAAAAGAATTCGAGCTGGCGATCAAAAAAACACTTTATATCTTAATTACAAAAACTTGTTAACATCTTTAAAATCGACAGATAGTCCGATACCTTCAAAAAACGATAAAGAAATTGTCCAAAGCATCATGACTAAATATAAAAATAAATTTTAAAATATGAAAAAAATATTTACTCTGACGATTTGTCTTCTCACATTCTTCTTACCAGTTGTCGTTTTTGGACAAAGTGGAGATACTGAAAATTATAGCAAATTATTGCAATTTTTAAAAGGCGATGGAGCATTTGAAAAATGGTTCATGGAAGTTTTTACAAAATTAGATACCACAATGGCAGCTCAATCAGCAGGAGCGGTAATGCTTGGTCAATCTATTGGAGGTTTTGGAGCATTATGCTATATGGGTTATTTAGGTTGGCAGATGCAGGAAGGCGCAAGACCTTGGGAAGTAACACCTATGATCCGACCAACAATTATTGCATTTATTTTAATGTTTTGGACACAATTTACTGCGATGATTCAATATCCTTTACAATCACTGGCAAATCCTGGAATAGCTCTTTTCCAAGATATTGAAAAAGACGCTAATGATCTCAGGGTGAAAAGGTTTCAAAAACAAAGTGAGATTTTAGATATTCTAACAAAAACAAGATCTCAAGAAGAAGCAGATCAAGAGGTTTCAGCTAATTTAGATAGTAAATCTAGTGATAGTTGGTTTGATATAGATACAAGTAAATTACTCGCTCCAGTAAAAGAATGGTATATGAGGATGGAATTTAAGATTCAGAAAACATTAGCGGAAATTATCGAAGGTGTTTCTCTCACCATTCTTCGGGTCTGTACTTATTTAATTTTCTTCATTCAAAAAGTGTGGCTCTATATATTAATTATTCTTGGTCCCATTGCCGTAGGAATGTCACTCGTTCCTGGGTTTGAGAATTCTTTTGGTAACTGGTTAGCCAAATTTATCAACATCAACCTTTACACCTTTATTTCTTATACCATCATCAACATTGGTCAACAGATTATTATGAGCGGTTATCAAATGGAATTGGATAGATACGCACTTATCCTTAGTGAAGGTGGTGTAGCAGATATGCAAACACTTCGACTTTATGTTCAAAACAGTGGAATGATGTACACGGCTTTGTTCCCGGCAGTAGCTTACATTATTACCGGAATTGGAATTTTAATGACCCCTACCATTGCGGACACCATTGTTTCAGCAGGCGGTGCAGGAATGATGAGCAAATCTAAAGCAGGTGGAGGCACAGTAGCAAGTGCAGGAAAAGCAGTAGGAAGAACTGCCGCAGCTGCGGCTACGGGAGGTGCTGCCGGAGCAGTAGCCGCAGCTAAAGAAATCGGAAAAGCAATTGCAAAATCTAAAAAATAATATTAAAACAATTAAATATGCTTGTTAAAAATATAGAACAAAAAATAAAAATCAACAAAGCAGTTTCAATTGCAGCAATACTTTTTGCAGTAATAATAGTAATTGCAGGTTTTGTGATGGCTTATAAAATGGTTGAAGATTCCCGAAAATCTCTTTATGTGATTGATAACGGTGTTCCCATTTTGGTGAAACAAACCGATGAACTTTTGAACCGACCAGTAGAATATAAATCTCAAATTGAACTTTTTCACCGATTGTTTTTTACGCTCGCGCCGGACGATCAATATATTAAAGAAAATGTTCAAAAATCATTGTACTTAATTGATGACAGCGGAAAAAAAGAATACACCAATCTAAAGGAAAAAGGATTTTATAATCAAATCATATCCGGGAATTCAATTGTAACCGTTCGTTCTGATTCAATTAAGTTAGATCTCCCCAATAAAAAGTTCATCTATTATGGCACGCAGTCGATTAATAGAAAAACCTCTCTTATCATGCGGAAATTAATTACTGAAGGGAATTTCGAAGATATGATTAGAAGCCCAAATAATCCTCACGGTGTTTTATTAACAAACTGGAGAATTTTGGACAATACTGAACTGTTTAACAAAACAAAAAATTATTAGCGATGATTGCAATCTACTATAAAACAAAAGAAAACATAATCCAATTAAAGGATTGGGTTATGAAACATCCGAAAGAATCATACAAATATGTGATGATATTATTACTCATTTCATTTGCATTCTCATTCATTCAATATTTCTTTTTTAAACCAAAAGTCGCAAAGAGTTTAATCTTTCCCGAAATGTACTCTAAAAGCGATAAAACAAAATCTGACATCGATCAAAAGGATCAAAAAGCAGAAACTATTATAAAGGAACTTGAAAGTTATAAAACTAAACGAGAGAGTGGCGAACCTTTAACAAAAAATGACAGTCTGAGAATCGAATATCTTTTTAACCAATACCAAAATTTGAAAAATGGAAATTAAAAAACTCAATTTTAAACAAGCAAAATATATTTTTCCATTGATTTTATTTCCGGTAATTATGGTTTTTGGATTTTTAGGAACAAAATTTCAAGATAAGAATAAAAATAATGAAGTGCCTAAAAATCAAGAATTATCACTCTCATTAGGTGAAACTCAAGATTCAATTCTTTCAAAAAATGCTGCTTATGATCAATTTTTTGAAAAAGGAGACGGCAGAACAATGCTTGACGGAATTGATAAAGAAGGCGACAGTCTTCAGAATTATTCCGATAATCTCGATAACCGCCAAAAACGCTACATCGATTCCATTCAAATGGTTAGAAGTCTCAATTCTAACAGAGCTGGAGACTTAGGAAGAAAGTCCTATTATGATGGTAAAAATGATGATAAAGATTTTCAACGTTCAGCGGATATGGTGAGAATGCTCAATGAAGGAAGTAATGGAAGGGGGAATTCTTATCAAAATCCACAAAATGTTTCCAGTTCCGGGCAACCGGAAAAAGAAAATGATCCAGTGAAAATGTTGAAAAAACAAATGCTCATGATGGATTCATTGGAAAAATCAAGAGATCCCGAATACCAAGCTGCACTTTTAGCCGAAAATAAATTGAAAAAGAATAAAGAAAAAATGGCAGCTTTTTTAAATTCGACACTTCGGGTCAATAAATCATCGCTGAATCCAAGTTTCAATTCAATAGCAAAAAAGCAAGAAAACAATTTTATCAAAGCAGTAATTGATGAAAATTTAAAAGGATTTCTTGGAAGCCGAATTCGATTCCGATTGCTTGAAGATATAACCGTTGGAAAGCACAACATCACGAAAGGAACAATCTTATACGGTCAAATTTCGGGATTTTCCTTACAGCGAGTTAATCTGAATGTTATTTCAATTTTAAATAATGGAGAAATCCTCCCAATAAACCTCACTGTTTTTGATAATGATGGAATGCAGGGATTATATGTCCCCCAAAGTGACTTCCGAGAAATGCTTATGGAAATGGGAAGTAATTCTGTACAAGGAACCCAAATGGACAGTAGTGGCGAAGGCTTTATGACAAGTATTTTCTCAAGTCTATTCAGTTCCACTTCACAAACTATTTCAAATATCATTAGAAAAAACAAAACAAAACTAAAATACAACTCTTACATCTTCCTTATTAACGAAAAAGAACTTAAAAAAAATGAAATCGAAGATTAACGATTACCAAATAAAAAATATAAATAAAATGAGAAAAACGATTAAACATATGAAAAATTTACTCTTTGGATTATTCCTTTTTTCTACGACGACAGTTTTTGCACAAACAGAAACTCCTGAAAAACGTTTAAATGATCTTCCTCAAATTGATATTACTGAAGGAGTTAGTCTGCATATTATTTCCCCCGAACCGATACAATTTGTGGATTTATCAACAGCAAATCTTACAGGAGATTTACCGGCAGAAAATATTGCAAGAATCAAAATTACCGATGAACCCGAAAAGGGAACTGAAGCAAATGGAAAAGCGATTGACAAAAATAATTTAGGCGTTATCACCATTGTTTGCCAATCTTTTATGGTACAATACAAAGTGAATTATCTAAGCTACAAAAGAGAAGCAGTTGCAAATATCCAAATTCAGCCGGAAGATATGCAACCATTAGAATATCCGAAAATGGCTTTTTCAAATATGGAACTTCACAACTTTTCCTTGGATATTATTAGAAATAAAAAAACAAATAAACCTATTCGCGAAGAAAAAGATTTAAAGCTTACCATGCAGATTAATAATGTGTATGTGGTGAACGATTACATTTTTTTGGATATGACGTTTGCTAATTCTTCCAACTTAAGTTATGACATTGATGGTCTTAATTTTTCGGTAGAAGACAAAAAAATCTATAAAGCAACCAATAATCAAAGTATTGAAATTAAACCTGTTTTTCAATTGTTTAATCAAAAACAATTCAAGAAAAATTACCGGAATATTTATGTTTTCAAAAAATTCACTTATCCAAACAGTAAAGTTTTGAAAATGCGATTAATCGAGGAGCAATTATCCGGAAGAACCATCGAAATGACCGTGAAGTATTCGGATATTTTAAATGCAGATACATTTTAATTTCAAATAATTTTTAAAGACTTGATTCAAACTAAAATCTAACATCTTTCCAATGCAAGAACAACAAAACCAAATCAAAATCTATGGCTTTTTCCAAAAGATGGTCTATTTTATCGTCACTTTGGATTGCGCTACTTTATTTTTTCTTTCTGCAAAAATTCCTGTGGTATCAGAGCTTTTAGGGAATTTCTCTAAAATGGGAATTTTCTATCCGCCGCTAAATGTAAAGTTTGCAACCATAGTTTTAATTGCATTGGTCGCAGTGGGAACAAAAGCGAAGAAAAAAATGGATTTGAATATTGCAAAAAACATTATTTTGCCTATTCTTATTGGACTTGCAATGATGTTTGGTTCTTTACTTTTAACTTCTGAAGCAGCAAATAATGCATTGCCAAGAATACTTCCCCATTTGAGTTTATACCAAGTTCTTTACATCCTTTTATCATTCATTGGAGCATTAGTCGCACAAATAGGTGCGGACAGCATTTCAAAATTAATGCAGCAGAAAATGGGTAAAGACCGATGGAATATTGAAGAAGAAAGTTTTGCTCAAAATCAAGAATTGGTTAAAACCGATACCTCGATTAATATTCCTTATTTATTCAGATTTAATAAAAGAATTAATAAAGGTTGGATTAATATAAATCCATTTCGGGGAACGATGGTGATTGGAACTCCCGGTTCTGGAAAATCTTTCGGAGTTATAAATCCTGCAATCCGACAAATGATTGCGAAAGGGTTTTGCCTTTGCATTTATGATTTTAAATTTCCCGATTTAGGACAAATTGCTTATTACCACCATCTTTTAAAAAAGAAAAATGATTCTGATTACAAACATGATTTTCATGTTATTAACCTTAATGATGTTGAAAAATCAAAAAGAGTAAATCCATTTAAAAAGGAATATGTAAAAACATTGGCGGAAGCGCAAGAAATGGCAGAAGCAATGGTTTCGTCACTGCAAAAAGGAGGTTCAAGTGGCGGTGGCGGTTCTGAAGCTTTCTTTACACAATCTGCCATTAACTTTCTTTCCTCTTGCATTTATTTCTTTGCAACATTTGAAAATGGAAAGTATTCCGATTTACCACACCTATTGGCTTTTATGAATAAAAGCTACAAAGAAATTTTCGATACTCTTTTTACGCATGAGGAATTGGAATCTTTGTTATCGCCTTTCAAAACGGCTTATGACAACAAAGCATTTGACCAATTAGAAGGGCAAATCGGAACTTTAAAGATTTTCCTTTCTCGATTGGCAACAAAAGAAAGTTTTTGGGTTTTCTCCGGCGATGAAGTTGAAATGAAAATTACAGATAAAGAAAATCCTTCCATTATGATTTTGGCTTCTGATCCCGGAACACAAGATATAAATTCAGCTTTGTATTCAGCGGTTTTGAACCGGACATTGCGTTTGATTAATTCTAAACACAATTTACCCGGCGGAATTATCGCGGATGAGTTTCCGACCATTTACATTCATAAAATTGATAATGTCGTAGCAACCGCAAGAAGTAATAAAGTTGCTGTAATGCTTGGTTTGCAAGAACTCCCACAACTTCGGCAATTCTATAAAAAAGAGATTGCAGATACCATTTCTGCCATTGTTGGAAATATTCTTTCGGGTTCTGCAAGGGATAAAAACACTTTGGATTGGTTAGAAAAAATGTTTGGAAAAATCAAACAAAAAACATTCTCCCAATCTATTTCCCAACAAGGAACAACAACCAGTATCAATGAGAAAATGGACAATATGATTCCGGCGGGAAAAATAGCAGCTCTCAGAACTGGAGAAATGGTTGGAATAATCGCTCAAGGTGAAGAAAATGACACTGAAGAATTTAAAACTTCAGCCGTCAGTGGAAAAATAAATCTTGATATGGCAAAAATTAAAGAAGAAGAGCAAAATTATGTGAAGATGCCTAACTATTATTCATTTGTTGATAAAAAAGGGGACGATCGGAAAGAAGAAGTTCTGATGACCAATTACCGAAAAATCAACAAAGAAGTTGAACTCATTGTAAACGAAATGATAAAAGCATAAAATAATGAAAATAAAATTTGCACTTAAAAAAATACTATTTGTAGGAATTATTTGCTGTGGTTCTCCGGTATTTGCACAATTTAATACGCTCAAGCCTTCTACAACAAAACCGGAAAGAAATTTTTCCAAACTCGAAGAAATTAATGTTGAAAAAAATGAGAAAGATGAAAATGCAGAAACAAAAAAAACAAAAAAACTTTTTAGAAATTCAACTACAAAGGCTGATTTAAAAAGAGAAATTGATTCTTTAAAAAATCAAATGATAAAGTTTGGGATTTCAAAAAACGAAAAACTGAAAGCTAATTACGCAAAACTTGAAGATTCACTTTCTCAATTAACTAAAAAAAATGTTGGTACAAATAATAAAAATTATTCCCAACAATTCGAATTTATTGATGATGAACAAACTAATTATAAAATTTTCATGCCTTTGAACAAAAAAATATCAATTTCATCGCCTTATGGTTCGCGAATTCATCCAATTTTCGGCAATAGAAAATCTCACAATGGTATTGATTTGCCAGTTTCTTATGAACCAGTTTATTCTGTTCTTGATGGAATTGTTACTGAAGCAGGATGGGATTCTAAGGGTGGTGGCAATTACATCAAAATTCAACATTTTAATCGCTTCGAAACTTCTTATCTCCATTTATCACAGATTTATTATAAAGTTGGCGAATTTGTAAAGGCAGGGTTTGTAATTGCGAAAAGTGGTAATTCTGGAAACTCCACCGGTCCACATTTACATTTTGGCGTGAAAGAATATGGAAACTACATTAACCCTATTCACTTTTTAAATAATCTTGTTCGAGCCAATAAATTAATGGCAAATTATTAATAAAAAATAACACTAAAAAACAAACAAAATATTATGAAAAATGAAACTTTACCTACCGATGATTTGAAAAAATTCGGAATCATGAATGATGATAATACCTTTTCAAAAAAACTTAATTCAGATGATATTGCAAAATTTCTGCAAGGTTATACGATCGTAGCAGATAACGAGAAAAACAGAGCAACTTTTCAATTGGTTGATGATAACAGTCAACTAAAAGTGATTTTTTTAGAAAGAGATAAAAATCTTTCGGAAATCATTGAAAATAGCAAGGAGCAAGTGCAATATTCTGATATTCAGACAAAGTATGACCCGAACGATGCGAAGAATAGTGCTCAACTTAATTGGACAAAATCTGCTTTCATTTTCGATAAACAAACGAATAAAGTTGTCGAATTTGATTTAATCAAAAATGCCACTCAAGTAACGTCGATTATTGCGGACAAAAAAGATTTGATGGAAACAAGTCGCCACAAAATAGAGCTGCTAAAACTAAAAGAATTCCTGCTGGAAAAAATGGATAAATATCCTGAAATCGCAAAAGAAATCACCAACGATTTGAACATTGTTTCGAAAGAAATCAATACAGTAAATGCAATTTCTCCTAATTCTAAACAAATCATCAAAGAAGGAAAAGATGATAT
The DNA here is from genome assembly GCF_030409525.1 of Kaistella yonginensis. GTDB lineage: Bacteria > Bacteroidota > Bacteroidia > Flavobacteriales > Weeksellaceae > Kaistella > Kaistella yonginensis. Next base: position 7,952 of record NZ_JAUFQB010000049.1, on the reverse strand, counting down.
TCAACTCAACGTCAACGATCCAGATTTATATGAAGATGCAAATCGCATGAGAGAAGAAAAACAAGAACATGACGAGGAATTTCAAAAATCAAAAGGTTTTAGAAGGTAGTATATCTCTCTAACAACTCATATCTAATTTATTAACAATCAAAATCCAAAAATTATGGAAACACAAACAGAATTCGACCAAGTAGCGTATTTAAAAAATCAATTAAAATACCTTGGTTTCGGCGAAGATTCCGCGCTTCACAAAGATTTAAAAAAAGGCATTAAAGGCAAAAAACTACAGTTTGAAATTAAAACCACTTCCGACAAAACATTACCTGGAAATAAGGTGGATTTTATTTTGAAATTTAATAAAACTGAAAATGGCGGTGTTTTTCTCAATTCTTACCATGCAAATTTGAAAAAAGAGAAAGGCGAAAATATTTCTCACAATTTTCCAGTAAGCAAGGAAAATACTTTTACAGCAAAAGAAGCTATTAATCTTTTGGAAGGTCGCAGCGTGAAAATAGAATTTCACAATCCCAAAAGTGAACAATTAGAACCTGCTTTTGTTAAATTTAATTTTGATGAGCCAAAAACCGAAAAAGGAAATTATCAATTCCAAAATTTCTATAAAAATTATGGAGTTGACACGGCTCAAATAGTAGAAAAATCCAACTTTATATTTGATAAACCAGAATATAGAGAAAACACAATAAAATCTCTTGAAAAAGGAAATATCGTCAAGGTTAAATTTAAAATTGATGATAAAATTACCGAAGGAAAAGCGGTTCTTAATCCTCAGTATAAAAACCTGAATTTATACGATCAAGATTTCAACAGAATCAACACCAACAAGCCTTTAGAAGGTTTGGAACAAGACAACAAGCACGAGAAAAACAATGTAAAGGAACAGAGCATTAAACGATAATTCTTTACTTACCAATTTACTTTTAAAAGCGGTAAGTCTTAAAACGATTTACCGCTTTTTTTTAAAATTAATTACAATGAAACTAAAATTTTCACTCTCAATCCTTATGTTTCTTTTGATTGCAAACTCCTGTCGCAAAGAAATTAAGCCCGAAAAGGGTGGGATTGATCTTATTTCAAATGTTTATTTTGATGCATCCAAAGGTTTGGATAAAATGCAGAATTTCCATTTATCAAAACTTAATTATTCTGGAGATACAATCTTAGAATTAGTTCCAGATTTCACTTTTCCAGAAATTACCAGCAAAATTTATTACATCAAAGATTCATTGTGCTACACTCTTGATACAGAAAAAAGTAACAGCATTGTATTTTCGGAAATTTCAAAAAAACAAAAACCACTTTTAGTGGAAAACAAGAAGGAAGGTGCACTTTTTTCAAAAGAATGGATTCCAAATTATAAAAACAGAAAAAATTTAACCGACACGGTTTTATTCAACAAAAAATATAAGCGATTTGAAGTGAATTCACCTTGGAATTACACTCGTTTTTACATTTATCCAACCGATACCATTATACCATATTCGCTTTACAAACATGCTGAAAAAGATTATCATGGAAGACTTGAGCGGATTGATTCCTACAATAAAAAGAACGACATTTTTGTCACGCTTCAATTAATGCCGAGAAAAAAATGGGACAGCGAAGCCAAAGAAATTTTTGAGTTTAATCATTTCATAAAAAACAGTAAAAGTGAATAATTTGTTCAACTCTTTCGTTTCTGAAGATGATATTTCCATAATTCAGGGAAATACAAACGAACTCATTGTTTTTGAGAATAAGAGTGACACCTATTCATTTTTAGAACTTCTGAAATTGAATAATCAAACCAATAGTAGGACGCTTATTACACTAAATTCTACTGAAAATTTAAAGGAATTACTCAACAGGTATCAGGATTTTGAAGGCAAAATATTTCTTTGCCTAACTGGCGACAGAAGGGGAAATGCGGCAACCGGAAAAATTCTTGCAACGTTCCAAAATAAAAACATCAAAGACATCCGTTTATTGTACGGAATTTCTGAAAATGGAAATCAAAATCTGGGAGAATATCTAAAAAATAAGCTTCATCTTCAAAATAAAAATACTAATTTAGTTAAGTCAAAAACTCCGGAAAATGAAAAAAATATTATTAGATCAAACGGAATTCCCGACACTCAGCACTTGGGATCCGGATTTTCTGGACGAAATACTGGGAAATTTAGCGAAAACAGCCAATCCGAGCAAAACGGAAATTCAGGAAGCGGACAAACTTTGGGCAGCAACAATGCTGGAAATGGACTTGCAATCTCAGAGCGGGTCGATTTGGGAAGAGAACGAGCAGGAAGATCCGAAATTAGCCCACAACAAAATGATGTTCGAGAAAATGAAGAAGGAGAAAATTCCCTGGTCGGAATATTAAATTCAATAACAGGTATTGAGGAATTAGACATTCTGATTTCAAAATATCACTTTCATAAAATCGCCAACGAACAGGTTGCGGAAGTAGTTTCCGCAGCTTGTTTTGTTTCCGGCAACAACGAAATTCTATTAAGAGAAAATCTAAAAATCACCGATGATTTAAAAAATATTTGTAATCAGTTTAAAAGTGGCGGAACAGGGAAAGAAGGCAGAGGAATTTTAGATGAATACTATACCGATTCAAAAATTGTAGAAATCGTCCGAAATTTAATCAAAAATCAATTTAAAGATAAAGATGAAATTTCTGTTTTAGAACCGAGTGTAGGAACAGGAAATTTTGTTTATGCCGCAAAAGATTTAGGAACAAAAGTAAATGTCACCGCTTTTGAAATCAACGAAACTACTGCGAAAATTGCTAAGATCTTTCACCCCGAAATTGATGTCAATTTAAGATCTTTTGAAACCGAATTCATTAATGAAAATGGAAGCAAAAAAGAGGTCGCGAAAAAATATGATTTAGTCATTGGAAATCCACCTTACGGTGAATATCGTGGTTTTTACAAGGGTTTAGGTGAAGAACCCAATATTTCCAAGTATGAAGATTATTTCGTAAAACGAAGTTTGGATGTTCTGAACGACGAAGGAATTTTAGCAATGGTTCTTCCTTCAGCTTGGCTGAATAGACAGAAAAAATTGAACGGAGCTGAGATTACGAACGCTTTCCGATTGCCTTCTGGTGCTTTTTTTGGCACTAAAATAGGAACCGATATTATCATTCTAAAGAAAAATTCTCAAAAGCAAAATCACGATATTTCAGGATATTTCGAGCAAAATCAAGAGAAAATTTTAGGCGAAATAAAAGAAAGAACTAATCAGTTCGGAAGCTTGGAAACTTATGTTTCAGGAAATCTTGATGATGCTCTTTTGCAAATCGAAAAAATCCAATCTCAGAAAAATACCGAAAGAATCGGGAATCTATTTGAAGATTTGTTTTTGGAAAATACGGAAACAAAAAACGATGATTCTGCGAAGATTGAAAACCAAAATAAAAATGAGTTCAATGTAACTGAAGCTCAAGAAAAAATTGGATTGGTACTTTCAAAACTCAAGGACATCAAGTTTAAATCTCCCACAATTACTTCTGAAATAAGGAAATATGAGAAACTTCACGAAGATTTAATTTCAAAACCAATAACGTTTTCTGAGGAAAAATTAAAAGAACTTATTGAAAAAAGCGATAGAATAATTTCTATTCACAATACGAAAACGGAGAAGGAATATTTAATCCAAACAAAGCCAGAAATAAAGAAAGGAATTTTAAAATATCAATTCTTAAAAAAGGATGAAATTGTAAATACTTCTTTGCAAAACAGCTCTGAAATTACAAAAGAACAAATTGAGGCATTCCGAGATACTTCTTACGATGGAACTTTAAATAATCATGGCAAACATTCAGAGTTTGCTAACTTTATTAATGGAAATTGGGTACACGATTTTTATTATGCTGAAGGAAATATTTATTCAAAATTAGAACAACTTGAAAAGGATTTTACCGGTAGAAATTCAGTTGGTGGTACAGAAAATCAATATGAAAAACAGAAGACACTTTTAGAGAAAGTTTTACCTAAACCTAAAACCCTTGATCAAATTTCAATTAGTCCCAACCATGAATTTGTTTACAAATTTGATTTAGGTCAAGTTGAAAAAGAACAATTTAATGGTAATACTCGAAATTACGAAACAGTAATTGTTGACTACAATCTTGCCGAGAAATTCAAAGATTTTGTTGGGACTTTATCCAGTGATGCTTTTGCTGGTTCTTCAGCTTGGGAAGTTAAAAGTTTTGTAGATAATGAAACGGTTACTGGTAGCGATAAAGAAAGAAATGCCTTAGTCAGAGAAAGACGAAAAGCCGCAGCCAACGATTTATTTCAAAAATTTGTTCGGGAAGAATTGTCGGAAGATCTTCGCGAACGTTTTGTAAAAGAATTCAACAGAAATTACAATAATATTCACGTTCCGGATTATTCGAAATTTCCTTTATTTTCGAAAATTTATCAAAATTTTAAAGGAAAAGAATTACGTTTAACCGAGGTTCAAAAAGCAGGAATCGGAAGACAAACCACAAAAGGAGTTGGATTGCTTGCACACGAAGTTGGCTTTGGAAAAACACTTTCAGGGATTCTTTCCATGCACGAAGCCATGGAACGAGGAAATGCGAAAAAACCACTTATCGTAGTTCCTAATGATAGTATTCTCAAACAATGGGTAGAAACTATTTTTGAAACCATTCCCAATGCTAAAGTGAATGTTTTAGGGAATTTGGGGAAAGATTTCGACCTTTCAAAATTTGATAATAAAGACGGTGAAATTACTATTGTTACTTATGAAGGTTTTAATAATATTGGATTTTCATCAGAAATCACCGAAGAATTGGCTTCAAAATTCAGCTACATTTCCATTAGTGAGATCAAAAGTGTGACCAATACGGAAAGAGAAAACCAAATTGATTTGCAGAAAGAAAAAGAAGTGGAGGGAAGAATGAAGCGTGGAAAAATCTATGATTGGGAAGATTTTGGTTTTGATCATTTAACTTTTGATGAAGTTCATAATGCCAATCACATTGTAGGAAAAGTAAAAATTGAAGACCGACGATTTTCATCTGACTTTAGAAATCAGAACCAACAAACCTCGAAATTGGGAATCAATACTTGGATGGCTGCGCAATACATTCAAGACACCCAAGATGGTAGAAATGTTACTTTGCTTTCTGCAACTCCCTTTACTAATAAGCCTTTAGAATATTATTCGATTTTATCTTTAGTTGCCAATAAACGTTTGGAAGAATCGGGATATTTCAATGTGAATACATTCTTTGAAACTTTTATGGAAGCGGATAATGATATGGAAATTGATGCGAAAGGTGATGTGAAATATAAAGCAAATGTTCGGAGATTTAAAAATAATTCTTTGTTTCAGCAGTTGTTATCAGAGTTTATTGACATTAAAGGCGAAGAGGATAATCCAGAATTAAAACGCCCGAATAAAATCAATAAAGAATATAAAATTGAGCAAAATGATCTGACAAAAGAGCAATATGATTTATTGAATGAAAATTTCGCAGAAAAAGAAAAGGGAGCAATTCTTACCCATATTTTAAATGCTCGATTGATTGCCATTTCTCCCTATTTATCACCATATTATGAGGATGAAGAACCAAGTTTGAAAGAATTTATTGAATTTTCTACGAAGTTGAAACAGACAATGGATTTAATTAAGCAGAACAAAAAAGACATTCCGGAATCGGGTCAAATTATCTATTCTGAATTGGCAGTTGCACAGTTCCCTAAATTAAAGGAATACCTCATAAAAGAAATTGGTTACAAACCCGAAGAAATCGGAATTATTACTGGTGCAACAAGCAAGAAATATAGAATTACTATCCAAGATGATTTTAATTCTGGAAAAATAAAAGTGGTTATTGGTAGTGAAGCGATTCAAGAAGGAATGAATCTGCAGGAAAATACGACGGATGTGTATATGCTTTCTTTGCCTTACAATTTCACCTCATTACGCCAAGTGGAAGGGCGAGCGTGGAGACAAGGAAATAAAAATGAAAATGTGAGGGTGAATTTTATGCTGACCAATGATAGTATTGATGTTTTTATGCTTCAAAAGTTACAGGCGAAACAGGCAAGATATTTAGAAGCTATGAAAAAAGGAGCTGATGTTTTGGATGTTTCAGACATTAGTGCGCAAGAATTAAAAACTTCTATCATCACAAATCCCGAAACCAGAGCCAATATTGAAATCGAACTCCTCAAAAAGAAGATTGAAAGTGAGAAAAATAAACATTTGGCCGATAGTGCTTTTGTATTGAGAAAATATGAAGATGTTTTGAAGGTAAAAGAGTTGGTAACGAAAGCAGAACATTCTTATAATAGGATTGAAGGTTACTCAAAAAATGGCGATGGAAATTCTGAATATTGGGCAACTCAATTGCCTTCTTATCAAAAAACAATTGATCTACATAAAGCTCAAGTTCAAGAAGTGATAGAAAATTTAGCTCAGAAAGGAATAGATGTTACTCAAATTGAATTTCAAACCAAAATTACTGAAGATAAAATTGCAGAACTGGATAAAAAGCTGGAAGATCTTCCTGAAATCAAAGTCGATTTAATTATACAATATAAAATAGAGAAGGAGAAAAGTTTGAAGCTCAATCAAAATATTGATAATGTAAAAGAAAGGTCAGAGGAAAATTCGAGGTTATTTGTTTTTAGTGATAAAAAAATGAGTATTCCAGATTTTAAAAACAGCAAGCAGATTCACAATGATGAAAATATAAAAATACAAAGTAGTACTAGAATTAAGAGATAGTTTATATTTTATCAGAGAAATAAATTTTGAACTTATAAAGTTTTCTAAATTTACATAGACTTTTATTTCGGATTGTTTTTTATAAACATTTGTATTATTACTTATATTTGAGCAAACCACAAAAACTAATAAATTATGAAATGTATTATTTGCTCTAATGATGCTAATGCAACTGTATCACATATTATTCCTGCTAGTCTTATTCAAACTTTTGTTGGAAAACATTATAAAGAAGAATTTTATAGTATAGATGCAAAAAATGTTGAGGTCGATATTTATTTTGGAAGAGACAATCTTAACTTCTACGGAAATTAAAGAAAATCGCTACAAGGAAGATTTTATCTTATGTCAGGATTGTGAAGATAATCTGGCTAAGATAGAAGGTGCCTTTTCTACAAATTTTCTTCAAAAATTTAGGGAAGAAAAATCCAAGCAAAACTTCAATGTAAAAACTAATCAATATGCTGTTGAAATTTTAACTCCTCTAAATTTTGACCACAAGAAAATATATTTACGATAAAAAAAAGGAAAAATCTATCTCTATAATGGAGTATTCCCTTATTATAAATAAAACTAACTAACTTTTATGGATACAAGATCAACAATCTATACTTTACTTGACTATCATCTGTACTACGGTACCGAAAAAACAATTGATGATGCCGAGGAATTAATCAGTAATATTTCTTCGGTTGCCTTATTAGATTACATTTCGGAATGTATTGTGAATTTATATTTGTCTAATAATGGTAATGAAACAGGAAAAATTCAGTTTATGCTGGTCAGCCGACTGCTTGACAAATGTGATGTCACGGCTAAGAAAAAATGGAAAGATGAGGTTTTAAAACAAGGAAAAAATGGTAATTCTCCCATAATGTTATGGGATTATTCCTGCCTGTTGTTTTACGGGTTGATTTTCAAAAATTTCAATAATTCTGCTGAAAGAAATCTGTCAAGCGATGAAGCAAAAAGAGTATTTGATGCATTGCTTATTGTGAATGGCATTGCTAATGGCAAAGTTGATTTCGATGAGGATGATCTTCAGAATACTCAGGAAGAAGATAAAATGAACGAGTTTTTAATAACTAATCTTACCCGTTGTGCATTTAGAAATATAGGAAAAAAGATTGTTCATTTGATTAAAAAATCGTATATTTACCTGACTACCAATCACTTAAATACATGAACAATCTCAT
>NZ_JAUFQB010000048.1 GCF_030409525.1 Kaistella yonginensis | reverse complement strand
GGAATTGTATTAAATCAATTTATGCTTATATTTGAAGAAAGGCTCAAATTATAAAAATTCAAGCCTCAAACTTTTCAACTTACACACTTTACGGGATAGTGTCAAAATTGAGGAGCACCCTATTATTTATCTCTCCATTCGTAATTATAAGTTGCTCTGAATCCTTTTCCAAAGTTCATTTGGATGTATTTTTTGGTTCCGGGCGTTCCTTTTAAAATTGTCTTTTCTGTGGTCAACTTGCCATTCATATCTTTTGTAATATATTTTGTTCCTTCTGCAGTAGCAAAATACACCCCCATTCCACCTTGGTTAAAGAAAATGGTTTGTTGATCAGGTTTCCAACCTAACGAACTCAGTGTTTTTAGGGTGAAATTAATAGACGCTTTCTGATCTGCAACCAAAACAGCAGCTGGTTCAGACCATATTACATTATACTTAACTGCGGCGAGTAAAGTTCCGGTTTTCACGTCGGTTCTTTTGTGAGAAATAATTAGATTTCCTTTCGCACCTGTAAAACTAACCACGTCTTTCATTTTTGAAGTGGTACCTGCCAAAACAGATTCTCCTTGGCGGGTTCCATCCTCAAATTTATAACTTGTAAAATACCAACCGGGGCCATTTTGCGCAAAACTGGTGTTCAAAGCCAGAAGAATTAAAATTAAACTTGCCATTGGTGCCGTGTTCTGTAAAAAAGAACGTAAGATTGTTTTCATAATGATTGTTTTTAGACATTAATTTTTAGTTAATTGTATTCCCTCTTTTTTAATTAGGTTTGAGTGCCACTACGACGATCTGATCTAAAAAATTATAATTATCATCCTTAAAAAAAAGCGGAGACAAAATCTATTTTTTTCTTTACTCTAAGTTACGCTTAAACGAAAAAAAATCAAAATGATTTTTGTCAACTTTTTGATGTTAGAGGTTTTTTTCTAGTGTCAAGCTTAATTCCACCGAAGTATTTATATTTTAAGAAGTGTAACAAATCATAAAAAAGTTTCATTCCTTATTCAAAATTGGATAAAAAGTCTTATTTTTGCACTCTTCAAACCAGAGAGGTGTCCGAGTGGTTGAAGGAGCTAGCCTGGAAAGCTAGTGTACGGGCAACTGTACCGTGGGTTCGAATCCCATCCTCTCTACAAACAGTGTTGATATTCAATGCTCTAAATAATTTACACTCATAAATGTAAAATTGGGTGTTTTTTTATTAATGTAAATATAGCTTTGAAATTTTGTTGAATCTGTATTATTTTGTATCAGCGAATTTGATTGAAACTCTATTATTGCAAGATAGCCGGTTAAGGGCCGGCATTCGGTACTTTAAATAAAAAAAAGCGTCTAATTGACCGCCCAAATTCGGAGTAAATTGACCACTAGTTTCAGAGCAAACTGACAATCTGGCATCGGAGCAAATTGACCACCTTGATATTCGCTTATTTTTTAAACATAAAACTGTGATTGTAATATATCTTTACCAAAATTTTATAAATGAAAAAAATCTACTTATTTTTATTAATGCTATCCTCTGCTTTAATGTTTTCGCAAACGAAAGATTTTAGCGAGATGATTAACGCTGGAACTTTTACAGTTCGAGAAATTCAAGATGTTGCAGAACCTTACTTTGAAATCAGAGGAAAAGGAAAAGGAACGGGCTATAAACAATACAAGAGATGGGAATATCAAGCATTAAGATCAATGCAAGATAATGGTGTTTTAAAATCACCTCAATTCTATTATGATGAATTAGAGCGTTACAATAAGTATCGCAATGAAAATGCAATAAATTCAAAAAATGCTCAATCAGATACTAGTAGTTGGGAACAATTAGGACCCTATTCTAAAAACTCCTCTTCTAGTTCATCACCAGGAACCGGTAGAATCATGGCATTAGCAGTGGACAAAAGCAATGCCAACCACCTTATTGTAGGTTCTGAAACTGGCGGTGTGTGGAAAAGTACCGATGCTGGTGTAAATTGGACACAACTTTCAGATAACCTTGTTAATATGTGAGTTAATTCATTAGCTATAGATCCAACCAATCCTTCAGTTTATTTTTGGGGTTCAAATAACGGAACTATTTTTAAATCTGCAGATGCAGGAGCAACGTGGAATCTTCTCGCAACAGTAGGTTCAGGTCTTGTAAATAAAATTTTAATTGATCCTTCGAACACAACAAAACTTTATTGTAGTGTAGAAAATAGTGGTATTTACAAATCTACTGACTCTGGTACTACTTGGACTGCAATTAGTTCTCTGCTTAATGCGGGATATGATGTGGATTTTAAACCATTTAATCCTAATATTGTTTATGCTTCTGGTAACTTATTTTTTAGATCTACGGATGGTGGTGCTACATTCTCAAATATGCTAGCTTCTCCCGGGATTCCAAATTTCACAACAGAATTTATAAGTGGTAACTTAAATTGGAAAACGGTAAGCCAACACAATGGAGCGGCTACAATTCTTCCAAAAACCGGTTCTGGTTTAGGTCTTTTCTCAACAATTAATTCTAATACTGGAGCTTCTGGTAATAGAACAAAAATAATTACCCCAGCATTAAATTTAAGTACTGGAACAAATCCAACTTTAAAATTTTCATATACTTTACCAGATTATTTTGGTATTGTAGATGTATTAAAGGTTTATTACAAAACTTCTGCTTCAGGCACATGGATTGAAATACCTACTGCAAATTATACAGATGCACAAGAAACTTGGTTAGATGTTACTTTAACTTTGCCAAATTCATCCGCGGATTATTATATTGCTTTTGATGCTGAAATTGCACCAGATGAAGGCGGTAAAGGTGTCACTTTAGATGATATTTCTATACAAACCAGCACAGGAACTATCTTTTCTGACGGTTTTGAAACGCAAGTAACTAACAATTTTGGTGATGGAGCAAAAATGATTGCTGTTTCTGAAAACAACCCTTCGTTAGTATATATTGCCGAAGCTAAAGCGCCAAGCACACTAACTACTTATTTTGGTGCGCTTTACAAATCTACAGACAGTGGTGTAAATTTTGTGAAAATACCTCAAACCAAAAATCTTTTTGGTATAGCATCTGATGGAAGTGGTACTGATGGTCAAGCACCATTACACATGGATATTGCCGTAAGTCAAACAGATGCTAATACCCTATTTATAGCTGGTATTAATACATGGCGCTCTACAGATGGCGGTGCAAATTTCAGTCTTGCATCACATTGGCAAGATTATGTAGCTGCAGGCGACAATATAGGATACACACATGCAGACATTTGTATTATGGAAGCCGTAGGATCGAAGGTTTATATTGGATCAGATGGTGGCTTTTTTGTAGCTAACAGTCCTTTAGCAACCATGAATACTAACTTTTACACTGATTTATCTACAGGTTTAGGCATAAGACAATTTTATAAATTTGGAATTAGTTAAACCAACCCAGTTGTAATTACTGGTGGTTCTCAAGATAATGGTAGTTCTGGCCGAACTACAGCAGGTGTTTGGTACGATTGGCTTGGTGCTGATGGAGGGGAAGGTTTTGTAGATAAAAACGATTCAAATCTTTTATATGGTTCAAAACAATATGGTGGTTTTAATAGAACAAGTACTGTTAGTACTGGAGGAGGAGTCTTTAGTGTTGGAGCCACTCCTGATGGTCAGGGTAATTTTATAACACCAATAGAACAAGACCCAACACTTGCAAACACTTTTTATACGGGATACAAGCATGTTTATAAAACAAGCGATAATGGTGCTAACTGGACCGCAATTTCACAAAATTTTGGGGGTGACCTGTATGAGCTTAAAATTGCGCAATCCAATAATTTAGTTATGTTTACTAGTAAATCAGACAAGCTTTATACAACAACTACTGGTTCTGGAACTTGGGCACAATTAACAAATTATACAGGTGGTTTTATAAATTCAATTGCTATAAATCCAACCAACCCTTTAAAAGTTGCAATAGCTTCTAATGGTGCAGAAAAAGTACATGTTACAACTGATGGTGGTGCAACTTGGACATCATATAAATACGATTTACCAAATTTTACAGCATTAGCAGTTGTTTGGGATAATAATGGAAATGATGGATTGTATGTTGGAATGGATTACGGAATTTATTATTTAGATAACACAACCAGCAACAGTTGGAAACCTTTTGTAAATAATTTACCAAACGTAAAAATAAGCGAATTAGAAATAAACTACGTAGATAATAAGCTTTACACTGCAACCTATGGTCGTGGTATTTGGAGATCTCCACGTTATACTACTGGTACATTAAGCACAATAAATGCAGAATTAGAAGAAGGAATTTCTATCTATCCAAATCCTGCTAAAGGAAGTTTTTATATAACTTCTGCTAAAGAAGAAACAGCATCAATCAGAATATTCGATGGATCAGGAAAATTATTGTATTATTTAAAAGATGTTAAACTATCAAAGCAATTTAAAATTGACATCTCAAAATATACAGCAGGTTTATACTTTGTAAGAATTAATAATGAAAAAGGTGTAGTAACTAAAAAGTTAATGGTTAAATAATTAACCACTTTTCATTAAATAAAAAAGTCCTCAAGAAATTTTTCTTTGAGGACTTTCTTATTTACGATTTAATAGTCAAAAATAGAGTAATTTGTAATCTCACCCATCTTAGGCAAACTCAAAAGTAGAATTTTCTGTTAATGTGTCGCTGCTGGTGTTGTAAAAAATTTTGTTGGAATGTGGGAAACTCATTGGCATTACCGCACGCAAGTTTTTAATATTTCATCCAAAAATCCATTGATACCTTTTAAATGTTCTTGTTTTTCGGTAAGATTACAGAACTACTATTATCTGTTTATATCCTTATATTCACCTACAAATGATGCCACATTAATCGCGTTTTAAGCTTGGTAAAAAGGGAAGTAATATCAATATAAAACATCTATTAATTAAATTTTCAGAAGTTTTTACAATAATATAATAGCGAGATTACTGGATAAATTCGATATTTTTATTACCGCTCAATTTAAAGACTTTGCGAAAACACCCAATCGCGCTATAGGTATTCGCAAGGTTTTTGATATTTATTATAAAATAACACAAGGTTATCGGATATTTGTTATGAGATATAAAATATAAACATTAATTTTATCTATCTAAAAACACAAATCATGAAAACTCAAAATCGATTTTTTGCGTTGTTACTATTATTTATTTCCACAGCAAATTACTGCCAAGATTACATCAGGGAGAACACATATTTGGACGCAGTAAAACTCGCTGAATTATATGAGAAATCTTATTTTTCAGAATATCGATTATTATTAAAAAAATACAATATAAAAAATGTAATTGAGTTTCAATCTAATCCATTTTTTCAAAACTTAAAATATAATCAATCACCACAATCCCCTATAGATGACAAAGACATCCTTTTTTATAGGGAAGTAGAAGCTAAGTATAATACACAAAAGACTATTGATTTAATAAAACTAAATAAATTAGTTCCTGCTATTTCAAGTCCGATGAATTTTCAGTCAGATGCAATCAATGGAATAGCAACTTTTATGGCGGGGAGATTTAAGCAAGAAGTTCTACAAGTTACCATCAATCAATTCTTTAAACATATAAAAGAAGATAGTTTTACAATCGTTGAAGGAATGTTTCCTAAAACTTTTAACTATGTAAAAAGTATGGATAGTACCAATACTTACTATAGTGCAGATTTAATTTTACTAAAAGAAACGGCTCAATTAGATTTAAACGAGGTTCCAAAAAACATTGCCATCCGCGCTGAAATTATTTTTCCTGGGCAACCTGACTATTACTATGATATTTTCAAATCAAGCTATGAAGCATACGATTATTCTAAAAGTGGAAAATCTATCAATTTGCTCTTTAATACTTTAGCAAAAAAAGAGGGATACAAGAATGTTCAATTTAAAAACTTACTAATCACTGCAGATATTATTTCGAAAGCGATGGAAAATGAGGAGGATGAAGAGCAAGTGTGGATCCCACTTTCTAAAATTTTGCCACAAAATATAGATGAAAACATCGGAGATGAAACGCTTTTTTTCTACGGTTTACTTTTTGAACAATTGAAAGAGAGAATTCCTGCTTTAAATAATCAAGATATTGGAAAAACTTCTAAAAATTTATATTCACTTTTTGATTTTATTGTAAAACTGAATGCAGTAAATATATATGCAAAAGAACAAAATTACCATATAAAAACACCAGAACAAGCCATCATTTATATAAAAGACATCAATGAAGTTTACACCATTTTTTTAAAAGGAGTAAAAGAAAATCAATTATTTTCTGATTTTAATTTGGAAAAATTAGACTTAGAAATTCCTGTAAAATACATCAATATTATAGAAACTTTTATCAATAAAAAATACGACAAATTAATACCTTTAGCACTCACTGAGTTTCGAGAAGAAATCGGTAAAAATAATTACAGCCGAACTTTAATCGCATTATCTCAAATAGCTGTGATAGAGAATCCAAGTGATATGGAAGCGGTTTTACAATCTTACGCATTGCCAATTGGAAGTTCTTCTATAAAAAGACATAGCACCTTCAATGTTTCATTGAACGGATATGTAGGATTTACGGGTGGTTTTGAAAAAGCCTTTGGTTCCAATACGCAACAAACAAAAGGAAATATTGGACTTGCAGCGCCTATTGGGTTATCTTTTACGACTTTAAAAGGTCGGTGGACAGCATTTGTGAGCATTATAGATCTTGGAACAATTGTGAACCAGAGATTAGGAAACGATACTACCAACTATGGTGGTTTAAAATTTGAAAGTTTTCTGGCTCCTGGTTTAGGTATGTACTACAATATAAGAAATTTACCAATATCGTTCGGGATGCATTACAACCGTATTTCTAACCTTCGAAATATAGATTTTAAAGATGGTATTGCAACTACTACCGAAACCAACGTGAGTGTAAATAGACTCAACTTAAGTATTCTGGTAGATATACCGTTTTTTAATATATATAATGCATCAAGCACAATACTTGCGAAGAAAAAATAAAAAAACCGCCTCGATATGGAGACAGTTGATTTTTTGTGACCCGGCTGGGATTCGAACCCAGGACCCATACATTAAAAGTGTATTGCTCTACCAGCTGAGCTACCGAGTCTTTTTAATTAGTACTTAATAAGACAAAATGAAAGCGATAATTATTAAATAGTAATTATCAATTATTCATTGTTAATTGCTTTGGTGCCTGCGACTGGACTCGAACCAGCACATCCATAGGAAACCACCCCCTCAAGATGGCGTGTCTACCAATTTCACCACGCAGGCAAAAAAAATCCGAATCGTCTTAGAACGAGACGGAATATTTTTCGCTTGTGACCCGGCTGGGATTCGAACCCAGGACCCATACATTAAAAGTGTATTGCTCTACCAGCTGAGCTACCGAGTCGGTCACCATTAAATCTGCAGAATTATATTCTCGTTTTAAAGTGGTGCAAAGATAGGCCTTTTTTTAAAATCTCAAAATTTTTTTGGTTATTTGTATAAAATAAAAATATGATCATTTCACTTATCGGCTATATGGGAAGCGGCAAATCTCACATTTCCAAAGTTTTGAGCCAAAAACTAGACGTAAAATTAATTGATTTCGACAAGGAAATTATTTTTAGAAACAACATGTCAATCCCCGAAATCTTCGAAAAACGGGGCGAAATATTCTTTAGAAAACAAGAAAAATTACTTTTAGAAGAAATTTTGTCTACCGAAAAAACTTGTATTCTAAGTTTAGGTGGTGGCACCCCCGCTTATTACAACAATATCGAAGTAATTACCCAGAAAAGTACAAGTATTTACCTGCGGACTTCTGTAAAAACCCTTACCGAACGATTGCTAAAACAAAAGCAGAAACGTCCGCTTATCGCGAAAATTTCCGATGCGGATTTACCGGAATTCATTGCCAAACATCTTTTTGAAAGACAGCCTTATTATGGCCAAGCAAAATTTACGGTAATTACCGATTCAAAAACGCCCGAAGAAATTGTTGCTGAAATTATCGCTTTGCTTTAGTCTTCTTTGGAATCTGTAACATCACTAAAAAAAAGATCCCAATCGCTATCGCCCATATCAACCCTGCTGTCGCCTTCTACAAAGCCGTCAATATCACGACGGTCTTTTTTAGTGGGCCTACCCTCCCCTTTGTTTCGATAATGTTCGGCGCTCAAATTGCGCAATTTCAAAATTTCGTATTGTTCTTTATCTGTGTGGTCTTCAATATGCAAGGGAACTAATTTGGGGCCGATTCGGCTTTTCGGAATTTGAATAACCTTGGCCTGATAGTCGATTTGGTTTTTTCTGATTTTAATCACGTCCCCTTCTTTCACCTCTCTAGAAGATTTTACCGTTTGGCCGGAAACCGACACTCTGTTCTTTTTAATTTCATCTGCTGCGATGCTTCGGGTTTTATAAAAGCGAACAGACCATAAAAACTTATCAATTCTCATATTTTATTTATACTTTTGCTGGATTAAATAATTTTAGCAATTTAATGATAATATTAAATATGAAAAAAACATTTTTGTTCCTTGCCTTGGCTTCAATTGCATTGACTTCATGTAGAAAAGATGAAGAAGACGTAATCCCTGAAGTAAATATAGAAACCCAAAATAATTACGATAACGAAGCGGCTCTGAAGTTCTTGGACACTCATGCTTTTGATGCAAAAGGAAATCTTAAAGATTATGTAGAGACTGATACTACAATGGTGAAATTAGCCAGTTTAAGCCCGATTACGCTTCCATCTGGCGTAATCTATGTTGTCAGACCAAGCGCACAACCTTCACCTGGATCTAACATTGGAAGTACTGACATTATAAAATTAATGAGTACCACGGTTACTTATGTTGCAACCAATACCGATGGTAAAGTTGCATTTACCTCACCATATGTATTTAGAAATACAATTGCTGGTTCAGGAATCCCGGAATTAGATCCTGCCTATTATTACGTTAAGCAATCGGTTTTAGATAACGCAACTGGAGATTTGGCAAAACAACGCAGCTTCTACGAAATCGAAGGATTTAGTGAAGGCTTACAGAAATTCAAAGCATTCGATCTTGCTGATGAAAGTAATTATAATTTGCAAGGGGTAATTATTGTTCCCTCTCGTTTAGCATTTGCTCGTGATGCCCATTTCAATTACAGTGGCATCGCGTTTAAAGACCGAAGTTTTGTTTTTAACTTTCAGGTTTATAAAACAACCGCGCGCTAAAAAGCCTCTGCCTAGAAATACAAAGTCCCTCTTAAATAAAGGGACTTTTTTGTTTTTAGTTGGTCCTGTTATTCGAAAACCTGCCGAACCACCGCTAAGGAATTAGGGGTATAAAAGCCGGTGATATGAATATGGCAGTAGATCATTAATGAATCTAGAAATACACTTCTTTCGTCCCTTTTAAGTCGTAATTCATAGGCATTTTCATGGCGCAGAAAAATCTTCCACAAAGCAGAGACCTTTTCATCAAATATGGGATTTGCCATCACTTCTTCGAACAAGCCGCTTTCGGGGTTGAGAAATTTTTTATCTTCAGAAAAAGGTGCGATGCCTGAGATGGTTAAGAATTGTAGGATAAACACCAAATAGGCGTCATAATTCTGCATACTGATTTCTTTTCGCACCTTAAGTATTTGTTCAAACAGCACTGGATTTTTACCTTCTTCTCTTAAAACCTGATGTAAAAAATCGGCGGTAAAAAACAGAATCGTATTCATGGCTACGTCATCAAAAGTATAATGATCTGGAGCGAGTTCAATTTTAGAAATGCGCGCAATTTTTTGGTCTGAAACCACTTTAGTAATGGTTATATTCAATAAATTAAGCGGAAAGAGGTAGGGTTTCTTTTTATTTTTTGCTGCATAAATTCCTTTCGCAAAGAAACTTTGAAAGCCATTTTCGGAACAAAAACAGTGCAGTATGGCATCATTGTCACCGTACTTTAAGTAAGATAAAAGAAAACACGTTTGAGTTTGCATTAATTCACGACCGCGATTTTTGCGGTTGCCGTATCGGTCCCGTCTTCATTGGTCATCAACACAAAATAAATTCCAGAAGCCACCCGTATGCCACGATGATTTGCAAGATTCCATTCGTAGGAGCCACCTCTGGCTACCGCTTGGTGAACGAGATTGCCAGCAGCATCAGTGATTCTGATATTGGTTTTAGCAGCTAAACCTCGAATGCGAACATTGCCTTTGTATTGTGCATAAACAACGGGATTTGGATAGACCAAGACTTCGCCAAAATTCTCCGTAACCTCTAAAACATCACCCTGATAAACCACGATGCCATCCAAGGTTACGAAATACACCTTTCCTGTCTTGCTGTCGACCTTAATATCGGTAACGCTATTGGTGGGTAACGGCGAATTAGCTCTGGTAAATTGATTGAAGGTTTGCTCCCCATTTGAACTTAAATAAAACACGCCACCATCATCTACAGAAACCCATTTCTGATTTCCGGAATCTACTTCAATCTGCAAAATCTGACTGTCTCTAAACAATTCTTCGCCGGTACCATTTTCTTCAATAATAATGGGTTCGGACTGTGGATTTTCTTCATCGATGGACGCAGAAGGGTTTGATAAGATGCGAAGACCATTTTGGGTACCAATCCACAGGTTATCATTTTTATCAAGTGCGGCGGAAACGACCTGATCAGCAGGCAGGTTATTTATTCTTTTCAAAATCTTAAAACGATCATCACTTAATGTGTTGGGTGTGTTTTTGTAATCATACATCAACAATCCACCACCGGTGTAAGGAGACGGAATATAAAGGATACCTGCGTTTGCGAAAGGTTTCTGAACAGATTGGCCCGTCACTACTTCTACTGGTGTAAAAGAATTGGTGCTAGGCGTGTAATAATAATACCCAATTGTTCCATTAAAAGAAGCGGACACAAAAAGCTGGTTATTTTCATCAAATGTTAATCCAACTACCCTTTTTAGGTAAGGATCAGAAGTGGCATACTTGCTATCAAATTCATTATTTTGCATTTTATAAATCCCTTTCTGCCCATCGACAAAGGTAAAATTTACAAAAAATACTTCGTTAGGTTTTGATGGATTTATAACCGCATCCAACACATTGAGAACTCCGGGAAAAGTTTTAAAATACTCTGGATAAATCCACTCCGTTCCATTAAAATGATAATAGCCCAGGTTGTTATAAATTGGAGTATTAAAAGCACTCCTCCCTCCCGTAGAAATCACCAATTGGTCATTATGAATATTAATTTTGTACGAGGTGTTGCTATACGGTCCTGCTGGTTTAATTTTATCGCCAGCTTCACTAATTAATCCCGAAAATCTAGACCCTGCAAATACCATCGAACCGGCATAAAAACCAGTATTTAATGATTCAGTAGCCTCGAAAGATTTTACAGGATTTCCTGCTAAGTTAAATACATAAACTTTCGATGCATCGGTAACGGTCATCGTTTGATCAGTCACCACTACATCTTGAATTGAAGAAAAGTTTTGGGGAATCGCACTAAAACCCGTTCCGGCACCGAAAAAAACTTGATTTGCACTAGAATAAGCAAGGAGATTACCGGATGATATTTGGGTGAAATTACCACTAGCAACGGTCTCCCAAGTATTATAAATTGGGAAAGTTACATTCATCTCATGTCTTTTCAATCCGCTAGAAGTTACTGCATAAACGAAATCATCTTTAATCACCGCCTCTTTTGATGCTTGATAATTACCACCGAGAATGAAAAACGCAGAATCTCCGAATTCTTTTTTATCCAACCTAAAAATAGAAACTCCATAACCGACTGATATCACTGCCAAATTACCTGCAATCGATATATGATTTATTTTTTTATCACCGGTGTAGCCTGTTGCAATTGGAATATCTACCACATATGTAATTCCTTCGGGAGTTATCACGTCCAAAGCACCGTTTTTATAACCTACCAGTCCGATTTTGGTTTCGGGATTATAGTCAAAAGCTGAAATTTTAACTTCATGTAAGCCATTGGCTTTAGACAATTTGGTGATTTCCCCAGTTGCGGGGGTGTAGAAAAAAATCCCATTTTCTGCGGCAGCAATCAGTTTACCATTGTCTTCTCGAATGGATAAAACATTATTGTAGGAAAACAAATCGGTCCATTTGGGCGATGATATTTTCTGTGCAACCAGGTTTAGGGAAAGTACAAAAAGTAAAAGTGGCAGTATTTTTTTCATAATATTAAACTAAAATGCGCTCATCTATAACTTGATTATTCCATGAAATATTTTTCACCTTTTTATTTTTATCGAAATAGAAAGTAATTTTCCCTAAAAGTAAGCCCGCCCAACCTACTTGGTTAACCAAAACATTTTGGCCACTTTTATTGATAATGGATTGTGGCTCTGGTAAAAATGTATGCGTATGACCACCCAAAATTAAGTCGATTCCCGAAGTATTCGCAGCTAAAATTTTATCTGAAATTTTCTTGGGATCATCTCTGTAATCATATCCAATATGCGACAAACAAATCACCAAATCACATTTTTTATCCTTTTTCAGAAAATCTGCATAATGTTGTGCAATTTCAATGGGATCCAAATATTGCGTCTCACCATAATCTTTCTTACCGACCAGACCTTCCAGCTTTATCCCAACTCCAAAAACCCCTACTCTAATTCCATTTTTATTAAAGATTTTATATTTTTCTGTTTCTCCGTCGAGAATGGTATTTTTAAAGTCATAATTGGAACATAAAAAAGGAAACTTTGCCACGGGTCGTACTTTCTTAAAACCTGCTAAACCATTATCAAAATCATGATTCCCCATGGTAGAAGCATCATAACCCATCATCGACATTAGCTTAAATTCGAGTTCGCCACCAAAAAAATTGAAATAAGGTGTTCCTTGAAAGGTGTCACCCGAATCCAGCAAAAGCACATTGTTTTCCTCGCTTCTTATCTTTTGAACCAAAGCGGCTCTTCTGGCAAACCCACCTTGATTAGGATTGCGGGTGTAGCTGGAATCAAAAGGTTCAATTCTGCTGTGTTGATCATTGGTATGAAGAATTGTGAGCTGACTTTCGGAAGCTAACTTTAAGGCTGAAAAATCCTCTGCCATCAAAAAATTAGGAACCAAAGTCATAGCCAATGTTCCACCGCCCAGCGTTGTTAGAAATTGTTTCCTATTCATTTGTCTTATTTTTTTTATTTTTAAAATTGAGGCGCATATCGGTTGGAACTTTAATTTCAGGATTGGCAATAAATTTCTCTAAAAATAAATCACGTAATTTTATTCCGGTTGGAATCAATTCGCCTTTCTTAAAATAATCCATATTATCACCACCCAACGCCAAATAGTCAGAGGTCGCAATATAATAGGTTTTGGTGGGATCTACAGGCATCCCATCAATTAACTGATTGATGATTTTATCCCGATCCGTTTCAATGATGATATGCGACACGGGGTTATTTTTCAGGGTTTTTAAATAATAATCAAAAAGTCCCTGTAAATCATTTCCTTTCATTTTCACAATGATTACTTCATTCTCAAACGGCATCACCTCATAAATCTGCTTGGTCAGAATATCGCCCACTCCTATGGTTGTGCGGATTCCGCCGATGTTAATCACTGCCCCATCTACGCCACTCGAAATGCCGTTTTTCTTCGCCCACGCGTCAGCCCCTTCAAAAGTAAAATCTGCCAAGAGATTTCCTAAATTACTGTTATCACCTTGTTTTGTTAAATCAACAGAAGTATGGGAAATTTTGGTATTCATCTTCCCTTCCAGTTCCATTCTGTAAGGCTCAATAATGCTTTTGAAAACCTGATCTTCTGGTAAATCTTTCGATAAAGAGATATTTTTATCGGTTTGTATATTAACAATATTCAGCGGTGTTTTACACGATATAATCGATAAAATTGCTAAACCCGAAATCAGGTATTTGGTCTTCATGTTCATAAAATCTATTATTGCAAATATAAAGATATGAATATAAACTTATCCTATTTTTTAATAAATTCTCATTTTAATTTTTGTAATTTTGAGACATTAAATTAATAAAAATGAGCAATTTAAAAGGGGTGGGTGTGGCTTTGGTTACGCCTTTCAATGAAGATTTATCCGTGGATTTTGATTCTTTAACCAAATTGGTTGAATATAATATCGCTAACGGAACTAATTATTTGGTTGTTTTAGGAACGACCGCCGAGGTCGCAACACTTTCAGCGGAAGAGAAAAAGGCAGTTATTCAACAGATCATAAAGGTTAATAATAAGCGTCTGCCTTTGGTTTTAGGAATCGGTGGAAATGACACGATGGAGGTGAAAAAACAAATCGAAGAAACCGATTTATCCGATTTTGATGCCGTACTTTCTGTCTCTCCTTATTACAACAGACCTAGTCAGGAAGGGCTTTACCAACATTACAAAATGCTGGCCGAAACAGGTAAGCAGATCATCATTTATAATGTTCCCTCTAGAACTGGGCAGAATGTGGAAGCCTCTACTACTTTGAGATTAGCAAAAGATTTTCCCAATTTATTTTTAATTAAAGAAGCCGCTGGAAATATCAATCAATATTTTGATATTTTACGACAAAAACCTGAACATTTTAATTTGGTTTCTGGTGACGACGAATATACGCTTCCTGTAACTTTAGCAGGTGGACACGGCGTAATCTCGGTGATTGGACAAGGGTATCCGAAAGAATTTTCAACCATGGTGCAATTGGCTTTTGACGGAAAAGTAAATGAAGCTTACAATATCCATAATAAAATGGTTGAAATCACTCGCTTGATTTTTGCAGAAGGAAATCCGGCCGGAATCAAAACAATCTTAGCAGAAATGGGAATCGTGAAAAATTATGTAAGATTGCCTTTGGTCGTGGCGACGGAAGGATTACAGAATAAGATTAAAGCTGAAATGGCAAAAATATAATGCCTGCACTTTACCTATAATTAAAGGACTCTTTTTAGGAAGAGTCCTTTAATTTTAATACGTTATTATTGATGAAAAGGTTTACTCTTGGTGAACCTTATTTCACCGCTTTGCTTTAAATTCTCTTAATATCAGCACCGATTGCTTTCAGTCTTCCATCAATA
The DNA here is from genome assembly GCF_030409525.1 of Kaistella yonginensis. Taxonomy (GTDB): domain Bacteria; phylum Bacteroidota; class Bacteroidia; order Flavobacteriales; family Weeksellaceae; genus Kaistella; species Kaistella yonginensis. The sequence continues at coordinate 4,851 of NZ_JAUFQB010000048.1, read as the reverse complement.
TTTTCATAGCCTCGATCGATCTGCTCAATATTATGAATGGTCGAAGTACCTTCCGCAGAAAGTGCCGCAATCAACAGTGCATTTCCAGCTCTGATGTCTGGTGAAATCATCGTGGTTCCTCGCAACGGATATTCGTGGTTCAAACCAACGACAGTTGCTCTGTGCGGGTCACACAAGATAATCTGCGCACCCATATCAATCAATTTATCGACAAAGAATAAACGGGATTCAAACATTTTTTGGTGCACAAGCACTGTTCCTTTAGCCTGCGTAGCTACCACCAAAACAATCGATAGTAAATCTGGTGTAAAGCCAGGCCAAGGCGCATCTGAAACCGTCAGAATAGAACCGTCGATAAACTTCTGAATGGTATAGTTTTCCTGGGCGGGAATATAGATATCGTCTCCCCTTTTCTCCAACTGTATTCCCAGTTTTTTAAACGTGTTTGGGATAACGCCCAACTCTTTCCAATTTACATTTTTGATGGTGATTTCAGATTTTGTCATGGCAGCTAGGCCAATCCAGGAACCGATTTCAACCATATCAGGCAGCATCGTATGTTCGGTACCGTGTAATTGCGCAACCCCTTCAATGGTCAATAAATTGGACCCAATTCCCGAGATATTCGCCCCCATTCTATTCAGCATTTTACATAACTGTTGCAGATAAGGTTCGCACGCGGCGTTATAAATTCTGGTTTTTCCGTTAGCCAACACCGCAGCCATTACAATATTTGCTGTTCCTGTAACCGAAGCTTCTTCTAACAAAATAAATTTACCCTGAAGTTCTTTGGCTTTTAATGTATAAAAATATTCTTTTTCGTCGTAATAAAATTCCGCACCCAATTCTACCAATCCTTGAAAATGAGTATCCAATCGGCGTCTACCGATTTTGTCACCGCCAGGAGTCGGCATGTATGCTTCGCCATATCGTGCCAACATTGGCCCCAGCAACATGATCGAGCCACGAAGTCTGGCACCATCTTGTTTGAAATCGTCCGATTTGATGTAGTCAAAATTTACAGCATCTGCCTGAAACGAATAATCACCCTGACCATTTTTCGTAACCTTCACCCCGAAATCTCCTAAAATTTCAATCAATCGATTAACATCATGAATATCCGGAATATTCTTTACGCGAACAACATCATCGGTCAGCAATACGGCACATAAAATCTGTAGGGCTTCATTTTTAGCACCCTGCGGTGTAATTTCACCATGCAGTTTTTTACCTCCTTTTATTTGAAAACTTCCGCTCATTCCTATTTCCGGTTTTTATTATTTTGAAAATTCTTTCTGTTATTTTGACTTTTCGGATTATTTCTGGGATTCGATTTATTGGTTCTGTTGGTCGCATAGTAAATTTTGCTCTTTTCCAAAGAATCCAATGTGGTTAAATCCAATCTGTTGCCAGAAAGGTCTTTTAAATGACGGAAAATCACCTCATCCTGCACATGTTCTTTATTATAAACATTGTACGATTTTTTCATATTATTAGCAATTACCTGGATCAATGCATCTTTTTCATCGCCTGCTTCCAATTCGATTGCTTTTTCTATTAACTGCAAAATACTTTTCCCATAAAATTTAAAATCACCCTGTAATTTAGGGTATTCCATTCTTTTGGGTTTCACCTGCATTTCTTCCTCAGTCGGGATATGGTAGGGCGAATCAACATCTAAATCATATTTAGCCAGAATAAAAAGATGATCCCATAGTTTATGTTTATAATTCGATTCATCTCGAAGTTGTGGATTTCTTTGACCCATAAAATCAACTATCGCCACAGCCATTTCATTGCGTTCTGCTCTATTTTCTATCTCCTTACAACGCTCCACGAGCTGCTGTATAATTCGGCCGTATTCCGGCATTTGGAGTTGGGTTTTGCTAGTATTATATTCCATAAGTGCAAATATAAGAATTTGTTAAGGTTATTGGTTTTAGTTGTCTTAATATTTTTGTTGGGCGTGCCCCTTCGTCGCCATCACTTTCCCTTCGCTACTTCGGGTCGGTCTTCAGCTCCCAATCTTTTTTTAGACAGAATTTTGCATAAAAGAAGAGTTCGCAAAAAAAAGGATTTCCGCCTACGCCCTCACGCAGACCTGTCCATAAACTCAAATCAATTTTAATAAAGAAAAAGCAGAAATTTCAATAATGAGAATAATTATATGATATAATAGGTTTCGGCTAACTCCGATGGAAAATCTTAATTGGCAAACGGGTTAAATCCCGGTTCCTATTGATAATGACAGCCTCTAGAATTGACATACCAAAAAAACGATTATCACAACTCTGTCTACTATCTTTTATCTATAAGCGAAGCGGTCTATTATCTTTAATCTATCATCTAAGAAATAAACTTCTTGCGCTCTTCCGCGGTCGGAATCTCACAAGCGCCAGCCACAAGCTTCTTACGGTTTGCTGCAACCTTATTGTAGAAAAAATCTGTCAGCGAACTTGGTAGGTATCGCAAATAAGAAAGAAATTGATAAGAACCACCGATGATTTCTGATATTTTAAAGACCGCTTGTGATTTTTGCAAATAATATTTTTCCGGTTTCCACAGATAAAGCGTGTCCAGATTTTTTGATTCTAAATTTCTTTCGTTCAAAAATTGTTGTCCAAAATCAGATTGTAAAGATGCAAACAGAAAATTATTTTTGGTATCTTTTTTTAAAATCCAATGCACCCAAAAATTACAAAATCCACATTCGCCATCATATAAAACAAAATATTTAGTGGTATCGAGGTTTTTCATTATTTCGTATTAATAGCTGATTGTTCCACCGCAGTGGGTAGATCATTTAAAATTCGGGTATCATTCTCTATAAATTTGAAATAATCAATCATTTCTTTTTTATCCACAGCACTTAATTTAGCTTCAGAATGCACAATTATATAAGAATCCAAAGGCATTTTATTATTTTCAATCATTTCTACGGCTTCATGTAATTTTTTCGCTTGTCTTTTCTTGTCGTAGGTGGCAAACGTAGAAAAGTTTAATTCTTTTCTTCCTTCTTGAATATGGTTTTCTAAAAACCAACCGAAAGGTTGAATATTAGAATACCACGGATATTTTGATTCATTGCTGTGACAGTCATAGCAAGCATTTCTAATTAAGATCGCTGTTTTTTCGGGCGTATTTTTAATTTTTAAGAAATCCATTTTCGGCGTGGCCACCGGATTATTTTTATCAATAGGAAAAAATTGGATAAGAACAAAGGCGACGATGATAATTATCAGTGCTTTTTTCATGAGGAGTATTTTGTCCTGTGAAATTATAACTTTAATTTTAAATAAGAATACTCTTTTATGGTTATAGATTTTATAAATCGAAAATGATTTTATGATTGATGAAAAATTTGTACTTTTGCACTAGAAAATTTTAAAACAAAAATATTATGTCATTAGTAGGAAAAAAATTCCCAAACATCGCAATTGATGCAATGTCTGAAATGGGTGATGATTTAAAAATCAACATCTTCGAAGAAGCAACTAAAAACGGGCAAAAAGTTCTTTTATTTTGGTATCCAAAAGATTTTACTTTTGTTTGTCCGACTGAACTTCATGCATTCCAAGAAGCTTTAGGGGAATTTGAAAAAAGAAATACCAAAGTAATCGGTGCTTCTTGTGATACCAATGAAGTACATTTCGCTTGGTTAAATACAGCGAAAGACAACGGAGGAATCGAAGGAGTTACTTACCCCATTTTAGCAGATACACACAGACAATTGGCCAATATTTTAGGAATCGTTGATCAAGATTTCGATTATGATGAAGAAGGAAACGAATCATTCTCAGGATCAAATGTAACGTATAGAGCCACTTATTTGGTAGACGAAACAGGAAAAATCTTCCATGAAGCGGTAAACGATATGCCATTAGGAAGAAATGTGAAAGAATTTTTGCGATTAATCGATGCGTACACCCACGTGCAAAAACATGGTGAAGTTTGTCCAGCAAACTGGGAAGAGGGAAAAGATGCAATGAAAGCAAACAGAACTTCGACCGCAGAATATTTAGCATCTCATAAAAACTAAAAAAAAAAAATGTATACAGAATTAGCAGAAGATACTTTGCAACAAATCGTTGCAGACAATGAAAAAGTAGTTGTACAATACGGAGCGACATGGTGTGGTAACTGCCGAATCATGAAGCCAAAATTTAAAAAATTGGCAACTGAAAATGATGAAATTCCTTTTCTATACGTTGATGCAGAGAAATTACCTGAAAGCAGAAAATTAGCAAAAGTTGATAATTTACCTACGTTTGCGATTTTTAGCAAAGGAGAGTTGGTAAATCAGGTTCAAACGAATCAGGCAGAAAGTCTTATTAATCTTTTTAAAGAATTGAACTAATGAAATCGCCTTTATTGGTTTTCTTATGAAAGTCGATGCAAACTAGGCGATAACATTTTACCATTAAAAAAATAAATTTATAAATGAAATTACCCATTATCAGACAGTTTTATCAAACTCAAACTGTGGAGAATTTAGAGAAAACATTAGAAACGATTGAAGCATTTACAGAATTCCGAGGAACAACCGAAGAAGATTTGAATGTTGCTGGAGAATTGATTACCAATATCTGTGGCGCGCTCGAAGTTCATGCAAATGTTGCCAACGGAATGGCGGAAAGAGATGCCCTGAATTCTTTTGCACAAAAAGTTTTAGGCTCGATCGATAAGTAGTATTTAGTAAAAATGAAGAAGAAAGGCGGGAAAATTATTTCCCGCCTTTTTTATTTTAATGGTAGTGTCCCACTAACTGTGTAAGTTGAAAAGTTATTCTGAAAAATTTTGAGCCCTTAAAGCTCAAAAAAATTTTTCGGAAATAACTTTTTTACTATTTTT
>NZ_JAUFQB010000047.1 GCF_030409525.1 Kaistella yonginensis | reverse complement strand
TCTAAAATCACTTCCTTTACAATGATACAGTATCTGAATTTTTTCGTTTTTAAAAGAAGTATAAATAAAACAAAAATTAATTTATGCTAAATGCACAACAGGTTTGACTGAGTGTCCAGAATTCTTAGCCCATTGTTGTCCAGGAAATGCAGACTGTTTTAATCGATGTAGTGGTGAATCGTCATATACGGATTCGAAATATGCGTTGGGTACATTATTATAGATGCCATCATAATAGATATTTACATTCGTTCCATCAATTGGTTGAATGGCACCATTCAGCGATGCTTTTGGAAGAGGAAGATAGTTTTTTACCTGCTTTCCGAAACTATCATATTCTATCGGAATAATCAAATCTTGCCCCTTCGCACTCCCTTTTATATTAATAGATTGCTTTGGTCTTCCCAGACCATCCATATATTGAATGGTTTCCATTTTTTTCGTTCCGCTTTCATTAAGGTAAACGGTCGAGTAAATATAGTTTTCATTTGGACTTGGTACAGTTTGAGTAAAACCATTCACCCAAAACAATAATAGCACTACAATAAGTATCCGTATTCTCATAATTATTATTATTTTATGGTTTGTAATGGTATTCATTTTCCTGCAAGGTTCGATATATGAAGTTCCCACCTGCATCCTTTTCTTGCCTTTTAACTTCTTTTAATTTATTAGTGATATCATAATAAGTGTAAACCTCCCTCATACCTGAGGGGGACGTAATAGAAGTGATGCCTATCAAAGGGTTATAAGTATAGGTTGTAATCTGAAAACCGGCAAGATTAGAATTTTTTCTGAATGAATCTAAAGCCACAATTAAAGCATTTTCGCTACCAGCATCTTTATCAAGATCTGACTTAAGTACTATTTCGCTTGTCAAGTAAGTACTTGAATTTGCAATAGGAGAAAGACTCAAAGCGGTCATAACCTGTTCATAGGTGGCACCTTCAATTTTTGCAATAGGAAGTGTTTGGTGATATCCGTAAATGAAAGTCGTAGGCATTCCTGATTTGGTAGAATACTGAAGAAGATTTCCTTTATCGTCATACCGTTGTAACTTTTCAATTTCGTAAAAATCATTGGTACCTATTGCTGCCATAGTCTTAACTGGTAAAATTAAATTACTGGTATTAGCCTCTTTTGATACCAAAACTTTTGATTGTGCTACTAAATTTTGCAAATGAAGATTTGCAAAATCGATAGGGTTAATTTCTCCTTTCTCATTTTGCACCAAAACCGGTGTTCCGATTTTATTAATTTCTACTAATTTATCCATCATTGTAGTGGGATCATTTGCAAAATCATAGGGGTATTTAAAGCGTTTTAAATTAACCTCCGGATAAACAACTCCGTCACCAATTTTATAGGCAACCCATCGGAGATTTTGATTGGCTAAATCATAATCCATTTTGACCTCATTTTCAACATTGCCGGAGGGCAGATATGAAGTTGATTTGCTATAAATCAAATTGTAAGGTATTCCATAATATGACTTCTCAAATTCCATTAGTTCATAAGAATAATTATTAATTTTGTCTGAGAAAATAGACGTACCTGGGAAGACATATCCATGGTAATAATCCTCTCCTGTCTGTTCATGAAAGCCTCGATATATATTCTCTTTTTTCAGTTGCAGAATATTATTCTTATCGTAGACGGATACAAATTTTAATTTTCCTCTTTTATAACTGTTGTCTATATAAAAACTATTTCCATAAGCACTGTTAGAAATCATAAACTCTCCTACAGGATGCAAAGGAAGACTGGTGAGTTGATTGTCTTGTGAATAAGCTCTACGGAGAACGTTAGGAACTTCCTTATTTTTAAATTCGTAAATGGTTTTTAATCCGTTTTCATTTTCCTCGATTTTCGAATAACCGATGAAGAAATTATTTAATAAATCATAATTTATTTTTGCATTATTGAAAAGTAAAAAGTAACTTTTTAAATCATTTCCAAATGAACTCAAGTCCGGCGAAGAATTGGCTTTTGGAAAAAGAATTGATGTAGGATACCCTGTATCAGGAACATTAAATAGATACCCACTGCTTGTATTTGCATCTAAGTTATAGTAATAACTTATAGTTCGTTGCGGTGCACCTACTTCTTCCTGTATAATCTGTTTTTGAAGTCTCGTACCACCTCCTTTTAAATTGTTTCCCCAGAGATTAAAAACATTACTTTCCAAAACAAATTTTTTAATCCCTCCTGTCGGCAGTTTTACACTCTCGAGAGACCATGTTTTTGACAAATCATTTGGTTGTTTATCAATTTGACCATACAGTACGGAGTTTTCATCTTGTAGTAAATAATGATTATTATCGGTAGGGATATCATACGGTAAAATACTATATTCCGATTTTCCCGGATAATAATAATATTTTGAAGTTACTTTGTTAGGAGTTTCAGCAACTGTTTCATTTGAGTTGTTATATCCGAAAAAATCTTGTAGTGGAGATCCTATATTTGGGAGTTTTGATGCCTCATAATAGGTAAATTGGTATTTATTATAACCTTTTTCTTTGATTGAAAGTAATTTTAATCTTTTACTAAATTCATTTTTTTGAAGTGTTGAATAAAAATAACCGTATTCCAGATCAAATTCTTTTACAACAGAATTATTTGCATCCTTGACCTTAATATTTGTTAAAGCTTTTCCGTTTATTAAGTCAAGCCGGTCCAGTCCATAATAAAATTCCACGGAACCTCCGCGAAAGCTAATATTCTTTATTCTCTGAGTTGTAAGTGCGCGTTGATAATATTTACCGTAATCACTCTCATAACTCATTTGATCAGACATAAAACGTAGATTATTATCAATTCCCGGGACCGTTTTACTTGGGTATTTGGATTCGTATCTATAGAATAAATGATTTTGCAGTATATTATCTCGATCATTTGTCGTCTCTGAAGAATAAGGCTCATAAATAAAATTTATTGTATCATCATTATTCATATTCTTAATTTGAGTAATATTCCAAGAACTTACGCGGGGGTAAGTGCCACTTATACTGCCGAATGATTGATCATAGAAATTTTCGATTGAACTTGTGAAACTATGAGATATGTCTTTATCATTAAAGTAATAAGAGATACCACTTTTAGTAATCAATTCAAAATTTTTATAGTCATTTATGTCCATAAAATTATTTACCCAGGCACCGTAAGCATTTTTCAGATAATCATACGTTTTGGATTCAGTTGTCCAAGTAATTTTACTTCCTGTGTGATCTAGCTCGATTGGTTCAGTTCTATTTTTAAAATAAAATCTACTATTTTCAGCAGGTGAAAAAAATTGAAACATATCCGGATAAAAATCAACATTGTGATATTCTCCATAATTGTTAGGAATTAGATTCTGCTCCTTATAATCAAAGTAACCATATTTGGTCTTTGGATAGTATAAATTAGTGTCAGTGATAGATTCTAAATCTGCATCTCCGACAATTGTTCTATTGATAAAGCAAGATGATATGCTCCATCCCAAACCCACGTCGGAAGCTATACTATTAACTTGTATGCCTCCCTGTGAATAGTTTAAGGTTATAGGATAACTTAATCCGCCAACATTGATTTCAAAAATTGGAATTGAAAAGCTACTTCTTCCATTATAGTAATTGACCGGAGATTCCTGAAATTTCATGAAACTATAAGCGTTTGGCGATGCGGTATTGCTTATACTATTTGAATTTTGAGTACTCGGGTCCGCTTGGCAAGGGATTAACTGAGCGAATAAAAGCGCACTACATATTACTGATTTCCTTATACACCTTTTCATTTCTTCACAATTTTACTATTAACAACTTTGTTCTCGGTTTTTGCAGTTACCACATAAACGCCCTGAGGTAAAGCACTTGCATTAATTTTTGTCACCGTATTTTTAGTTTTTATATTTTGAATAAGTTTTCCGGTCATATCATATAAAGCTATGTCTGCTTCTTTAAAGTCCAAGCCAATTTCTACATAACAATAATCATCCACAGGATTTGGGTAAATTCGGATTTCCTGTTTTTCAATTAAATTCTCTACATCTTTATCACCCAGTTTCAGTATCTTCCAGTTTTCTTTTCCTAACTCTTTTGCGCTTGTTCCGGCTAAAAGAAAAGTTCCGTCCGTCTGTAATTTTACAGAAACTAAACGTTCTTCTTTCTTTTTAGATTTTCCTTCTACATGTTTACGCCATTCTTCTTTTCCTTCAGAATTAATATAAAGCATCCAGAATTTCTCGTCATTGCTTTTTATTTTTCCTTCTGCTTGCGTATAACCGCCGAGTAAAAATCCTTTGTCTTCGCTAAAGTTGTCTTTGTTTGTTTTTCTGATAACATTTACACTCATCAAAACATCTCGGTTTCCGAAACTGTAACTTTTTTGCCAAAGTTCATTTCCATTTTTATCTAAGGAAATAAGCCATAGATCACTACCCTCCTCGATATTTTCTCGTTTATTTCCCGAAGAATTGCTTCTGCTTTCTCCTCCAATTAAATAGCCTTTGTCAGTAAACACTATAGTTTTAGGGTAGTCATCAGCACTTCCACCATAGGTTTTTTGCCATTCAACATTTGCGTTCTTATCTAATTTTACAATCCAATAATCTCCCTCGCCGAAATTATCTTCTGTTTTACCAATAAGGATTTTATCTTCTGTTTCACCTTTTGAAGAAACCAATAAATCAATTGCTTTGTTTTCGGAATTTCCTTGTTCTGTTTTTAAAGTATTGAAAATTTTATTCTGGATTTTTCCGGAGATGGAATATATTAAAAGAATGCTCCCTCCATCTGGAGTAGCAAACATTTCCTGTACTTCATCTAAATTATTTCCACCTAAAATAGTGGTGTTTATCAGTTTACCCGTTTTATCCAGTTTAGAAACAAAAACATCTTTTGATTCGAATAAACCTTTATTAGAATTAATGTTTCCGGCAACAAAGAATCCTTCATCTATAGATTGTGTTACTGCCGCAGCTTCATCATTGTTTTTTGTTCCCAATGTTTTTTGCCACAACTCTTCCCCATCTTCATTCAGCCTTATCAACCAAATATCCGACCCACCAATATTGTTGTCTTTTTTATCAAGGGATTGATTGGAATAGGAGGTTCCATTTAGTAAAAATCCACCTTCTCTGGTGGTAGTGGCCGAAACGAGATAATCATGACGTGAACCACCAAAGTGTTTATCCCAAAGAATATTTCCGTCCTGTGAAAGTTTCAGTAAACGGTAATCATAACCTGCATTTGTGGAAGTTGCTCCACTAGTACTAACCCCCGATAATTTTGATTTTTGAATAGCACTGCCAGAGAGAACGATTTGCCTGTCCAAAGTAATGGACATCGTTGAAAGAAAATCCTGTGTAGAGGATTGTATATCTTTTTGCCATAAAACATCTTGGGCGGAAATAGTATAGAGAATAAATACAAGAAATAATGCGGAGTAAAGTTTTTTCATATTCTGATTTATAAAATTAAAATTAACAAATTTTACAATATAAACTAGATTTATTTAATAAATGTTAAAAAAAACTAATTATACATTGCGATAAATGAGTGTTTTAGTGAATAAATAGGGGGTTGGAGTTGAAAATAGATTTGTAAAAAATTCCTTTTAGCCGACTTTTCTTTTTTTATGAATTGGCATATAAATATATAATTGTACGATGGCAAAAATTATCTTGATTACTCACCAAAAGGGTGGCGCTGGAAAACCAACCCTTACTTTTAACCTCGCTTGCAATTTAAAAGAAAGTGCAAAAGTCTGTATCTTGGATATGGATAATCAAGTTCTTTACTTAACATAAGCGAACTTTCCCAAGTTCCGGTTTTCACTTCCAACATGCTTAGTGAAAAACTAAAAAAAGAATATGATTTTATTGATACACCTCCCTATATTAATGAAAAAATTTCTAAACTCTGCGAAATAGCAGATATTATAATTATTCCGACTAAAGCTGGAGTATTAGATTTGCTAGCTACCAAATCAACTATCGATATTATAAAAGAAGTTAAAGCTGAGAATAAAGCTTTAATTGTATTCAACATGGTAAAACCGAAAACAACTTTAACTGAGGAAAAAAAAGAAGTTACCGATTACGGGATTAAAGTCTCAAAAACTATGATTTCAGATTTGGTTTCATTCTCTCGATCCGTTTTAGTAAACGGAGTAGAGGATAATAATACTGCACAAAAACAAATTGATAATCTTACAAAAGAAATATTAACTCTAACAATTAATTATATAAATATATATTTACATAATTAATTTTTTATATAATTATATACTATGGCAAAACAAGATTTTTCTCTTCTAATTGGTAAGGCCAAGGAAACTCAAATTAAAGCACCAGTTCAAAAAATAGTGCCCATAAAAGAGAAGAAAAAAGAGGAAGCTTTATTCTCTCTTTATATTCCGGTGGACGTAATGAAGAAACTTAAAATAATGAGTGCGGAAAAAAAGATAAGTTTAAAAGATCTTATCAATACGGCTATTCAAGAAAAATATTTTGAATAATATAATCTCTTACGATTACAGAGTCCTATTTTGAAGGCAAAAATCCTTTTTTCTGATAAATTCCAACAAGATAACCAACGGAATTTTTTACACTTACTTTCTTATTTTGAATTTTACTATTTAAGTCCGCTATTAGAGTGTCAAAATCGGTCTCTTTCTCCTTCATGGCTATTTGTTCCGCTTGATCTTCATTGAGGCCATAAGATAGCAGCTTAGACTTGAATTTTTGGATATTTAAAGGTTTATCAAACTCAATTTGCATTTGCTTAAACTTTTGAGAATTGATATGAAGAGTAACCCAATAGAATTCGCGACCACGTTTTTTTAATTCATAACTTAATTCAATATCGGTATTTTCACAAATTTGTGTTTTGGCAATATCTAAAACTTTCATCTTGAAATCTGAAATCCTTTCAAATTGTTCATTTCCTTTTTTGTCAATTAAGCCAAGCATTTTTTTTAGTTCGGTAATTTCAAAACGTTTAGATCCTACGCTTCTCCATTGACAAGCAATTGTATAAAGTCGTTTTGCATACTTTGAAGAGCAATCCAGAACCGATTTTAACTGCAAAGCAGTGAAATTATTTTTAAGATCAAAGAAATAGGGGGTAGCTTCGTCATTCAGTTTTACAACAAAGCTTCCTGTTCCCTTTAAATATTTAACTCGGGAAAAAAGCCAAATCTGATCCAAACTTTCAGATGTTTCAATTTCAAACATTCTGGAACCGATACTTTCTGTAGCTTCTCTTAATTGTTTTAAGTTCCATTTACGTCCTGTAATTTGTTCAATATCCTGAACATGGATGGTATATTCTAATTTATCTTGTTCTAGACCAGAAAGAACCATAAAAAGTATATCCAACATACATGATGAATAATCATATCTTCCCGAAGTGATAACGTTATGCTGAAAAACAACCTTGTTTTGAAGATCAATATCCATTAATTCCATTGGTCAATTTTTTTTAAAATCAAATATAATAATAAAAAACTACATTGAAAAACTACAGTCGATTATAATGCTCTAGAATAAACTTATAAAAAGTCGTTTTTAACTTATAAAAAGTCGTTTTTAACTTATGAAAAGTCGTTTTTAACTTATAAAAAGTCGTTTTTAACTTATGAAAAGTCGTTTTTAAACTCATAATTAACTGATATATAATACGTTGCGGCTCTTTAAAATAACAAAATAATAAACTCTTTTAAATTAAAAAATAACGTTTATAAAAAATTTATCTATTATTAGAAAAATTTGGACATTTTGTCAGAATGGAAAAACAGAAAAAACGAGAATTCAAAAGAGAATACAAGGTTTGTGATCTTATGCTATGCATAATAAATAACTTAAGTTACTGATTAGTAGGTTTTTATGCGGTTTTATTAAATAATTCGAAATGGGAGCCGATCCAAAAGATAAATTTCTTTTCTGCATAATCCTGGATAATCAACAGCAATCCATTTCGGGGTATGTAAGAAATTTAGGTTATCTTTTTGGTTAGCATTTATCGACCCAGTGGATGTTAGCAAAACCGACGAGCATCTTAATGATCTGCAGCAAAATTGTTAGTTCTTTTTTTTATTTCATTCTACTATTTCCAATCTTGTAGATCATATTCAAAATCTTTTTCAAAAAATGTTTGTTCCGAATATTTATTGATTGCAGAAAATAAATTTTCCGCATCAATTAAACCATCGGAAGAATCAAATTCGTCAAAAAAAGTTTCTGACATTTGATACAGATGCATTCTTTCTTTGGAAGGGAGAGCTGGAAAAACTGCATTGATACGAATCGGAATTTCAGTCAAATTTTCATATCCTCTATCGATGTAACCAAAACAAAAGTCGCCTGCAGATATTTCTTCCCCTTTATTACTTTTTGCTTCTAACTCCTGGAAAGAAATTTTTCCATCCGTTGCAAGATCAAGATAGTAAAGTTTCAAAAAATGCTTAATGATTTCAGTTGTAGTTTTCATATTATGAAGATACAAATTTAAAACAGAAAATAATTTTTTATTCTCTTTATTTTTTGTGTATTTTTGGCTTGACGAAAGTAAAGGTATAGCCCACTATACTTTTTTTTATCCGCGTTGCTACAAAAATAAAGTTATTGGGCTCTCCGAGGGTTCCAATCTAAGCAAAATATAACTAGGTTGTTTTGCTGAAGAAAGAAAAAATATAGTCGGAAAAAACAAAAAAATTGAAATGAGTTACGCAGTTTACCACGCAGAAAAAGGAGCAGTTTCTCCTGGAGGAATTGGGAATCATATTGACCGAGAACCAGGAGCGAAACATACCTATCGCCATGCAGATCCAGAACGTATAAATCTTAACGAGCATATAACCGTAAATGCACATTGTGATAAAACTTTACACATTGCGATATCGGACCGAATTAAAGAGGGATACAACGCCAGAAATAAAGCGGGAGAATTAAAATCAATTAGGAAAGATGCCGTAAAATATACTACTCATATTCTAACCGGCAGCCACGAACAAATGAAAAAAATTGAAGCTGATCCAAATTTACGGAAAGCCTGGATCACTAAAAATTTAGAATTTGTAAAAAACGAATATGGCGAAAAAAACATTGTACGATTTTCAATTCATAGAGATGAGAAAACCCTGCACATACACGCTATAACCGTTCCACTAACCGAAGATGGCAGATTATCTGCAAAAGAACTTTTAGGTGATAGATTGGCAATGAGCCAACGCCAAGACCGGTACGCAGAACAAATGAAACCTTTCGGACTGAACAGAGGACAAAAAGCAACAGGCATAAAACACGAATCCGCAAGGGAATATTATTCCAGAATAGAAGAAGCCCAGGAGACAATTTCTAAAAATGATTTTAAGCCTGAAAAAAATCTTTTAGGGGCTTATAAGTCGGAAAGCGTGGAAGAAATGCAAAACATTCTTAAATCTCAAAAAATAGCCCTCAAATCAAAAGATTCAGAGATTGCCAAGCTCAAAGAGCAACAAAAAAAAGATGCTGAATTTAAAATTAAAATTACGGAAAGCCGAAAAAATATAGATCAGAGCCTAAAATATAGTCTTATAGATGAGAAATATAGGGAACAAATAAAGGCGATAAAAATTAAAGAAATAGGGGAGAAGTATGGCTACGACGTGAAACATAAATTCAGTTTTGTTTCTCATGCGATTCAAAATAAAACTGATAAAGAAATAGGCGAGAATGTAACAGCTGTAGTAAAAAAAGTAGCTGAAGAAAAAAATCTTTCATCTGCTGATTATTCTTTATTGCTGCAATCAAAAGAAGTTAAAAACACTTACCAATACCTGCAAAACGAACGAGAACGAAGAAACGAACTCCAACAAAAAAGAGAGCAGCGAAAAGGTAAAGGAATCTAAGACAATAAAAGTTGCTTAGGAAGTCTTGAAAACTAAAAAAACCTAAAAACAGCAAAAGCCAAATTGAAACTGCAGTACTTTAATATTATAGAAAAAATAGATAATAAAAATGATGAAGATGAATTAGTGTGATTGCAATATATGAGAAAGTTTTAGGTATTTGGATAAGGTTGTTGAAAATCGTAAATTTGCTGGATTAGAAATCCTTTCGCAGAACAGCGGAGGGATTTTTTTTTGTGCCATATCCTTGCGTCCCAACATTAGTGAAACTTTGAAACTATTTTTGTCCTTTGAGATGAAATCCTACAATTTTATCTTTAGAATATTGAAAGATAATTTGTTTTCGGTTTTCGTGTAGCCCATAAACAAAAACATTAAAAATGTCTTTGTTTATGGGTATTTACACAATGTAAATTTATGTCCTTTGGAGTGTTTAAAATCAAATATATCATTACAGTTAAGCAAACCGGCGAATCGATAGAACCGACATTATCTTTGAAGCAAATGTTAGAGAATTTCTAATACATCAAATTTAGTAAAAACCCTCTTTTTGGAGATTTTACACCAATAACATACAAATCTCAAAAAAAGAAAATAGATTTTAATTTTAGAACATATTTATAATTATGATAACCACTTTTACAATAGTATGGTTAACAGGAATAGTAGTACTGTTTTCCATTGGAATTTTCAAGTTTAGAAAATTCAGAGCGTATGTTAAACTTCCTTATTTCGGATTCGGATTCGAGGGGGAAAGTTAGAATTGAAAGCGGGAAAAATCCCGCTTTTTTATTTCCGACCAGATTTTTCTTTCTGCAAACTTTACTCATACATACTGCAAAAGTTACTCATGTATTCTGCATTGGAACATCGGCTAAAGCCGACTCATAAATTTGTCAAAAATTATAAATTTCCTCCAAATTTTTTCGAACCAACAATTATAAAAATTTCTCAATCTGAGAAATTTTTTTTGCTTTTAATGTAACATGTAAATTTTTGATTAAGACATAATATTGCCCAAATAAGTCTTAAATGAAAGCGAATAATTCTTGTCCTTTCGTATAATATATTTAAAACATTCCTTTGGTATAGCCTATTACCGATTAAAAAGTTTTTGCGTCACAACATTGTTGGGGAGTGTTAATCATTTTTGCTACAGTAATTGGATTTTTTAGCGTAGCACCACTATAAGAAGGTAATAACATTACTGAAAATAATTCAGATTAGTATTAATTCAGTTTTTCACTGATAAATAGTTAATAAAAAAAGCTTGTCATTTTCTGTCCTTTCGCAAAATAAACTAAAAATATTTCTTTGCTGAAGGGAGTAATAAGCAAAAGTTTAAAAAATCAATCCCGAGGCTATATTTGAAAATAAATTAATTAAAAAAAAATAGTATGGAAACATTAGAAACAACATTAGAAACATTAACAAAAATTGTATGGTTTTTAGAACTACTACTAAAAATCAGTAGACACATTAAAACTAGAAAAACAAAAAAAGAGTTTAGGATTACCATGTCCTTTCCGTTACGAAATAAGTAGGTTTTGGTGACATAGAGATTACAAAAAAGCAACTGATTATCAACTGCTTGTAATCTGGTTTTATTATACTCTTAAATACAAGAGTACAGATTTTTTAGATTTACTTAACAACGGAATAGTTTCAACAAGTAGTTCAAAAAGTTCTGGAGGGTAATGAAATGTATTAGTTTGTATCATTTATTACGTAAAATATTTATCATCAATAGCTGAGTTAATTAGTTCCTTAAGACTAATATTTTTCTCTGCAGACATAATTTTTAAAGCCTTTAGTTTTTCAGTTGGAATGTATAAAGAAAAAATTGTTTCTGCTTTTTTTTCTTTTATTGGTACTATCTTTTGGATAGGAGATTTTATTTGAGTCTCTTTTGCTTTGCCTATTAAATCGGAAAAATCTTGCTTTGCCATAAATATATATTTATATAATTATTATTGAATTGAAAGTGTTAGAATTTCTTTTGTCAAATTGTCAATTTGCTTTTGTGCATTTCGGTGTTCTTCTACACCATTAACTAAAACAGAGCGAGAAAAAGCGACTAAATCTGAAAGCATATTTTTGGAAACCTTAATGTCATAATCTTTTAATTGATCTTTTATTTCTGCTGTAAGGGTAGTATTCGGTTTCACCATATTAAATACTATTAGAGCTCTATTTTCGGCTTTAGCTTTTACAACTATATCAATTGTAGATTTAATTGCCAAGAGATCCAGAACACCGGCCTTTGTTGGAATTATAATAACATTTGCAATAATGCATAGTTCTTCAATTCTACTATTTAAATATGGTGGTGTATCAATAAATATAAAATCATAATCTGAATTTTTTAAATCATTTAATTTTTCCGCAGGAAATATTGGTACTTTAGAAAGTTGATTGATATTCATTAAAGATCCTTGGGTATCCATATCCAAAATACATACTTTAGCATTATCTTTTAAATTGACCGCTAGATTATATGTTATTGTTGATTTGCCCACCCCCCCTTTCTGATGCGTTATTAAAATTATTTTCGACATTCTGTATTATTATATAATTATACAAATATATAATTAATATTTGTATATGAAATTTTTTATTTATTTAAAAAGAGAATTTCTTTGTGAAAATTACTATTGAATATTTATGGTCTTTATTAAAAAAACACTAACTTTGCACTAATATATTTCATATATGAAATATATTAATGCTGAATGATAAGTAAATTACAAAAAAAAGTTCCTGTTATAAAAGACATAATTGAAAGATCTAACTATAAGGTTTTGAGTAAATTAGAGTTAGAAAGAGTAGTGTCTGAAATCAACGATATATGGGGCTTAAAAAGTATTTCTAGAAATGATATAAAGAAATTTATAGTCAAGCAAAACTTTCTTAAAGAAGATTATATTGAGTCAGAAGGAAGTGATTCTTTTGAAATATACTATTTACCAGATTCTAACATTGATTTTTTTGATATAGCATCTTCAAGATCGCGATTATCTTATTTTAGCCATTATTCCGCTATTTACATACATAACCTAACATTACAGATACCCAAACAAATATATCTTACTTTAGAGAGGAAAAAAATAGAATTGAATAGTAATTATTTAGAGCAACACAGCATAGATAGGGTTTTTTCTAAACCTCCAAGAATAACTTCAAATAAAAGAAATTATAAAAATTTCGACATCAATTTTATTAATGGACAATATCAAAACCTAATCGGTATTACTAGATTTCGGGATCAATATGCTGTTTCTGATATGGAAAGAACATTGATTGATATTTCTGTAAGACCATTTTATTCCGGCGGAGTGACTCAGGTTTTAGAAGCATTTGCAAATGCCAAAGACCGGTTAGATACAGATAAACTTTACCAGTATTATTCCCACATGAACTATACCTACCCATATCACCAAGTTATAGGTTTTTATCTTGAAAAAGCTGGTTATAGCGAAAAATCCTACCTAAAGTTTTTAGAACTGAACCGTTCAAATCTCAAATTTTATCTGACTTACAATATTCTTCACAAAGAATATTCCAAGAAGTGGAATCTATATTATCCTAAAGGTTTGTGAAAGGCTTTGCAATGTCTAGAAGTTGATTAAAATAATAATCATAACTCTCTAATGATGATCTGTCGGATTCCGGAATGGATGCTATAACAGTTTCCCAGTTTTCCCTGTTATATTCTCTTAAGATATCCAGATTGTTCATAAATTCTAACGGCACTTGTTTGGCAGCAAAAATTTCAATAAGTAAATTGGGGTCGAGATTCAAAGGCCGATTATTATAAATAAGATGTATATCGTAGATATCCCTAGCTCGGTGTTTTTGATTGGCCGTGGTTACGATTTCTTTATACTCAGGCATGGTTTGGCATAACGCCCTTAGTTTTTCAAACAGAATCATCTCTAGGGTATAAACTCTTAAGATGACTCCATCCATCTCTATAGTGGTAGCTCCTTCAACATATTCGTAAGCACTGATATCTACAACATATTTAGGGGATTGTTCATTAAGCTTAATGGCATATCTCCTCATTTTTTCAGGGTTTTCTTCCAACGCTATAACTTTCTCCTTCTCTATAATTTTAAACTCTATAAAATAGCCTTTCCACTCAGGAATACTCCCGGCTTTTGGCTTCTCACCAAATTTAATATCAAAGACAAAAAGTCCCGCTTCTCTAAATGTTCTGTTCAAAATATAGTCCATCCAACTTGGCATCTTATTGAATTCTTCTTCAGTAAATTCTCGTTCTACTGAAAAATCAATATCAATAGAGCCTCTGTTAGTAATTTCATACACAAGATGAAGAGCGTTTCCTCCCTTTAATACTAAACTGTGCATTAAAGTTTCATCTGACATTAAAGCTCTGAGAGTTAATTTTTTTATTTTATCTAAATCCATAGCATCAAAAATACAAAGGCTTTCTTAATAATTTCCATTAAAAAGCCAAAAGCTTCCAAAAGGGAGCGTCTACGTAAGAGATATTAATTATTTATTGCTTTTTAGCGTTAGTCCATGGGAATATTAAAAGGGATGTTTAAAGAAGCTGCTAAAGTTGGCTTGCTGCCAACTATAGAAAAAGAACAATTATCTACCCCATAAAAGCAAATTTTTCGGAAAAGACTTTTTCGATAGTTTTATAGATGAATTAATTTTATAAATTTCATAATGATTCAAATCCATTTTACAGAAACTTGAAAGATGTAGAAACTTTTATTCAATATCAACCTCTTTGTTTCCATTTCCAATTACATTTGGGAGCAAACAACCCTGGTGTGAAATAAATATCACTGATTATGTCAAGAAATTTGTTGCTTTTTAGGAGTCCACCACAGTGTTCTGGTTCTGTAGCAATCGTAAATCCTTGTAACCGTTGAAAAATCCAATTAATTACTGGATGATCACCATCTAGCATCTCTCGTATTTCTTTTTCTTTCAAGTAAGTAAATTTGAAAGAACCATCACTTAAACCATTTTTTACAGAAAAGAAATCTAAATCTATATCAAAAAATACCGAAGTCTCTGTTGACGTTAATAAGGCGTTTTCTAATTCATTATACGTTCTAAATTTTTTAATTATATGTTTATTACCATAGGTATCAATTAATTCTTCATCTTCCCACGCTGCTCCCCAAGATTCCTGCCTACAATGTACGTATATGTCCCCTATCAGATTTAGATAGGCAGCACATAAAATATGTCCATCATTATTGCCTGCAAGTTTTGCCCAAGAGTATAAGGATACTTCAGCATCACTGGATAAATCTAAATCATCTAACCAAGCTTTCTCTATTTCGCAGGGGTAGCATAAATCTTGATGCCAGTCCAAGGAAACCAAACAAGGAGGCCTATCACTTCCATTTTTTTGCCTCCATTTATTCCAATAGAAAAAAGCATAACGATGTTCTTGAAAAATCGCAAGTTCAATTGCTTCAGACTCCCTTATTGGATGCGATAAAATTTCGCGTAAAGCACCTGGGGGTTCTATATGATATGGATTTCGAAATTCAATTATCTTAGTCTTGACGGGCTGTCTATTTTTCATATTTATAATAATTCCACAGGTTTATACCAGTAATAAAATATTGATTTAGTTGTCGTTTCAATTGTTTAAAAATACCCGATCAGCATTCTAAATAGTAAACTAATCACGTTTTTATGGCAAATTATCAAATATAAACTGTATATTTTTATAGCTTCCAGGCATTATAAATTTACTTTTTTGATTACTGTACCAAGTCTTCTAATGATTATTTTTAAATTTAGTCTTCCCAAACTATACTTAAAACAAAATTATGGCTATCTGAATAGATGCACTTTTCATAAAAGTATCTATCATAATTTTTTTCTGGAACATATTCAAACCAATCATCAGCAGCCACAGGAACAGATTTTTTATATTTTTTATTATTATGAAAATATTCTCCCGCTAAAGTGCTTGTGGGAACTTTGCCTTTTGGAAATTTGAGCCATTTAAAAGGGAAATCATGACTTTGCTTAAACCATTTAATTTTATTGTTGATTGAACATACAATCATCATAGGATGATGATCTATTGACATTAATTTTAGGACGGTGGCTGTAATACTGGTATTATATTTTTGAGATATTCTTTCAATCAACTCAAAATTAAATTTTTGTCTAAAACAATCCTGTTTAATTCTTGATTCTGGCATAAGAAGGCTAGACGCAAAAAAGTCCGCCTCAATTTCAACAGGATTTTTTGAAGAAAAATCTGTATGGGAGGGATGAGAAGGGGTTCTACCGTTAAGTAAAGCATTTCTATGCTCATCGATAAAATAATGTCCTAACTCGTGCGCAAAAGTAAACCTCGTTCGAGCAGAATTAGTATTATTTGAATTAATATAAATATGAAAACTCCCTTCCTCGTACTCGATTAAACCATCAAATGACTCCTCATATTGGCCAAAACAATAGGTTATTTCTTTTGCTTCAGCAATTATTGAGGGTTCGACCATTCCTACTGGGCAATATTCACTAGCTATAAATTCCGCGAGTTCAGATAATTCTATTTCTCTTTTTTTTGATAACATTTAATTATCGTTATTTTTTTGTCTTGATTTTATCTTATCCTTTTGCATTTCTTTTTTTATTTCTTCCGAAATCGTTTTTCCCTCTCTAGCTGCCTGAGCAAAGTTTTGTGAATAATCACCAACAATATTCAGTTCTTTAAAATTTTCTTCGCATTTATAAACATGATTATTTAAAAATGTAAAAGGATCCTTTAATCGTTCAGGTTGTCTGGGCGTTTTTTTATCCGCTTTTGCTATGATTTCTTTAAAGTCCTCTATCGTCGTTGGAAAAATATAACCCAATTTTGATAAAGCTTTATGTAATTCATCATCTAAAAAACTATCCATTTTATTTGAAATTGTACTCATTTAGTTAGTTTTTTATTTTCTTAATAATAATTGGTCTTGTAAATCTATTGATATAGATTTCCTAAATTTATATAAAATCTGACGCATGTTATCTCTACTAGTCCCCCATCTTTGTTCTAACTCATCTAATATATGAGTAGGGGTGTTTTTTCCAGGTGTGTAATAAGAATAAGTCATCAAAATAATATCTCTGTCTCTTGGAGAAAGTTTTGAAAGATAGTCTTCAACTTTCTTTAAATTTTCTGATTGCGTTTCTTGCTCTTCATTGTTGGACGATTCATATATAGGTGAAAATTCATTATCACACTCTTCCTCACTTTTTCCGAGCATATCAATAAAGTCGTCTTGGTAAGCATCAAAGTACTTAGCTTGAGAAATATTTTTAATTATGTTTGGAGATTCTTCTTGTTCTCCTTCTTTAGATTTTGAGTCTTTATATGCTTCATCAAGATAATTATCATAAAAAACGTTTTTCATTATTGTCGTCATCCAGCTAAGAATGGCAATATGAATATTTTCTTTATTTATAATTTTCCCTTTTTTAAAAGCACCTGCTCTCCTATAAATCATGTTGAAAGTATCGGCTAAAAGATCCATTGCTCGTTGTTCGTCTCTCGTAACTCCTATTGCTATAATCAACATTTCCTTCCAAAACCGACTATAAATTTGGCCATAAGCAGCTATAGCTTCTTCAGGAAAATCTTCTTTAAGTCCTATTAATTCTATTAGATAATCATCAGAATCTTCTTCATTCTTTACCTTTTGTGTTTTTTTCATTGAGTATTATGGTTATATAGTTTTATACCTAAAAGCGTTATTAATTCGCGATAAAATTAAAATTCACGGAATTCAGTATGTATTATAGAGGGAAGTTACAAAATTTCTCTAATAATAATTTAAAAAATAATAAGATGGCAAATTATCATGTAACACAAAAAAAAGGACAAGAAGGATGGAACGTCCAAAAGGAAGGAGGCAAAAAAGCCTCTGTAATTGTAAGTACTCAAAAAGAGGCTGAAAAAATAGCAAAACAATATTCCTCCAACAATGGTGGCGGGGAAGTTCGGATACATCGACCAAATGGTGGTCCTATTCGAGATAGTGATACTGTAAGGCCAGGAAACGATCCAAGTTCTATAAAAGACACAAAGCACTAACCAGTAGATATTGAAATTAACTGGAAGAAAGTTCTTTATTACTAAAGTGTTAAGTAATAAATTAAAATACAATAATGAATAAAAAAATATAAAAATGAATTCAGACAATCAACACGGGGTGATTCACCCCCATAATCCCAAAAAACCTCTAACGTTTGTAATAGAAGGTAAAGATTATGAAACCTTTGACCAGTACAAAACAGGGGCAGAATTAAAACAGCTTGCAGGAATACCTTTAGATACCG
>NZ_JAUFQB010000046.1 GCF_030409525.1 Kaistella yonginensis | reverse complement strand
GGAATTGTATTAAATCAATTTATGCTTATATTTGAAGAAAGGCTCAAATTATAAAAATTCAAGCCTCAAACTTTTCAACTTACACACTTTACGGGATAGTGTCTTTAACCGTCTGCTTTCATTTCTTTTTAGCAACAAGACTACCAACAGACGTTGACTTTGTAATTATAATAAAACTTTCTATTTCTTCTGCAAACTCTTATAAATACTGTGAATCAATCCATCAGCAACAGAAATTTTCGGAACAAATATTTTATCAATATCACTCCATGCCATCACATTATTGAAAATCTGTAAAGCGGGCACCAAAACATCTGCGCGATCTTCCCGAAGTCCAAACTTAGTCATTCGTTCTGCAACGGTCAGTTCATTCATTTCCTTATAATATTTCTTGAGATAAGTGGTAGACATTGGTTTGCCATCTTTGGTTTTACTCATCGAGAAGATTTTATTAATATTTCCACCAGAGCCAATGGCCACAATCGGTTTTTTGCTGTTGATGTTTTTGCGCACCTCTTCTTTTAATTCTTTCCATAAATCCTCTTTAACCAACCCATTTAGCAAGCGAATAGTTCCTATATTCACAGATTTCTGATATTTCATCTTCGTGTTTTCATAAAACGTAAGTTCTGTAGAACCGCCGCCCACGTCGATGTACAGGTAATCGAAATTCTTATCAAGTCCTTCCGCAATATGATTTTCAAAAACGAGCGACGCTTCCTCATCGCCACTAATAATTTCAATATCGAGGTTGGAATTTTTCTTAACTTTTTTAATGATTTCTTGGCCGTTTTTCGCGTCGCGCATGGCACTGGTAGCACACGCACGGTAATGCTCCACTTTGTAAATTTTCATCAAGCTGCTGAAAACACTCATAGAATCCAGCACCATTTGTACGCGTTCAGGGCCAATTTCACCTTTCGTAAAAACATCCATACCTAGGCGGAGCGGAATTCTGAGCAAGTTGAGTTTGGTGAACTGCGGTTTCCCTTTTTTGGGCTCCGTAACTTCATTAATCAACAAGCGTGCGGCATTACTTCCGATATCGATTGCGGCAATTTTCATGATATTTATAAAAAGAGTTTTTAAAAAATGGCAATTTTACTAAAAAAGCCATTCCAAATGGTCATTAAAGGTAAGACGCATCAAATGAAAAAGGCAATAATTCCCGAATCGATTTTGTTTTAAAAATCTCACCACCGAGCGAGGCAAAATAGATTTCGATTTCGTCTTTTTGCTTCGCTTCATATTCCAAAATAGATTGTCGACAAGCACCGCACGGCGGAATAGGAATAGACGAAGTTGCATTTCTAGGCGCACCAATCACAAAAAGTTTTTTAATTTTCACCTCAGGAAAATTAGCTCCTGTATAAAAAATTGTGGTTCGTTCCGCACATAAACCAGAGGGATAAGCCGCATTTTCTTGATTGCTGCCGGTAATGATTTCGCCATTTTCTAGCAGAATCGCACAACCGACGGTAAAATTAGAATAGGGTGCGTACGCGACATTGCGAATTTGCATTGCTTTATCGTAAAGGGTTTTTTCTATCGCATCGAGGTGCTCGTAACTTTCGATGGCTTCGAAGTTAATTTTATATTGTTTTTCCATTGGTAAAAATAGGGTAGTAAAGATAACTGTTTTTTTTGAATTCACTTAAGATAATGCCTATAAGAGATTTGTCTTTTTTATTAAACTTCCAAATTTTATTATTTGCTCAAGACCATTATTATTTTTTGTGGATAACACAACAAGAACCAAATCAAGTAACAAGATATTTTTTGTCGCTGCTGGTCCCCAATTGCCAGCGATAAAAATCTACAAGAAAAATCCAATATTAACATTTCAAACCACTAGTTTTACTCTATGAATTTTTTGGTTTTTAACACGTTAAACTATTAAATTAAATAGATGAAAAACATAGAAAAAACACTAATCGGAATACAAAGCACTGAAATACTGCAATCTAAATCTTTATTAAATAGCTTTTTCATTCAGTCTTTGCAAGAAATGTTCTATGCAGAAAACGTACTTGCTCAAGAATTTGCGGGTCTAAAAAATCAAATTATTTCTTCAGATTTAGAGAATACGATTGGTATTCATTTCGCAATTCACCTTAAACATAAAGAGCGTCTAGAAAAAATATTTCAGTTGATAAATGTTTCAAATAGCAGTACAATTTGTTCAAGTTTTAATGCTTTACTTTCCGAAGGAAAAAATCAGCTTTCAGTCTTTTCTGATGATCATTCAAATTGGGAAATTGCACTTATTCTTGTTTCGCAGAAATTAACTCATTATAAAATAGCATCTTATGGCGGACTCGCTCATTTAGCCATAAAATTAAACCATTACAAAGCTGCAACTTTACTTGCATTTAGTGTGCAAGAAGAAGAAGACTATATCTCAAATAATTTAAATGGCGTCATTGATCGTTTCATGGCATCACGTTTCTTGAGTTCCAACAATTAAATTTTTTTACATTTTTCAATAAATTTAATTTAAAAATATTCTGATTAAAATTATTTCTTGAATAAATTTTATTTTGATTGACAAAAGCATTTTTGCCGTTTCAGTTTTCGTAAATTTGTCTCTATACCAATCAAAATACATCTTTATGATTTTATACACTCCCCTTAAATTTAGAAATTTAGAATTGAAAAACCGTTGGGTGATGTCGCCAATGTGTATGTATTCTGCTGAAAACGGTGTGGCTAATGATTTTCATTTTGTTCATTATGCCAGTCGCGCTCAAGGTGGAACCGGACTTTTACTCGTAGAAGCTACCGGTGTCGTTCCCGAAGGTCGCATTACCAATCAATGTACGGGGCTTTGGAATGATGATCAAACCCAAGCTTTTAAAAGAATTGTAGATTTCATTCATCAAAATTCTGAAAGTAAAATTGGGATTCAATTAGGCCACGCCGGTAGAAAAGCTTCAACTTGGAACGGCCAACAAATTCCTCTGGATGAAGGCTGGGAAACCGTTGCTCCCTCGAAAATTCCTTATGCAGAAGGAGAAAGAATTCCACATGAGTTGTCCGTTTCAGAAATCAAACACTTGGTTTGGGATTTTAAAGAGGCCACGAGAAGATCTTTGGAAGCCGGTTTTGATTTGATCGAAATTCACGCAGCACACGGATATTTAATTCACCAGTTTATGTCGCCGCTTTCCAATGTAAGGGCCGATGAATACGGTGGTAGCTTTGAAAACAGAATACGTTTTCTGCTGGAAATTGTTGATGCCGCAAATGAATTGCTGGATGAAAACCACCCTCTTTTTGTTAGAATATCAGGTACAGAATATGCGGAAAATGGTTGGGATATTGAAGAAAGTGTACAACTTGCCGAAGTCCTGAAAAATAAAAATGTTGATCTTATTGATGTTTCTAGTGGTGGAAATATTCACGGTGCCAAAATTACCTTATTTGATGGCTATCAAGTTCCGTTGGCGGCTCAAATTAAAAAAGAAACCGGGATAAAAACGGGAGCAGTTGGTTTAATAAAAACCGCAGCGCTTGCCGAAGAAATTTTACAAAAAGAAGAAGCTGATTTGATTTTCGTGGCCAGAGAGATTTTAAGAAATCCTTACTTGGCAATTCAAGGTTCATTCGGAGGAAAGGCAGAATGCGATTTCCCACCTCAATATGCTCGCGCAAGAATTTAGAAATTGATTTTTTGAAAAAATCAAAGCCATTTCAAATTGAAATGGCTTCTTGTTCCTTTATATATCTTATTCTTAACTCCGTAATTTTCTAAAATTTCGCTTCACAAAAAGAGCTGCAAAATAAATCGCTAAAAACAACAAGAAAACAATTCCTAGCATGAGAAAATACTCTGTAAATCTCAAAAGCACACCCAGTATTTTGGGATCGCCATCCATTATAAAACCTATTGTTGTGATGATTGCAGAAATCGTCAGGATGTTTAAAAGGTTGTTTTTCATTAGTTTTCGTTATGACATTATAAAAGGCTATCGGGTGTTTTTAGGATCGAAAAATTTATAATCCTAAGAATATTCAAATTTTCTTATCACTTCCAAAGTTTTATTGATTTCTTTTTCTTTAATAGCATCAGAGATAAACCAGGTTTCATAACCGCTTGGCGGCAAATAAATCCCATTTTTTAATAACTGATGAAAGAAATTGTTAAACAGCGCATGATTTGCCTGAGCTGCTTCATCAAAATTAGAAACCGCATTGATGTGGAAAAAGATACTCATCATCGAACCTTGTCGGTTGATTCGGTGTTCAATATTTTTTGAATTCAAGATTTTACCAATTTCAAAGTCTAAAATTTCGGTGGTTTTACTAAGGTTTTGATAAAAGTTTAGATCATTTTTGATGAGTTGTAACGTGGTTAAACCAGCTCTCATCGCCAAAGGATTACCGCTTAAAGTTCCCGCTTGATAAACCGCACCTTTTGGCGCTAAGTGATCCATAATTTCGTTACGGCCGGCAAACGCACCCACGGGGAGTCCGCCTCCAATTACTTTTCCGAAAGTCACTAAATCTGCGTTCACTTTATACAATTCCTGCGCCCCACCAAACGCCAAGCGAAATCCGGTCATCACTTCATCAAAAATCAACAAGGCTCCATTTTCATCGCACAGTTTTCTGAGCTTTTGTAGGAAATTATTTTCCGGCAAAACACATCCCATATTTCCGGCCACGGGTTCTACGATAATTGCCGCGATCTCTCCTTGGTTCAGACGAAATAAATCTTCTACCTGCTCTATATCATTATAGCGAGCCAGCAAAGTATCTTTAGCTGTTCCCGCTGTAACGCCGGGTGAGTTTGGATTCCCAAAAGTTGCCATTCCACTACCCGCTTTTATTAAAAATGAATCAGAATGTCCGTGGTAGCATCCTTCAAATTTGATAAATTTATCTTTTTTGGTAAAACCTCTTGCCAAACGAATCGCACTCATACAAGCTTCCGTACCCGACGAAACCATTCTGATCTGATCGATATTAGGAACATTTTCTACAATAAACTTTGCAATTTCAGTTTCCAGTTCGGTGGGAGTTCCGTACGAAAATCCTTTTTCAGCCTGCTTTTTAATCGCTTCCAATACTTCAGGGTGGGTATGCCCCAAAATAGCGGGACCCCAGGAGTTGATATATTCTATATAGGTATTATCGTCTGCATCGGTCATGTAAGCACCTTTTGCAGATTTCATAAAAACAGGAACGCCGCCTACGGATTTAAAGGCGCGAACAGGCGAGTTCACACCGCCCGGAATATATTGGTAAGCTTCATCGAATAAAGCAGAACTTCTTTGGTAATTCATGAGTAATATCTAATAAGTAATCAGTTGATTGTTGATAATTAAGTCAAAATACAAATGCAACAAGTGCTTGTTCCTCGCTAATGATATAAGGCCTGAGATCTAAGGTCTACTAATTAACGTCTAAAGTGCAATCTACTTTCTGGGTTTTTTGCTTTGAAGGTAAATCAGTTGTCCTGCCTTGGGCTGTTGGCCGAAATCCATTCTGTTTTTAGCATACAATTTTTTCAGTTTGATGCCAAATTTCTGTGAAATATCATGCATGGATTCACCTGCTTTTGCTTTGTAGCTGGCCGCATTTCCTGTGGACGATTTGCTTTCCAAGAAGAGAATATCATTTCTTCTCAGCTGCGTGCCATCAAGCTCGTTCCATTTCATCAAAGTAGTTTCTGTGAGCTGGTATTTTTTAGAAATAGCGGTCAAGTCAATATCATCAGGAATAATGATGAATTTTTTGCCGCCATTGGGATGGCTTTTAATTAAAATAGACTGTAAGGTTTCTGCTTTGGTAACGATCTTATCCACCTTTTTTTGCTGTTTCTCGTAAGAAGTTGCTTCATACGGAACTTTCACCGTCACGGGTGCCGCAGTAGATTTACTCTGATCCAATTGGGCCATAAAAATACGGTCGTTTTTCAAATCGGGATACCTTTTCAAAACTGCGTAGAGCACTTCTTTTGAATTTGTTTTATCAAATTCGTAGAGTTTGTTTCGTTCTATTTTATCGATGAGAATATAAGCGTAGCGTGGATTGGTGGCGTAACCAGCTTTTTTCAAACCATGCGCCCACGCTTTATAATCGTACATATCTAATTTAAAAAGATTGACGTAATATTTACGAAAAGCCAGAAATTTAGAATGATCTTCGTACGATTCCCGTGGGTCATCGTACACGCGGAAACACTCGTTTGGTGCATCATCAGTATGTTTCATGGTTTTACCAGTCCAATCTTCTTTGCATTTAATGCCGAAATGATTATTCCCCTGCTGAGCCAAACGACTTTGTCCACCACCGGTTTCCAACAATCCCTGCGCTAAAGTGATCGAAGCCGGAATTTTATATTTTTCCATTTCTTCTACCGCGTAGAGGGCAAATTTCTGAATATATTGCTCGTCGGTTTTCCAACCTTGCGCGTTGAATTTTGCGAATAGTAACAGTGCGAGCGCAAAAAATACTTTCTTCATATTTTATTTTTAATGACTTTTAAACAGGTTCTAAAACGAATAATGTTCTATATCATATTTTAATTCATATCGATTAACTCGCGGTTTTGTTTTTTCAACAGCTCGTTGGCGCCGGCAATTCCCTGTAAGCCCCCTGTATGAAAAGCCAGAATTTTACTTCCTGCCGGAAATTCATCGGCCTCAATCATTTCAAAAAGTTTTTTCATCATCTTTCCCGTATAAATCGGATCGAGCGGAATCCCATATTTCTCCTTGAAGTTATTGATAAAACGAATATTTTCAACGGTTATTTTACCATACTTGCCGTCATGCGCTTCGATGAGTTTGAAATTATGTTTGGGAGAAAGATTTGAAATCCTCTCAAACAAAGAGCAATCATCCACCACTTTAAAGCCCAAAACCTGTTGTTTTTCTTCTGCAAATTTAGAAATTCCGGCGATGGTTCCACCAGTTCCTACTGCGGTACAAAGATAATCAAAACTTTTTGTTTCCTCCGTGAGCATAAACTGAACACCTTTTACGGCATTTTCATTGGTGCCTCCTTCGGGGATGAGTAGTGCCTCGGGGAATAATCTTTTTATCATTTGGGTTAAAGCATCTTTGTCACGATAAAGCTCCCGGGTCACAAACTGAAAGTCCATTCCGTTATCCTTTGCACGCTGCAAGGTTGGGTTTTCTGGCCATTTATGTTGAAGTTCTTCCCCACGAATGATCCCCAACGTTCTGGTCTGGTATTCGTTTCCCAACGCAGCCACGGCGGCAATATGATTAGAATAAGCGCCACCAAAAGTAACGAGTACAGGATATTTGGGTTTTAGTTCTAAATAGGAATTGATGTTATAAAAGAGTTTCCAGTATTTATTCCCTGAAATTTGCGGATGAATAAGGTCTTCTCTTTTCAGAAAAAGCTGGATGTTTTTCTCTACAGGAATCTGGAGAATGGGAATTGAAATGGTGGGGATTTTCATTGGGGCAAAGTTGAGAGAAATAATTGAAATAATAATCTTTATTATTTAATTGAACTTTTTAAAATCTCAGTTTAAATCTTTATATTAGAGATCAGGGACTAATAAAATTACTATGAAACAAATTGAAAAATTAGAGTTAATACTAAGAACTCTTTATAAATTTAGAGCAAACGGCGGTTCTACAATGGAGGAAATTTGCGAAACACAAAACATTCCCCTAAACTCGCGCGATGAGATACAATCACTAGCCGAATGGCTTAAGGATAAAAATTATATAAAGTTAAAATTAACTAAGGGAAGTACATTTGTAACAATTAATAGTCACGGTATAGAATATTGCGAAGAAGATCTAGGCTTATTAAAAAATAATTCTCTAATTAATAACATATTCAACATTAATAATATTAGCAATTGTCCAAATACTAATATAGTATTGGATTCCTCTAACGTCACTTTTACCATCCAAAATTATCCAGAGATAGAAAATAAAATTAAAGATATTGAACAAGCAATTCTTGATAGCCATGAAATTCATGATGCAGAAAGGGAGAATTTAAAAGAATGCTTAAACGATATCAAGACTTCACTAGAATCAGGTAAAAAACCTAAATTTTCTTTTCAAGTACTTTTATCAAATGTTGCTAACATTGGTACTATTGGACAACTAGTTCTTCAATTAGGTGAACTTATTTCTTTTAATTAAAATCCAAAATTTAAAAATAGCGAAGTCTACGCCCCGACTTGAGTGGAGCTCTTTTTGTGCAGCGCAGCGGAACAAAAAAGCGGGAACGGAGGTCGGAAATGTGCGCCCAAAAAAAATTAGTCCAAAATGTATTTCCAGAAACTCCAAAACTTGCGGGTTTCCAGATAATTTAAATCGTCTTCCATCGCGTAGGCTTCGCGCTCGAAGGATATTGATTTGTAGGCCAGATAGTGGTTTTTTAGTTTGGAATACCAGTAGTAATACTCTACTACATACCATAGATAAAAGAAAACCACCAAAAGTTCGAGCTGCTGTCTTAGATGAATTTTCTCGTGATTGATGAGCAGGCGATCGTGCTTGAATTCTGGTTTTTTCAGAATGATGAAGGGGAAAAGCGTGATCCCTGAAATTTTTGTATTTTTGAGAAGTCTTTGCCAAATCACAATCATGAGGCAAAGATATTAATTTCAGTAAATCTGATTTAACTTATGGACCAGAAAATTATCAAAGAACACGAAGACTTTTATTATAACGAACAGGGTTATAAAGTTTTTACAGAATCATATCACCTCAAACGCGGTTATTGTTGTAAAAGTGGTTGTAAACATTGCCCCTATGGTTATGATAAAAAAACGGATACATTTGTGAAGCGGAAGAGATGATAGATGATAGAAAATAATCAAAATATAATTTAGATAACACCATAAATATTTCAATCATGAGCAAAAAATATATCTTACTTTTACTGGCTTCTGCCTCCTTGGGATTGACATCTTGCAGCCCTTTTCAGGTAAAATCTGATTATGCAGAAACTGCAAATTTCAATTCGTACAAAACGTATAAATTACGGATTGATGATTTGAAATTGAATGACATCGATAAAGATCGCGTCCTCAACGAAGTCTCAAAGCAATTAAAAATGAAAGGAATGACCGTTTCTGATGCGCCAGATTTGATCGTTAACGTGAAAGCAAATCACAAAAAAGTACAGGATGTACAAGGAAGCAGACCATACGGAATGTATGGTTGGGGTGGTCCATTTGGTTGGGGAGTCGGCATGCAAAGAACCTGGACGCAGAATTATAATCAAGGTGCTTTGATCTTGGATCTCATTGATGCCAGAACACAGAAATTGGTTTGGCAAGGAATCGGCAGCGGAATTTCAGTAGATTCTCCGAAATCGAAACAAAAACAAATTCCAGATATTGTAGCGGAAATTATGGCGAACTATCCGCCGAATAGAAATAAATAATAGTGAAAATCACGATTGAAGACTGCAGAAATGTGGTCTTTTTTTTATTTTTAAACGACCAAGTATTTTTTTCTTTTTATCTTCAATCATCGTCTTTTTTTTATAGTGTGCTTATAATAATCAATCTTTTCTATGGTAAATCGTAAACTCTTCATCCTTTAATGAGGACGATACCAGTTAAAATTAATCGAGTTTATAACTTCTAAGGCGATCATTTCATGAAGCTAGAATTATAGAATGTGTTCAAATTTATAAATAATTAATGTACGCCATTAAGCCAGTAACGCCGTAAAGAAATTTAAACAGGCTTTAATTATTAAAAAAACCGCTCGTAAGCGGTTTCATAAGAATCTATAATTGTCGTCGAATTATTTTTCAATAACTTCCACAATCGGATTT
Source organism: Kaistella yonginensis (assembly GCF_030409525.1). Lineage (GTDB taxonomy): Bacteria > Bacteroidota > Bacteroidia > Flavobacteriales > Weeksellaceae > Kaistella > Kaistella yonginensis. The sequence continues at coordinate 7,521 of NZ_JAUFQB010000046.1, read as the reverse complement.
CCGATATTTCCACTTGGGAATTGTATTTTAAGCAGTGCTGATAAAGTGGGAGCAATATCGGTCATGCTGTATTCTTTATTGCTCTCGCCTGGTTTAATTCCCCAACCCATAAAAATTAAAGGAATGTGAGAGTCATAGGAGTTCCAAGAACCGTGGGTTGTGCCCAATTTGGAATAAGTTGGCAACCAAGAATCGTGGTAAATTACCTGAATATCACCACTTCTTTGCCAGTTGTAGCCATTCACAATTCGTGTTCTAATGGGCTCTGGAACGGAAGATGAACCTGCTTTTTTCATATCTACCGCGAACAACACGGAGGTATCTTTGTTTAAAATATCAATTAAAAATTGTTTTACTTGCTCCGCATCTAACTTCTGCTCCGCCATTAATTTTTCATCTAAATAGACCTGATTGTTGGTGATTTTCGTAATCAGTCGATCGACTTTGAATTGATTTTTCAACATTTCGTTAAATTCCTTATTGTCTTCGCCGTAGAAACCGGTTGGCATTTTGTGTTCGTCCATAAAGCCTTTTGCATGGGCACCGCCGTGATCAGCAGAAAGGAACACAGTGTATTGATCTTTACCCACCGTTTGATCTAGATATTTGAAGAATTCGGCCAGATCTTGGTCTAATCTTAAATATACATCTTGTACCTCAATAGAATTTGGCCCGAATTTATGCCCAGCATAATCTGGAGACGCCAAGTTGATTGCAAGGAAATCGGTCACAGCATCAGCTCCCAACTGTTCACCTTTAATCGACGCTTTTGCCAGACCCAGCGTTAAGGTATTTCCAAAAGGTGTAGAGCGAATATCTCCTTTGCTCACTTGATATTCCGCAGCTAAATTGCTGTAAGGGAAGGTGGGTGTTTTTGATTTTCCCTGAAGTCCTTCCCATGGCGAATTATCAGGGGAACTTTCGGTATATTGCGCAATCGGGAGCAAAGTATTCCAACCACTTTTTACCAAGTTCTCGCCTATTTTCTGGTTATTATAGTCGGTCACCCATTTCGGCAATTCATTTCTATAATAAGAACTGGTGACAAAATCTCCGGTGGTATCATCAAACCAATACGCCCCGGTTGGATTATGCCCAGCTGGTAAAATTGAGGCTCTGTCTTTTAAAGAAACACCTACGACTTTAGCTTTAAAGTTGGTGGCAAGTAAAAGTTCATCGGTAATAGTGGTAGACCAAAGGTTTCGGGGTGAATGATTTCCGACTTTTGAACTGGTTGTTCCCACTCCTTTAACCGTATCATCTGCAGTACAATATACATTTTTTCCTGTTGTTTTATCAAACCAGTCATTCCCCGCAATACCATGAATTGCCGGTACTGAGCCCGTATAAATTGTAGTGTGCCCAATTGCGGTGTAGGTTGGGATATAATTAATATGAACATTATTGAGAGAATATCCTTGATTAAGCAATCTTTTAAAACCATCATTTCCATATTTTTCATAATAACGATAGAGATAATCCCAGCGCATTTGATCCACAACCAATCCTACGACCAACTTGGGCCTGTCGAGCTGCGTAGATTTATTCTTTTGAGCAGAAATCGTAATGGTACAAATAAGAAGCAGAAGGGCGGTGAATTTTCTAAGCATTGTCTTTTGTTTAAAGGTGTTCAAATTTAAGGGAAATTTTTGGGAAAACGAAAAGAATGAACTTTTAGTCCCGGGTGGAAAGATATCCTTTTCTTTCCTCCAAAAAGAGTTTTCTTATAAGGCAGGTTTTCGCGAAATGAAAGAAAAAGATACAGTGGGAAAACAGGTGGAGGGTAGAGTCTTCGAAAAATATAGGATCGTTATGCTCCAAAAAAAACACACCTTCGGAAAGATGCGTTTTCTTGATTATGTTTAGACGGGTTTGAGCGTTTGTCTTTTCATACGTCTTTGTTATGTCGCCACTTCGTGGCTGAAAGATCTTTGCATTAAAATTTCAAATCACCATTCACCTCCCGAACTGCTTTTGCGGCAGTTGCAAATTTTTCTTTTTCTGCGCCTGTTAAACTGATTTCCACGATTTTCTCAACACCATTTGCACCGATGATCGCTGGAACACCAAGACAGATATCACTTTCGCCATATTCGCCATCCAACATTAGCGAGCAAGGAATCATTTTTTTGTGGTCGCAAAGAATAGACTGAACCATAACGGAAACTGCTGCACCAGGTGCATACCAAGCGGAAGTTCCTAATAATTTAGTTAAGGTTGCGCCGCCAACTTTGGTTTCTTCAGCTATATAGTTTTGTTGCTCATCGCTTAGAAACTCGGTTACTGGCACGCCGTTTCGGGTTGCTTTGGTCATTAATGGAAGCATTCCTGTATCACTGTGAGCTGCGATTACCATTCCATCAACATCGGAAATCGGACAATCTAAAGCTTCTGCCAAACGGTATTTGAAACGTGCAGAATCTAACGCTCCACCCATTCCGATAATTTGATTTTTTGGTAGTCCCGAAGTTTTATGAACCAAGTAAGCCATGGTATCCATTGGGTTAGAAACCACGATGATGATGACCTTTGGTGAATGTTTCACCAAGTTTGCGGTCACCTCTTTCACGATTCCAGCATTGATTCCGATGAGTTCTTCGCGGGTCATTCCTGGTTTTCTTGGGATTCCAGAGGTAATTACAGCCACTTTTGAGCCGGCTGTTTTACTGTAATCTCCGGTTGTTCCGGTTATTTTGGTATCGAATCCGTTTAGAGAAGCAGTTTGCATTAAATCCATGGCTTTGCCTTCGGCGAAACCTTCTTTAATATCAACTAAAACAACTTCTGCTGCGAAATCTTTCATTGCAATGTATTCTGCACAACTTGCACCCACTGCTCCTGCTCCTACTACGGTAACTTTCATATCTATTTATTTATTGATTTTTAATGGTGATATGGAAACTTTCGTTTTCATATCTATTTATTTATTGATTTTTAATGGTGATATGGAAACTTTCGTTTTCATATCTATTTTAATGATGTTAGGGAATTTTTCTATTTCCCTTCTAATTATTTTCAATGGTAACCAAAAATTGCTCGTTCAATCGTTTACAATGATATTGATTATCAGAAATCAAATTTACGAAATGTTAAAGTTTTGAGCAATGTTGCGCTTCTTAAAATTTTAATAAATTACCATCCACCTCAGATTCACTCCATCTATGGCTATTATATCTATTAATTACCCTAGGTCAACCCAATTTTGCTGAATTATGTGCTAAATTTGTGTTTAAAATATAAGCACATGGGTTTTGCATTGCGATTGCATCAAGGTTATAACAATCGAAAATATGACATTGATAAAAAGAAAATCGAAGATTTTATCGACCGATTTTTCCGATTTATTTTTTTTCTAGAATATCAACGATGTTCTGAACTCTCAAATATTGAGCTTCGCCTCAATACCTTTAAATTGGAATTTAAGGACCTTCTATTTTCAGTTACCGAAGAGCATGATGATTTACGAACGGAGGATTTTTTTAAAAGTTTCCCCCAAATTTATCAATCCTTGGAAAACGATGCCCAAGCAATCCTTGATAATGATCCGGCGGCTCAAAGTTTAGAAGAGGTCATGTTTTCTTATCCAGGTTTTTTTGCCATTGCCGTTTATCGTTTTGCGCACGAACTTTATAAAAGAAAAATTCCCTTAATTCCCAGAATCTGGACCGAGTTTGCGCACAGTAAAACGGGAATCGACATAAATCCTGGCGCAAAAATTGGTGCCAACTTCTTTATCGATCACGGTACAGGTATTGTGATTGGAGAAACGGCCATGATTGGAAACGATGTGAAAATTTATCAAGGAGTAACATTGGGAGCACTGTCGGTCACCAAAAATCTGCAACACATCAAGCGACATCCTACGATTGAAAACAATGTAGTTATCTATGCCAATGCTACCATTCTTGGTGGTGAAACGATCATCGGTGAAAATTCGGTGATTGGCGGAAATGTTTGGATTACAGAAAGCGTAACACCCAATTCTGTGGTTTTCCATAAAGGACAAGTCACGGTGAAAAATAAATTTCCGGGTATGGAACCAATTGTTTTCAGTATTTAAAAAATAAGGACGAGAACCCAAAAAAAGGATTAAAAAAAGGATTATGAAACTAAACAGTATATTAGAAGCGATTGGGAATACACCAATTATTAGACTTAACAAAATATTTCCGAACCATCAAGTTTGGATGAAATTAGAAAAACAAAATCCAGGTGGAAGTATTAAAGATCGAATTGCCTTGGCAATGATTGAAAAAGCTGAACAAGATGGAAAAATCAATAAAGAAACTTTAATTATTGAACCCACTTCCGGAAACACAGGAGTAGGCTTGGCCATGGTTTGTGCAGTAAAAGGTTATCAACTTGTATTGGTCATGCCAGAAAGCATGAGTATTGAACGCCGAAAATTAATGAGTTCTTATGGCGCCCAATTTGTTTTGACGCCGAAAGAAAAAGGAACATCAGGTGCGATTGCAAAAGCGATGGAGATGGCAAGTACAATAGAGAACTCCTGGGTTCCACAGCAATTCGAGAACGAAGCAAATCCGCAAATCCACGCTAAAACTACGGCACAGGAAATTTTAAATGACTTCCCCGAGGGTCTTGATTACCTCATCACGGGCGTTGGAACCGGTGGTCACATCACGGGCGTAACTGAGGTTCTGAAAAAGAACTTCCCTCATTTAAAAAGTTTTGCAGTAGAGCCGAAAGATTCACCCGTAATATCTGGCGGTGCTCCAGGTCCGCATCCTTTGCAAGGAATTGGTGCTGGGTTTGTGCCGAAAGTATTAAATACGGAAATCTTAAATGGTGTGATTGAAGTTGAAAAAGAAGAAGCTTTTGAATTTACCAAACGATTGGCGGCAGAAGAAGGAATTTTAGCCGGGATTTCAACAGGTTCATCGGTGGCAGCAGTGAATAAAAAGCTAGGCGAAATTCCTGAAGGTGCAAAAGTTTTGACTTTCAATTATGATACGGGTGAAAGATATTGGTCGGTAGAGGGACTTTTTGAGGAGAATCTTTATAAAGAATAATCGAGCACCATTTTGTTACATACGCTAAAAATCCTGCTGTGCAGGATTTTTTTAATTAAATAATTTTTGGCATTTTGCGCAAACGTAGATTTTTGCAGAACCGATTTCTTTATTTAAAATCGGCGTTCGATCTTTAGGGCAAGTTTTTTTTGCAAAGATCAATGCATTTTTTTCGACCTCATCTGTTTTCAATAAACTAAGAAATTCTTCGGCATAATCGACCACCATTTTCAATAAAAAAATTAGTTTTTTCTCAGGAATCGCTTTAATTATACTTTGCGGATTGATTTTGGCGTGGTATAAAGTTTCCGTTCTGATTATCGCTCCAATACCGACTACACTATTTTGCTCGAAGAGAACATCGCCAATTACCCTTTCCGAATGATTTCTTTGCCATTCATTTAAAATAAAATCAGCGTCAAATTCCGGTTTTAGAATATCTTTTTTAAAATTGAAATGATCGCTGGGTTTTCCTTGGTAAATTTTTATTTCAGATTGATAAAAATTGATTTCACCTTCCTTAAATTGAAGCGATAAATCAGCATTGAGTTTTTTGCGTTTATTGACCAAAATATCTCCCATCGACCCCACTTTGATGTTGAGGAAAAAATTACTAAAAACAAAAAGTAAATTTTTACCGAAAGACTGAATATCGAACAGCTGAATGTTTTTCAACAATTCATAATCAAGCTCTGCTTCACCAGAAACTTCAGAAACTATCTTTCCTTTGTATCGCTGGAGTTTATTTTTAAGAAAAACGAGGTTAGGGCCTTCAATCATGATTTAAATTTGAAGTGATAGAAATTACTTTTCTTCGTCGAAATACAGGCGATAATATTTTCCTTTTTCATCACTTCCCTGCTCGATCATTTTGCGGTCGCCATGAATATAGATGTGAAAGTTCTTATCTAATTTAATGATACTTTTGAAACCGCGGCTTTGTTTTTTCACGGCCGATTCATTGATTGCGAAATCCTCTGAAATCGACACCTGCATTTCTTGCTCATAATCTGATTTAAAATTCCCAAAGCTTTCAATTACATTTTCATCTTGTAAAACTTCTTTGGTAAACTCATCATAATCAAATTTTTCTTTTTCCTTAAAAAAGTTGAGCGATTTGTTCAGAAAATCTGCTTGATCTGCTTTGGTGGTTTCAAATTCCTGCGGAAGCTGTTTGGTAATAAATTCTTTGTAAACGGATAATGTTTCTTGGGTATGAAAATATTCGTTGTCGCGTTGTTTTACTTTTAGAAAATCCTCGAACCAATAATACATGTCGCCATTTTTATTATTATCAATGACTGACACGGCATAACCAGATTCTTTAAAACTGTTGTAAATAATACAACCTTTGTCCAACTTAGTTAAGCCGATTCCAAAATCTTTTTCAATATCGAAAGCGTCTCCTTCTGGAAAAATTTTTAAAAAAGGTGCTTTATTTTCGGTTTTAAAAATACCGATAGAATCAATTTTCTCCCCTGCAATTTCTTCACCTTCAAAATAACAAATGAAAAGTTCACCTGCCTGCACGCGAGGGTTTTCGGTTATTCCATACAGATGTTCAGCCAAGTTTTCTGATTCATAAATAAATTTTGAAAGGTCTTCAAAAATTTCGGAAGCAGCGCTGAAAACCGGATTATTCACCAAATAGGTATCGCTGTAAAACTGGAATTGTTCTTCAGATTTAAAGGATTTCAGAAAAAAGTCTTCTAACATTTCTTTCATTCCTTCATCAGGTTGATATTCTTCCTGCGAGAGTACAAGCGATTCCTGATTGATTTTATTACCAACTTTATGGATGATTATTTTAGAGAGCATTTTTGAAATTTTTGAAGTGCGAAGGTAAGATTTTTAGATTGAGGCTGCAATATATTAACGATTGCTTTAAAAGCAAACCGTTGAAAATATTATCAAAGCAAAAAAAATCCCCCAGGTTTTCACCCGGGGAATCTTTAGATTTATTTTGAATTTTTACTTGACTTCTTCAAAAATAACGAATACTGAAAATCAATTAGTTATAATTTTATGGTACAAATTAGGTATTGATTAATACTTGTATTAGTATCTGAAAATATGTAACCTACTACTAATCATAACTTTATACTTTTCTTGATTTTCTGGAGTTTAAAATTAATATTTCTCTAGTATCGGGATGGTAAATAACGATTCGTTTTTCTCATTTCTCAATTTCCCTTAATGATGCCGGAACTAATTTATTGCCAAACATCAGTAGAACGTGATTCACTTTTGCAAGACTTAAGTTATCCTTTCCTTGTTCTATTTTCCGAACTACCGTTAAAGCAACTCCGGCTTTTTCAGCAAATTCCTGCTGTGTAAGTTTGGCTTCTTTGCGTTTATCTTTGGTAAACTGTGCTAGATTTTTATACCTTGTGCTTGTTGCACAACCAAATGTAATAGAAATAAAATACATAAAAAAGCACTTTTTTATGTATTTAAGTGTTTGATATATAGAATATTATCCGTAAAT
>NZ_JAUFQB010000045.1 GCF_030409525.1 Kaistella yonginensis | reverse complement strand
CCAACGAGTTTCCCACATTCCAACAAAATTTTAACAATGACAACAATAAATTATTAACAAAAAACTCTACTTTTGAGTGTGCCTAAGATGGGTGAGATTACAATATAAATGAATACATTAATTAATTCTTTTTTTTAATTAATCTTTTCTTTTAATTAATTCTTTATATGAAATAATGTTTTATATGAATTAATGTTTTTCTTACTTAAAATCAAAGCATTATCATTTTTTAAAAAAAACGAATCAATTTGAAGATAATAAAAGATTATGAAACAATATTTTGGTTTACTATTATTTGTATATCGAATTTGGGGTGTGGGGTTTTACCCTGCCAAGCCATGCGACCGAAGGGAGGTTTTTGCTATCAAAAACATGGCTTGCTTCATGACAACGCAGAAATAACTTTAGGGGAAAAATAAACTATCTAATTAATAAAGAACCAATATTGTTATAATGATTTTTAAGAATCAATATCTTAAATTGACATTATCAATACTTTTTTATTGTAAAAATAACTATTAGCAATGTCAATATAGTTAAAAAGCTAACAATTTAATTTTAGAATTTTTGCTCTTCAAAATTTTCCCATAAAGCATATTCATGACTCTTTTTACATTAAAATTTGGTCTCCTTTTTTTTATTTTCAGAAGAATTAAATAAAACTTTTTCATTTTTCCAGTTCTAGTGCATCTTGGGCTCTGTTTTTTTATTGAACATACTAAAAAATTTGTGTTAAAAACAATTAAAATACTATTTAAATGGAGAATAACCAAAGTGTTTTTTACTATTTCAATCCTTTTGGTTAAATCATCCGATTAAAAAGTTTTGGCTATGAAACATCAAAATGCTTTTCTCCTAATATATGTTTGTATTTATTAAAAATTGCGCAATTTTTTACAAGCATTTTTGAAGGGGAGCAGAAACATTTTTTTATATAAGTCATAACCAAAGAACGTTTTATCTTTTTTCAATGTGCCTCATTTTCCCTGATAATTGTCAGTAAGACAGGAAAAATGTGCAACAAATTATTTTAATAATTGTTTAAATTTGTAAAAATAGATTTATAATGATAGAATTAGGGAGGCAAATATCTGAATGGAGTATAGAAAGCATTAGTGATAGTGAAATTCCTACTTTAGAAAGTTATAGAGGAAAACCTTTGCTTATATTGTTTTTTAACTTAGGTTGTCCTGGTTGCAAAGGTAGAGCATTACCATTTGCAAACTGGGTAAATATTGAATATAAAGATAAGATTAATGTTTTAGGCATTCACACTAATTTCGAAGGAGTTGATTTCACAGATGAACAACTGGTGGATTGTAAATCAGAGTTTTATATAAACTTCCCGTATTTTAGGGATAAAAACTTTAATACAACCTTTATTAATTACGATGCAGGCGGAACACCTCATTGGATTCTTGTTGATGAAAACACCAATTTGAATTATTCCATTTTTGGTTCAGACCCTAACAATGCCTTATTAAGATTAGATTTAAAAATTCAAGAATTAACTAAATAAATAAAATTAAGTATGGACATTTTTCAGTCAATAAAAGCATGGTACACAAAAGGAGAAGTTATAACTCCAGAAGGTTATTGCCCAAATTGTTGGGGATTTCAAGAGTATTCCGGAAATTTCTATGAAGCGGTAAAAAATCATGGCATATCTATTAATAATATTGATAACAATAGAGGTTGGATTCAAAACTATGCCGATTTGTATTTAGGAGGTATTAAGTATTCTCATACGGATAATGAAGAAACTGTTTGTAATCAATGTAAAGTAAAATATAACCTTCAAAGCTAAATTATAGAATTATGCTCAAATGGCTCGATGTAATTAAATATGCAAACAAAGGGAATCTTACACCAGATAAACGAGTAGAGAAAACCGACGAAGAATGGAAAGCTTTGCTAACAGAAGAACAATATTATATTACTAGGCAAAAAGGAACAGAAAGAGCTAATAGCTCGGATTTGTGTACTTTTTTCGAAGCAGGAAAATATACTTGCGTTTGTTGTGAAACTTTACTTTTTGATTCTGCAGAAAAATTTGATAGCGGAACAGGTTGGCCTTCTTTTACGCAACCCATAAAGGATAATGTGATTGCTTATTACAAAGATAGAAGCCATGGGATGTATCGAATTGAAACGACTTGCAACACTTGTGATGCACATTTGGGACATGTTTTTCAAGATGGTCCCATGCCTAGTGGATTGCGATATTGTATGAATGCATTGGCTTTGAAAAAAGTAGAAAGTATGGAAAGGAAAGCAACTTTTGGAGGGGGTTGTTTTTGGTGCACAGAAGCAATTTTTCAGAATTTAAAAGGGGTTGTTACAGTTGAAAGTGGCTATAGTGGAGGAAGAATTTCTAACCCTACCTATAGAGAAGTTTCCTCTGGGATAACTGGCCATGCAGAAGTGATTGAGTTTGCCTATAATCCTGCTGAAATATCCTATGAGGATTTGGTTAAAATTCATCTCACTACCCACAATCCAACAACACTAAATCAGCAAGGAGCAGATATGGGTACTCAATATAGAAGTGTAATTTTTTATAGAAATGAAGAAGAAAAAACAATTGCTCTAAATGTGATTAAGGAATTAAAAGCTACGTATGATGATATGATTGTTACAGAAGTTGCCATGTTTGAACACTTTTACCCTGCTGAAGACTACCATCAAAATTATTATAATGAGAATAGAGATCAAAACAGGTATTGTGCAGCAGTAATTAATCCGAAGTTGAGAAAATTCAAAGAGCTATATAAAGAAAAGTTGAAGTAATAATTTAAGTTTAAAAATAAAAGAATGATAGTCGCAGCGTTTAAATACAAGGTTAATCCAGAATTTCAAGAAGAATTTGAAGGATTGTATAGTTATGCAAGAAAACATGTTTCAATGATTGAAGGATATGATGGGCACGAAGTCTATAACGGAGAAAATGGTCATAACATGCTAGTTGTCTATTTTAAAGACAAAGATTCTTTTCTTATTTGGGATGAACACCCAGAACATAAAAAATATAAAGAGCGTGGGAAAACAGAAATTTTTGAAAGTTATGACGTTTCAGTAGGAGAAGTTTTTGAAAGACATACAAAATAATATATGAAGATTGATAATATTGTAAATAGCTCTGCAAAATGGACATTGATTGTAGGAGCCATATTAATTTTTGTGTTGCCATTCATGGTAACTTTTTTAAATATAGAATTTTTAGGGAAATATGGACCTGTTGGCGATACTATTGGAGGAATTACTTCTCCGATTTCTCAATTGTTAGGTTCTATTCTTATATACCTTGCTTTAAAAGCACAATTAGATGCTAATACTATTATTCAAAATCAAGTTAATGAAGACAATAAGCAGTCATTAATAAGACATGATTTGGAACAAATACATGAGTTGTATTCTTTTTTTCAAAATAACATCAAAAGCTTTAGCTATGATAAAGATTTTAGTGGTAGAAGCAGTTTAATTTTTGGAAAGAGAGCAATAAAACATTTTTTTCAAGATATTGAAGATATGAATGTTAATATTCATAATGATGATGATATTCTAAAAATTGACGGAGTTAGAGAAATATTGGGCATCATAAACAGTGCTAAATTAATTTTACAGAAAAACAAAATTTCAAAGCTAGTTAAAGAAGATAAGGAGTTTTATAATACATTAATTTATCACGAATTGGTTTTTAGCATTTTCCCTGCGAAAGAAATTGAAAATGAAGACCCATTAGCATTAAAAAAGTGTACCATTTGCGAAATTTATCATGGGAATTTTCCTCCTTTAATCTTTCATAAAATACAAGAACTTAAAAAAGAATTATAATACTAAAAAATACAAAATGATAGACAAAAAAGAATTAAAAAAGTTTTTAATTGAAAACGAAACGCATACTATAGAAAATACAGAAGAAAAGCTATTAGATTTTGTAAAAGGTACTATGCTTAACAGAAATGATGTTATTGACCAAGATGACCAATCGCATCATAGGCAAGAAGAAAGATTAAGAAAACAATTAGACAAACAGGTGCATGATCACCATCATCATCTTGAAGAAATTGAAGCATTAAATTTTAATCCCTCCCAAGTGGTTGAACCAGGAGCCGTTATAAAAGTAAATGATAACTATATGGTAATTGCAACTGCTGATGGAAATTTTACATTTGAGGGTAAAAACTTCATCAGTATATCGACAAAAGCGCCTATTTATCAATGCATGATGGGCAAGAAAAAAGGAGACGTGTGTAGTTTTAATAATAATGATTTTAAAATCGAAGAAATTTACTAATTATGAAAGCAATATTTAACGGGGAAACTATAGCGGAAAGCAATGAAACAATAGTTATCGAGGGGAATCATTATTTTCCACCAAATAGTTTAAAAAAAGAGTTTTTTAAAGAAAGTAATACCCACTCTACTTGCCCATGGAAAGGATATGCATCTTATTTTATAGTAGAAGTAAACGGAACAACAAATAAAGATGCTGCTTGGTATTACCCAGACCCTTCTGATAAAGCAAAAGAAATAAAAGACTATGTTGCATTTTGGAATGGTGTAAAAATAATTGAGTAATTCTATTCTGTATTAAATGTATACTAAAATATCCTTAAATGATTTCGAAGTATTAGTGAGGCTTCCAGTAGATTTTTCCGATGAAAATGAATATCCCATTTTTATTGGTATTTCTGGAGGAAATCAATCAGTTGAAACTGTAATGTATAGTGCAAATGTATATTTTAATACATCCTACTTTCAAAACTATATTCAAATAATTCCTATTAATAATAATGATCGCAATTTTAAAGATTATTCTACCGATGAAATAGACGGTTTTATTAATGCAATTATGAATTATTTTCTTTGCACAATAAGTAGCTGGGTTGTTGCGGGAAGTTCTAATGGAGGGAGAGCGATTTTTAATATTGTGGCTCACAAGCCAAAGCTTTTCCAGTATGTAGTTGCGTTCCCAGGAGGTTTATTTGCAAATATTCCGAATGAGAATTGGTCGCACTTGAGTGTGGTATTAGCCAATGGGAAAAAAGATAGCTCTAGTTGGCTTTTAGAAGCAAAGACGTCTTATGATAAATTGGTTCCCATTGTGAAACATATTGAATTGATGGTGATATCTGGACAAAAGCATATTTTTTCAGAGAATTATGATATAAATGAAGTTTATTCTAAACTGTTTCTAGCGACAAAGAATGATTGAAAAATTAAAGGATACTATAGCTGATTGTATAATTTGTGCAAATTTTTTACCAAACAGACCGCGGCCGATTGTTCAATTTTCAAGCAAAAGCAAGCTACTAATTATTGCGCAAGCACCAGGACAAAAAGCCCATGATAGAGGAATTCCTTTTGATGATTTAAGTGGAGACAATCTTAGATCGTGGCTCGGTGTCTCGAGGGAACAGTTTTATAATCCAGAATTGTTCGCTATTATGCCAATGGGGTTTTGTTTCCCTGGTAAAGGAAAATCTGGAGACTTGCCACCAAGAAAAGAATGTGCACCACAATGGCACAATAAAATAATGGAGCAGATGAAAAACCTAGAACTTATCATTCTTGTTGGAAAATATGCTCAAGAGTATTATTTAAAAGATAATCCATATAAAAATTTAACTGAAACAGTCATTAGCTATCAAGAATTTCTACCCAAATATTTTCCATTAGTTCACCCCTCTCCACTTAATTTTAGGTGGCATGGAAAAAACAAATGGTTTTTGGAAAGTATAACCCCCGAATTAAAAAAAATGGTAGCTACTATTTTAATGGAAACAGAAGAGCAAAACTCAATGTGTTAAATGTTTAAAACCTGGGTTAATCTATTATTATTTGCCTTAAATTATGCAAATAAACACTAATGAAAACAAATAATTAGCTATAGATCAAAATAAAACTATATACAAATACATGAATATTTTACACTTACGAAAGAAATTTATAGCGGTGAGAGCCAATTTTGAAAAATTATGCGCTCCATTGTTAATTGAAGATTATTCTGTACAACCTATTGATTTTGTTTCGCCACCCAAATGGCATTTGGCCCATACCACTTGGTTTTGGGAAGCCTTTGTGTTAACAAAGTATGTAGCAGATTACAAAGTGTTTAATGATGATTTCTCTTATTTGTTCAATAGTTATTATAACAATGTTGGAGAAAGAGTTTTACGTCCCTTACGAGGAGTAATGACAAGACCTCCAGTTGAAGACGTTTATACTTATAGAGACTATGTTACTAAGGCAATGGAAACATTTTTAGAGCGTGATTTGGAAAAAGAAATCTTAGACATTATCGCTGTAGGAATCAATCATGAAGAACAACATCAAGAATTGTTTGTCTATGATATTAAATATATTTTAGGACATCAACCCACTTTCCCTATCGTTTCCAGCATTGTCGGCACGGTTGAAGATAAGGTTGAGCCAAATTTCATAAGAATTGTAGAGGGAATATATACTATAGGACATCAAGAGCAATCTTTTTGTTTCGATAATGAGCTCGGTGTTCACAAGGTCTATTTAAACACTTTTGAAATTGCAAACCAACTGGTTACCAACGAGTCCTATATCGCATTTATTGAAAATGGAGGGTATCAGAATTTTAATCTATGGCATGATGATGGGTGGCATTGGATTAATAATAACGGGATAACAGCTCCGCTGTACTGGCACAAAATTGATGGAGAATGGTATCATTATGACAAGAATGGGTTAGAAAAAATTCCGCTCAATGAACCTGCAAAGCATATCAGTTTTTATGAAGCTTTTGCCTATGCGGAATATATGGAAATGCGCTTGCCAACCGAATTCGAATGGGAAATAGCTTCTGAGCATCTTAATTGGGGAACACTTTGGGAATGGACAAATAGTGCATATTTACCTTATCCTAATTTTAATAAAATTGAAGGTGCTTTAGGTGAGTATAATGGGAAGTTTATGATAAACACTATGGTAATGAGAGGTGCATCTGTTGCGACGCCTAAAGAACATAGCCGGAAAACCTATAGAAACTTTTTCCATCCTAATATGAGATGGCAGTATAGTGGAATTAGACTAATAAAAAAATAAATAATTATGAAAACCTTATATAGTGGCGAATATTATGAAGTAATGAATATTAAAAATATTCTTGAAAACGAAAATATTGAAACCATCCTAGAAAATGAAATGATGGCAAGTATTGAACCTGTTGCAATTACTTCTGGAGGATTTAGAGCATTAGTATTAAAAATACAAGATGAAGATTATGAAAAAGCAACAGAAGTAATAAACCATTATAAAAGCGGAAAACTACATGTTACTATGGAGATAGGGAAAGAGGAATTCATTGGCAAATTAGAAGAGGAAGGGTACGTTTTAAATTTAACATTAGACGACAATTGCCTATATTGTTCAAATACTGACACTTCCTATTTAATAAACTCTTTTGTTATAGAAAAAGAAATGATGTTCCTTACAGAAGGAATAAGTGAAACAATAAGAGCAGTAAATTCTCCAGAATTTAATATTAAAGGATATTATATTTTTTAAATATATAAAATGAAGAAAATAAATCTGAAAATAAAAAACAAAGATGAAGCATTATTATCTGCTCAATTAATAACGCCTTTAAATGGAGAAATTAATACAATTGCAATTTTTGCACATTGTTTTACCTGTTCTTCAAGTTTAGCCGTGGTTAAAAACATTTCTAGCGAGTTAACCAATTTAGGGATAAGCGTACTTAATTTCGATTTTACTGGATTAGGACATAGTGATGGCGATTTTAGCGAAACCTCTTTTTCTAATAATATTTCAGATATTATAGATGTTAATACTTTTTTAACCAAAAATTATGTCGCTCCATCCATTTTAATTGGTCATTCCTTAGGTGGAGCAGCTGCCATAATAAGTGCTAATAAATTACCAAATATTGAAGCATTAGTTTCCATAGCTGCACCTTCTTTTGTGAAACATGTTACAAAACATTTTGGAAATCTAGAAGATACTATTTTAAATAAAGGAGAAGCTACACTATCTATAGGCGGTAGACCTTTTAAAATAAAAAAACAGTTTCTTGATGATTTGGAAAAGTACACTTTAGAAGAAGAAGTGAAAAAATTGAGAAAACCAATATTAATAATGCACTCTCCTCACGATTTAATTGTAGGAATAGAAAATGCAGCTTCCCTATATCATAAAGCGATACATCCAAAAAGTTTTATTAGTTTAAACGGAGCAGATCATTTGATTAGTAAAAAAGAAGACGCTTTCTATGTGACTCAAATTATAGGAAGCTGGGTAAAAAGGTATGTAGAAATTAAAGAGAAACCTTCGGAGGATCTGAAAGACACAATTGGAGAACAAGTACTAGTCTATCATGAAACTATGGTGCCTTTTACTAACCATATTTACACAAAAACACATCACATACTTGGAGATGAACCAAAAGATTTTGGAGGCGATGATCTTGGATTATCTCCATATGAGCTTCTAAATGCGGCTATTGGCTCTTGTACTGTTTTAACATTAAAATTATATGCACAAAGAAAACAATGGGATTTAAAAGAGGTTTTCGTATATTTAAGCTATTCTAAAAGACATTCTTCAGAATTAAATGTGAATATTGAAGATATGGGACAATTGGACCATATATTTAAAAAGATAAAACTAATTGGGAATCTTACTGATGAACAAAGAAACAAGTTAAAAGAAATCGCCTCAAAATGTCCTGTGCATAAAACAGTGGCAAACAAAGTGTATTTTGAAACCGAACTAATTTAACAATTAAGGAAATTTTGCTATGGAGAGTATTAAATTTATAAATACCAATTTTGACCCTTCTAATTCTGAATTCATGACTGCTGCTGTCGCTATGGCAAAAGCCTATGGCTATACCGCAGATTTGAAATTAGATAAAGAGCTAGCACAACTCATTAGGCTTAGAGTGGCAACGGTAAACAAATGTAGTTATTGTGGCATTCTACATCAGGAAACAGCGAGAAAATTGAATATTCTACAAGCAAAAATTGATAATTTAGGAAGTTATTGGCACTCAGAATTGTTTTCTGAAAAAGAAAAAGCAGCATTAGAATATACCGATGTGCTGAATGAAGGAACAAGTTCTAATTTTAATGAATTTCATCTAAAGCTTACAGTTTTTTTTACAGAAGAAGAAATCGCAGAAATTGCCTATATAACCATAAATATGAATTTATGGACAAGAATTAAATTAGCCCAAGGACAAATACCAACATTAAAATAATAGTAAAAAACGCTTGTTAGCAAGACAATGTTTTGATGTTAAAAATGGAAGAAAATAAATCAAAAAAAATCAAAAAAAGAACAAGAATATAATAATGGGTAAAGAAAAAATTGGCATTGGAGGAAGTTGTCATTGGTGTACAGAAGCAATTTTTCAATCGTTGATAGGTGTTGAAGAAGTGCTGCAAGGTTGGATACATTCTGATGGGGAAGCCACCACATTTTCTGAAGCAGTAGTAATTACTTTTGATACTAATTTAATAACACTTGAGGCACTTATTGAAATTCATTTGCATACGCACAGTTGTACTGCAATGCATTCCATGAGAGGAAAATATCGTTCTGCGCTGTATTATTTTGATGAAGCACAAAAAAACACTGCGATTACTACTTTACAGCTATTGCAAAAAGATTTCAATGATACCATAATTACACAGGTGCTTCCTTATGTAGCTTTCAAATTGAATATTGAAGACCAATTAAATTATTATCATTCCAATCCAGAAAAGCCTTTTTGCGAAAATTATATTAACCCTAAATTGAAATTGGTAATAGAAAAATTTTCTAAATCGGTAAATCATACAAAATTACAACATTTGAAAACATCTAAAATTGGTTTAGGAACAGCGGCTATTGGTAGACCTATTTATATTAACATAAATGAAAACAAGGTTGACTCTTCGGAAAAATTTGATTTAGAGCACTATAAGCAGCAAGGATTGGATTTTTTAAAAGAAGCCATGTCTTTAGGAGTAAAATATTTCGATTCTTCTCCTGGCTATGGCATTGCAGAAGATATTTTAATTGAATTAATTAAAGAAAAAAATGCTAATGAGGTTAGTATTTCTACAAAATGGGGATACACCTATATTGCAAATTTTGATTTTAATGCTACAATTCACGAAGATAAAAACCATTCTTTAGAAAAATTAAATCAGCAATGGGAAAAATCTAAACAGTTACTCCCTAATTTAAAATTGTATCAAATACATTCTGTAACTCAAGAAAGCGAAGTGTTGGAAAGTACTGAAGTTTTAAAAAAATTATACCTAATTAAAAAAGAAAATAATATAGAAATTGGCTTATCAACTAGTGGAAGTAAACAAATTGAAGTAATTAAAAAAGCATTAAATATAAAAATAAACGACGAACCGCTTTTTACTTCATTTCAAGTAACATTTAATGTTTTAGATCAAAGTTTATTAGAAATTAAAGATAAGATCAAAGATAAAAAAATCATTATAAAAGAAGCTTTGGCAAACGGTAGAATACTTTCAAATCAATACCTAAATTATAGTGCATTGCAAAATGAAACTGTAAAATTAGCCACAAAATATAAAGTAACAATTGATGCTATTGCAATTAGATTTTGTATGGATTGTTTTAAAGGAAGTACAGTTTTAAGTGGTGCAAATAATTTAGCCCATTTACAACAAAACTTAAAAGCAAACGAGTTTGAGTTAGAAAATATCGAACTTGAAAAATTAAAATCTTTTGCAATTAATCCTTCCTATTATTGGGAAGAAAGAAAAAAACTAAAATGGAATTAAAAAAATTACTAATATGAAAACATTCGACTTTATTATTATAGGTTCTGGACAAGCAGGAACTCCGTTAGCATTTTCTCTTTCTAAAAAAGGAAAGGTAGCACTTATTGAAAAAAGTAAAATTGGAGGTACTTGCCTAAATTATGGCTGTATTCCAACTAAAACTTACATAGCAAGTGCTCGCAGAGCATGGGACGTTCAACATGGGGAAAAATTTGGAATTGAAATCCCTGTTGGTACAAAAACAAATTTAAGAAAAGTAAATCAAAGAAAAGAAAACCTAATAGATATTTCTAGAAATGGTATTGAGGATGGTATTCAAAGCAATGAAAACATTGTTCTATTTAGAGGTGAAGCCAAATTTACTAGCGATTATGTAGTCGAAATCAACAACGAAACTATTACTTCAAAAAAAATATTTATAAATGTAGGTGGAAGATCATTAGTCCCAGAAGAATATCAACAGGTTCCTCATTATACAAATGTTGAGTTATTAGAAGTAAAAGAAATACCTAAACACTTAATTATTATTGGAGGGAGTTATATAGGGCTTGAGTTTGGGCAAATGTTTCGCAGATTTGGTAGTAAAGTCACCATAATAGAAAGGGGATCGAGGTTAATTGGAAGAGAAGACGAAAATGTTAGCCAAACTGTTAAAGAAATATTTGATGCTGAAAAAATTGATATGATTTTTAATGCAGATACTATTAAAGCATATAAGAATGATGATAATACCATAACCGTTACAACAACAAAAGATGGGGATAATGTAACTGGTACGCATTTGTTGTTAGCTATAGGAAGAGTTCCTAATACAGATTTACTAGGACTTGAAAACACTTCGATTGAAAAGAACAATAGAGGATTTATTAATGTAAATGAATATTGCCAAACCAATGTTGAAGGTATTTATGCAATGGGAGACTGTAACGGGAAAGGCGCATTTACGCATACTTCATACAATGATTATCAAATTGTTGAAAATCAACTTTTTGGAGAAAAAAATCGTAAAATTAGCGATAGAATAACAACCTACGGGTTGTTTATAGACCCTCCTCTAGGAAGAGTTGGGATGACAAAAACAGAAGCTATTAGTAATGGTCATAAAATTCTAGTAGCTCATAGGCCTATGGATAAAGTTGGAAGAGCAAAGGAAAAAGGAGAAACTTTTGGTTTTATGGAGGCTATAATAAATGCTGAAAACAATCAGTTTTTAGGCGCTTGTGTTTTTGGTGTTGGCGGTGATGAATTAATAAATGGGATTACAAATTTAATGTATGCAAAACAACCCTACACAGTTTTTAGAGATGGAGTTCACATTCATCCTACAGTTAGTGAGCTTATCCCTACGATGTTAGAAAAACTAAAACCATTAAATTAATTGATAGGAAGGGGTAAACATTTTTATAAAAGGGAATTACTTACAAGAATACATGTAAAATAAACAAAGTGCTAAACACAAAATAAGTATACCTTTGAACAATAGATTATTAAATAAAAATAAGACATGAGTACATTAAAAAAAGCATATATAGCGGGTGGATGTTTCTGGGGAATGGAAGATTTATTTAGAAAAAGACCAGGTATAAAAGACACAGAGGTAATTTATTTGGGTGGTACAAATGAACATCCAACTTATGCTTTTCATCCAGGCCATGCTGAAGGTATAGAGTTAACATACGATACTACTGAAACTTCGTTTAAAGAAATATTAGATTATTTTTTTAGAATTCACAACCCAACAACAATAGACAGACAAGGGAATGACATTGGTAGTAGTTATCGGTCTGCAATATTCTATCAAAATGAAGAAGAAAAGAACACCGCACTGGAGGTAATTGATATTGTTAACAAATCGAATAAATGGAACGGGAAAGTTGTAACTACATTAGAACCATTTACAAAAGCTTGGCCTGCAGAAGAACATCATCAAGATTATCTTGTAAAACACCCAAACGGTTATACTTGCCATTTTGAAAGGTTTGAGACTTTTCTTTAATCCGTAAACTTTTGTAAGTTAAATATTTTGCAATGTTCAACTGTAAACTTTATAAACATTTTACGTGAAATGGAAAGAACTATATCTAACATTCAACAACCCCAAATTTTTAATATAGAAAAAATCGTTTCATATTTATCCCTTTACAAAGATAATCTGGAGCAACTATATGCCTGGGATGCAAGTTTTAAAAAATTGGTAGAATTAAATATTCTAACACCAGAAGAACTTACTGAGCTTGATAACCAAACTCCATTTATTCGCACTTTAGAAGTCAAAAATAAAGTCGGCGAAGCAATGCGAAGCACTAGAACTAATAATCCAGTCTACTTTAAAAAATTAGTCCAATGGGTTATCAAAGATTGGGGCGGAGTAATCGGATTGAATGATGAAAATATAGAACCATTAGTAAACAATTTTATCGGTTCAGAGAAACCACCTTTTAAAGCCATCTCAAGCAGTTCCAAAGTGGGAGCCTATTTGTATCCTGAAAAAAATGCCATATACGATTCCAGAGTTGCCTATGCGTTAAATTGGATAATATTATCTCAAAATGCGGGTAATAAGTTTTTACCAATGCCTCAAGGGAGAAATTCAAAACTAACAGCTTTTGATATCGATGTGCTAATTCGGTTGAAAAATGTAGAAAAGTATAAACCCAATTCATTGTCGGACTTAGATACAAGGCAGTATATAAAAAGTAGAGATAACAATAATTACATTAGCGAAAAAAATGCATATTATGAAATGAATAAGCTAATGTTAGATATCAGCAGTAAACTTTGGCAAAATCCAAAATATGAACCATTGTTTTTGACAGGAATGTTATTGTTTTCTATTGCAGACACCATAGTGTTTCAAGATTTAACATCGAAAATTTCAATAAATATTTAAAATAAAAAAATGAAAGAAGTAAAACATCCTTTGCCTCCATTCACATTGGAAACGGCAAAACAAAAAATTCAAATGGCCGAAGACGGTTGGAATAGTCAAGACCCAGTAAAAGTTTCTATGGCTTATACCAAGCATAGCGAGTGGCGTAATAGAAACGAATTTGTAAATGGCAGAGAAGAAATCCAAGTGTTCCTCAAAAACAAATGGGAAAATGAACTAGACTATAAATTAAAAAAAGAATATTGGGCTCATACAGACAATAGAATTGCGGTAAGATTTGAATACGAATACCGCAACAAAGATGGAAAATGGTTTAGAGCATACGGAAACGAAAATTGGGAGTTTAATGAAGATGGTCTAATGCAAAAAAGATTTGCTTCTATAAATGACCTTGAGATTGAAAAGGCGGATAGAAAATTCAAATGAGATTTGGTAAGGCAGAAGATATTAGTGCTATAGATTTTAGCCTACCAAATGATGTTCCCTCTACTAAAAGAGTACTAAGTAATGTATTAAATTCTTTATATTCAACAAATGTAGGCTGTGGGCATTGGGGAAAGAATTACCTCCACAATTTTTATCCTAAAGGGACTAAGGATGAATTAGCATACTATTCTACCCAGTTTAATAGTATAGAACTAAATGCTAGCTTTTATAAAAATTATGAACCTGAACAGTATAAAAAATGGTATGATCGTACAGAAAAAAATTTTAAATTCTTTCCTAAAATTTATCAGGGAATATCGCATTTTAGAAGGCTGAATAATGTAGAGGATTATATAAACAATTTTCTACTATCTGTTGCCGCTTTAGAAAATAAATTAGGTACTATATTCTTGCAATTAAGAGAAGATTTTACCACAGCAAAATTCGATTTGCTTAAGTCTTTTATTGAAAATTGGCCAATAGATTTACCCTTAGCTATAGAGTTTAGGAATGCCACTTGGTACACAGACAAAGATAATCATGAAAGGATTTTTGATCTTTGTGAAAAAAAAGATATCAGTATTATTTTTACAGACTCGGCAGGAAGGCGCGATTTGCTTCACATGCGTTTGAGCAATTCGAAACCATTTATTCGCTTTATTGGTGCAAACCATAAAAGCGATTATGAGAGGATAGATGATTGGGCAAAGAGAATTTCTAAATGGATTGATGATGGTGTATCAGAAATTGCATTTTTTGTACATCAAAACGAGGAAATGGAATCTCCCCGACTTGCTAATTACTTTAGTCAACAATTAAGTTATTATCAAACACAAATAAAGTAAAACTATGTCATTTGAATATGTAATCTCACCCATCTTAGGCACACTCAAAAGTAGAGTTTTTTGTTAATAATTTATTGTTGTCATTGTTAAAATTTTGTTGGAATGTGGGAAACTCGTTGGCCT
>NZ_JAUFQB010000044.1 GCF_030409525.1 Kaistella yonginensis | reverse complement strand
CCAACGAGTTTCCCACATTCCAACAAAATTTTAACAATGACAACAATAAATTATTAACAAAAAACTCTACTTTTGAGTGTGCCTAAGATGGGTGAGATTACAATAGCAGTTGTTTTTTACTATATATTCAATTTTAGCAAAATCATCGCCAACTCTCATTACAAACATGTTTAAATCTGGATAATGTTGAATTCCTGAAGTTTCCATTATTTTTTAATCCTTTCTTTAAATATTTTTTCAAATTTTTCTATTTTGGGTTGAATCACCATTTGACAATAGGGTTCTGATATATTGCTCGCATAGTAGTCCTGGTGAGAATTCTCCGCTTTATAAAACTTTATTAGAGGTTTTACTTCCGTTACTATAGGGTTATTATACACTTTTGCTTTGTTAAGAGCAACAATAATTTCTGTTGCAATCTTTTTTTGTTCATTATCTTTATACAATATAATAGATCTATATTGTGTTCCTGAGTCTGCTCCTTGACTATTTAATGTAGTTGGATCATGAACTGTAAAAAACACTTTTAAAATCTCTTCAACTGAAGTTTTATTAGGGTCAAAAACAATTTGAGTTACTTCCGCGTGTCCAGTTTTACCAGAGCTTGTTTCATAATAAGATGGATTTTTTGTTTGTCCTCCTGCATAACCCGATACAACAGACTTTACACCATCTAATTTTTCGTATATGGCTTCAATACACCAAAAGCAACCGCCTCCAAGAGTAATTGTATCAGAAGTAGCTTTTACAATTTCTTTTTTGGTTTTTGAAGCAGGTTCAAACGACAACGAAACAGAGTTTACGCAATATCTTTTCCCAGTTTCTGTTGGCCCGTCATCAAAAATATGCCCTAAATGTCCGTCGCATTTAGCACAATTTATCTCCACTCTTTTCATGCCTAAAGTAGTATCTTCTTTCGTGGTAATTTTTCCACCTGCTATTTCTTTGTCAAAACTAGGCCAGCCACAATGTGAATCAAACTTCATTTCATCTGTAAACAACTCATTACCACATCCAGCGCATTTATATATTCCTATCTCTTTATTGAGTAATAATTCTCCTGTAAATGGTTTTTCTGTTCCTTTTTCTCTTAAAACATAATATTGTTCAGCAGAAAGTTCTTTTTTCCATTCGGCATCTGTTTTGTTTACAGAACTTATTGCTAAATTTTTTATTTTTTCTGCTTCTGAATTTGAAGTGCTTTGTGCACAAGATTGTAATGTGAAGACTGTAAAAACCATCATTGCAATTTTTATAAAATTGTTTTTATTTTTCATGCTCTCTGTTTTTATATTTATTGTTTTTAAATAAACCTCCAAGCTATTACACTTGGAGGAATACCAACTAATTAACCTAATTATGAAAAAACTACTTTATTGTTTGCAAAAATTCAATTGCTTTTTCTGTATTTAAATGATAATCATTAAAAACAACATTGTCATCTTGATCTATAAATATAAACCAAGGCGTTCCCCCAGTTCTATAATTATACATTATATTAGAAATGTTTCTTGTGGAATCATCTCCATTGTCTTGCCCAAAAGGAATTTTTAAATTATACTTTTTTTGTACTTCAAGCATTTTCTCATAAGTATTACTACTTGCACCTTCAAATACTGTTTGAACTGCTAAAAACTTAACGTTATCATTATCCTTTAAAGCATCAGTCATTACTTGTAGTGATGGCAGTCCAATGCTATGACAACCTGGACACCAGCTTTGAAAACAGTATATGACTTTAAACTTTCCTTTATAATCAGATAATTGAATTGGCTTGGTTTTATTTCCGTTTTCATCTACCCATTGTTCAATTTTCCATTCAGGAGCTTTTAGACCCTCTATCCCATAATTATTTTTTGTTGTATCCATTTTTTTTACTTTTATTTTTATACTATCTTCTTTTTGCCCCTTACAACCGAAAGTTGTAAACATCAAAATCATTAATAGTAAATATTTTATCTTAAGCATTTTCTTTTAATTTATCAGCATACATTTTTCGGAGTTTATTTACCTTTGGAGTAATTACAGCATTACAATATCCTGCTGAATTATTTTGATTATAGTAGTTTTGATGATATGCTTCCGCTGGATAAAAATCACCAAGAGGACTAATTTCAGTTATTATTTTATTATTAAAAATTGGATTAATTATTGCAATGACTTCTTCTGCTACAGTTTTTTGGTATGTATTGTGATAATAAATTACTGATCTGTATTGTGTGCCATAATCTGCA
The DNA here is from genome assembly GCF_030409525.1 of Kaistella yonginensis. Taxonomy (GTDB): domain Bacteria; phylum Bacteroidota; class Bacteroidia; order Flavobacteriales; family Weeksellaceae; genus Kaistella; species Kaistella yonginensis. The sequence goes on along the minus strand of NZ_JAUFQB010000044.1, from coordinate 9,754 downwards.
CCCTGTTTATTTAAGGTTGTTGGATCATGACTAGTTATAAATACAGCTAATAACTCATCGTAAGTTATAATCTCAGCGTCAAAAGTGACCTGAATAACTTCTGCATGCCCAGTATTTCCATTACAAACCTCTCTATATGTTGGGTCTTTTGTTGTTCCGCCTGTATACCCAGAAATTACTTTTTCAACACCTTTTAATCTTTGGATTATAGCTTCTACACACCAAAAGCATCCTCCTCCTAATGTAGCTTTTTGTATATCTTTCATTCTTTTTGTAAATTTTTATTAAGCATTTACCCTACAACTCCCATGGTAATCTTGATGATAATCTTCTGCTTCATAAAATTTATTTAATGCTTTAATTTGAGTAGTGTATTTTCTAATCCCATTTTCATCGCTTAGCGTTTTTTCTATTGCTTCTTTTTGTTCATTATTCCGGTACAAAATAATGGATCTATATTGTGAAACAGAATCTGCATTTGAACTAGAATTTGTTCCGTATTTAACGATAAATTTTTTTGTTAGGGCTTCTAAAGAAATTATATCTGCATCAAACTCAACGTTTACAACTTCTGCATGTCCAGTTCTTCCACCGCATACATCAGAATAAGTAGGGTCTATTGATTCTCCTCCTGCATAACCAGAAACAGCATCGATAACTCCAGGAATATCTTGTAAAAACTTTTCTACTCCCCAAAAACAACCTCCTCCAAAGGTTATAAATTGTATGTTTTTCATTTTAATTGGTTTTTGATATTATTAATCTATTTTTTTCATCGACACTGAATTAATACAGTATCTTAAACCACTTGGTTGTGGTCCATCTTGAAACACATGCCCTAAATGACTATCGCAGACATTACACATTACTTCGATTCTAATCATTCCAAAAGAACCATCTTTGTGATATTTTATGGCATTTTCCTTAATTGGAAGTGTAAAACTTGGCCAACCTGTTCCACTATCAAATTTTTCACCTGAATCAAATAATTCATTATCACAACAAACACAACCATATTTACCTGGTTCATACCTTGAACAATGCTCGCCAGAAAATCTAGCTTCTGTTCCTTTTTTTCTTGTGATGTAAAATTCTTCTTCCGTTAATTGTTGTCTCCATTCTTCATCTTTTTTTTCAACTCTTCTATCTGGTGCTGGATTTCCATTGTTTGCAAAGTTTAGTACATCGTTCCATTTTAATATTTTATCTTTCATAATGTTTAGGTTTTAATTATTAAACAAAGTTATATACACATTCCTTTTTACTTATATTTTAAAATACCTTTTTATTTGTTTATTTTTCCTTGATTATTGATTTTTTACCAATCGGTTAAAATGAGAAATATTTTATATTTGTAAAATTATTTTCTTTTAAAACAAAAGCATTAAAGGAAAAACTTACTTTTCTATTGCAAATTTACTCAACAAAAAAAAGGAAGTTCTTTTTTGAACTTCCTAAATATTTATAAATATTTCCTTTAAATTAATTATCCCGAATAAATGTAGGTGATTTGTTGGTGTGCTTTTTTATAAAATTACTAAAAGCTTGAACATCACTAAAAGAAAGTTCTTCCGCAATTTCTTGTATTGGAATTTTCGAATATTTTAAAAGTCTTTTTGCTTCAAGTAATCTTCTATTATTGATAATTTCAATAGGAGATTTATCTATATGCATTTTAAAAAAATTAGACAATGTTTTTGGTGATTTAAAAAGCATGTCAGCATAAGCAGCAACTGTTGTCTTGGTTTTAAAATGTTTTTCTACAAGAAAATTATATTCTCGAATTATTCCTATTGCCTTAGAATCTTCATTAATATCTAAGTTTTGCTGCCTGTATTTTCTAACACTTAAAATTAAAAATCTTTTTAACAACGATTTAAGCATTTCTAAAGAATAATCGTCTTTCTGTTCAATTTCCATTTCAAGAACTTTCCAAATTAATTCGAATTGTTTCTTTTCCTCATGATCGATTCGAATTTTTGGAATTGTTGATGCCCCAAAAAACAAGAGTCCTTTACAACCTACATCACTATCATGATTTTCAACACAATAAAAAGGTTGATTAAACTGGATTACTCTTAATTTTTCAAATTCAATTTTCTGTATCGTATGAAAGCTGGTTAAAAAAAGAAAACAATCTTTTTTAACGGCTATTGGCTGGCTATCTATTATAAATTCTGCTTTAGTCCCAATATTCCATATAACAGACAATCCTGTTTTTAAGTCTTTATTAAACATGTACATTCTTTCAGGAACTATCTCTGATACAAATAGATATTCTTCTAACGTGCCTTTAAAAACCATATAGTTATTTGCTTAATTTTATTTTTTATCCATAAATGGATATTTATAATTTGTAGGCGGAACTAAATTTTCTTTTATAGTTCTAGCTGATGTCCAGCGAAGCAAATTAATTTTAGATCCAGCTTTATCATTAGTACCACTTCCTCTTGCACCTCCAAAAGGCTGCTGACCTACAACCGCTCCAGTACTTTTGTCATTAATATAAAAATTACCTGCTGATTGATTTAGCCTGTTGCTTGCAACTTCAATTACTTCTCTATCTTGGGCGAAAAAAGCACCTGTTAAAGCGTAAATTGATGTTGAATCTACTAAATCTAGAATTGCTTCAAATTCACTATCTTCATATACATATAAGGTTAAAATTGGTCCAAACAATTCCTCACACATCGTAACATACTTTGGATCATTAGTTTTAATTATTGTTGGCTGTATAAAGTAGCCGATTTCTTTACTGTTTATACTTTGGGTTATTACTTCTGTATTTGAATCCGCTTTGGCAGCTTTAATATATGAATTTAATTTATCAAAACTTTTTTCATCAATAACTGCATTCATAAAATTTGTATAATCTTCTGGGCTGCCAATTTTTATTGCATTTACTTGTTCTACTAATTTTTCTTTTACTGCCGGCCAAATACTGTTTGGAACATAGGCTCGTGAAGAAGCAGAACATTTTTGCCCTTGATATTCAAAAGAACCTCTTATTATTGCTGTTACAAAAGCATCGATATCTGCACTTGAATGTGCCATAATAAAATCTTTTCCACCTGTTTCCCCAACGATTCTAGGGTAAGATTTATATTTTTGAATATTATTCCCAATTTTTTGCCAAATATTTTGAAAAACTGCAGTGCTACCTGTGAAATGAATCCCTGAAAAATCTGGGTGATTAAATATAACTTCTGCTGCATCAGGGCCTGTTGGAAATATCATATTTATTATACCTTTTGGCAATCCTGCTTCTTTATATATATCCATCAAAACTTTAGCACTGTATATTTGTGCATTACTTGGTTTCCAGACTACCACATTGCCCATCATGGCAGCACTTGTTGGTAGATTACAGGCAATCGAAGTAAAATTAAATGGAGTAAGTGCAAAAACAAATCCTTCTAATGGTCGCCACTCTAATTTATTCCAAACACCATCTGGAGATTCTGGTTGTTCTTTATAAATTTCTGACATAAAATGAACATTAAATCTTAAAAAATCAACTGATTCACAAACGCTATCGATTTCTGTTTGATGAACACTTTTACTTTGACCTAACATAGTTGCTGCATTTAACTTTGCCCTATATTTACCCGCAATTAAATCTGCAGCTTTCAAAAAAATACTTGCTCTATGTTCCCAAGACATATTAGCCCATTGTTTTCTTGCATTGAGTGCTGCATCAATAGCCATGGTTACATGCTCTTTTTTTCCTTTGTTATAAAGCCCTAAAGTATGGTTATGATTGTGTGGTGATACTATATTTATTTTTTCAGAACTTGTAATTTCATTTCCATTGATATACATTGGTATATCAATTACTTCTGATTTAAGTTTTGCTATAGCTTCATCAAGCTGAATTCTTTCAAAACTTCCAGCGACATAATCTTTCACAGGTTCATTTACAGGTTTTTTAGGTGTAAAAATTGCATTTGACATAATGTTTGTTTTTATAAGTTTTCTATTGCTTTTTTAATTTGTAGAGTTGCCATGTCTATGAAAAGCGAATTTTGATTTGCCAAAACAGAAAGTTCTGTACAGGCAAGGATCACTTTTAAATTAGGTTGACTTTGGGCAAATTCTGTCAGATATTTTTTTTTGTAATCAAGATTGCCGTTATATATTTCTATTCTTATTTTTTCGATTTCATTGATAACATTTTCGGTTACTTTAGTCACATAAATATTATTTTGTTTAAGTTTTGATTGAATATAATTTCCTTCCATTGTGTATTTTGTACCTAAAATAATAACATTTTCTATTCCATTTAATTTAAGATGACTAATTAGTAAATCTAATGGATGGATTATTTTAAAATTAAATTTTTCTGTAATGATTAAATTATCTATTGCTTGGTGAATCGTAATATTAGGAATAAGTAGCTCCCTAACTTTCAATGAATTTATATAATGAAGATAGGGGAGGATGTTCCCATTTATATTAATAAAATCATTAGGTAAAAAAGGATTAATTTCATTAAAATTAATATTTACCATTGTAAAAGGACAAGTATTAAATCCTCCATGCTTTTTGTTGTAAAACAAATTTAGAAGTTCTATATAGTAGGTTGTTGATTTTGAGCCTAATCCTATAATTCCCAATTTATTCATTATTGTCTAATTTTTTTCTAAAACATAATTTGCAAAAAATTGTTTAGAATCTGTTATTTTATTTTCCCATCTAATATCTGTTTTAGAAAGAATTTGTTTTAAAACCTGGTCATCGTATTTTCTGGAAACTTCGGTATGAATTAATTCATCTTTTTCAAAATAAAATTCAATCCCATCAATTATAACGCTTTGTTTTATTTTACTTTTAATATAACTTTTTGCAATTCCTATATGTTCATCATATGTTGGTGCATGTTCAAATTGCGCTCTATTAAAATTGGCCCCAAGTTCCTTATTTATTCTATCGAGTAAATTTAGATTAAATTCGGCAGTTACGCCTTTACTGTCATTGTAGGCGGGCAAAACAATTGCTTTAGGTTTTTTTAGGTCTACTCCAAGAATTATCTTATCCCCTTTAAAAAGATTACTCCCTAGCTGATAAATAAATTCGGTAGCAAGTTCATCAACTAAATTTCCAATATTTGACCCTAAAAACAAAATAATTTTTATTGTTCCGTCTTGTTTTAGATTTTCTAGAGCTTTAAAATAATCATTATGATTAGGTTTGACTATTAAGGTTGGAACTTCAGTTCTTAAATAGGATTTAATTCCATCTAAAGCATTTTGAGATATATCTACTGGAAAGTACTCAAAATTAATATTTTTATTAACCAATGCTTTTAATAAATGTACCGTTTTTGTTCCGTCTCCAGCACCTAACTCAATTAAGCTATATTTATTTTCTTTGTTTAAACTTAGTGCAGATATAATATCCTCTGTTTTTTCTTGGAATATCTCCATTTCCGAACGTGTTAGATAATATTCTGGCAAAGCCATTATTTGCACAAATAAATCATCTCCTTTTTTATCATAAAAGTATTTAGATGGAAGAGATTTTTGTGGTGTTTTACTTAGCCCGTCAAGAACCTCTTTTTTAAATTGATTTAACATTATATTTATTTCTAATTAATTTCCTATTAATACAACTGCACCCAAACCACCATCTGCACAAACACTTATTACCGCTTTTTTATTTTCTCCTAGCTGATGCAGTTCTTTTACGGTTTGGCTTAATATTCTAGCTCCTGTTGCTCCAAATGGATGACCTATTGCAATACTACTACCATTGGGATTTAATTTTTTCATTGGGAATTTTCCAAAATCAAAATCGACACCTAGTTTTTGAAGATGCTTTTTATCTTCAATTTTTATAATAGTTGCAAGGACCTGCGATGCAAATGCCTCATGTATTTCCCAGATATCAATGTCATCGTAATTTAGCTTGTTTCTTTCGAGCATTTTTGGAATAGCAACTGTTGGTGCCATTAAAATCCCTTCTTCCTCAATATTTACTCCTGCCAATTCCCAGTCGAGCAATCTAGCTTTATATGGAGAATTAATTTTACTAATTGCATTTTTACCCGCAACCCAGACTCCAGCGGCACCATCTGTAAAAAGAGAAGAATTGCCAGCTGTTATTGTCCCTTTTTCTGAACGATCAAAAACGGGTTTTAAATGCGCTATTTTTTCTACAGATGTTTCTTTTCTTGGGATGGCATCTTTATCTAAACCAAATGCTGGAAAATATAAGTCTTGGTAAAACCCATCTTCTTTTGCTTTAAAATAATTTTTATGACTTAGCACGGCTAATTCATCTTGTTCTAATTTTGGTACATTTAGCCTTTGTCCTGTAATTTCTGCATGCTGACCCATACTTTTTCCTGTACTTCTATTTACACTTTGTGGTGTCTGAATTCGAAGTGAAAAAAAACCGGGGATTAATTTTAATTTATCCATGAAAGATTTAGCTAAAGAAAAATTCTTAATCCAATTTGAAGATTTATCATTTAGCCCAATTTGAACATTACTAAAAGACTCAACACCACCTGCTATTGCAGTTTCGTCATCTGAAATCATACTACTTGCTTCTATAGCTGCAAGTAAAGAGCTGCTACATGCTAAAACTGTAGAAAAAGAAATTGTTTCTTCTTTTAAATTAGAGTCCATTACGACTTCTCTAGCGATGTTACTATACTTTAATGTTGGTACGACTGTTCCCCAAATTACGAAATCGGGTTTGGCTTTTGCTTTTTCTACCATTTTATTTAATACTTCTTTCGACATATCAAGTGCAGATACATTTTTAAGCTCTTTTTCTGCTTTTGCAAATGGAGTTCTTAACCCAGTAGCAATCCAAATTTCATTTTTAACTCTCATTTTGTTTGTTTTTTAATTAATTTATTTACGAAAGAAATTATTATAAATAGGTATAAAAGGCTAAATGGCAATGCCAGAATGATAAGTAAGTTACTAATTGCATTCAGTAAGTCGTTACTACCAACTGCGCTCAGCCCGATCGCGGAAGCTGTGATGATTATGCCCCAAAATATTTTATGTTTTTTTGATGGGTCTTCCTTTCCGTGATCGCTAAATATTCCTAAAACAAAAATAGCGGAATCGACTGAATTAATTATAGAAACTAGTACTAGAATAGTTGCTGAAAAAACAGTAATAATAGAAAGAGGGTAGTGCTCTAAAAAAATAAACAAAGAAGTGAAAACATTATCGAATTGGCTGATGCTTGAATTTTTTACAATTTCGAAAGCACTATTCGCAAAAACAGAAAACCAAATTATGGTTGCAATTGTAGGCACTAAAATGGTCGCAAAAATAAATTCTCTTATCGTTCTTCCTTTTGAAATTCGAGCTATAAATATTCCAGTAAACGGAACCCAAGCCAACCAAAAAGCCCAATAAAAAACAGTCCAATCTTTAGTAAATCGCTCTGAAGCTTTAAAATTCCCTACTGACAAACTCATTTCGAAGAAATGAATAATATAATGATAAATTGCGTAGATTGTATTGTGAAAATAATTTTGAAAATTAAGAAAACAAGCTACAAATAATAATAATAGTAATGATACAATCATGTCAAAATCGGCCAAGTATTTAATCACTTTTGAAATTCCTGTTAGAGCAGACAGTGTTCCTATTATTCCTATTATTGAAACTGTAATCAGCAGTGATTTATAGCCTAAATCTAAATTTAAATATTGATTTAAACCACCTATAAATTGACTTGTACCCAAACCAAGAGAAGCAATAACTCCTGCAATAGTGATTATTATAATGAACAAAGGGATGGTTTTTCTTAATAAGCTGTTTTTAATATTCGATACAATTGCTGTTAAAAAATTCTTCTCATTTCTGTTATAAAGGTTGTAAGCAACAATTAACCCAAAAATGCTATACATTGCCCAAGGAGTAAGCCCCCAGTGGAAAAAAGTGTATTGAAGAGCTATTTGCTTAGAATCATAGACTGTTATAGGTGGTTTTTGCAAATAAAACATTGGCTCTTGAACTGCTCTTAATAACAATCCTGAGCCCATTCCTGTACTATACAGCAAAGCAATCCAAGAGAAATAGGAATATTCTGGATTTGTTTCTCCCATTTTTTTTCTACTAAAAGGCAAGAAAACGATTATTAGTGTAATTAGAACGATTAGTAAGCCAAATGATAAGTAGAAAACTCCAAATTTATCTAAAATAAAATCATTTAAAAAAGACAAAAAAGACATCAACTTTTTAGGAAATAAAATTCCAACAAAACAGAACATAATACTAAACATAATGCCTGAAAGAAACATCTTATTATTGTAAAAAGTTCTCTTATTTAGCATATACTACCTTTTTTAATCTATCATCTTTAATTATGCTTGTTACCATCCATACATATTCCCTTTTTTCTTTATCAAATCCTAACGCTTTAAATGAATTACCAAATGGACAAGCAGGCATGTCAGGATAGTCTATTCGTAATTCAAATCTTTCAGGATTTTGATTAAATATATCTTTATATATTTTAGGCATCCCATATTTCATTGGCGAGCTATCTTCACAAACATACATATCCATAGGGACTTTTAATTTTTCTGAAATAAGTGTATCGTCGTAATAATAAGACCCCATTAGATCAATTAAAAGCCCTTTGTTTTGCGTTTGTTTGTCTTTAATTGTAAATAAAAACTGTGAGTCGATAGCATTTTCTGTGATTTCAAATTGAAAAGCATTTTCCACATCAAAATCATTATGAGCCAAACATTTGTTTGAGTTTGTACAAATTAGGTTATTTCTATCAACAATATAATCGTCTTCATATCCTTTAGCTCTTAATTCAGTAACTGCACCCAATAGATTATTTTCGTTTAATTTCATCTTAAAAATATTATTTGTTTAAAAATTTATTTGTTGTTTGTTTTAAAAATAGTGCTCCGTTAGAAAGGAAAAGATCAACTTCGTTAGGTTCTTTAAAAGGATAAATAACTCCTTTCCAGTTTGAATTCATCCAATATCCAAAATCAAGTTGCTGGTTTATATTAGGCAAGAATGCTTTTCCATCTTTATAAAAACTATTATAGAAATATGGGAATTCAGAAATAGCATCTGCAGGTGCATATCCTCCAAATTGTTCCAATCCGTCTGGATGTTTACAATATATCCCTGTATCAAAATTATAAGGCCAGATTCTTACTTCACTTTTAAAATTGTTATGGGTTAAAAGCTCTAGCAATGTATTATTTACATTAGTCCTAATTTTTTCAAATAAATGGATGGCGTTTTTACTTGGTAAAAAAGGTTTTTCTGTATATGATAGATACTCTGGGTATGGTAAATCCATATTTTGGATTTTTCCCCCTTCCAATCCAATAAGATTCAAATTGTTTTGGAAAGTTTTAATTATGTAATTAAGATTATTATTTCTTGTTAGAACCATTGGTTCCTTAAGTTTAGGGCAGTTGGTGGCAATATGAAAATGAAAATGATTTGGGTGGTATTCAATGGTAGCTATAAAATTATTTGGCAATACTATTTCTCTTGATTTTAAAACTTTTTTATCACTATCCCAAACCATATTAGTATGGCTAAAATCATCTTGTTTTAATAAATATAGGTTTGAGATTTCACCAATTATTTTAGCATAATTATGAATGCTTTTTTCAGCTAATATGTAGTCATTAATTTTCATGTAATCTTCCCCAAAAATAAGAACATTTAAAAATATAGTTTTTAAATTTGGAAGACTATGAAAAACAGTAAATTTTCAGAAGTTCAGATCATCAAGATTTTAT
>NZ_JAUFQB010000043.1 GCF_030409525.1 Kaistella yonginensis | reverse complement strand
AATTGTATTAAATCAATTTATGCTTATATTTGAAGAAAGGCTCAAATTATAAAAATTCAAGCCTCAAACTTTTCAACTTACACACTTTACGGGATAGTGTCAATAAAAAAGCAATATTGTCACTTATTAGACTTAAAATAGATGAATTTATTATACTATTTTTCGGTTGTATATGCAAAGAACACTCGATTGCAAACATAAATTGAATTAAAGTTTCCGCTTTATTATCGTCTCTTAAAGCTTTTCCGCTCCATTCTATAGTATTTTTAATTCTTTTTTCTAAATCAGTATTTTTATCTTTAGAAAATAATTTCCAAATCGTATCATTGCCATTTTGCTGACCATTGATTTTTTCATCATCCAAATCTATTATTAATGAATAATTTGAATTATTTTTATGAGTAATTTTACCGGGAGAACTTATAAAAATTTTTTCCGCAGAAGTATCTATTTCACTTAAAATTTTTATATTTCTTTTTCTAGATAAATCACCAACTATAAATGCTATTATATTTTCAAATTGTTCAAATTTTAAAGTTGCAATTTCATTCGCTTTAATAATGTCTTTTGCTAGTACATTAACTTCAATTAAGAATTTTGGAATTTCATCATCATCACAAAGTTGCTTAAATCTATCAAATATTTGCTTATTAATAACTGTATTGATTATTAAAAAATTCCCTAAAATAATATTTTGTTTTTCAAAATAGACACCATAAATTTCTCTTGATATTTGGTAATTTTCAATTTTTTTATTTTTGAAGTGATTTAAAAACGTTGTAAAATCTTTTTGTGTTGCAATCCTATTTTCTCTTTTTAAAAGAGGAATCAATTCATGAAATAAATGTCTTTCGAAAGTTTTTTGTGAGAAATATTCAGATATATCTTTTATTTTGTAATATAAATTTTCACATTCTTCGCTGTAAATTTTTAATTGCTTCTTTCCTATAAATGCTAAATTACCTCCACTTATTGAAATAAGATGATTAGGAACTTCATTTATGTTGCCATTATCAATAATTGAGCAATTTTCAACTAATAAATTAATTGAATTAATTTCTATAGTATTTTTTGACATAATATTTTTAAAATTTTAAAATAATCAAATTTAGAAAGAACTAATTTTGAATAATAAAGTTATACCTTCCTCTCCCCAATCTGCTGTCTCCACATCGCATAATACAATCCTTTTTCTTCTATTAAATTTTGATGAGAACCGGTTTCTATGACTTGTCCTTTTTCTAAAACGTAAATTCGGTCAGCATGCATAATCGTGCTTAACCGGTGCGCAATCAAAACGGTAATCTGCTCTTTTTCTTGGGAAACTTCTTTGATGGTGGATGTTATTTCTTCTTCTGTGATGCTGTCTAAAGCAGAAGTGGCTTCATCAAAAATAAGCAAATGTGGTTTTCGGAGTAATGCTCTTGCAATGGCAATTCTCTGTTTTTCGCCACCACTTAATTTGAAACCACCTTCGCCAATCACAGTTTCTATGCCTTTTTCCGCTCTTTCAATTAAAGCGGTTGCACTGGATTTTTTCAAAGCAATTTGGAGGTCTTTTTCGGTCGCATCTGGATTGACAAACAATAAATTTTCTTTGATGCTTCCGGCAAAAAGTTGCGTGTCCTGCGTTACAAAACCGATCTGATTACGCAATTCATCAAAATCAAATTCATTTCCATTAATGGTATTATAAAAAATAGATCCCTCGTTTGGGCGGTACAATCCAACCAACAGTTTTACCAAAGTACTTTTCCCCGAGCCACTCGGACCCACAAATGCAATGGTTTCGCCATTTTTAACATCAAAGGAAATATCGTTCAACGCTTTGTAAGACGCAGAACGGTGTTGAAAAGAAACATGATCGAATTTTAATTTTTCGATTGCGCCAATTTTTTTCGGTGTCGCTGGTTTTTCCTCCGCCGGTTTTTTCATCAAAGTATCAAAATTATGCAATGATGCTTGGGCTTCCCGATAAGAAATAATGATATTCCCGATTTCCTGCATCGGCCCAAAAATAAAGAATCCATAAAACATTAAGGATAAATATTGACCCGGAGTGACGATGTTTTTAAAGATCAAAAACAGCAGAGTGAAAGTAATCATCTGTTGGAGAAAATTCACCATCGTACCTTGAATAAAACTTAAGGATCGAATGCTTTTTACTTTACGCAATTCCAAACCGAGAATCTTGTACGTATTGCTGTTCAGGCGTTTTACTTCCTGTTTTGTTAAACCTAGACTTTTTACGATTTCAATATTCCTTAAACTTTCCGTGGTGCTTCCGGCCAAAGTATTGGTTTCTGCCACAATGTTTTTCTGAATATTTTTAATTCTTTTACTCAATAAATTGGTGATGAATGAAATAATAAAAATTCCCACCACATAGACCGGCATAATCGACCAATGCAACTGAATTGCATAAATCGACACAAAAATAATACTCACCAAAATCCCAAAAAATATATTGATGAAATTGGTGATAAACTTCACCGAATCTTCTCGAACTTTCGTCAAAATAGATAAGGTTTCGCCACTTCTTTGATCTTCAAATTCCTGGTAAGGGAGTGCCATGGAATGTTGCAAACCGTCGGTAAAAATATTCGCACCAAATTTTTGAGTGATCACATTCACCACATAATCCTGAAAAGCTTTCGCAATCCGGCTCACCATCGCAGTTCCTATTAAAAGTCCCAGAAAATAAAAGACGCCGTGATAAGCATCGGAACCATAAAAATATTCATTCAAATTTCGTGGCAACACTTTTTCTGTGTCAAAAAAGTTAGGATGGGTGACCAATTGATCGAGTATATTACCTGTAATCGCAGGGCCAAATAGCGAAAAGACCTGATTGATGGTGGCCAAAGCCAAAGATAAAATCAGGAGCCATTTATGCGGTTTTAAATAGTGGAGCAGTGTTTTCATTTTTAAAATATAGGTTGCAAAATTAGAGATATTAATTGGTTTCTTTAAGTCACACCCCAGATTGTCTCAATCTCATTTTTATATGAAGTGAAAATTATTTAAATTGCAACTGCTTTCAAAATCTAAAATTTGCTTCATTGATTACTGAATTTTCAATTTTGATTTTAAAAATGGCTCAACGATTAACCCTCAATTATCAACTTAAACAATGCTTACCAAAGAACAAATCGCCCAACGAATCTCCAAAGAAGTAAAAGATGGCTATTACGTAAACCTCGGAATTGGGATTCCTACCTTGGTCGCTAACTTCGTTTCTCCGGAGTTGGCGGTTGAATTTCAAAGTGAAAATGGTGTGCTCGGAATGGGACCTTTTCCTTTTGAAGGCGAAGAAGATGCCGATTTAATTAACGCGGGAAAACAAACCATCACCACACTTCCTGGGGCTTCATTTTTTGATTCTGCTTTTAGTTTCGGAATGATCCGAAGCAAGAAAGTAGATCTCACCATTCTCGGTGCAATGGAAGTTTCGGAGAAAGGAGATATCGCCAATTGGAAAATTCCTGGAAAAATGGTCAAAGGAATGGGTGGCGCCATGGATTTAGTAGCTTCTGCAGAAAATATTATTGTCGCGATGATGCATGTAAACAGAGCGGGAGAAAGTAAAATTCTAAAAAATTGCACGTTGCCTTTAACTGGCGTCGCTTGCGTTAAAAAAATCGTCACCGAAATGGCTGTTTTAGAAGTGACTCCAGCTGGTTTTAAACTCTTAGAAAGAGCACCTGGCGTCTCAGTCCAAGAGATTAAAAAAGCCACCGAAGCGGACTTGATTATCGAGGGAGAAATTCCGGAGATGCAGTTTTAATAATGAATAATTAATAATGGATATTGAAAAAGCGGTGCATTTATTGGTACCGCTTTTTTAAATTTATATCAATTTTAGCTATGAATTTGCGAATGTTTGAAATATTTTTCTATTTCAAAATCTCCTTCAAAAACAGCAACGTGTGATTCCAAGCTCTTTCCGCCATTAGGGGATTGTAATCTTTTGATTCTGGATTCGTAAAAGTATGTTTGGAATTCGCATAGGTAATAATCTGCCAATCTGCTTTTCCCTCATTCATTTCCTGGATCAGTTGCGCATAATCTTCCGGCTTCACACTTTCATCATCAGCGGGATGTTCCACTAAAATTTTGGTCGATATAAGATCATTATTTCTAGCGGTATCTTTTGCCAAACCACCGTGAATAGAAACGACTCCTGCCACGGGTAAATTCGCTCTTGCAGTTTCCAAAGCGCCTGTTCCACCAAAACAGTACCCAATGACCGCTATTTTTTCAGGAAGCGTACCACTTTTTTTCAATTGCTCTAATGCTAAAGCGATTCTTTTTTGGTAGGCTTCATAATTTTGTTTGTAATATCCTGCAGTTTTTGCGGCGGAAGAATTATCGGTAGGAATATTTCCTTCTCCATAAATATCTGCAATGAATACGACATAACCTTCTTTCTCTAAATCTGTAGCGGCGGTTTTTGCCTCTTGATCAATGCCTTTCCAGGCAGGTAAAATCAAAACTCCAGGAAGCTTTTTTCCTGTATTCGAAGTAACTAATCCATTTAATTTTTGAGTACCATCTTGATAAGAAACGGGTTTTAAGTTCTGACTAAAAATTATATTTGAGGTCATCAGTGCGGTTGCTAAAATTATTGATTTGATCATTTTTTAAATTATTAAGAGATAAATTTACAGATAAAATGACCAGAATTAGCTTTAATTAGGAATAGATTGTGTGAATAACTTAAATTTGAAAACTGATTATTCTCCATGGAAAATATAAAATTGTATTTTTATCAACCTTTAATAAATAAAATATGCCAAAATATAAAATTCAAAGATCACCTTTCGTTGTTCCAACCGCAGACGGAAAACTCATCGAAGAAATCTGGGGAAATTCCACGCAAAATCCCAATATTTCAATTGCACACATGATTGCTCCACCGAATTGGAGCGAACCTTTTCAAACCCCCGAATTTGATGAATTTACCTACATCATCAAAGGAAAAAAACAATTTGAAATCGATGGTGAGATCGTGATTTTAGAAACCGGACAAAGCATTCTCATTGAAAAAGGAGCCCGGGTTCGGTACAGCAATCCGTTTGAAAATCCGTGCGATTATTTGGCAATTTGTCTTCCCGCTTTTTCGATGGACTTGGTCAATCGAGAGGGATAAAATCTCAAAATAATCTTTAATTCCCTCTCCTTTGGAGAGGGAATCAGGGTGAGGAGAATTAAATCTCTAATCCTAAATCTCTTAACTCTTTCTCCAAATTCGTATCTTCTGTAATGTGAATACAGATAAACCCTAGACTTTTGGCCATTTCAATATTCCTAAAATTGTCATCGATAAACACTGATTGTTCAGCGATTATTTGATAGCGATCGAGTAGAATATTCCAAATCGCAGGATCCGGTTTAATGAGTTTCTCGGTGCCAGACACCACAATTTTACCCTGGAAAATTTGAAAGAAATCATAATGTTCTAAAGCGTAGGGAAAAGTTTCAGCCGACCAATTCGTCAAGCCGAAAAGTTTGTATTTTGAATCCTCGAGTTTTCGCAATACTTCCACATTTTCTAGAATATCTGATTTCAACATCGTTGTCCAGTTGTCGTAATATGCCCGAATTTCTTTTTCCCATTCCGGATGTTTTGCGACCTGAATTTCTGTGCCTTCTGCTAAAGTTCTGCCGCGATCCTGTTCTGCATTCCATTCATCTGTCGCGATATTTTTCAAGAAAAACTCCATTTTTTCATCATCTTTAAAATAATCTTTGAAAAAATAACGTGGATCCCAATCCATAAGCACACCTCCGAAATCGAAAATAATATTTTTAATCATTGAAAACTGTAATTTGTATCTTGTTGTTGTTGCCTTTTATCGATTTTAATTTGCCCGATCTGTACTTATAAAAATCATCGTAATAAGTGAATTCTAAATTATTTATCGATTTTAATTTGCCTTTTTGGTAGTCATAAAAACCATCAAAATAAGTGAATTTTAAATTGCCGATTGATTTTAATTTTCCGTTTTGATAAGAATAAAAACCATCATAATATTCAATTGAAATATCATCAACCGATTTTAATTTTCCACTTCGGTAACTGTAAAAATCGTCATAATAATCAAAATAACCCTTTTTCGTTGAGATTGATTTGGGATCATCATAATCAATTTCAACATCACCTTGAAAAGTTCCCGTGGTTTGATCATTCAGTTTCATATTCCCTTTTTGATTTGAATTGATTTGGGAAATATTTCCGTCAGTATCCATAGAGAGAAATGTCCCATTAATTTCCAAATGAACTATTGTTTTTTTTCCATTCTGCGAAATCTGAATTTCTCTAATTTGCAGTAATTGAAACTGATACTATTAAAAGCAATAAAAGATAAAATTTTCTCATCTGATTTTTTTAGTGATTTAATTTAAAATTCAAACGGACAAAATCCGTACCTTTTTTACTGAAATTTCGCGAAAATAGCTTGCAATCCATTTTTTCAATGATGTATAAGATACCTATTTTTCCTTTAAAACAGAAGAAAAGACATTTAAAAAAAAATAAAACTTTTGTGACTTTTCCGAATTCTCCGGACAAGTAGTGGTTAAAATATCTTTTAATTAAAACTCGAAAGGTTCGAAAGTATAATTTCCCTCTAAAAACTTGGCAAAAATATGTTGCAAACCATTGCTCAAAATAATTTCTTCAGCATTTAAAATCGAATTATATCTGGCCGTTTGTTCAAATGTTTTTACCGTTAATTTTATAGCTGGAGCTTTACATTCTACTACTATTTTCGCGACTGTTTTTTCCGTGACCAGCAAGTCTATCCGTTTTGTAGTACCATTCAAGACCAATTTTTTTTCTAAAATTAATGATGATAAATTACGACCTTTAATCCAATGAAAATAATGCACCCAATGCTGTCGCACCCATTCCTCGGGCGTAAGCAGCAACCACGACTTTCGGACCAAATCATAAATAAAAAACTTATCTTTGTCTCTCTTGATTTGAAAGTCAAACTCCTCATTAAAATTCAGTTTCGGAAGTTCCATTTATGAAAGAATTAGATTTAATCCTCAAAAATATTAAAAATAAAGAGCTTTTGCCGATTTATTTTTTCCATGGCGAAGAACCTTTTTTTATGGATGTGGTTTTGAAGTCATTTGAAAACGATGTTTTAACCGAAGATGAAAAAGCATTTAACCAAACCCTGGTCTACGGAAAAGACACCACCTTTGCCGATGTACTGTCGTTAGCCCGACAGTTTCCCATGATGGGCGACCGCCAATTGATCATCGTCAAAGAAGCCCAGGATATTGTTCTTACGGAACCCGAAAGTAAAGCCTTGTTGGCCTATGCAGAAAATCCAGTGGATTCTACCATTTTAGTAATCGCCTACAAATACAAAAAAGTCGATGCACGCAAAGCATTTGTTAAAACTTTGGCCAAAAATAAAATGCTTTTTGAAAGTGAAAAAATCAAAGATTACCACCTTGCAAAGTGGATCGATTCCGAAATAAAAAGCATAGGACTTCAATCAAAACCCAATATTCCCACTTTGCTCGCCGAATATTTAGGCTCCGATTTATCGCGAATTTCCAATGAGTTGCGTAAACTCAAAATGATTCTCAAGCAAGGGGAAATCCTCGATGAAAAAGTAATAGAAACCAATATCGGGATCAGCAAAGAATTTAATATTTTCGAACTCATCAATGCCCTGGGGAAAAAAGACGAAGCCACCGCCTTCAAAATTGCGCATTACATGGGGAAATCCAAAACGCATTCTATGGTGATGAGTACCATGAACTTGTACAATTTCTTTTCCAACCTCATCATTTTTCAGACCATGAAAGGAGAATCGCCCCAAAATCAGGCGTCTGCAATGGGGATTCACCCTTATTTTTTGAAAAATTTTACCGAAGCAACGCGCTTTTATAACCTCAGAAATTGTACACGAGTCCTTTCTATATTGCGTGAAATCGATCTTAAAAGCAAAGGTTTAGGTGCAATCAATGTGACCGATACTGATTTGCTAAAAGAAATGGTTTACAAAATTTTGCACGTAGACCAATACAAAGTTCAGACATAAAATTCCTTTTTTAGCGATGCTATAATTAAGTAGAATGTCGGAATGATGTTTTTTTTTGGGCGACAATTTCCGTCCTCCATTCCCGCTTTTTTGCTTCACTTCGTTCCGCAAAAAGAGCTCCATTCAGGCCGGGTCGCAAATTAGGATTTAACAAATAGCACTTGCTTCTAAAAACAAAAACAGACTGGATTTTGGTCCTAAATTATTTGTCCTGTTTAGCATCATTGACAAAATTCATCACCAAAAACTTCGATAACCCAAAATAAATCACGATTTTTGAAAAATTTAACAATCAACTATAAATCTAATTTTTAATAATGGAAGAAAATATTTTAGACTGTGTGATTATTGGTTCTGGACCCGCAGGTTTTACAGCGGCAATTTATGCTGCCAGAGCAGACTTGAAACCTGAACTATACACTGGTTTAGAGCCAGGTGGACAATTAACGACCACTACCGAAGTCGATAATTTCCCAGGCTATCCAAATGGTGTTACCGGCCCCGAAATGATGATGGATTTGCAAAAACAAGCCGAACGGTTTGATACCAAAGTCCTGTATGAAATGATTACCAAAGCCGAATTTTCTAAAGAAGCAGGTGGCGTACATAAATTGTGGGCAGGCAACAAAGAAATTTTGACCAAAACCGTGATTATTTCAACAGGAGCAACTGCAAAATATCTAGGATTAGATGATGAGAAAAAATACATGGGCGGTGGCGTTTCTGCCTGTGCAACCTGTGATGGTTTTTTCTATAAAGGAAAAGACGTGGTCGTAGTAGGAGCGGGTGATACCGCTGCAGAAGAAGCGACCTATTTAGCGAAACTGGTTAACAAAGTCACTATCCTTGTTCGTAAAGATTATTTTCGGGCATCCAAGGCGATGATTCACCGTGTTTCTAATACGCCAAATATTGAAGTGAAATTTAACCATGAACTCATAGCGATTGAAGGTGAAAACTCATTGGTAGAAAGAGCAGTAGTCATTAATAACCAAACCCAGGAAACCTCTAAAATTGATGTTCACGGTATTTTCATCGCTATTGGTCATAAACCCAATACCGAAATCTTCCAAGGTCAAGTTGATTTAGACGCAAATGGGTATATCAATACGATTCCTGGTTCTTCAAAAACAAATTTGCCCGGTGTTTTTGCCGTGGGTGACGTTCAAGACAGTCATTACCGACAAGCGATTACTGCGGCCGGAAGTGGTTGTATGGGCGCCATGGATGCTGAGAAATATTTGGGAGAACTTTCTTAAAGTAGAAAAGGACTTCGTACTTGAATTATTGAATTTTACTCAAAAACTTAATTACAAAGTCCTTATTAATCATTAATTATGAAGAACCTCATCTACATTTTTCTCGGTGGAGGATTGGGCAGCGTTTTGCGTTTCCTGATTTCCAACTATACCCAGAAGTTGTGGAATATCAATTTGTTTCCCATGGGAACATTTCTGGTGAATATGATTGGTTGTTTTTTAATCGGGGTATTTACTTCTTACTTTCTTAAAATTGATAATTACTTAAAATTTCTTTTAATTACGGGGTTTTGCGGAGGTTTTACCACCTTCTCCACTTTTTCCGCGGAAAATTATTCGTTGTGGCAAAATGGTAATTATTCCCTGTTATTTGTTTATGTATTTTTGAGTGTTTTAGTTGGTTTATTGGCTGTTTACCTCGGTTTGCAAGTGATGAAAAATTAATTTTCACTTTGATAATGAAGAGATTAAAATTTTTTTTGAAAATAATTTGGTCAATATCGAAAAGGTCTTTATATTTGCACCACTGAAAATGAGAAATCAATTTCATTGGAGAACTGGCAGAGTGGTCGATTGCGGCAGTCTTGAAAACTGTTGACTGTAACAGGTCCTGGGGTTCGAATCCCTAGTTCTCCGCAGAAAAAACCTAAGCTTAATTGCTTGGGTTTTTTTGTTTTTAGTAGAGCTCTTCAGTGTGAGTAGAATTGGAAAACGGGGGTCCACCGATTGGTATCTTTTAACGGATCACGCACAAAACTTGGGGACTACGCAAAAATCTGTGATAATCTAAACAAGAAAAATTTCCGGTCTTTCACTCCTCGTAGTTGTAATCTGAAGTTTTTTATTTTTGCATTGAAGGATTCCGCAGATGCATTTGTACTTCTGTT
>NZ_JAUFQB010000042.1 GCF_030409525.1 Kaistella yonginensis | reverse complement strand
TTAAAAATAGTAAAAAAGTTATTTCCGAAAATTTTTTTTGAGCTTTAAGGGCTCAAAATTTTTCAGAATAACTTTTCAACTTACACAGTTAGTGGGACACTACCCGGTTAAAGTTGCTCCAATTATTTCTTTCCCAATTCAATCACTTCTAAATTTTCAATCTGATCACCTTTGATGTCGAAACGCATCATCGTCCTCATTTGATGCCATCCAACTTTTCCCATCGCACCGGGATTCAAGTGCAATAATTTATTTTTCTGATCATACATCGCTTTCAGAATATGAGAATGGCCAGAAATAAACAGTTTTGGTGCTTTTTCTTCGATTTCTGTCTTGGCTAGCGGGGTGTATTTTCCAGGATAGCCACCGATGTGGATCATCAGAACTTCTACATCTTCGCATTTAAACCGCAATAGTTCTGGAAAAATTTTCCTGATTTCTGTACCGTCGATATTTCCGTAAACGCCACGTAAAGGTTTTATTTTCTCCAGTTTTTCAATCACCTCCAAGTTTCCGAAATCACCGCAATGCCAAATTTCATCTGCGTTTTTCGCGTATTCTAAAATTCGGTCATCGATATAGGAATGAGAGTCGGAGAGGAGGAGTATTTTCATTGCGTAAATTTCTTACTTTTTTTTAAAACCACAAAGCCATGGAGGTTTTTGGAAAAAATCAGTGTAATTCTGTGGAATCAGTGTGCAAAATTAACTCCAACGAGACCAAGTTTTTTAAAAAAGTTTATAAAAAAATTTGGGTATTGCTGGCAATAAAATTTCCCAGGAGTTTTTCGAAAGTACAAACGGTCTGAGGTTCTAGCCCCGGGTGAAGTGGAAATCCTTTTTTGCCTCAGCAAAAAAGATTGCAACGGAAAACGGGACTGCTTTTTAAGTGTAGATCGGCCTTTTGTTGCTCCTAAAAATTCTGTAAATTTGAAGCCGATGAGGTATTGTATTGAATTTTCTTATTCTGGTAAAAATTATTTTGGCTATCAAATCCAGCCCAACGAAATTTCTGTACAGGAAGTTTTAGAGAAAGCGCTATCGACCATTCTGCGTGAAGAAATAAAAATCACGGGCGCGGGTAGAACCGATACAGGCGTACATGCGAAGAAAATAATCGCCCATTTTAATACGGAAAAAAAGCCTGGTGAGCAACTGGTGTATCAATTAAATAGTTTTTTACCCGAGGATATTGCGGTAAAAAAGATATTTGGTGTGAGAAATGATTTTCATGCCCGGTTTGATGCGACTTTTCGAACGTATGAATATTACATTGATTTAGAAAAGAATCCTTTCACACAAGATTCTGCCTGGCAAATTTGGAAAAGAGATTTGGATGTTGACCGGATGAATGAAGCCTGCAAAATCCTTTTTGAATATGAAGATTTCACCAGTTTTTCGAAATTGCATACTGAAAATAAAACCAATAATTGCAAAATTTTCAAGGCTTATTGGGAGCAGAATGGTTCTGAATTAAAATTTACCATTTCGGCCGATCGGTTTTTGCGAAATATGGTTCGCGCAATTGTAGGAACGATGGTTGAAGTTGGCAATGGCAAAATTGAAGCGTCTGATTTGCGCAAAATCATCGAAGATAAAAACCGCAATTCCGCCGGAACTTCAGCACCAGCTCAGGGACTTTTTTTAGTTGACGTGGGTTATGATTTTTAGCGCGTTAATCGTCTCCATAGCAAAACTCAATTTTTAGATCACGCTCATCGCAGCAAAATTCTGTATTTTTGCAAAGAATTTTTAAATAAATATGAAGAAACAATCGACTTGGGAAATCATTAAACGGCTATTTGTAATCGGAATGAAATTTCGGTCTTGGTTTATTATTACCTTAATTATTTCCATCGTATTATCGATTATTTCTACCTATCGACCGTATCTTACGATGCAAATAGTCGATACCGACATTATCCAACTCCGCGATAAGGGATTGATGATGAAACATATTTATATTTTGGTTGCTTTGGTGTTCGGCGAAACGATTCTGAATTTCTTCCTGGTTTATTTCTCTAATTTTATTTCACAAAATGTAATTCGTGATATTCGCGAGCGCTTGTACCACAAATTAATTTATTTTCGTACTTCTTTTTTTGATAAAACTGCCATTGGGCAATTGGTAACCCGTGCAGTTGGCGATGTAGAAACCATTGCAACGGTGTATACGGATGGTTTCCTTATGGTTTTCGGCGACATTTTGCGTATCGTTTTCGTGCTGATTATGATGTTTCAGGTTGATGTTCACCTCAGTTACATCTCTTTGGTAATTCTGCCTTTGATGGTTTTGATTACCCGGTTTTTTCAAAAAAGATTGAAGAAAGCATTTACGGATGAACGGGTCTGGACTTCTAATCAGAATTCATTTGTGCAGGAAAGACTCTCCGGAATGTCGATCGTGCAGGTTTTTAACCGGCAAAAGGCTGAATTTAAAAAATTTGATGACATCAATATTACCTTGAAGCAAGCTTTGCTGAAAACGGTTTTTATCTTTTCCTTATTTTTTCCGGTGGTCGAATTAATCTCTTCTTTATTTATCGGGTTTATCCTGTTCTATGGCGGATTTATAACCATAACACCGGGAGCGGTAATCGCTTTTATTCAGTTTATTTCGATGTTAATTCGGCCACTTCGCCAAATTGCTGATCGTTTTAACAATATACAACGTGGTATTGTTGGCGCAGAAAGAGTATTGGGTATTATGGATGAAGACTTTGCCATGCCCAATAAAGGAAATATTGCAAAAGATCATTTTGATGGTAAAATAGAATTTAAAAATGTTCACTTTTCGTATGATGAAAAGCAAGAAGTTTTAAAAGGCATCAGTTTTAAAGTAAATCCAGGGGAAACCGTAGCCATTGTTGGTGCAACTGGT
Organism: Kaistella yonginensis; assembly: GCF_030409525.1. Taxonomy (GTDB): domain Bacteria; phylum Bacteroidota; class Bacteroidia; order Flavobacteriales; family Weeksellaceae; genus Kaistella; species Kaistella yonginensis. The sequence continues at coordinate 3,555 of NZ_JAUFQB010000042.1, read as the reverse complement.
GCGGGGAAATCTACGATTATAAGTTTGATTACCAGACTATACGACATTAATTCCGGTAAAATTTTGTTGGATGATGTAGAGTTAAAAGAATATGAATTGTACAATCTGAGGAGCCATATTGGTGTAGTCCTACAAGATGTCTTTTTATTCCACGGAAGTATCTATGAGAATTTAGCTTTTGGCGATGAATCGGTAACTTTAGATAAAATAAAAAGTGTGGCCAGAGATATTGAAGTCGATGAATTTATTGAAAGTCTGCCTGATGGCTACGATTATGTAGTTCGCGAAAGAGGCTCCTCTATTTCTTTAGGTCAAAGACAATTGTTATCTTTTTTAAGAGCATACCTTTCTGATCCTAAAATTTTGATTCTAGATGAAGCAACCTCTTCCATTGACCACGAAAGTGAAAAACTAATCCAACGAGCAACCGAAAAAATTACCAAGAACCGAACCTCAATTATCATTGCACACCGGCTCTCAACCATCGTCAATGCTGATAAAATTATTGTGATGGATCAAGGAAGAATTGTAGAAGAAGGAAAGCATGATGAACTTCTTGAAAAAGGCGGATATTATTCGACGCTGTATCGCTCGCAATTGAAAGTGGAAGCGGCTAAAGATTAATTTAAACCAAAAGGAATCATTTTCAAATCATCCTTCCAAGCAGTCGTATATTTTTCGTTTAAATAATGAGCGATCAGTTGATTATTTAAGGATGCTATTTTCGAAATTCCTGTTGAAATAACACAGTTTTCAGTTTTCACTTTAATACCGAATTTCTTTTCAAAGTCTGAGTAATCCATAGAAACCATCCCAAAGACCACGAATGTTACTCGTTTTTCTTCCAGTAATAACTCCAGATTGTCTTCATCGGCATAAGTTAGAAAATCAACCTTGTTCATTTCGGTTTGGTGGGAAGGTTTCAACTTTTTTAAACCTTTATTATAATCAGTCTTAACGGTAATATTTTGATTTGTTTGTGCTAAAGTGGACGTAAGATCAGCTTGGATATCATTATTTTTGGTTTTCGTAGAACAAGAAAGCAAAAATAGCATTGCAACTGCTAGATTTAATTTAATAGAATTCATATTTCGGTTTCTAAGTAGACTAACAATATTCAAGAAAGTTAAATTTAATTATTGTCGACGAAAAAAAATTCGGTCAAATTACTTGAACGGATCTTCTATATAAAGGTTAAAAAGATTATTTTCCAACCACCGTTCTCACATTCACAAATTCTTTCAGAGCAACCATTGAGAGTTCGGTACCGTAACCAGATGATTTGGCACCACCAAAAGGCAATCGCGGATCAGAGCTTGTGGCTTTATTAATACTTACAGTTCCTGATTCTAAATGGTTGACATAAAATTGTTGTCTTTTTTTATCATTCGTCCAAACAGAATCCGATAATCCAAACGGAATATCATTGGCCAATTGTACCGCTTGTTGATCATCTTTTGCGATCATGACCATACCGAGCGGACCAAAAAGCTCTTCCTGCAAAATAGGATTGCCAGCTTTTACTTTAATTAAACCCGGTACAAATTCGGTGGAAGAAATTCTGGTGAGCGGCAAAATAATTTCTGCGCCGTTTTTTAGGGCTTTATTATATTGCTGTTCTAGCTCATCAGCCAAATCCTCACGAGCCATTCCTGCCATATTGGTTTTCTTTTTTAAAGGATCACCAGCCACAAATTTCTGATATTCTCGCACAAATATCGGCAGAAATTCCTTCTCCACCTTTTTTTGAATGATGAATCTCTTTGCGGCGTTGCAAGCTTGGCCACAATTCAGTAATCTGGATTTTGCGCCACTTTCCGCCGCGGCTTGCAAATCGCAATCATCTAAAACAATAAAAGCATCGCTACCACCCAATTCTAATAACGATTTCTTAATTTTTTGCCCAGCGATAGACGCTACCTCGGCTCCGGCTTTTTCACTTCCGGTTAAACTTACTGCTTTTATAATTGGATGTTCTAAAACAGTTTTTACTTCTTGATGCCCAATCTCTAAATTTTGAAAAACTCCTTTTGGAAAACCTGCTTGCAGGAAAATTTTCTCTATTGCATTTCCACTCCCAAAACAAATGGATGCATGTTTTAGAACCACGGTATTTCCTGCCAAAACTGCCGGAACGGCAAAACGAATCACTTGCCAAAAGGGGAAGTTCCAAGGCATAACACCCAAGATAACACCTTTTGGAATATAATGAATTTCAGAAACCCGAAATTCTGTTTTTATCTTTTCAGGTTTCAAAATATTTTCTGCCTCGGCATAGTAGCGAACCATCACAGCACATTTTTTAACCTCAGAAATCGATTGCGAAATAGGTTTGTTCATTTCCTTAGTGATAGTCTTTGCAAATTTTTCCGCTTCGTCATCCAGAATTTTTGCAAGTTTTTTCAGTAATTTTTGCTTTTCCTTAAAAGGAACTGTTTTCCAGCTCTCAAAAGTGATCTGTGCGCGTTTTAATTTATTTTCAATTTTCATTAATAATCTGATTTTAAGTGCTGTGTTTCTTTCTTTTTATAGAAATATCAGCTGCAATGAGGGTGAGTTGTTTATTTATAAAGACAAATTTAAGAAAACAAGACAAACTAAAGGATTGATGCGAACAATCATTATCATTTAAATTTAATAAAAAGTAGGAGTGTATCACTGTAAATAGGTGCGCTGACAAATCTCTTTATTAAAAAAGAGAGAATCTTTTGAATATCACATAATTTTAATTATTTTTGAACAATAAAATTATCAAAATGAATTTACCAGGCGAATTAAAGTACACTAAAGATCACGAGTGGGTTAAAATTGACGGGAACACCGCAACAATCGGAATTACAGATTTTGCACAAGGCGAATTGGGTGATATTGTTTTTGTAGATGTTGATTCTGTAGACGATGAACTTTCTGCCGGAGATGTTTTCGGAAGTGTAGAAGCTGTAAAAACAGTTTCTGATTTATTCTTGCCCTTGGGCGGAACCGTTTCAGCATTTAATACAGACTTAGAAGATCAACCAGAACTTTTAAATACCGACCCTTATGGCAACGGTTGGATTATTCAATTAGAAATTGCCGAAGGTGCTGATTACTCAGAACTCCTTTCAGCAGAAGAATACCAAGCCTCACTTGGATAAGGTTTCAAGAATATTTCGAAAGATTTTGCCCATTTATTGGGCATTTCTTACTTATATGCTGCTAAAACCGGGCGTAGAAAATCTAGAATATCCCTTTATGTTCGAGGGAATTGATAAAATTTTGCATTTAAGTATTTTTGCGCTTTTGGGTTTTACCTTTTTAGCCGCATTTCCAAAAATCAAATTTCCCACTTTTATACAAATCATGATTATCTATGGATTGCTCACCGAAATCCTGCAGGACGAAATGCATTTGGGCCGCTCCTTAGAAGGTCTGGATTTGGTCGCAGACATTATTGGAGTCCTGATCGGTTATATCATTTTCAAAAAACTTGTCCGTACTACGATATAGTATATTTTATTTTGATTCGTTTCCGCTCTTGCTTATTTATAATAGGTTTGTTATTCTTTTTGTTATTTT
>NZ_JAUFQB010000041.1 GCF_030409525.1 Kaistella yonginensis | reverse complement strand
TTGTTCATGTATTTAAGTGATTGGTAGTCAGGTAAATATACGATTTTTTAATCAAATGAACAATCTTTTTTCCTATATTTCTAAATGCACAACGGGTTAAATTAATTGATTTTATTCGACGCATTAAGTAAAAATAAAAAGCAAGTATGATGATATCAATAAAGAGAAGTTTCGGTTTCTCTTTTTTTATTCCCATTATTTATTGTCCGTTCAATCGATTTCTTGTGGCAACAGAAGCTTCGTAAATGTTCTTCCTTATTTGTTGCATTTTCCCAACAGGCTGTAGATATTCAGCATTTTCAAAGGGATTGAAATTCAGATTTTCAATGGTAGGATCCGTAGAATCGATGCAGGAATCCTGTGGAATTGTGATTTTTCCCAAATCATATTCAGGAGCATTTTTCCAGGTTTTCATTAAATCGTTCACAGGTTGATCTTTCAAATTTTCACAGAATTGAACAGTCAATATAAAATTAGAATCCTGAAGAGAAATGAATTCAGTAATCGACTCTTTTTGAGAAGCGTTTTTACCAATATCTGCCAGATTTCTTATCGGTTTCAAGCCAATCTTCATGATGTAATTGCCCAGCCGATAACAGCCAATTCCATCATAATTAAAGGAGAAGAAAAATTGATTTCGCTTTGGTATGAAATTGAAAATTTCCCTTAAAAAATCAGTAGAAAACATGGATGAGAACAAGAAAAAACCATTTTTAATTAAAGAAGGTACATCCAAAACTGCAACCAGGAAATTATCTTTTTTTGTAACTAAAAAAGTATTTACAGCACGGAAGAAATTTAAAAACACAGAGGGAGAATTCGTTGGGAACAAAGGGAAATTCACCAGCGGAAAATTAGCCTCATGACCTTTTATATTTTTAATTTTTAAAGAAAATCCGTATAGTGGAGCATCTCTGCCTTTTTTATTGATGACTAAATTACCGTTAGAAAATCGCGCCAAAAGCTCATACTGCTTTTGGTCAAATAGCTCGGTTATAAATTCGGGTAAATTATTGGATAGGGTTAAGGTTCCTTTTGCAGTCGCGTACGTTTTTGCGTGTGCATCGCGTGTTGCATAATTTACGTCGCTAATTTTAGAGGAACTTTCTATAAATTTTTCTACTGATCGAATCGCTTTTGCTAAATCATTTTCTTCGGTGGTAGAAAGTTGGTCTAAGTCTGAGGTGTATTTAAGAAGCGTTTTCATGAAACTTTTCTTTTGAACTAGCAACAACCATTCCTGAAAATTGGTAAGAAAATACCTTATCTTTGCACCTTAGAAATATTCACTTTTAGTTATCATTCATTATGAACCTTGGAAAAACTCAGACTTTAAAAATTGCCGAAAAAAATTATTCAGGATTATTTCTGGAGGATGAAGAAGGTGTAAGAGCATTTCTACCGAAAATTTTCGCCTCTGAAGATGCGGAAGTCGGCGATGAAATGGAAGTTTTCGTTTATCAGGATGATGATAAATTAAAAGCGACCACTGAAAAAGCCAACGCTGAAGTAGGAGAGTTTGCCGTGATGACCTGTGTGCAAAGTTTACCAGCAGGTGCTTTTATGGACTGGGGAATTATTAAAGATTTATTTGTTCCGTACAAACAACAACGCGCAAAAATCCTAGAAGGGAAAAGGTATTTGGTTCAAGTTTATATTGATGATATTTTAGGATTAGTCACCGGATCAACCCGCTATAAGAAAAATCCGCATTATGAAAACTTGCCATTTGCAAGGGGAGAAAAAGTAAACCTGATCATAGCCGGCGAGAGTGAGCTGGGTTGGAATGTTATTGTCAATAAAAAATATGTGGGCTTAATTTATACCTCGGATGTATATAAAAGATTGTTCCCTTTATCGGAAGAAATAGGATATATCAAAACCATTCGCGAAGACGGAAAAATCGATGTTTCTCTACAGCCAGAAGGGTACGAAAATATAGATGAATTCCAGAAAATGATTATCGATAAATTAGAATTGAATTACGGTTTGATCTATCTTTCCGATCAATCTACACCAGAGGAAATCAAAGATGAATTGCAAATGAGCAAAAAGAATTTTAAGAAAGCCATTGGCGGTTTATATCGAGATAAAAAAATTGAAATTCTGGAAGATAAAATCCGATTGATTAAGGAAGATTAGTTTCTTCAGAATTCACTTCAAATATAAAAGAGCAGAAATTTCTGCTCTTTTCTTGAATTTAATATTTTGATGATTCCCATTCTAACATCTAACATCTATCACAGAAGTTTTGTGGGTAATTCCTAATCTAAAATCCCCTCTATTTCAGGATATTCCGAAATCTTTTTGAACTGAAATCTTTTTGATTTCTTCAAACTTGCAATTAAGAATTTTAATTCTTGTACAGAATTTTCATCTCTCAAATATTGATCATGGGTAAGAATTACCAAATGTCGTGGCGTTTTCTCCAGATTGTTGAAAAACAAACTGTCGATTCTTTTGAGCATTATTTTGTGGTCGTCTCTCAAGGTCATTTTTTTGGTTGCTCGCCATTCTAAATCCCAGCCAACTACTTTGTAGTTTTCTTTATATAATTGGTCTGCAGCAAGTTTAGAAGATTTTATATCGGTGCTGTTCACGTTTTTCATTCGCCAGATATTTCTCCCAGGAGTTCGCACGATGTTGGTTTTCAACTTCAAACTATCCTGTGCATTTTTGAAGTCTTGCACTACATTTTCGGGATTTTTATAAAATGCACTGTATTGGTTTTTTGCGTGAGAATAACTGTGATTGGCAATTTCAAAAAGTGTGTCTTGTTCTAATCTTTTGTAGCGTTTTTTCTGATTTTCACTGCCTTTCACGTGTTTTGCTACGATGAAACTGGTTACGGGAATTTTGGCCTCATCAATTATTTCTATTAAATTTTCCGTGCCATTATTCGGTCCATCATCAAAAGTAATATATAGAGATCTGCGGAGATCTACGGTTTGCTCCAAAATTTCTAAAGGTTCCTTGGCGAGGGTTTTCTTTACTATTTTTTCTGGTTGAATCTTTTCGGTAATCTTTGGTTGTTCTGTTGTATTTTTCAAAAAATGGTAAGAAATTACAGTACCGATTAAAACTGCTAAACCCCAAACGATTTTTGTTTTTGGCTCCTTCGCAAAGAAATTTTTCATTGTAAACAAAAGTGTTAAATTATGTTAATTATTGTTAAAAATTATTAACAAAATTGATGCCGAGATTTGTTAAACTTTAAAACTGGTCAAAATAAAAGAAGCCGTCTCAATGCTGAGGCGGCTTCTTTTATTTTAACTGTTAGAAGGTTCTTCTGAAGAATCATCTTTTTTAATTTCAGGATTTTCTTTTGGTTCCTTTTTTTTAGGATAGAAAACTTTCTTTTCCTCTTTAATAATAGTTGCTTCCTTTGGTTCTTCACCTTTTAAATAAGTTGGTAAATTCAGACCAGCCATATTAAATAAGTCATTCAAAGGCGGCACCGATTTCATCATGCCAGCCACAAAATTTGCAGTCGAAGTATTCCCATCGATATTGTTTCCACCATCCCAAACCGTAATTTTATCGATTTTAATGTTTTTCACTGCTTCCACTTGGGTTTTCACCAATTCTGGTAACTTCTCAATCAATAGCAATTGGAATGCGCTGTTGGTGTCGCCGCCTGCTGCTTGTACAATTTTGTCGTAACCTTCTGCTTGTTTGGTCAATATTTCATATAAACCTTTCGCTTCTGCGTCCATCTTTGCGAAAATTGCATCGGCTTCTCCTTTGGCATTTAAACGAATTTTTTCTGCGTCGGCTTCTGCTTCAATAATTTGTTTCTGTTTTGCAATTTCAGCTGGAATTACAACATTTGCATTTTGCGTAGCCCGTTCTCTTTCCGCTCTGGCTTTCTCTGCCAATTGTTCGGCCACATACGATTCTTCTAATGCTTTGGCGGCCTGAACTTTCTCTGCGGTCATCGCTAATTTGCTGGCTTCGGCTTCTTTTTCACGACGCAAAGCATCAGATTGTGCGATGGTAATTTTCGCTTCGTTTTCCCCTTTTACCGCCATGGAGTTCGCTTGAGAAGTGGCTACTCTGGATTCTTTTGCTGCTTCTGCTTTTCCAATTTCTTCGTCTTTTGCGGCCGATGCGATGCTTACTTCACGGTCTTTATTGGTGATGGCAATTTTCACATCGCGGTCTCGGTGTGTTTCTGCTATCTGGGTTTCCCGTTCTCTATCAGCAATCGCTTTCCCAGTTTCTCCAATTTTTTCCTGTTCTGCAACCGAAATTTTAGCTTCGTTAATCGCTTTTGCTGCTGCTTCTTTTCCTAGAGCTTCAATGTAGCCAGACTCATCTTTAATATCGGTAACGTTTACGTTAATGAGTTTTAAACCAATCTTTTTCAATTCAGTATCGACATTCTTGGCAATATTTTCTAAGAATTTATCGCGGTCAGAGTTAATTTCTTCAATGGTCATCATGGCTACCACCAAACGCAATTGTCCGAAAAGAATATCTTTTGATAATTCCTGAATTTGCTCTGTAGATAAACCCAAAAGTCTTTCCGCCGCATTTCCCATAGAATCTGGTTCGGTAGAAATCGCAATGGTAAATCGACAGGGAACATCAACTCTAATATTTTGTTTTGAAAGCGCATTGGTTAAGTTGGCTTCAATTGAAATTGGTTTTAGGTCGAGATAGGCATAATCCTGAATCACCGGCCAGATAAAAGCACCACCACCATGAATACATTTTGCGGACTGCCCGCCGGTTTTTCCGTATACCACTAGAATTTTATCGGAGGGACATCTTTTGTACCTCGAAATAAGCGCCAGAACGGTAACGAACACTACAAATGAGCCGATACCAATAAGAATAAATCCTTCCATTAATTACTATTTTTATTAAATTTTTTCTACAAATAAAACTTGATTTTCGATTCTTACGATTCTTACCGTTTCGCCAGAATTAATTTTTTCGGCATCTTCCGTAAAGGCTTCTAATTCGTGGAAACTGCCTTTAACACTTAACTGTACCTTTCCTGAACCTGATTTATGTGCTGGAATATTAATATAAACCTGCGCCGTTTTTCCTACCGCATTATTCAAATTAAAGGTATTGTCTTCCTGTAATTTAAGAATCTGTTTAATAATGAAAAAGAAGATTCCCACGAAAATAATGCCCACTGCAAAAGCTACTACAACCAAAACAGCTTCGTTCATTTTGCCGTAAAATGCCACACCTGTCCACCCAAATCCGAGTAAGAAATTGATTAAATTTCTGAACGAGAAAAGTTCAAAAGGGGCTTCTACATTATGAAAATCACCGTCGAAGTCTGCATCCAAATCAGCAGAAGCATCGGTGCCTAAAAAAGTCATAATGGTTTGAAAAATGAAAATTAAACTGGCGAAAAAAGCGAGATACCAGAACGCTTGTTGCAAAGCCGGCATCTCAGAAAAGAATTCTGGAATCATAATATAAATATCTATTGCGAATATAGAGAAAAGTTGCTTACATTTTATCAATTATTCTTTCCGAACCAACAATATCCAATCTTCTTCCAGCAGCTTGTAACCAATGTCATATACAAATCGGTACTCCGCCCCATTTTTATATACTTTTAGGTTGGTGAAATATTCAAAATCAAAACCATCAGAGCGCAATTTGTTTCTGGTCGTTTTGGCTTTGCCTTCGGTGTATTTTTGTTCTGAAAGCACCCGATGGTTTTTGCGTAGTTTATTGTTAATATTGCGCATCAGGTTAGACGAATCTTTGTTGTGCTTGTTATTGTAGGCATTTCTGCAGCCGTCATTGCAGAATTTCTTATCGCTTCTACCGATAATTGTATCGCCACATTCCAGACAGTTTTGCATAAGAATCATTTGATACTCAAATATAAGAAAATGTTTTCAGTGCGGTGAATAAATTTTGAGTGGTTTACCTATAAAATAGTCTTCCATAACCCGTTGTGCATTTAGAAATATAGGAAAAAAGATTGTTCATTTGATTAAAAAATCGTATATTTACCTGACTACCAATCACTTAAATACATGAACAATCTCAT
>NZ_JAUFQB010000040.1 GCF_030409525.1 Kaistella yonginensis | reverse complement strand
TTAAAAATAGTAAAAAAGTTATTTCCGAAAAATTTTTTTGAGCTTTAAGGGCTCAAAATTTTTCAGAATAACTTTTCAACTTACACAGTTAGTGGGACACTACCAGCGTTATATAAGAAAAAATTCGATATAGTAATCCGAATATTATAACATATAAAGAAGAATTTAAAATTGAAAGAGTAAAATTATCTACTTTACTAAAACTTCCTATTAAGTCTTTCGGAAAAACTAAAGCGAAAATTCCAATTGAAAAGCCAACAATCCAAGTTATTATTCTATCACTTCTTTCAAAGTTTGCTATATTACCTTCGTTAATTTTTACAATAGTACTTTCAGTTATTTCGTATATTTTTTTCAAAAAAACATTTGTCATCAGTAAATTTTAATAGATTTGTTATTTGTAATTTTTTTATGATTTCCATTTATCCATTATGAATCTTTGAATTTTTTTACCCCTTTCTAATATAGTTTTATCAGACCATTCTTGATATTCTCCTAATTCTCTTTCTGATATTAGATTTGATTTTAAATAAGTTTCTTTTTTCGATAGAAATGTTCTGTTATTTAAGGGACCATTGTCAAAAGTTAAAACTAAATTACCCAATAAATTAATATTCTCCATTGATTTTACTCCGGGTAATTGATTTTGAGGTGCAATGTGTTCAATGGTAATTTTATTGTTATTTATAAGTTCTTCAACCGTACCGATTTCAAACTTCGTTTGTGCCTCATTTTGTAAATAGAATTCGTAATCGAGAAGTACTAATTTCAAAGCAGAAGTCGAAATACTGTTATAAACACCTGTATTTATTATTGATTTTCTTAAATCTAAATTATTGCTATTTTTTTCTATGAGATTGCGAAGTTCTTTTTTAAGTTCTGTATAATTAATCTTATTTGCAAAAACTTTAAATGCTAAATCAAATAATGCAGAATTACCCGTATTTCCTTTTTTATTTCCGAAAATAAAAACACGAATTGTAAAAGCCTCTAAAATTTCATTTATGGAAATAAGAAAATCGGGTTTAAATTTTTTATTATTTAAAATTGCTATGTAAAGTGGAAGAAAGGTTTCTATTTTTCCTAATGTTTCTAACCGGAAGAATGAATTATTTACATTAACATTTTCAAAACTTTGATTTAAAATAGAGGAATAATGGAAAGAACTTTTGTATAAAAAATTATTAAAATCTTTTATTTCTTTTATTTTTTTGTCACGTTGCGATGTATCATTATCAAATAAATTTTTATTTGCAAAAATTTGTCTTTGTTTTATTAAATTAAGTTTTATTTTTTTTGGAATATCTGCTAAATCTTTATTATCGCCACTATATACAATATAACAATGTTTTAAGAATTGATTTTCCATTCTTGTTATCGAATGATTTTCAATACTCATTAGTTCAGAAAAAATGTCCCCAAATTTTTTATTTATTTCTTTTGCAACTATCTTTTCATTTAATCTATGTGTTAAATAAATGAGATAATTTTTAACTTTATCCATATCTGAAAGTGGTAATCCACGATCATTCATTGTTTCAAAAATTAAACCTACTTCAGATTCTTCTTCAAGTTCAAAAACATTTACTTTAAATTTTGACAGCAGATTGTTATAAATTTTAATTAATTTATTTATAGAGGTATATCTTTGTAAGTAAGTGTGAAAATGTATTCGTGCATATAAGAGATTCTTTTGAGTTTTAGTTGTAGGTTGAAATTTTTTGATATTATTTATATCAAGTTCATTTAATAAGTCAAAGAAAAAGTCTTGATTGTTCTTGTTATTTAAACGTAGTAATGATTTTCCTTTATTTATAACACTTTTTATTATGACGTCGTCTGCTTCAAGTGCGTTTATTTCACTAATTCTATGATAAATTGTTATCAATAATAAATGAAATGTTGTTAATCTTTGCTGTCCATCAACAATATCATATTTTGTTAAATCTGTGATACCAATCTTCTCTTGACCTGCTTTTATCAAAGTTATAGTTCCTGCATAATGCTCTTTTATAAATTCAACATCATACAAATCATAAAGTAAATCATCCAATTGTTCCTTTCCCCAAGAATAACCTCTTTGATATGCTGGTATTGTGAAAATACCATAATTTAAAAATTTTTCAACTGAATCAAATTTCATACTTTTAATTTTTAGCCCTAATTCCCAAATATACAAATATTTCCTTTTTAATTTTCTTTAAACTTTCTTTCAAAACCCAATCTTATAGTCCTGATTGCAGCGGCATCCTTTTGCAGAACGAAGTGGCGAAAAAGATACAGCGGAAAGCAGGTTCCTGGCTCCAAAAAAATAATTGAACAAAAATTCATTCATAATAATTTGCATAAAGTTATCTTTTAAATTAACTTTACGCTATGGATCCCTATAAAAACATCAAAAATTTTGACCAACTCATCGATTTAGAACACGGGAAAATTGGTATAGAAAGTAGAGCGAAATACGAAGAAAGTGCACAAATGTTCGTCATCAGCGAAATGCTGAAAGAAGCAAGGAAAGAAGCAAATATGACGCAAGAACAATTGGCTGAAAAAACCGGAACCAAAAAAAGTTATATTTCAAAAATTGAAAATGGCAAAGGAAATATTCAACTTTCTACTTTGTTTCGCCTTTTTGAAGTGGGATTGAATCGGAAAATTGGTTTAACTTTTTTGTAAAACAGAAAAACTACACTCAACCTAAATTCAATTTTTCAGCGCTGAAAATAATTCGTAAATTTGCAAAGTTGAATTTTTCAAGGTTTCTACTATTTTGAATGATTTTAAAATTAATACAATCAAAAATTAAAATATGAGTCAATTTGATGTTACCGTAATCGGTTCCGGTCCTGGAGGTTATGTTGCTGCAATTAGATGCGCACAATTGGGTTTTAAAACTGCAATTATTGAGAAATATCCTACGATGGGCGGAACTTGCCTGAACGTGGGTTGTATCCCGAGTAAAGCACTTTTGGATTCTTCGGAACATTTTTATAACGCCAAACATTCGTTTGCAGATCACGGAATTATCATCAATGATCCTGTCGCAGATTTGGGCAGAATGATCGCGAGAAAAAATGAAGTGGTAGATCAAACGACGAAAGGGATTCAGTTTTTGATGGATAAAAATAAAATTACCGTTTTTGAAGGTGTTGGAAGTTTTGAATCTTCTACCCAAGTGAAAGTTACTAAAAACGACGGTTCTACAGAATTGTTGGATTCTAAATACATCATTATCGCAACTGGTTCTAAACCAAGCAATTTGCCTTTCATTAATTTAGATAAAGAAAGAATCATAACTTCTACGGAAGCATTAGAATTAAAGGAAATCCCGAAACATTTGATCGTAATTGGAGGTGGAGTTATCGGTTTGGAATTGGGTTCAGTTTATAAAAGATTGGGTTCAGATGTTACTGTTGTAGAATTTATGGATAAAATAATCCCAACAATGGACGGTTCATTATCCAAAGAATTGAACAAAGTTTTAAGAAAACAAGGAATGAAATTCAACCTTTCTACCGGAGTTCAATCTGTGGAAAGAAACGGAGATACGGTGAAAGTTACTGCGAAAGATAAAAAAGGCGAAGAAGTTGTTTTTGAAGGAGATTATGTTTTGGTTTCTGTAGGTAGAAAACCTTACACAGAGGGACTTGGCTTGGAAAAAGCAGGTGTAGATTTGGACGAAAGAGGAAGAGTGAAAACCAACGACCATCTGCAAACCAATGTTTCTAATATTTACGCCATCGGTGATGTAGTTGCAGGTGCAATGCTCGCTCACAAAGCGTCTGAAGAAGGTGTTTTGGTTGCAGAACAATTGGCTGGTCAAAAACCACACATCAATTATAATTTAATTCCGGGCGTAGTTTACACTTGGCCAGAAGTTGCGGCTGTTGGAAAAACGGAAGAGCAATTGAAAGCAGAAGGTGTAGAAATAAAAATCGGTAATTTCCCGATGCGTGCTTTGGGAAGAAGCCGTGCTTCAGGTGATGTTGATGGATTTGTGAAAATAATCGCTGATGCAAAAACCGACGAAATTTTAGGAATGCACATGATCGGAGCAAGAGCAGCAGATTTAATTGCGGAAGCAGTTGTTGCCATGGAATTCCGTGCAAGTGCAGAAGATATTTCTAGAATGTCTCACGCACATCCAACCTACGCAGAAGCAGTGAAAGAAGCGGCTTTGGATGCGACTGGGAAGATTGCGATTCATTTTTAGTAGGGACAAGTCGAGACTTGTCCAAGAGCCAAGTAAAAAGATTCAAGTAGGGAAAAATATAGACTTGTCCGAAAAGAAAATAATTAAAGAGAAGTTTCGGCTTCTCTTTTTTTTTGATGGTAGGCTTTTAAGTCACGAATTCACGAATCTTTCTTTTTTTTAGTAATGTCCTTTTGTTGATTGGATAGAACGATTATTTGAACGATTTCAAAATAGGTAATCAGCGTAAAATAGGTGTAAAAATAAACTCGTGTATTCTTGCAAATGATTTTCGAGGCCGTAGATCCCTTTGATTATGTTTTTTTGACAAGGTTAAATATATTTTATTATTATTTGAAATAATTTTATTTTTTACATTTATTCTTTACTATCTTAGAATTTTAAACCTTTTTGGCATGCTTGTAGTGTGTTTTCAAAAACAATCAAAAATTAAGTATTATGAAAAATATTTTTACTACTTGTCTGTTCTTAGTGAGTTTTATGGGTTTTTCCCAGGAGGCTGGAAGAGCAGGAGAACTGTTGAAAAATGAAGCGAGAACCAACGAAAAGCAAACACAACGCAACGATGGCACTGGAAGAGGCGGTGACAAAGTATTGGATAATTCAAACTACCGAACTCCGCCGAAAAGCAATAATCCAAAAGGGAATACCACCAATTATCGCTGGAATTATAATTACGGAAATGCCGAGGTGTTTCTAAGAATTCCACAGAACGGATATTACACCGTAGAAATTGGCGATCAAGTGATGAGTAATCCAACGGGAAAATTCAGGTTTTTCGATTTGAAATTCGGAACGGTACCCATCGCGATTTATGAGAATAATTTTTTGATTTATAGAACGAATCTTAGACTGAAATCTTACACACGTCTGGTTTTAGATTTCTTTCCAGATTATGGAATGTATCTTTTAGGAAGTTATCCAGTGCAAAATAATGCTTATGGAATCAATGAATGGGATGATATCTGGAACAACCCTTATGGAAATCAAAACAGCAATTGGAACGGAAACTCTAGCAGCGGATATGCGTATGGAACGATGATGAACACCCAAGACTTCAACAGTTTTATGTCGTCTCTTAAAAAAAATGCGAGTTTTGATAAAGATAGAATGGGCATGATTTCAATGGTTAGCCAAAATGCAAACTTCACGTCACAGCAAATTTATAACATGCTTAATACCATGGATTTTGACAATAATAAACTTGAAATTGCCAAGCTTCTTTATACAAAATGTGTCGACCGCCAAAACTACCATTTGGTTTTCGAGGCATTTACCTTTGATACTTCAAAGAATAAATTAAACCTGTTGTGCATTTAGCATAAATTAATTTTTGTTTTATTTATACTTCTTTTAAAAACGAAAAAATTCAGATACTGTATCATTGTAAAGGAAGTGA
>NZ_JAUFQB010000004.1 GCF_030409525.1 Kaistella yonginensis | reverse complement strand
TTAAAAATAGTAAAAAAGTTATTTCCGAAAATTTTTTTTGAGCTTTAAGGGCTCAAAATTTTTCAGAATAACTTTTCAACTTACACAGTTAGTGGGACACTACCTTTTTATATTATATGACGATTTTGAGAATAGAAAAATGATTTCTGCAATTTTTAAAGATTTATATCAAAAACGTTCAGCAATTGTGCACGGTGATAATAAAAACATTCAATCTCAAGATTTGAATAAAGCTTTTCATCTTTGTAAATTAATTACATATAAAATTCTTACTACAGAACCTTATTGTTCTATGGCAAATGCTCAAAAATTAGGTGAATACCTTCAAAATCAAAAATTTAAATAACTGTTTTTTATTAATTTTATTACCATCAAGTATTTTTTAATGAAGATACTTTTTATTTCGTGAAAAAAAACGGGCCAAAAAGCCCGTTTCTATCAATATTATCATTTAATTCTCTCTCTTCCTCACCGTTCTCTGTTCAATTCTTTTTTCAAATTTCTCTCCTTGAAAAATTCTTTGTACCATAATTCCTGGAATGTGAATTTCGTTGGGATCTAATTCTCCTGGAGCAACCAGTTCTTCCACTTCGGCGATGGTTATTTTGCCAGCTCCTGCCATGGGTGCATTGAAATTTCTTGCGGTTCCTTTAAAAATTAAATTCCCTACGTGATCTCCTTTCCAGGCTTTTACGATGGAATAATCTGCTTTGAAGGCATGTTCCAAAATATGCATTTTGCCATCGAAATCTTTGGTTTCTTTTCCTTCTGCGACTTCTGTTCCATAACCAGCTGGGGTATAAAAAGCGGGAATACCATGTTGGGCAGCACGACATTTTTCGGCTAAAGTTCCCTGCGGAGTAAGTTCCACATCAAGTTCACCAGAAAGCATTTGGCGCTCAAACTCTGCATTTTCTCCCACATAGGAAGCAATCATTTTCGTGATTTGCTTTTTTTGCAATAGCAAACCCAATCCAAAATCATCAACTCCCGCATTGTTGGAAATGCAGGTTAAATTGGTCACATTACTTTCTACCAATGCATGAATTGAATTTTCGGGAATACCGCAAAGGCCGAATCCGCCTACAATCAAAGTCATTCCATCACCGATTCCAGCGATGGCTTCTTTTCCATTTTTTACTCTTTTATCAATCATAATCTTTACGTATTATTGTGCACTCCACCCTCCATCCAAGGTAAATGTTGTTCCGGAAACGGTGGTTGCATTTTCTGCTGCTAAAAATACGGCAATTTCTCCTAATTTCTCAATCGGAACGAAACTTTTTACTGCTTGTTTTTGCAACATTACTTTTTCTACCACTTCTTCTTCGGTCATATGATGGGCTGCTGCTTGGTCTTTGATCTGTCCCTCAACCAAGGGAGTTTTCACATAACCTGGACAAATCGCATTGCAAGTTACATTAAAAGGAGCTCCTTCTAAAGCCAAAACTTTGGTTAAACCTACTACTCCATGTTTTGCAGTTACATAAGCAGATTTGAATTCTGAAGCACGAATGCCATGCACGGAAGAAACATTAATAATTCTACCAAAATGTTGAGCTTTCATTTGCTTGAAAACCGCTCTTGACGCATAAAATACAGCATTCATATTCAAGGCAATAATTTGCTGATATTTCTCAATGGGGAAATTTTCGATTGGTGCGACATGTTGAATTCCTGCATTGTTCACCAGAATATCGATGGAACCCATTTCCGCATTTGCGAAATCAACCAATTCCTGAACGCCTTCCGGTGTCATTAAATTAGAATTTTTAAAGGTTGTTTTTACCTTGTATTTTTCGCCTATTGATTGGGCAATTTCTACTCCGTTTGCTTCTAAACCATTGAAAATGATATGATCGCCATTTTTAGCAAATGCCTCAGCGATTCCTAAACCGATTCCGCTGGTACTACCTGTTATCAAAACATTTCTGCTCATTTTATAAAAATTTAAGAAGTTCTTGGTTCAATCGTTCGGCCTGATCCAACACGATTCCGTGCCGGGAATTTTCAATGATGACCAATTGTGCATTTTGCATTTTATCAACATACGATTTTTTATAGTCAACCGAGGTATAATCCAGGTCGGAGGCAACAACTAAAGTGGGCGCTGAAAGTTCGGAAACCTTATCCGACAGCCCCCATTTCATCAAAGAACCGAAGGTGTGAAGATAAGCATCTTCATCATTATCAATAATTCTTTGGCGGAATTCTTTACGCCATTGCGCCTGATTTTCTTCGGGAAACATTCCTTTGGAGATCGTGTCTGCCAGTGATACAAAACCTTGTTCCTTGATGATTTTAGTACGTTCTGCGAGCAGATCAATACCAGAATCTTTGGCATTATTAAAATCAGGTCCAGAATTGATGATCACTAATTTATGTACGGCTTCCGGATGTGTATATGCCATATTAAAGCATACGGCTCCACCCATCGAAAAACCAACGAAACTGGCTTTTGAAATATTTAAAGATTTCAACAATTGATAAACATCCTCCGTCATTACATCGACCCCTTGTTCTTTTGGAACTCTTTCAGAATTTCCGTGTGCACGAAAATCGGGGGCGATTATTCTAAACTTCTGGGATAAAACCGGGATCTGAAGATCCCAGTCTTTTTTTGTTGAACCTAGACCATGCAGCATTACTACGACTTCGCCACTACCAATATCTGCATAATCCAGGTCAATCCCATTAATGGTTGTTAAAGCCATTGATGAAAAAATTAATTGTTTTTATTTTTGAAGAAATCGAATTGGTATTTAAATTCTAAAGAAACCAATCTTTTGATGAAAGGTGAACCTGCAAATTCTCTGATATCTACATCAAATAAATTAGTAACATTCGCACCTAAGGTCATTCCATTGCTGAAGTTATAACCTGCATTCATATCAACGGTAAAACCTCCTAATTGTCCGTAGTTCCAAGTTCTTCCTGCTGCATAATAGGCATTTTCTGTAATATCGATGGTTCCATTTCCGTCTAAATCCTGAGTTTTTGCAGAAGTAGAAACACCAGAAAAGAAGTCGTATTTCTGCACATATCTTCCGTAGATTGCTCCGAAGAAAGTTGGTGTAGAATAATTTAATCCAATCGCTAATTTATTGGTAGGCGTATTGATTGGCAAATCGGTATCGAGTACTTTACCATCTTTATTTCCGTCGTTCTGTAAATCATTTTTATCTAATTTACGTCCGAAATAAGAATAGTTCATTACTCCTTTCAGTGCATCAGTAAAATAATAACTGAATCCTAAATCAACACCGTAGGTATCTACTTTTCCAAAGTTAGAATAGGTCAAGACAAAACCTGGGTTTGCGCCAGCAATCTGAGATATAGCCTGATCCCCTCTATGAGTTACGGTTCTTCCGTTGGTTGCTAATTGGGTTAATGGACTGATGAAATTCTCTGAAAAATTGTAATATGCATTTACATCCATATAAAATTTCTTCGCAATGTCACCTTTGTACCCAACTTCAAAAGAATTGATGGTTTCCACATCTAATTTGTTAATTTTACTACCATCAGATAAAGTAAATCCAAGGCCATTTCCTAAGATTAATCCACCAAATAAATAACCTTCTAAGTTTAATAATGAAGGTACTGCCATTCCTTTTCCGTAGGTTAATCTGAAAGTTCCATCACCTAATTTCTTTGTGATGGCAGCTTTTGGAAGAAGATTGGTTCCGTAATAATCGTGGTTATCAACTCTTAAAGCTGCCAGGAATCCCCAACCATTCATCTTGTACTCTGCCTGGCCGTAAACCCCAACCTGGTTTACAT
This sequence comes from Kaistella yonginensis, assembly GCF_030409525.1. Lineage (GTDB taxonomy): Bacteria > Bacteroidota > Bacteroidia > Flavobacteriales > Weeksellaceae > Kaistella > Kaistella yonginensis. The sequence continues at coordinate 125,291 of NZ_JAUFQB010000004.1, read as the reverse complement.
TGATTGGACCATCAAAATCAAGCATATAGGTGTTTTTTGTAAAAGCCATGTCTCTTTGGAATTGCACACCACCAATCATGGTGAATGCTCCCCAAGAATTGTTATACTGCCCTTCTGCTACAAATCTTTTGGAATCATCTTTAAATCTGGATCCTCTTTGTAATGGAATTCCAGTGCTTGGACTAAGGGCAAACCATTGCTCATTAAACGATCTTTCTTTGGCTACCGCTTCAGAAAAACCTGCGTTGATGAACGATACATAGTTCTGAGTCCGTTGGTTCATCGCATAGGTATCTTCTGTATTACTCCACTGATAATAAGAGTTTAAGAAAAAGCGCGGGTGAATAAATTTTAATTGAAGTTCATCAATATTCCAATCTTTAATCGCATTTCTGCCGGCACTGGTTACGCCAATATTATTGTTGTTACTATGTCCGTAATAGGCTACCAATTCTGACAATGAGCCTACTTTATAATTTAATTGCGTGTTAAATTTTGTACTGTTAAAATCTCGATCCAAATCAAGTTCAGCGTATCCTTTATTTGCAACATATACAGAATCGGTATATTCAAACTCAGTTCCTTGTGTATGCTCAAACGCTAATTTATATGCCAATTTTGGATTGATGGCTTGCGCATGACGAACTCTGGCTGTAAATACATTTTGGTTCCCGACACCTAAAGCTACCGTCGATCCCTGAGAGCGAAATGGATTTTTACTGATGGTATTCACCAATCCATTGTGTGCGTTGGGTCCGTACAGCGTTCCGTTTGGTCCTAAAAGAATTTCAACCCGTTCGATATCTTCTTTAATCACGGTACTAAAAGTTCCGAAAGGAAGGCCGGTAGCGATCAACGTAGAGATACGATCATCAGTCACCTGCAAGTTTTTAGAGTTGAACGCAGAGTTGAAACCACGAATATTAATTCCGGTTCCTAAAACGCCAGCTCTAACAAAATCGACTCCCTTCTGTCTCGCTGCCAGTTCTCCCACATTGAAGCTGGTAAATTGCTGAATATCTTTGGCGGTAATAATATTAACCGTTGCGGGGACATCAACCACCTTCTGCAATTTTTTACTGGCGGAAACAGTTACCTCATCGATATCTCTTACTCTAACGGTATCAGCAACTTGTGCACTCGCAAAAACGACGCCTAGTAAAGATGCTAAAATGACTGATTTTTTCATAATCCTATTAATTTTTTTAATTATCTATACAATGATAAGCCAAGTTCATTAACAAAAATTAACAGCGAATACAATTTTATGGTATGACTCACCACAATTACAGTGACAAAAGAAGGTAGTAATGTTTTAAAAACCCTATTTTATAAGACTTTTAAGTAAGGTGAGACTTAAAAAAAAACTTGAGGTCTGGAAGATTTTTGGATAGTAATTCTGCATTGTTTTTCAACAGATACTGATTGCTTTCGTTGATTTTTAAAGTATTTAAACTTTCGGTTAAAACCCTGAAATACTTCTCTTTAGAAATTTTATTTTCCAAAAAAGAAGCCGTAGAAATTAGCCATAAGAGATGGGGTACAAAATTATCAGAATTTTTTCGTTGATTTTCTAATTCTGCGAGATTAAACTTTTTATCAAGTTGTAAAATGGCAGTATAATTCTCGTTTTTATAAAGAACATTTAAATAAGAAGTAAAGAAATGATGCCATCTGAGCTTCAGAATTTCGGGTTCGTATTTCTGAAGAAAATAAATGCCAATGTTTTCAGCTTTAGCACTTAAATTCAATTCATTTAAAGCCCGTAAATAATAGGATATATAAATAATCCGCTGCAGGCTGTTCTGCGTTTTTTCATAAATAGAATCATACGATTCCAACAAATTGAGTGCTAATTTAGGTTGATCCAAACGCAAGTAAATCGATACCAAATTATTCACATACATCAAGGTATCTTCATTGGTCTGTCTTAATGAAAGTTTGCCATAATAGATTGCTTCCTCGTAATTTCTTTGTTTGGAGTGCAGTAAAACCCGACTCGAATAATAGTTGTATAAAAGTCGTCGGCAATACAGTTTTCCCTGGCTAAAAAATGCATCGATTTGATCGAAAATGGCCTGTAATTCTATGAGATTTCCCGTAGTATTATACATAAAAGCCAATAGTATAAACGCTTTGTACCGATTATTCCCATTGATGGCTTCTGCTTCGAAGACTTTTTTCAACCACTTTTCCCAATAAATCACCGTTTCTTTTGTTCGTGTAAATTGATCGGTAATTTCAATGGTTGCTTGATAAAGTTTTTCTTCAATTTCTTTTGCTCTTTGGTACGAGTCGCTATAATTTTCCAGAAAATTAGAAACCACAATATGGTCTTCATACCGCATTCTAATGAGCAAATAAGATCGATAATCCCGCATGGTTTGATAGAGAATCTGGAAATTAAAGGTAATGGTTTTGTAATTTCTCACATAGTCAATCAGAATTTTTTCTTCTTTGGAAGTCACCAAATCCAGGGCGAGTTTTTTATTAAAATTCAGCAACCACTGAGCCACCTGATCTACATCACGAAGCAATAATTTTTTCTCTGCCCAGGTTTTTATGTAATGGTATTTCCGTTTATCAAAAGCTGGATTAAAGGAAAGCTCCTTCTCGGGATGTAGCGATTTATGGATTAAAGTTCGAAAAATTTCTTGCTTTTCTTGTTCCTGAAAATTGCCTAAAGTTTGCAAATATTTGGCTTCATGCGGCAAAAGTGCTTTGCTAAAATCATCAAAAACTTTTAATTTTGGTTTCATTAGGGAGCAAACATAAATTTTTTAATTTCATTATTCACTTCCGTTGGTTTTTCGAACTGAAGAAAATGTCCAGCATCATTAATCATCACTAATATACTTTTCGTAATCGATTCCTGCGCAGTTTTTGCCAACGCATCGATTGTCAAGAGTGGATGAAGATATTTATTGGGAATCAGTAAATCATTTTTCGCAAATAAAATTAGTGTAGGGGTATTTATTTTTGCTAAATCATCATTCACTTTATCATCCAACATTCCTGATACACTCATCGAAATGGCAATCGCATGTTGTTCAAAATCAGACGATTTCATAATGTTTTTTCGATCTTGAATCATGTGTGCTGCTTCTTGCGGCATTTTGTAAAAATTTAACAAATAATTGCGATCGATTTGTTCTTCGGTAGTCGACATAATGGTGTTTTTATTCATCACCATTTTCATGGCATTGCCTTCAAACTCGGTAAATTGTTCGATGCCCGCAGGCGCAATAAGAATTAGCTTTTCTAGATTTTCAGGGTATGCTGCAGCATATTTAATGGAAGCTTGCCCACCCATGGAATGACCAACCAGAGTGAATTTTTTTAGTTTCATTTTTTCCGCAAATTCTTTTAAAATCGTGGCAAAGTACGTTGCGGTAAATTCATCAGTATTTTTAAAAGACCGGCCATATCCTGGCAAATCGATGGCGATACAGGTAAAATCATTCTTTAAGCTTTCAATATTTCGATACCAGGCATCAGCATTGCTGCTTAGTCCATGAACAAAAATTAGAACTTTCGGACCCTTTCCTTCTTTAACATAAGCAATTTCACCCTCGTTTAATTGCAGATATTTCGTTGGAAAATGATAGGGTAAAAGCGTTTCTTTCATCGGTTTTGTGTTTTGTGCAGCACACTGCAGAAATAGAATACTGAGAAGTGAAAATAAAAAATTCTTCATATTAGTAGTTGCTTTTTTGTTTTTGATGCTGATACATTCGTTTTAAATCTTTACGAGAGATCTTACCAAAACCTGTTAGCGGAAAATCTTTAAAAAACAGGAATTCTTTGGGATGTTTAAATCGAGCCAGTTTATCTTTTAAAAATTCTAAAATATCTTCATTCGTGATTTCTTGCTTTGTTTCCAGAAAAGCAATGCCTTTTTTTCCCCAAACATTATCTTTCATCGGAATCACCAGCGACCGAAGAATAGCGGGATGTTGATTAAGGACATTTTCTATTTCCTGCGGAAAAATATTTTCGCCACCACATATGTACATATCATCAATTCTACCTTTCAAATAATAAAAACCATCTTCATCGCGGTACGCCAGATCACCCGTATGAAACCACGAGTTTTTAATTTTATCTGCGGTTGCGATAGAATTGTTCCAGTAACCTGGAGTTACGATCTCTCCTTTAATTCTTAATTCACCCAGTTGATTGCATTTTAAAGAATTTCCTTTGGGATCAACAATGTCCAAATCCACATAAAAATTAGGTTTACCAATTGAATTGGGCTTGCTTATACTAAAATCCTGGTGCAAGGAGGTGATGCTTGGCCCCGCTTCAGTCAGACCATAACCTGGGCGAATATCTACTAATTTTTCATTTCTCCACAATTCAATAATTTCTTTACTAATGGATTCGCCACCCGAAATAATAAATCTTAAATGAGGAAAATCTGCTTTAGAAAATCCCTCACATTTTGAGATCATTTGCAAAATTGTGGGTAGCGCCATCATTAAAGTTACTTTATGCTGCTGCAAGAAATAAAGGATTTTATCGGGATCAAATTTACTGAGCATCAATATTTTACCACCATTGTGCAGCAAAGGAGTTACAAAAATATTCCAGCCCGAGGTGTGGTAAGGCGGCAAAATACTCAACGTGGTATCTTGATTTGAAATGCCGAGTTGCATGGTGGTATTTAAACTGTTCCAAAACAGCATTTTGTTGGTGTACAAAACCCCTTTTGGTTCGGCTGTGGTACCCGAAGTATAAAAAAGAAAAACCGGCAGTTCTTCTTTAATTTCATTTAATAAAATGAGTTCTTGACCGATAAATTTCGAAACCTGATGATTAAAATCTGCGAGGGTAATGGTCTCGAAGGAATCTTTAATTAAAGAAATCGGTGAGGAAAAAAATTCACTGTAAATTACGAGAGACGGCTCACAGTCTTTAAGCTGCTGAAAAATTTCGGGCGTAGAAAGTTTATAATTAAGAGGAACTAAAATTAAACCCAATCTTTGGCAAGCAGAAAATAGTGCAATTAAATCAATGGAATGTTCTAGCAGCACCGCAACACGGTCACCTTCTTTATATTCTTCTTTTAGCAAATGAACCATTTCATTCGCCCGTAGATGAAGTTCACGATATGAAAATTCTGCACCGCTTTCTAAATCAGCAACGGCAATCTTTTGCGGTGCATAATCTGCCCATTTCGCAATCCAATCTAAAACACTCATGCAATTTTTGCTTTATTTTTATTAAAGGCATGTAAAATTACGGCTACGACTACGGAAGATACAATTGCAATCGCAGCAGAAACACCAGGATTCCCAACGGTTCCTTTCATGTATGGGGTCAGCTTTAAATAGAAGATTCCAAAATGAACAAGGATTGCGACAATCGAGGCGATAAATACCGTGGATGATTTTACATTTTTCACAAACGTACCGAACAAAACCGGCACAAATGCGGCAGCAAAATAGCCATAAACTCCCATTTGACCAAAAATTCCCACACTTAAATTGGGTGATTTAATCTGGTTCCACGAAAGGTAGAAACTCACAATTGCTAAAAGAACAATCACAAATTTATTGATAACCAAGCCATTATCAGAAACTTTTTCGCCGAATAAAGGTTCTAGAATATCCGAAGTTACCGTAATTGATAAGGATTGAATCAAACCCTCTAGAGTTGATAATCCCGCAGAAATTAAACCTACAATAACAATAATTCCAGCCGCAGCAGAAAACCGTTTTACAACATAATTAGGAATAATCTCATCCATTCTCATTTGGGCACCGTCATTCATTAAATCAGGAAACATTATTCTGGCGTACAAACCTGCAATTACAATGAGGAAAAATATAACCATGGCAGAAATTGCAAAAAAGAGATAAGCGTTTACTTTCTCTGGATTTTTCAGCATTAAAGATTTCGTCATAATATGCGGCTGACAAACAATCGCCACCCCAACAATCGCCTGACAGATAACGACTTCAAAAAAATCACGATACAGCGGGCTTGTGGTATTAAAAGTGGTGGTTAAATTTGGATCGATGGTATTGAGTTTTCCGACAAAGCCATCAAAGCCCCCTTCAAATAAATCAACACCGGAAAAAATCATCATTAAAGCGACTACAACCATAATTAAGGCCTGTATGGTGTTGGTATATACCATGGAGTTGGCGCCACCAAACATCATATAACCAAACACAAAAACGGTGATTCCGAGTAAGACATAAAATGGTTCGATCTGGATTGATTTAGAAATAACCTGAGTTAAACCCACATTAATCAAAACAATAAAAGTGACCAGCAACATGGCTACCACCGCGAAGAAAAATTTGTATGCTCTATTATTAAAACGATTTCCGATCCATTCTGCCATGGTTTTCGCCTTGATTAATTTGCCATATTTTGCAAAACCTTTGGTAAAGAAAATTAAAGAAGCGAAGGCAGCTAGAGGCAAAACAACCGCCATAGAAAGTATACCAGCAAAACCATAGAGCGCAATAAAACCCGGATTAATAACAAATGTTGCCGCACTGGTCATGGATGCCGCAAGTGAGAGCCCGACAATCCAAGAAGGAAAACCGATATTTCCCACCGCATAATCGCTGATACTTTTTGCTTTGGAAGCTCCGCGAATCACAAAGAATAGAATTACGAGCATGTAGACTATCAGCACAATGCTGATGTAGAGCGGCCATTGGTTTTCAGAATTCATAGGTTGATTTTAGTCCAACAAAAAACGGAATTAAATATTCAGTTTCAGCGTTAAGAGTAGAAAACGAAGATATGACTTAAATAGAAATAAAGATATAAATCATTATAATTCTTTATTAAATGCAGATTGACTATAGTGTGACCCAATTTACAAAATTCTTTTAAAATATTGTAAATGAAATGTTTGTCAAATAGAAAAATTGTAGTATTTTTGCAACCTGTTAATCAACCTCTGACGAAGGGCGTGAACGTTGTTTAGCTTGACAAAAAATATTTTTTATAAAAAAATGGATTTATTACAGTACGTACAGGACAAGTACATTGCAAAAAAAGAATTCCCAAAATTCAAAGCAGGTGATACCATCACCGTGTATTACGAAATTAGAGAGGGTGCAAAAACCAGAACCCAGTTCTTCAAGGGAGTGGTACTTCAAATTAGAGGAACCGGAGCTACAAAAACTTTTACCATCAGAAAAATGAGTGGTGAAATTGGAGTTCAAAGAGTTTTCCCTATGAACATGCCTGCATTGCAAAAAATTGAAATCGACAGAAGAGGTAAAGTAAGAAGAGCGAGAATTTTCTACTTCAAAAACCTTAGAGGTAAAAAAGCGAGAATTAAAGACGCTGCTTACAGAAAGTAATTCAATTTACGATATTACAAAAGACCCATCAATTTATTTTGATGGGTTTTTTACTGCTGTAAAGTAGCGATGCACTCTTCTCTTATTTGCCAGAAATCTCTTAAACTGTAAGGAATTGAAGATTGTTGTGCTAAGTAGTTTCTTAGAAAATTCTGGTGGTATTTTATTTTAAAATCAGTGATTTGTGAGGCTTCGATTTCTATTTCTTCTACCCAATCTTTAATGAAATTTTCTGCAGAAAAATTTTTTCTGGTATAATCAAAAATAACGTTCTTATATTTCAAATAATTATGAGCTTCGGGGATGTGGGTCAAATTATATTTTTTTAAAATAGGGTATATTTTGGGGGTATTTTCTTTATTCATATTAAAGATACCCAGTATTAATTTTACTTCATCAACATTATTTTCATCAGCCAAATTTTTTAATAATGCATGTTTCGTACTGCAAGTACCACCCAAATCATCAAAAATACAAAGGTGATTTTCTTTAACTTTATTTCTTTTATAAGGTAATAATTGAACAGATTCTACTGCGGACTTGAAATCTACAATTCCTAGTTTTAAAAATTCTTTAGCGATTATACCGTGCGGATTAAGGATAAAATTCAAGAGTGTTTGCATAAAAAAACCGCCTTGATTTAACAAGACGGTTCAAAGATATTAATTAAAGTTTATTTTTTAATCATCAGTTTAGAAGAATACTCCACTCCTAATCCTGAAACTTTTACCACATAAACTCCATTTGGTAAAGCTTGCGTGTTTACTGCATCTGTGGAAGAAATTTTCTGCTTAGAAACTAGTTTCCCGGAAGCGTCATAAATTTCAACATTCACTTTTCCTAGTACATTTTTATCTGCTTTGATAAAGAACTCGTCTTTTGCTGGGTTCGGATAAATACTCATGCCTTTATTGGCTGCAATGTTGCTTGTTGCCAAGTTTAGACATTCTTGCGGCACATTGAAATCTCCAACTTGGTCGCTAATACTTGTTTTTGAACCGGCGGAAGCATTAACTCCTAAACCTCTTCTGGCAAAAACCTCCCAAATCATACATTTATCTGCGCCGCCGGTGGTATTCATTTCTGCTTCTAGGATTCCATTTCTACCATCGATGAAGCTTGGGCTACAACCTTGAAGTTTTAAACCGTCTGTAACCAATTGTAATACTCTGGTACTTCCGTTGGTCGTATTTGCCATGACATCAGAAGAATATCCATATTTTTCTGCGTATTTCCAATGAAGATCCCAAAGCATGGTTGCCCAAACAAATCCGATGGAGTGAACCAGGGGTGAGGCATCTGTCCCCATTCCATTGGTATCTTCATACGTATAACTATTAATATCAAAGTCTGGTGTGTACTTGGCAGGGCGAATTCCTAAGCCGGTAGTCGCCTCCGAAATTGCATAGGTTCCTATTCCTCTGGCTACATCTTTGGTAGCTCCTGGCTGATTGGTTAACATTAAAGCAAAGAAATCAGACCAACCTTCGCCCATTTGTTCTTTGGTAAATGTTGTTGATAGACATGAAGAACCATTACCAGTTAATCGGTTAGATATTCCATGACCGTATTCGTGAATTACAATTCCATTATCAAAACTACCATCTCTAATTGGCTGCAGATCTGCATCATACTTTAAAGTCACGTTTACGTTTCCAGCAACAAGAAGATCTTTTAAATAAACTCCTTCTGTATATTCAATCAATACTGATGGGATTGTAACTGTTGGATCTTCTCCTCCCATACCCGCTGTGACAGTAGAGCTTGGTAGACTGTAAATAATAGCAGCTACTGCACCCGCGTCTTGCGCATTTTTTACTTTCACCGTAAAATTACAGTCACCCCTCTGTATCACGCCAATCTTACCCGCTAGCGAAGCGGCAGGTAAACTGGTACAACCGTCTAAAACAGGAGACAACAGAACATCCGCAGTAACACCGGTCGCATCTAATTCAGGTCCAAATGTAGTAGAAACTAAGGTCGAAACATATCGACCAACGGCTGAACTTGGTGCATTGTAATAAAATCGATTAAAATTGGATGGATCCCAAAGATACATTTGCATTCTTGGTCTTGTACCATCTGCTGGTGTTGCGAAATTAGCGTTATTACGGCCACCTCCGTCTTGAGATTCTGCCTGTACATAATCATTCTGACTACCGCCTTTTCCAAAGTTGAATGCTTGAAAATTTCTCGCAGTTTCTGTAAAACCAACGCGATAAAAAATATCATGAATTTTATTACTGATATAAAATAAATTGGTGGTAGCTGCCGGCAAGTTTGCGTTGGTCGCATTTAAAACAAATGGAAAATCAAAAGCCAAACCTGCTCCACCATCTGGTGATCCTCCTGGTCCATTTATATTGTTTTTGTCGTCATATGCATGTACATTATTACCTCTTGTGGTGGTATAATTCCCAACATAAGTTCCGCCGGTAACGCCGTGCCAACCTTCTGGCGACGCATCAAGAAACCAAGGGTTAGAAACCAAGGTACGTGATCCATGATTTGGACTTTCTAGTGGTAAGGCAAAGACACGGTAACTGGCGTTTGATGGAGCTAAAGCCGCAGGACCAATTAGCTTGTTTTCATCTGCGCTAAAATCTTCGGTAAAACCCGCGGGAAGATGTGCTGAATAATCATGGCTGTAAGCATCATGCCTAAAATTACACGAAAGTGTTAAGTTTTCTTTGTTTAAAATTTGACCTGTTGAAGCGTCTGCCAGGATTGCCCAATAGTTGGAGGTTCCCTTTTCTTCAAAAACAAATTCATAGCATAATTTCAAATCATTATTCTCGGTTTGAAAATAAATCAGTCTGTTTCTTACATTTGCAACGCCTTCTTTCTCTTCGTCTTTAATCCCAATCAATTGGTATTGGACTGCATTTTTCAAACCTAGAGCTTGCGCAGTATTTGCGAAAATTGAGGTATTCGCAGTAGCGGAGGCTGGTTTTGCAATAGTTGTATAATTTTTTGCAAAATTATCATCGAAATAGTTGATCTTTTTATCTTTAATTAAAGCGGTACCGATTGCATTATAAATCGGAATTCCGTTGTAGGATTGTTGAATTTTCACCACATCGCCTTTCATCGATGTTGAAAAATCTTCATTAATAATTTCGAAACTTTTTAAATCTGGTTTCATAAAATCACTCTTCGCAGCAATGTGGCTCTGAATGATGGTTTTAAAATCTTGCGCATTGGCCTGCCCAAAAGAAAGCAGAAAACAAACCGTCGCAATTTTCAAAGGTAAATTTCTATTTTTCATATATATTATTTATTTGTAGTCGAATTTATAAAAAATAATTATAATTCTTGCAATTTCGACATAAAATAAACGATTAATCTTCATTTCTCTTTTTTTAAGTTACGCCTATCGACTGTCAATAATCATTAATGATGATGTTTAGCATGTTAAAAAAAAGTGTACTAATTTTCGGGTATCAGTACAGAATCTTTTAGGAAAAATAAGCTTCAAATTTAAGAGTTTGTTTATAAGCAAATTTAAACAGGCTCTAAATAAAGATCAAAAAAATGAGCTGTCTATCGACAGCTCAAATTTTATAGCATGAAAACTAAGGCTTATTTACCTTCCATTTTCTTTTTCAATTCTGCTAAAACATCCAAATCACCAAGTGTTGATTTTTCTTCGTTACTAGAAGAACCAGTTGATTTTGTAGATGAAGTGTTAGAAGATGCTTCTCTTACATTTTTCTTTTCTTCGTCTCTGAAGATTCCTGTATGAGAAACTACTACTCTTTTGAATTCTTTGTTGAATTCGATTACTTTGAAGTCTGCAGCGTCTCCTTTCTTGATTTTAGATCCGTCTTCCTTCTCTAATAATCTTGATGGACAGAATGCTTCAACTTCTAGATCTTCGAACTGAACTTGCGCTCCTTTGTCGAAAACTTCAGTAGCTGTTCCTGGATGTACAGTTCCTTCCGCATATTTAGTTTCGAATTTGTCCCAAGGATTTTCTTGTAATTGTTTGTGACCTAAAGATAATCTTCTGGCTGCAGTATCTAATTCTAGAACTACAACTTTCAATTGATCTCCAACTGCACAGAATTCTGATGGATGCTTGATTTTCTTAGTCCAAGAAAGATCAGAGATATAGATTAGTCCGTCAATTCCTTCTTCTAATTCTACGAAAACACCAAAGTTTGTAAAGTTTCTTACAATTCCTGTATGCTCTGAACTTACGGGATATTTCGCTTCAATATTCGACCAAGGATCTTGGCTTAATTGCTTCATACCCAAAGAGATTTTACGATCTTCTCTGTCTAAAGTTAAAACTTCAGCTTCAACCTCATCTCCAACTTTTACGAAATCACCTGCACTTCTTAAGTGAGTTGACCATGACATTTCTGACACGTGGATTAGACCTTCCACACCTGGAGCAACTTCTACAAATGCACCGTAATCAGCAAGTACAACTACTTTACCTTTTACTCTGTCGCCCACTTTCATGTCAGCAGAAAGAGCATCCCAAGGATGAGCTTCTAATTGCTTCATTCCTAATTGGATTCTTGTTTTCTCGTCATCAAAATCAAGGATTACCACTTTCACCGTTTGTCCGTCTTCCAGGATTTCTGATGGGTGATTAACTCTGCTCCAAGAAAGATCGGTAATGTGGATTAATCCATCTACACCACCTAAGTCAACGAACACACCGTAAGAAGTAATATTCTTAACAGTACCTTCTAATACCTGACCTTTTTCTAATTGAGCGATGATCTCTTTTTTCTGACCTTCGATATCTGCTTCGATTAACGCTTTGTGAGATACAACAACATTTTTGAATTCTGGGTTGATTTTCACCACTTTGAATTCCATTGTTTTACCTACGAATTGATCGTAATCTTTAATTGGCTTAACGTCGATTTGAGAACCTGGTAAGAATGCTTCAATACCATGTACATCTACGATCATACCACCTTTTGTTCTTGATTTTACAAAACCGTTTACGATTTCTCCAGTTTCGTGAAGCTCGTTTACTCGATCCCAAGCTTTCAAGATTCTCGCTTTTCTGTGAGATAATTGTAATTGACCTGATTTGTCTTCTCTTCTGTCCACCATTACTTCAACCTCATCACCTGCGGCAAGAGCTGGATTATAACGGAACTCGTTTAAAGAAATAACACCTTCAGATTTAAAATTAATGTCAACGATTGCTTCTTTGTCGGTAAGTCTTACGACTCTACCAATAAGAACGTCGTTATCCTGAAGATTGTTAAGAGATCCATTATAGATTTCTTCTAGTTCACTTTTCTCTTGTCTAGATTCTGCATCAAGACCTGATTCAAATGAATCCCAATCAAATTGTTCTGGAGCTACGTTTTGGTTCAAAAGAACCTCTGCCTTGTCTGTCGTTTCTGACATAATAAAAATAATTTGTATTCTTTACCTTTCAATATTTGGCTTAATGTGGTACTTTGAAAAATAGAGAAGATGTTAGTTGTTAATGTTTTAACCAAGCCAAATGCTTCCACAAAAAGTGGTGCAAAAATACGGTTTTATTTGACACCACCAATCATAATTAATGAAATTTCTTGATCATATTATTAAATTTAAAGTTATTAATAAAAGCTTTCATTTATCTTTGCAAAATGGACTTACAGACAATCTACCAAAATTTGCAGATTCAGGACATGAATCAAATGCAGAAAACAACCTATAAAGCTACAGAAGATCACAAAGATGTTATTCTACTCTCCCCGACTGGCTCAGGGAAAACACTTGGCTTTCTCTTCCCTATTCTAAGAAATTTAAATACCAGATCGGTTGGAATTCAAGCCATCATTTTAGTTCCATCTAGAGAGTTGGCTTTGCAGATTGAGCAGGTTTTCAAAAGCATGGGTACCGATTACAAAGTAACCGTTTGCTATGGCGGACACGATAAAAAAATAGAAGTCAATAACTTAATTCAGGCTCCAGCTTTATTGATAGGAACTCCTGGAAGAATCGCTTATCATTTAAAAAACGACAATTTCGATCCGACCACAATTGAAACAATGGTTTTAGATGAGTTTGATAAATCTTTAGAATTTGGTTTTCATGAGGATATGAGTTTCATTATTAATGAAATGCCGAATTTGAAGCAAAGAATGCTCACCTCAGCTACGGCAATGCCTGAAATTCCAGAATTCACAGGAGTCAATCGTCCCGAGCAGGTTGATTTCTTAAAAGTTTTAGAAATTAAACCAGACTTTCAATTGCGCAAAGTAATGACCACTTCAGAGGAGAAGTTAGATACATTATTTACATTATTATGTAAAATAGGAAATAAAAGAACGCTTATTTTCTGTAACCACCGAGATGCGGTTGACCGTATTTCAGAATTATTAAAGGAGAAAGGAATCTCAAGGGAAACCTTCCACGGTGGTATGGAACAGGACGAAAGAGAACGTGCGCTGCTTAAATTCAAAAACGATTCTTCCCGAATTTTAATTACGACGGATTTAGCTTCACGAGGTTTAGATATTCCAGAGGTAGAATCGATTGTACATTATCAACTTCCACCGAAAGAAGACGCTTTCATTCACCGAAACGGAAGAACCGCCAGAATGAATGCTAAAGGTTTCGTATATTTAATAATGACCGAAGATGAAAATTTTCCTTTCATTAAAAAAAATACGCAGGAAGAAGTTTTAACGCAGGACTATAAAATGCCGTCAAGAACTCCATTTTTAACCATTTACATCAGCGCTGGAAAAAAAGATAAAGTGAATAAAGTTGATATCGTAGGTTTTTTAATTAAAAAAGGAGAACTGGAGAAAGATGATATAGGCTTGATCGAAGTGAAAGATACAACTTCTTATGTAGCGGTAAACCGACAAAAAGTAGTCGCATTATTGAAAAAATTAGAAGGTCAAAGATTAAAAAATAAAAAATCGAAAATCGAAATTGCTTATTAAATCACCATAATCAATCTCGTTTTATAAAGTCTTTAATTTTATGTAATTTTGTTTTTTTGACCGATTTCAAATGAAAATTAATTTACCAGACAAACTCTATTATTCCATTGGCGAAGTTTCAAAAGCTTTTGATGTCAATGCCTCGCTGATTCGTTATTGGGAGCAGGAATTCCCCATCATTAAACCGAAAAAGAATAAAAAAGGAAATCGGTATTTTACTCCTGAAGATATTAAAAACCTGAAGATTATTTACCATTTGGTGAAAGAAAAAGGGTACACGCTCGATGGAGCTAGAATTGCTTTAACCACCAATTCCAAAATCTCTGAAACCGTGTCGATGATTGATCGGTTGGAGTTCGTAAAAGCAGAGTTGCAAAAACTAAAAGAATCACTCGTGGAAAGACCCGAATAAAAAGGGTGTTTTTCTCTTATAAAAATGGGTGTTTTTCTCTTATTCGTCCTAATTTTTCAGGCTAGCTTTACTGAAAATTACGACCATGAGATTCAACCTACCACTTTCAGCCGCAAAAAACTATTTTTTAGGTTTCGCCACATCGGGTCTTTTTTTAGTCTCCGGCTTATACTTTTTCAATGCCAAAAAAACACCGGAAGATTCCCCGATTAATTTTACCGAAAGTTTAGAAGCAGAAAACCTCTCTGCCACAAAAACACAATTGTCCGCATTTAATCCCAATGAATTAAATGAGGAAGAATGGAGGTCGCTTGGATTCTCTGAAAGACAAGTGGCTACCATTCTTAAATATAAATCAGTAGTTGGCGGTAATTTTAACTCCAAAGAGCAGCTCAGAAAATGCTACGCGATCTCAGCAGAAAAATTTGAAGAGTTAGAACCGTTCTTATTGCTTCCTGCACAGGCTGGAAAATCAAATTATTATCAAAACTACAGCAATAATTCTAGCCGAAAAAATGCCTATTCCAATTATAGTTCTACTTCAAATAGAGGATTAACGATTCCAGGGAAATTTAATCCCGACACCTATTCTGTGACTGATTTTATTAAATTAGGATTTACAGAGCGACAATCGACTTCTATTTTAAAATACAAAAATTATTTAGGAGGAAGCTTCATCAGTAAGGCGAAATTTAAAGAATGCTATATGATTAGTGCCGAAAATTACCGAAAACTGGAGCCCTACCTTTTGCTACCAGAAACAGGTTCGGGAGTTAGCATCGTGAATAAAAACCATGCATATAAAAGTTCTTCTTTTGAAAAACCAACGGTCACCTATTCGCCTTTTGATCCTAATAGTACGAATCTGGAAGGCTGGAAGGCGCTTGGTTTCTCAGAAAAACAAGCACAAGTCATTATCAATTACAGAGATAAAAATCTAAAAGGAAGCTTCAAAAGTTTAGATGATATTGCGAGATGCTTCGTAATCTCCGCTGAAAAATTTGAGCAGTTAAAACCTTATATGGTGTTGAGTGCTGAAATGAATAACCCTAAAGAATTGAGCAATCTGCCACAAAATCAATCCTCTAAAACTGAAGTTCAAATTGATTCAAAAACCGATTTTAGAAAAACCAACCTCAATGAAATAACATTTAAACAACTCATCGAATTTGGGTTTGATGAAAAAGCTGCGGGAAGCTTTATCGGATTCCGTAAAAAACTAGGTGGTTTTATAACGAAATCGCAAATAATGGAAACCTATAATATCGATAAAGATTTAACTGCAAAATTAATTGCAACCGCACCGTTATTAATCGATCAAGTTCCGAGATATACATTTATGGACGCACCTGAATCTTGGTTAAAAAGCCACCCGTATTTTAAATATTACGCGGACAAAATTATTTATTATCGAATTACCTATTCTAATGAGAATAAATTCTTTAGAACAATGAACATAAAACCGGAAGCCGAGCAAAAAATGAAGTTATATCTTAAATAAAAAATCAGCTTCCGTAGATACTGATTTTTTAATAATTCTTGATTTAATTCTTAATAAATTTTAAAGACAGATGATCGAGCTGTAGAATATAAACTCCCGGAAGAAGTTTTCCGACCTCAAGTACATTACCATTTTTGAATGGTGCTTTAATATTTAAAAGTTGCTTGCCCGTAAAATCACGAATAGTGGCGCGCTGAATCATCTCTAATTGCGTACCCTTAACAAATAGCTTGGTTCCTAAAACAGGATTTGGATATAAAAAAATCTGGTCTTTCTTATCCGCACTGATTTCTGCAGCAGACAAAACTCCAATATTGTCGCAATAATCTACGGGATAAGATTGCCACTCGGAAAGATTAAAGGTAGACGTTGGCTCTACCACAGCCGAAGATCTGTACAAAGAAACATCGCCAAGCATTTCAAAATTATTTTGACCTCTTATTCCAATCGCATCAATGGTAGTGGATACATAGCGAAGTTCGATATAATTACTTCCGTTAAAAGTCATTTGTGGTGCCGCAGAAACAAACCGTGCTTGCTCATTGGTGATACAACTAAAATTTGAATATGGATTTAAGATTACAAAACTCTGATTATTTTCCACAATCCCTTCTAATTCATAAGGTGCTGGGAAATAGTAATTGTTATAAGTATTATTGTAGAATTGAATACTGAGGCGATATTTATTCAAATCAACAGCATGGCCGGTTTTATTGATAATTTCAATTGCTTTATTATCACCAGACCCCTCCAAATATTTGGTAATCATTAAATCCTTCGAATATACATCTTGATCTAAAGTATGGATTGATAATAAATTACTTTCCGCTGATTCTGTATAATCTTTATAATATGCTTTTACCGCAAATTGATAAAGTGTTGACGGAGTGAGATGATCTGCAATAAAATTCGTGCTTTTGGCATAACCAACAGGTATTCCATTCTGATAAATCTTATATCCCAAAATAGTACTATCAGTAGAAGGACTCCAGTTCAAATTAACAAAATAAGCACTTGTTTGTGAACTGCTTAAATTTTTTGGTGCTTCTGGAACCACCACGACAGGATTTTGATTCCAAATAGAATTCACCCATTCCGGATGATCAACAAATGGGTTTCTATTTTTCTGAATAGTATATACCCGATTGTTTCTTTCGATTTCACGGGTTGATACTGGGTCGCTATTATGCCACTGTAAAAGCATGGCAAGAAACCATTCTTCGTAGGCTTTTTCTTCCGATCCATCTAAGGGACTGGTATCATTGGCGGGTGAGGTGCCATTATAAAAATTAAAAGAACTTAATTTTCCTTCGTACCGAACGACGTAATACAATAAACTCCTGGCAATATCTCCTCGAAATTCGGGGTGTGGCTCGTAAACTCGTCCGGTATAGCCTGAATTAGGCGTGGCATTTTTGTTGATTTTAGAGCCATTGGTAAACGTGTAGTAATTAGTTGTTCCTGCAATACCGTACGGATAATTGCTCCGCAATTGATTAATTCTCGCATCAGTAGGTATTACAAAAAATAAATCTGAATACATAGGATAATTGCTGTTAAAGCTACTTTGCGGCATCATGTGTTCCCGGTTATAACCTAAACCTTCCGCTCCGGCGGAACTGATCAGGTTGTCTTTTGTATAGTGGTAAGCCGTAGTTCCAGTCGGATTATTACTGTAGATATCTAATAGATAAGTAGTATTAGAAGCGTCATAATCATAAAAATGATCTACATCAGTTAAGGCATAAAAACTCGGTAAATCACCATAATGCCACGTAATCGTTTTGTTTGAAATGATGTCGTGAAGTTTGGTTTTAAGTTCGTAACCATTAAGTCCCGATACCCCCTCATAGTAATTAGCTGGTGCCTGCGAAAAAAGTAATACAGGCAAAAAGAAAACAGAAAATAAAAATTGCTTCATTGCGTTTATTTGCAGCTAAATTACAACATAAGATTTTGAAAAACGGGGAAACATTTCATTTTTTTAAAAAAGGAAAAATCGATCATGAATCAGAATATTCATATTTATAGGATATTAACGCATATAATCCCCTAAAATATTTTAGAATTTTATACATTTTATATATCTTTGAAAACAAATATTAAATATGAATAGCGAACTAACTCATAACCTCACTATGATTGCAGAAACAGCCCGGGATTTTGCAGAAAAAAACATCCGTCCAAATATTATGGACTGGGACGAAAGCCAAACTTTCCCTGTGGAATTATTTCATCAGTTAGGAGAAATGGGATTTATGGGAATCGTAGTTCCTGAGCAATACGGTGGGTCTGGTTTAGGTTACCACGAATACGTAACGATTTTAGATGAGATTTCACAGGTTGATCCATCCATTGGTCTCTCGGTGGCTGCTCATAATTCCTTATGTACGAATCATATTTATGAATTCGGAAATGAAGAACAAAGACAAAGATGGTTGCCACAACTTGCTTCTGGTAAAGTAATTGGAGCTTGGGGGTTAACGGAACATAATACCGGATCAGATTCAGGAGGAATGAGCACAACCGCTGTAAAAGACGGTGATGACTGGATTATTTCTGGTGCAAAAAACTTTATCACCCACGCAATTTCAGGAGATATTGCCGTGGTAATGACCAGAACTGGTGAAAAAGGTGCGAAAAACAATTCAACCGCTTTTGTTTTAGAAAAAGGAATGGCTGGTTTTAGCTCCGGAAAAAAAGAAAATAAATTAGGAATGCGTGCTTCAGAAACCGCAGAACTTATTTTTGATAGTGTTAGAGTTCCAGATGCAAACCGTTTAGGCGAAGTAGGTTCAGGTTTTAAACAGGCCATGAAAATCTTGGATGGTGGTCGAATTTCTATCGCGGCCTTAAGTTTGGGAATTGCCAAAGGTGCTTACAAAGCTGCTTTAAAATATTCGAAGGAAAGACATCAATTTGGAAAAGCAATCAATCAATTCCAAGCGATTAATTTTATGTTGGCAGATATGGCTACAGAAATTGATGCTGCAGAACTATTGATTCAACGTGCTTCAAACCTGAAAAATGCAAAACAGCCAATGACCAAAGAAGGAGCAATGGCAAAACTGTATGCTTCTGAAGCTTGTGTAAGAATTGCCAATAACGCCGTTCAGATTTTTGGCGGATATGGTTATACAAAAGATTTCCCTGCAGAAAAATATTACAGAGATTCAAAATTATGTACGATTGGAGAAGGAACTTCTGAAATCCAAAGATTGGTCATCGGTCGAGAAATTTCTAAGTAACAAGATAAGTTATAAATCAAAGCTCGGTTATTACCGGGCTTTTTTAGTGAAAAATGGTCTACAAAAAAATTTTCTAACCAAGAAATCAATAAAAAAATTTCCTCTATTTTATTCTTTTCAACCGATTGTCTATATTTGTTTAAATTAATACTTAATGGATCAAATCGACGCTCTTAATCAAGTGGCAGAATTTCACAAAACTTTTAACGCTCCAATTTTAGAAAACCCTCAAATTCCTAGCAGAGATAGATGCCAATTGAGAGTTGCGCTACTGCAAGAAGAATTAAATGAGCTGCAAGAAGCTATTAATAATAAGGACTTGGTCGAGATTGCTGATGCATTATGTGATTTACAATATGTTTTAAGTGGCGCTGTTTTAGAATTTGGATTGGGTGAAAAATTCGGTAAACTCTTTAATGAGGTCCAGCGTTCTAATATGTCTAAAGCTTGCGCAAGCCAGCAGGAAGCCGCTGAAACAATTGCCTTTTACAAAGAAAAAGGAGAAGCAGCTTATGCTCAAAACTCTGGCGACAAAATCAATGTTCATCGTTTATCTGATCATAAAGTTCTCAAAAACATCTATTATTCTCCCGCTGATTTAAAATCAATTATCGAGGGTTAACCATTTATTTTCAACTCCAATATTTATTAATAATGAAACATTTTACTAAAATAATATTCACCGCTTCTACCCTTTTTTTAGCCTTACAATCCTGCCAATCGCAGAAAATTGTAGTCAACCGAGAAGTAGAAACAACAAACGACGGAAAAATGCTCTTAGGACATCAAACAAAAAACCAATTATTAAAAGAACCCTACAGCGAATGGTTCATACAGGGCTTTGATGATTATCAAATCGATCAAAAAGCATTGGCAGAATTAAAAAAAGAAAAACTTAATTCCTATAACATTATTTTGGTGATGGGAACTTGGTGCGAAGACAGTCACCGGGAAGTCCCACGTTTTTTCAAAATATTGGAAGCAACCAAATATCCTGAATCCAAATTAACGATCATTGCCGTTAATCGCAAAAAAGAAGCACCAAGCGGTGAAGAAGGACTCTATAATATTCAGCGTGTTCCGACCATTATCGTACAGAAGTATGGAAAAGAAATTGGCAGGATTATTGAAAGTCCCTCCAGCGGATATTTAGAAAGAGATTTACTCGAAATCCTTAAAAAAGACAATACCTCACTTAAAGACTTAATCAAATAAATTGAAAGCAACCCAAAAACCCTTATTTTTTATCGCAGGAGCCACTGCAATGCTGCTACTCTTCTTTTTATGGAATTCTTTAACCAAGAAAACAGAAGAAAAAGTTCAGAATGATTATTACATCATTACCAATCAAATTCGAAAAATGAATAAAATGGTGGTCATGGAGCAGGATTTCTCTAGCATGCAAAAAACAAAAATCACCTCGCAATTATTGGGGAGCTCGCTCCTACCTTCTACCGAAAAAGAGATCATTACTTTTACCAAAACCAATGCACAGGTTACTTATGACTTGTCTAAAATGAATATTAAAGTTGATTCTATCAATAAAAAACTAATTATCAAAGAATTACCAAATGCAGACATTCGCATCATCCCCAGTGTTGAAATTCAGTCGATGGATGATTCTTTTTTCAACCGTTTTAGCGATAAGGATTTTCAGAAAATTACCAAATCAGCAAAAGATAATGCCTATAAAACAGTCAATCAGAACCGACTTAGAGCGGAAGGCAGAAAACAATTATTAGAAAATTTAGACCAAATATTTGTTTTGGCAAAGGCTTTGAACTATCAGATCGAAGACCAAACCGGTCAACTCGATGTATCAAAACTTTAAAAATAAAAATATGCATTCTGATAAAAATGAAAAAACCACAGAGGCGCAAGTAAAAAAGCAAAACCAGGATTTGCCCAATTTACCAGCCGCCAGTGAAGAGGTTAACAATGAAAAAGCGGTAAAGAAACAGATTAAAAAAACCTCCAAATTACAGCCCGATGGCAAAACAGACAATACCGATCATAATAGCGAAAATTAATTTTTCGCTATTTTTTTTATGTTAAAGTATTGCTAAAGTCCCAAAATACTCGCACAATGTCACAGAATTTGCTTACTATAGGTATAGCATATTAAACGGTCACCTTCAAAATTTATCGTCATGAATTACCATATTTTCGGAATCTTTCCGACCATTAACAATGCCCTATCAGCAGCAAAACAATTAGAAAAAGCGGGTTATGTAAAACAATTCATCGGTTTCACACAAAACAGTAAAATACGTCCTGAGGCTTTAGTAGAAGACCATTTCATCGATGAAAATGAAGTCACCGTCTACACTCCTAACCTAAATCGCGCGCACAAAGCGAAAAATATTTTGCTAAAATTTGGAGCCGAAATAAATAAAATACAAGGACTTACGCCAGAAAATGATCAAAAAGATAAGCAACAGAAAACTGCTAGAATACCATTTGGCAGACGAAAAACAACCAACCTAAATCAATCAAAAGACTAAATTGGCGTTTCAATCTGAAGCAGCAAGCATCTATTCTATCCTCAAGACCACACCTGCTTTCCATTACAATCTTTTTTGGGTCTCGCCTGTCGCCGAGACCCAAAAAAGGATTTTCATTTCAATCAGGGCTAAAACTTCATTTTTAGTAATCTTAGCCTAGCAAAACATCAAGAAATTAAAAATTTAAAGCCCTATAAAACCTCTATCTAAAATATTTTCGGCAATAACGCCAAAACTAAAAGACAGTTTCATAGAAAATCCGTATTTTTGCCACTTAAAATTTTTAGTTCAAAATGATTAAAATTACTCTTCCTGATGGAAGCATCAAAGAATTTGAAAGCACAATAACTCCGCTTGACGTAGCAAAATCAATTAGTGAAGGCTTGGCCAGAAACACCATTTCCGCTGTTGTAAACGGAACACAGGTAGAAACCACGACCCCAATCACCGCAGATGCTACGCTTCAACTTCTCACTTGGAATGATGATTTGGGAAAGAAAGCATTTTGGCATTCCTCTGCACACCTTTTAGCACAGGCGATTATGGCGTTTTATCCAGACGCAAAATTAACCATCGGACCGGCAATTGAACAAGGGTTTTACTATGATGTTGATTTCGGCGAAGAAGCTTTGTCGGAAAAAGATTTCGAAAAAATCGAAAAGAAAATGTTGGAGAATGCAAAGAAAAACGCAACCTTTTCAATATATCCGGTTTCAAAAGCCGACGCACTGAAAGCATATGCCGATAATCCTTATAAAACAGAATTAATTTCAAACCTGAATGATGGCGAAATTACCTTCTGTACCCATGATAACTTTACCGATTTATGCCGTGGAGGTCACCTTCCAACCACTGGAATTGTAAAGGCAGTAAAGGTTCTCAATGCTGCTGGAGCTTACTGGAGAGGCGATGAAAAAAACAGACAACTTACAAGAGTTTATGGAATAACATTCCCAAAGCAAAAAGATTTAACGGAATATTTGGAGCGTTTAGAAGAAGCCAAACGCCGTGACCATAGAAAATTAGGTAAAGAATTAGGAATATTTGCTTTCTCTGAAAAAGTGGGTGCAGGTTTACCTTTGTGGTTACCAAAAGGTACTGCTTTAAGAAAAAAATTAGAAGAATTCCTTTCTGCTGCTCAAAAAAAATCAGGTTATGAATTTGTGATGACCCCCCATATTGGCGCCAAAGAATTATATGTAACTTCAGGCCACTGGGATAAGTATGGAGCAGACAGTTTTCAACCAATCAAAACTCCAAACGAAGGTGAAGAGTTTATGTTGAAACCGATGAACTGCCCCCACCACTGCGAAATTTATAAAGTTGGTCAATGGTCTTACAAAGATTTACCAAAACGATTTGCAGAATTCGGGACTGTTTACCGATATGAACAATCTGGCGAACTTCATGGTTTAACAAGAGTTCGTGGATTTACCCAGGATGATGCCCATATTTTCTGTACGCCAGATCAATTGATGGCAGAATTTGAAAATGTAATCGATTTAACGTTGTACGTTTTCAAATCATTAGGATTTGAAGATTTTGTCACACAGGTTTCTTTAAGAGATCCAGAAAACAAAGAAAAATATATCGGCTCCGATGAAAACTGGAAAAAAGCAGAAGATGCGATAATTCAGGCGGCGAAAAAGAAAGATCTAAATTATGTCATAGAATATGGTGAAGCTGCTTTTTATGGTCCAAAATTAGACTTCATGGTAAAAGATGCTTTAGGACGTAAATGGCAACTCGGGACGATTCAGGTAGATTATAATTTACCAGAACGATTCGATCTTACTTATATTGGTAGCGACAATGAAAAGCATCGACCGGTGATGATTCACAGAGCGCCATTTGGTTCTATGGAACGGTTCATCGCCATCTTATTAGAAAATACGGCAGGAGATTTCCCACTTTGGTTGGCTCCAGATCAGTTCACCATTTTACCGATCAGTGAAAAATATGTGGATTATGCAAAAAAAGTTTCGCAATTGCTAGAAAATCACGATATTTGTGGACTGGTTGATGACCGAAACGAGAAAACAGGTAAAAAAATCAGGGATGCAGAATTGCAAAAACTGCCTTTTATGTTAATCGTTGGGGAAAGTGAAGAAGGTACTGAAACCGTTTCTGTAAGAAGAAGAGGTGAAGGGGATCTCGGAACAATGAGTATCGAAGACTTTATCAGCTACTTCAAAAAAGAAGCAAAAATTTAGAATAATTAGAATTTAACCAATTAAAATAAGACACCATAGCACAGAAATTTCATTACAGAGGTAGAGGTCCGCAGAGACGAGTTCAGGAAGATTTGCACCAGATCAATCAAAAGATCCGCGCAAGAGAAGTTCGTTTGGTAGGTGATAATGTGGAACCCGGCGTTTATCCGCTAGAAAAAGCTCTCGAAATAGCTAAAGATCAGGAATTGGATTTAGTGGTTATTTCAGATAAAGCAGAACCTTATATTTCCAGAATTCTGGATTATAAAAAGTTCCTTTATGAGCAAAAGAAAAAGCAGAAAGAACTAAAAGCCAAACAAGTAAAAGTTACGGTAAAAGAAATCCGATTCGGTCCACAAACCGACGAGCATGACTACGATTTCAAAAAGAAACACGCCGAAAAATTCTTAGAAGAAGGTTCTAAATTGAAAACCTATGTTTTCTTTAAAGGCCGTTCAATCATCTTTAAAGATCAAGGAGAAATTCTTCTTCTTAAATTAGCCCAAGAATTAGAGCACGTAGGAAAAGTTGATCAATTGCCTAAATTAGAAGGTAAAAGAATGATTATGATGATGAGCCCGAAAAAACCGGCTAAATAATTTGACAATGAGTTGTTGTAGTTATTTGATGATTACATCGCTTTGAATTATAAAATAGAAAGAGACTTTTTGAGTCTCTTTTTTTTTGGTTTTATAAACTCCTTTTAAATACTTGAAATTGCTATTAAATAAAAAACGCTAGTCTTTAAAGGTAGCGGTTGATAAGCGAATGGATTCTTGAGAAATCCTTGGTCTTTTCGACGCAAAGTTTCGAGAGCTTGTGCTGCAAGCTGCACTCTGAATCATAGAAGGTGTTTCCCCATCTTTATGTCGGCTCTTTCATACCGTCCTTTTTCGAGCTTCATTTCAGAAAAACCAAATTTACGGTAAAGATGAATTGCCGATTCTAACTGCGTATTTGAGTAAAGAATTACGGTTTTAATTTGATTTTGTTTTGCGATGCACAAGCAATGTTCCAATAAAAGTGTTCCGATTTTAAGACCTTGGGCTTTTTCTGAGACAGCCATTTTACCCAATTCAAAAATATATTCCTCTTTCTTAAGTAAAGATGCCGTGCCAACAATTTCATCATCAAGTTTTGCATAAAAAATAAAACCTCCTTTTTCGATAATCTCTTCTCTTGGATTGCAGAGCGACCGAATATCACTTTCCTCAACCCGAAAATATTTTTCGAGCCATTCGTAATTAAGAATTTTGATGGCGTCTTTCAGATCATCAGAAAAGTTTATTATTTCTATTTTATTTGGGGTCATGGTTTTTGCATGTGAATTAAATTATTTTCTAAAAATTAAAAGATGTTCTAAATTTCAACTTATTGACCCCTCAGTTCATTAAAATGGTGCGTTAATTAGTTTATAAGAGGACACATCAGCTTTGAAAATCAATAATTTTCAACTTTATGTTCTTATAAAAAACAAAACTACGGTGTCCAATTTGTTCTATTTAGAAATTTAGACCGCTATTACAATTTTTGCATTCCTTTCCAACAAAAGTAATTTAATCATACAGAAGATTAAATATGGGGAGAAGATTTAAAAAAAATATAATAATTTCCAGTTTTTTTATTTTACGACCAAACTCATCATCAAATTATCATGGTATTCCTCACCATTTTTAAAATAGTTCTCAACAATGCCATTTTCTTTAAAACCCATTTTTTTATACAAGTATATTGCTGATATATTTTCACAATAAACCTGGAGCAAGAGCAATTCTAGCATTGGATTTTCTTTAGCCCAATCAATTGAACTTTTCATAAATTCAGTTCCTAAACCAACATTTCTCCAATCAGTCAACATTCCCATTCCTATAATAGCGGTGTGCTGCATCATGATTCTGGGATTTCCTGTAAGGTCAATATTTCCGATAATTTCATTTTCGAATTCGGCGACCAATAACAAGGAATTGTCTTTCTGAATAAATGAACTGATCCAATCCCTTTCTTGTTCTACCGTAATAATAATTTCGTTGGAAGTCTTTGGAATAAACGCACTATCACTGATGTATTTTTTTAAGGTCGCTAAAAGGTTTTCAGCATCAGAAATTTCAGCAGTTCTGATTCTAACTTCTTTACGATTTTTAAGGGTGACTGTTTTGGGATTAAATTTCATTTTTTACTTTTAAAATAAGAATTATTTGTGTAGAGAACCGACCAATTAATAACTGCGTGTGTGCTACAATTTCGCTTAAGATACTTCTGCAACACAAATATAATTTAAATTTGCAAAGTCTTAAAAGTTAATCATGAGGTCGTGTAGATTGGGCTATGGTTTTTATAAGAACAACATCTCCCGCGTGAGGGATCGCAGCGGTTACCCCGGAATAGGCGATGGGAACGCGGGGGCATGAGGAGTATGAGCGAAGAGCCCGACCTGAGGGAGGGAATGGTCTGGTCGTCAGGCGAGATCATGAGCGACTGAAGGGCACGCCCCAACCTAAAAACAATTATATAAAATATCTTTTTTTAATTCGCTGAAATTTCGTACTTTTGCAGTCTGAAAAATGTGTAGAATACTGTAAAGGGTGTGCACGTGAGAAGAAAAAGATATTGATAACAAATAGATAAATTAAGCAAAAATGCCAAAATTAAAAACTAAATCAGGTGCTAAGAAGCGTTTTAAGCTTACCGGAACTGGTAAGATTAAAAGAAAAGGTGCTTTCAAAAGCCACATCTTGACCAAAAAAGAAACGAAGCAAAAGAGAAATCTTACGCAAACTTCTTATGTTGCAGAAGTGGACAAAAAGAGTGTTTTACGTCAATTAGCTTTAAAATAGTTTTTATAAATCAATCGGTTTATAAGAATTAACAAATTCAGAAAATTTAACCCTGAAACGGTGCACCTAAGTGAATGAATAATTAAAAATGAATATTGAAGAATTATTAAATTTTCCTTTTTCATTACTAATTTTAAACCTCCGCCCTTTTCAAAAAAAACAAATTTAAATTATGCCAAGATCAGTAAATGCCGTAGCTTCTAGAGCTCGCAGAAAAAAAGTTATCAAACTGGCCAAAGGTTTTTTCGGTAGAAGAAAGAATGTTTGGACGGTCGCAAAAAACGCCGTACAAAAAGCAATGCAATATGCTTACCGCGGTAGAAAAGAGAAGAAAAGAAACTTCAGATCGCTATGGATCACGCGTATCAACGCTGGTGCAAGAGAACATGGAATGTCTTACTCCCAGTTTATGGGTGCTCTTAAAACAAACAATATCGAATTGAACAGAAAAGTTTTAGCGGATTTAGCGATGAATCACCCTGAAGCGTTCAAAGCGATTGTGGACCAAGTAAAATAAATGTAAAATTTTTTGTTATCAATTATAAATCCTAAACATTTGTTTAGGATTTTTTTATATATTTGAAAAAAAATTTTATGAAAAAGTTTTTACTCTTGCCAATTGTTTTAATTACGGTTAAAAGTTACTCCCAAACTTTTGTTCAAACTTACAAAGACCGCGCTGATCTTGTTACCCAAGCAAATATCAATACCAACTTAAATGAATTTGCAAGTTACGGCATCAAGAAAACTGGAACTACTGCAAATAACAATGCAGCGACTTGGCTACAGAATAAATATACCGCCTTAGGATATTCTGCTTCTGAGATTACGACACAGAGTTTTACCGTTTCTGGTGCGGCAACTAAAAATGTAATTGTTACCAAAACAGGAACGACTTTCCCAAACACTTTTATTATTATTTGCGGACATTACGATACCATTAATGGTCCAGGTGTTAATGATAATGGTAGTGGCGTTGCAGCCATCTTAGAAGCTGCTCGAATACTAAAAGATGTACCTACAGAATACTCTATTAAATTTATAAATTTCTCTGGTGAGGAACAAGGATTACTTGGAAGTAAAGCATATGTGACCAATGTAGTAAAAGCAACCAACCCTAGAATGGATATTAAATTGGTTCTCAATTTAGATCAAATTGGTGGTGTTGCAGGGTTTAATAATGTTCAAATTAATGTAGAAAGAGATGGTACGCCAAGTTTTCCAGCGGGCATGTATCCTAGTAATCCATCCTCTAATAATGCGGCCTCTGCGGTAGTAAGTGCAGAATTATCTCAAAATATAATAAATTATTCAACCATCAGTCCCGTAAACTCTTATGTTGAGCGTTCTGATTATATGCCATTTGAAGCTGAAGGATATGTAGTTACTGGCTTATACGAAACAAAAGAAAGTACGAAGCCGCATACTTCTGGTGATACTTATGTAAACATGGATCCTGTTTTTTTATATAAAGTTACCAAAGGCATCGTAGGCGCAATACAATATTTTGCTGTCGCGAATACCGACCTCGTTCTAAGCACAATCAATACCAAAAAAGATTTAAAAGACCGCGTGGTTATTTTCCCTAATCCTGCAAATGATTATGTGAATTTGGGTCTTGATGGAAAAGGCTATTCGACCACTGTTGTAGACATGACCGGAAAAGTAGTAATGCAATCTGAAGATCAACAAGTATTAAACACTTCTAAACTAAAAACGGGTGTTTATATGGTTAAAGTAACAACCCAAAGCGAAAGCACCACTAAGAAATTAATTATTAAAAAATAATTTAACTAATTTTTTGAGAAAACCTGAGTATTTGCTCAGGTTTTTTTATGTTCTATTTCTCTCCATCAGCAAATCTTCAATTTCACGCAGTGCAAACCCTTTCGCTTTTAGTAAAATTAAAAAGTGATAGAGCAGATCTGCCGCTTCATTTTTAAAAAGACCGGCGTTATCATCTTTGGCCTCGATGACCAATTCTACAGCCTCCTCTCCTACTTTCTGCGCCATTTTATTGATTCCTCTTTGGTAGAGGTCGTAAGTGTAAGATTTCTCTACTTTTTGATCAATGCGTTCTGAAATTGTTTCTTCCAGTTCATATAAAAAACCTTTGGAATTTTTTCCATCAAAACAACTAAAACTTCCCGTATGACAAACATTTCCGGCTGGTTTTACCTGAATTAATAAAGCATCGGAATCACAATCCTGTTTGATGCTTTTCACATAGAGGTAATTTTCTGAAGTTTCACCTTTCAGCCAAATTCGGTTTTTGGTGCGGCTGAAGAAATGAACGCGTTCGTCTTTTTGCGTTAATTCCAAAGCTTCTTCGTTCATGTAGCCCAACATCAAAACCTGCTGTGTGCGATGGTCTTGGATAATTACCGGAACTAAACCATTTCCTTTTTCAAAATCTAATTTCATCTTTAATTTTTTATTGTTTTTAAAATATCATCTGCAATCTCACCAAATAGTATTCAAGTTTATTGGTAAACTTATTTATGGCTATTTTATCGAATGGCGATTTTATTTTGTTTTAAATTTTCTTTTAAGTCGGTTATATTAATTTCATTGAAGTGAAAAATACTGGCAGCCAAAGCTCCCGTCACTTTTGTATTGGTGAAAACTTCGGTAAAATCTTCCATTTTTCCCGCGCCACTGGAAGCGATGATTGGGAGTTGGCAAACCTCGGAAACATTCTGCAACATTCGGATATCGAAACCATTTTTGGTACCGTCAAAATCCATTGAAGTCAATAAGATTTCCCCCGCTCCTAAATCTGCAACGGTCTTTACCCAATCTAAAGTTTTTAATTCCGTTTGAATTTTTCCGCCATTAATAAACACATAATCATCACCGTCGATCTGTTTCGTATCGATAGCCACAACGACACATTGATTTCCGAACTGTTGGGCGATTTCCTGAACCAGTTCCGGACGTCTTACAGCCGCAGAATTGATGGAAACTTTATCTGCGCCCGCTTTTAATAAAGCTTCAACATCCTGAACAGAAGAAATTCCGCCTCCGATAGTAAAAGGAATATTAATCTCTAAACTCAGTTTCTCAACGAGTTCGATGAGTGTTTTTCTATTTTCTAAAGTGGCCGTAATATCCAGAAAAACCAATTCATCAGCGCCGTCTTTCACATATTTTTTAGCAAGTTCCACCGGATCACCGGCAATTCGCAGATCTTCAAACTGAATTCCTTTTACCGTTTTCCCATCTTTAATATCCAAACACGGAATAATTCTTTTCTTTAACATTGATTAAATTTTTGAAGTTCTTTTAAACTTATTTTTCCTTCGTAAATGGCTTTTCCGATGATTGCACCAGAACAACCGATCTCTTTTAAATCCTCCAGATCTTTCATAGAAGAAATTCCGCCACTGGCGATTAAAGAAATTTCCGATTGATTCAAAATTTCCTGATACAATTCAAAGGAAGGCCCTTGCAACATTCCGTCCTTGGAAATATCGGTGCAAATAACTTCTTTGATTCCTTTACGTTCATAAGATTGAATAAAGTCCAAAACGTCCAAATCAGAATCGGTTAACCAACCGGACGCTTTTATTTTCCGGTTTAAACAATCTGCGCCTAAAATTAATTTTTCGGCTCCAAATTTAGTGATCCATTCTTCACAAAGCTTTGAATTTTCTACGGCGATACTTCCGATCGTGACTTGATTCGCACCAGCGTTGAAAGCATTTTCTAAACTTTCGCGGGTTTTTATTCCCCCGCCAAAATCAATTATTAGATCGGTTTGAGAAGCGAGCATTTCTAAAGTCTTTAAATTTTTAATCGTTTTTGCTTTTGCCCCATCCAAATCGACCAAATGCAGATATTGGATTCCGTGGGCTTCATATTCTTTGGCAATATCCAAAGGATTTTCGTGATAGATTTTTTTGGTATCGTAATCACCTTTAGAAAGACGCACGCATTTTCCGTCGATAATGTCTATGGCTGGAATTACTTTCATTCGTATTTTATTTGGTATGCAATTGCTGTAAATTTTTAACACAAGGGACGCAAAGATTTTCTTTATAATTATCCTGTTTATAATTCTTGTTAAGGACGCAAAGGCGTTTCACTTAGCAATGGGAAACGACACTGATAAAAAATTACAAAGTAATAGTTAGCTAGCAGATCTGAAATTAAGAAGAAAACAAAATTTTGGATTTAGCTTATGCAAACTTTAAAGAGATCAAATTTCAACTTTTACTTTTGTGACTTTTGTGGTTAAATTATTATAGTTTTAAAAAGTTTTCTAGAATCTTAGAACCGATATCTCCAGATTTCTCAGGGTGAAACTGGGTTCCGTAGAAATTGTCTTTTTGCAAAGTCGCAGAGAAAGGCAAAATATAAACGCACTCAGAAGTCGTATTTTCTCCTGCTTCACAATAATAACTGTGCACGAAATAGAAATTATCATCTGTAGAAATCCCATCTAAAAGATCGCCTTTAATTTCTTGTAAACTATTCCAACCCATGTGCGGAACAATATCGGTAGCTGGAAATTCTTTTACTTTCAAATTAAATATTCCAAGACATTGTGTATTTCCTTCTTCCGAAAAATCACACAACAATTGTTGTCCGAGACAGATTCCTAAAAACGGTTGTTTTAAAGTGGGAATCAAAGTATCTAAATTTCTTTGCTTTAAATAATTCATCGCCGTGGAAGCTTCTCCCACTCCCGGAAAAATCACTTTTCCCGCCTTTCTGATCTCCTCAAAATCTGACGTAATGAGGCTTTCAAATCCTAATTTCCGGATGGCATTTTCTACGGATTTTACATTTCCGGCGCCGTAATCGATGATTGCTATCATAATATTCCTTTGGTACTTGGGATTGAAAAATTGTTTTGATCCTGCTTCACAGAATCCCGTAAAACTTTGGCAAAAGCTTTGAAAATCGATTCAATTTTATGGTGTTCATTTTCGCCTTCACATTGAATGTTCAGATTGCATTTTCCAGTATCAGTGAAAGATTTAAAAAAGTGGTAAAACAATTCTGTCGGAACATCACCAATTTTTTCTCTTTTAAAATCGACATTCCAAACCAACCAATTTCGTCCGCCAAAATCCAAAGCAACTTGTGCCAAACAATCGTCCATTGGTAACGAGAAAGCATATCTTTCAATTCCTTTTTTGGAACCTAAAGCCTGTTCAAAACAAGTTCCCAAAACCAACGCGGTATCTTCGATCGTGTGGTGTTCATCAACCTGCAAATCACCTTTTACCTCAATTTCCAAATCAAAATTTCCATGTTTTGAGATTTGTTCGAGCATGTGATCGAAGAATGCCAAACCGGTATTGATATTCGATTTCCCGCTTCCATCTAAATTCAGCTCAACCGTAATTTCGGTTTCTTTTGTTTTTCGGTTCACCTTCGCTTTTCGTGGAATCTGCTTTAAATATTGGTAGATCTCGTCCCAACTTTGCGTGGTTAAATTAGCTTCTTCCAAATTTTCTGCTCCGATAAAAATAGATTGTGTACCTAAATTTTTCGCTAATTCTACATCTGTTTTTCGGTCACCGATAACGAAAGAATTTTTCAGATCGTAATTTCCGTAAATATATTTCTGAAGCAATCCAGTCCGGGGTTTTCTATTCTGCGAATTGTCGGATTCAAAACTGTCATCAATTAAAAGATCAGAAAAAACAATTCCTTCATTTTCAAAAGTTTTCAGCATTTTCTCCTGTGGAATTCGGAAATCTTCTTCCGGAAAAGAATCAGTTCCTAAACCATCTTGATTGGTTACCATGACCAATTCATAATCCAATTCTGTAACAATTTTTGCTAAATTTTGAATGACTTTTGGATAGAATTCTAATTTCTCTAGAGAATCTACCTGAAAATCAATGGGCGGTTCTACAATTAAAGTTCCGTCGCGGTCGATGAATAATACTTTTTTCATGATTTAGATTTCTGATAATACGTTTAAAACTTTTAAATTCTCGGCAGGTTTCCCGACACTTAACCGAAGGCAATTTTTTAAAGCCGGATGACGAAGACTCGTCCAGATGTTGGCTTGAAGTAATTTTTGATAAACCTTTTCGGCATCTTTAAATTCGATCAAAAAGAAATTGGCATCTGACGGATAGATTTTAACCACCTCTTTATTTTCCGCCAAACCTTTCTTCAATTTTTCTTTCTCTGATAAAATTATTTGGATATTCTCAGCTTGTTCTTGTCCATTTTGTAATTGCTGCAAAGCCAGTCTCTGACTTTCTGAACTGATATTATAAGGAGGTTTGAACCGATTAATAAATGAAGCAATTTCTGGCGACGAAATCCCAACGCCGATTCTTAATCCGGCCATTCCATAAGCTTTGGATAATGTTTTTAAAACAATTAAGTTCGGATATTTTTTTAATAAACCAACAGCAGATTCTTCTGGAGAAAACTCGATATACGCTTCATCCACAACCACAATTCCCTTAAAGCTTTGAATATAAAATTCCAAATCATTAATTGAATTTCCAGTGGGATTATTGGGTGAACAGAGGAATACAATTTTAGCCTTTGTATTTGTTAACGTCTCTTCAAATTCTATTTTATTTAATTGAAAATCAGCATTCAACTGCAGTTTTTCGACGGCTACGTTATTCATTTTTGCATAAATCTCGTACATCACAAAACTCGGATTGAACACCATGATCGAATCTTTCGCCGGCTCACAAAAAACCCGCATCACCAAATCGATCAACTCGTCGCTGCCATTTCCTAAAAATAAATTGGCTAAGTTTATTTTATTAATCTCTGCAAGTTTTCTTCTGAGTTGTACATTTTCAGCGTCGGGGTATCGGTTGTAATTTCCAAAAGGACTTTCGTTGGCATCCAGCAGAGTAAACTGGTCTTTGTCATCGGTCGGTCGCGAAGTGGAATAGGATTTCATTCCCACCAAATGTGGTCTGATTGTTTGTTCTAAATTAAATTCCATTTTCTAAAGATTTTAAGCGAAGTGAAACTGCATTTTTGTGGGCATTCAAACCTTCTGCAGCTGCCATTAATTCGATCGTTTTTCCAATATTTTGAAGACCTTTTTTTGATATTTCCTGAATGGTTATTTTCTTAACGAAACTATCGAGAGAAACGCCGCTGTAATTTTTGGCAAAACCATTGGTCGGTAAAGTGTGATTGGTTCCGCTTGCGTAATCTCCGGCAGATTCCGGCGTATAATTTCCGAGGAAAACAGAACCTACATTTGTGATTTTCGCAATATAATTTCTAGGATTATCAACTGCTAAAATTAAATGTTCCGGAGCGTAGAAATTACTCATTTCAAGAGCTTCATCAACAGTTCTCATCAAAATAAAACGACTGTTTTCTAAAGCTGATTTAGCAATTTCATTTCGTGGAAGTTCCTCCAATTGTATTTCGATTTCTCGTAAAGTTTCATTAAATATGATTTCATCAGTCGCGATGAAAATAATTTGCGAATCCGTTCCGTGTTCCGCTTGAGAAAGTAAATCTGCCGCACAAAATTCTGGATTTGCTTTTTGATCAGCAATAACCAAAACTTCACTTGGACCCGCCGGCAAATCGATGGCGACATTATATTCCATCGCCAATTGTTTCGCCTGAGTGACATATTGATTTCCAGGACCGAAAATTTTGTCCACTTTGGGAATACTTTCTGTACCGAAAGTGAGTGCTGCAATTGCTTGAGCGCCACCAATTTTAAAAATTTTTGTAATTCCACATAATTTCGCAGTATATAAAATTGCAGGATTAATTTTTCCATTTTTTTGAGGAGGTGTACAAAGAACAACTTCTTTGCAACCAGCAATTTCTGCCGGAATTGCCAACATCAAAACGGTGGAAAAAAGTGGTGCAGTTCCACCTGGAATGTACAAACCGATATTTTCTATGGCTCTAGATTCTCGCCAACACACGACTCCTTCTGTCGTTTCTATTTCTACCGATTTTTCTTTTTGGGCAAAATGAAATTGGAAAATATTTTCTTTTGCTTGTGAAATCGCTAATTTTAAATCTTCTGAAACGAAATTAGTAGCATTTTCAATTTCTTCTTCAGAAACCAAAAGATTTTCGATCGTAACCTGATCAAATTTTAAAGAAAATTCTCTTAGAGCAACATCTCCTACATCTTTTACTTTCAAGAAAATCTCCTGAACGGTATTTCTTAAATCTTTCTTTTCAAGAGCGGGCCTTTTCAAGAGTGTTTCCCAGGTACTTTTTTCCGGATATTTTAATATATTTTTCATGTTTACTGTTTTTGGACTTATTTCTAACGCAAAGACGCTAAGGAATTTTATTATTCTGTTGACCAATTGATTGCAAAGACGTTTGACTCAGCGAAGGCGTATTGCCTTTTTTAGTACATTGTACATTATACTTTTTACTAATTATTAGATTCTAATGTTTCATGTCTAACATCTAATTGTCTCATGTCTAATCTTTCTACAAAACCATTTTTTCAATTGGTATCACCAGTATTCCTTCGGCTCCACATTTCTTTAATTCATCAATAATTTTCCAGAATTCATTTTCCCGAACGACGGAGTGAATACTACTCCATCCAGATTCGGCAAGAGGTAAAACGGTCGGTGATTTCATGCCGGGTAAAATATCGATGATCTTCTCAAGGGATTCATTTGGTGCGTTCAACAAAATATATTTGTTCTCTCTGGAATTAATGACGGCTTGAATTCGGAACAGGAAAGATTCTAGGAGGAGGGAAATATCTTCGGGAAGATTTTGATTGGCAATTAAAACCGCTTCACTGGTTAAAACCTGCTCTACTTCTTTCAAACCATTGTGTAAAAGCGTGCTTCCAGAACTCACCAGATCGGCGATCGTATCTGCTAAACCGATGCTTGGCGCAATTTCTACCGAACCAGAAATCTCCACGATTTCCGCAGTAATATTGTTCTGATTGAAATAATGTTGAACGATGGTTGGATAAGAAGTCGCAATTTTCTTTCCTTGGAAAAAGCTAAGATCTAAATAGTCTTGGTCTTTTGGAATTGCCAATGAAAGTCTGCAATTAGCAAAACCCAGTTTTCTTACCAAGTCCACATTTTTGTTCTGTTCCAAAACTTCATTTTCACCGATAATTCCAATATCTACAATGCCTTGTTCTACATATTTTGGAATATCATCATCACGAAGGAAAAGAATTTCAAGAGGAAAATTGGTTGCTGAGTTCTTAAGTTTGCTTTTAAAATCGGGGATTTTGATGCCACATTCTTTTAAAAGTTCCAGGGATTTTTCGCTAAGTCTGCCACTTTTCTGAAGGGCAATTTTTAATTTGTTCATGTTCAGTT
Organism: Kaistella yonginensis; assembly: GCF_030409525.1. Taxonomy (GTDB): domain Bacteria; phylum Bacteroidota; class Bacteroidia; order Flavobacteriales; family Weeksellaceae; genus Kaistella; species Kaistella yonginensis. The sequence goes on along the minus strand of NZ_JAUFQB010000004.1, from coordinate 89,041 downwards.
TTGGGAATGGGTCTGAACAAATGTCTTCATGTGAAACACAAAAAAAAACCGTCTTTGCTCAGACGGTTTTTTATTATTTTAAGTCACTTTGGACCACATTAAATCAACTCGTCTTTAGATGAGATGATGATGATGGAATAAAGCGGTTGTATTTTTCATGTTGTTTATAACGGTGCAAATATACCTTAAAAAAAACAAGGCATGCAAGATAAAATTTTTATAAAATCGTAACCATCTAATAAACAGTGATTAAAATTATTTATTCAATGTTTTAAACAACTCCTGAAGATTTTTTAATTCGATCTCATTGTCTGCCAATTTCTTATTAATCTTGGTGATATCAAGAATGAGGTCTGCGATCTTTTCACTAAACTTTTCCTTTTCAGCGTCCGATTTCGCGTTTGTTAATTTATCTTCCGCTTGATTTTTCTTTTGCTGAAGCAATTTTATTTTATTTTCCAGTTTTGCTTTTTCACTGAAATTTAATTCGAATTGGTCGTCTAGCTGTTTGATCTTTTCTTGGGTATTCTTGTCGGCACTGCTCTGCATCTGGTCAATGGCAGTATTATAAGCAGCATTAGAAGTCAATTGTTTGGTTTGGGTGTTTTCGAATCTTTGCTTCTCATCCTGCGAATATAAAAGCGCTGACATTAGAAATAAGGTAAAAAATAAAATAGTTTTCATCTGCTTGATAATTAGTAATTTCTATTGAAGTATATTTTTTATTTACTGCACAAGTTCCCGATAAACCCTCATCAAATTCTCCGCAATATTTTCATCATTATATTTTTGCACAAATTCTAAACCCTTTTCTGCACGGCGATTTCGTTCGGATTCATTGTTCCAAAGAAATAGAATTTTAGATTTTATGTCTTCAAATTGATACGGATTTACGTACATCGAATTTTCTCCACCTGCTTCTGGAAGACAACTCAAATTACTGGTAATTACTGGAGTTTTAGAAAATAGAGATTCAATAACAGGAATTCCAAAACCTTCAAACAAACTTGGGTAAACGAAAAGATCTGCTAATTTGTAAATCGCAGCCAACTCCTCCATCGAAACATTTTCAAGGAACTGAACTTGATCTTCGATTTTAATTTTAACTAAATATTTTTTTATTGTATTAAAATATTTGGTCTTTTTTCCAATGACGACCAGTGGAATTTCAGTTCCATCAATTGCTTTTACGATGTTTAAAAGATTTTTTCTGGCTTCAATGGTTCCTACATTTAAAATAAATCTCTCGGGTAAATTGAATTTTTCTTTTGTTTTAATTAAAAACTCATCGCTTTGATTTTCTTTAAAAACACTGTGACAACCTTGATAAACCACCCGAATTTTATCTTCAGAAATTTTTAAATATTGAATGATGTCTTTTTTGGTTTGCTCCGAAATAGCAATTACCAAATCTGCTTGGTTTACAGCATTTTTAAACTTCCATAAATGAATTCTGCGATCAAAAAAGGAATAATATTGCGGAAATCTCATGAAAATCAAATCATGAATCGTAACGATTTTTTTGATGGGCTTTTCTGTCCATTTTAAAGGAAGTTCGCCCGATAAACCATGGAAAATATCGGCACCAAAACCTTGTGCGTCCTTTCCCATTTTCAATTGCCGGGAAAAATTTCCTTTTGTGGTTTCTACAAATGAAACATTGGATATTTCGAGAATCTCCTTTCCTTTTTCAGACTGGTTTTTATTAAAAAGTATATATTCATTTTCTGGAAAATAAGTAGCGAGAATTCTCACCAAATCCCGTGAATAGTTACCTAAACCAGAACTATTATTGAAAAAACGTTTCCCATCAAAAGCAATTCGCATCTTCTAAAAATTTTTACTTCTGATGATGTAATTCGGTCTTTCTTTCACTTGCTTGAAGATTTTTCCCAAATAAATTCCGATGATTCCAAGAATAATCAATTGCAAACCACCGAAAAATACGACTGTCATTATTAAAGAAGCCCAACCAGAAATTTCAGTTTTTGTCACAAATGAATGAACCACATAAATTCCGTAACCAAAAACAGACAAAATTGAAAAAATAAATCCAAGATAAGCCGCTAAATATAAAGGTTTTACGCTGAATGCCGTAATTCCTGTAAATGCAAACTTCATCATTTTTTGGAGGTCATAACTGCTTTCTCCACTGGCTCTTTCTCCTGCTGTGAAACTGATTCCGGTTTGTTTGAAACCCATCCAATTTGAAAGTCCGCGGAGGAAAATATCCGCTTCATTCATATTTCGCACCACATCAACTACCGAAGAATCCATCAATCTAAAATCTGAACCGCCTCCTTCACGAAGATTTACATCTGAAATACTCGCCAAAAATTTATAATAAAGTGAAGAAGTTTTTCTTTTAAATTTTGAAATTTGTTTGGGATACGTTCTGATTGTATAAACTATATCAAAACCTTCTTCCCATTTTTTAATCAATTCTGGGATTAATTCTGGCGGATGTTGCAAATCTGCATCCATAGAAATTATTGCATTAGCGTTAGATGCGTCCATTCCGGCTTTCACGGCAGGTTGATGTCCGAAATTTCGGGAAAATTCTATGTATTTTATTTCTTCAAATTGTTGGGATAATTCTTCAATTTTGGCTTGAGTTTGATCTCTGCTTCCATCATTCACAAAAATAATTTCGAACCGATAATTTTCGAGCGTAGAAAAAACTTCCTTAATTCTTTGATGAATTAAAGCGACATTTTGCTCTTCGTTGTGAGCAGGAATAATGATGGAGATTTTTTTCACTTGTTGTTTTTAACGCAAAGAAACGCAAGGATTTTCTTTACAAATATAATGTTTTTCGTACTTTTTTTTTTGTTCGCAAAGGCGTTTCACTTAGCAATGGTTGAAGAAAATTAATTAATAAAAATTTTATAAGGTCTAAATTATTTTAGTCTAATTGATAATCTTTTTCAAAATCTTTGGTCATCAATTCATAAATAACCCGAAACCAAACGATGCAACAAGGTAATGCTTTTAGAGAATATTTCATGATATATTCATCTTTAATGAATTGTGGAAACAAATCTGAAAAAGAAAAGCACGTTAAAATGATGACAAAAATTAAAAGTCCAATATCAAGTGCACTTTTTTTCTTTTGCATCAAAAACCAAATCATCACTCCTGCAACTGCGATAATGTACGTTGGAGATTCTGAACCTGAACTGAAAAGCACGATGAACAAAAGCGTAGAAGCCAAAATCATCAATTGAAAAGGAAGATTTTTGTATTGTTTAATTCTTAAATAAGGCAATGCGAAAACCGCCATTCCGGGAAGTAAAAAGGTAAGATTAGAAATAGATGCATCTCCCAAAACACGTCTCACAATTCCCATCAAAGAATAATCTTGTCGGTTCCCCAAAACTTGATTGGAAGAATTTTTTTCTGATAACGATTGAAACCAATCTGCATAAGACTGAATTCCGAAATGTGGACTGGAAATGAGCATCGGTAAAATGATCAATAAAACTCCTGCACCAATTAATGATAGAATGAATTTCCATTTATTTTTAACAAAAAAGAACGCTGAAAGTCCGGCAATTCCGTATAATTTTACAAAAAAACCAATCATAATCGAGATTGCAGATTGCGTTTCTTTGCGCTCGTAAATATAAACTGCAGAAAGCATTAGCAAACCTGTTAATGCAATATTAAACTGCAAACTTACTGCTGCAGTGATGAATTCTTGTAAACAAAGCCAAGCAAAAAACGCTTTTTTAGCAGTAGAAAATGGCAATTTGTGAATGGCAAAAAGGAAAACCAAAGTATTGGCAATATTCCACAAAATCATACCCAACCAATCTGGTAAAAGCGCAAAAGGCGCAATAAGAACGCTGAAAAACACGCCATAATGATTAGAATCAAAATGAAAATCTGGGTTTAAAAGGTAAATATTTTTCTGATCTAAAGTATTGTAGAAAACTTTTTTGAAAATTAAATAATTATTGTATTTCAAAGGTCCTCCCAGATATTTCGCAATCGCGGAAGCAACGGAAACAATCAGATAAATCCCAAAAATGAATTTGGGATTTGAAATGATTTTTAAGAATTTATCTTTCAAAATAATTTAGAAATATTTTGATTATACAGAAACATTATTTTCTCGTAAAGCATCATTCAAAGAGGTTTTTTTGTCGGTAGATTCTTTTCTTTGCCCAATAATCAATGCACACGGAACTTGATATTCTCCTGCAGGAAATTTCTTGGTATAACTTCCCGGAATTACAACAGATCTTGACGGAACTCTGCCTTTTATCTCCACAGGATTTTCTCCCGTAACATCGATGATTTTCGTAGAAGCCGTCAAAACTACATTGGCTCCCAAAACTGCTTCTTTTTCTACGTGAACTCCTTCTACAACGATGCATCTTGAACCTACGAAAACGTCGTCTTCAATAATAACGGGTGCTGCTTGAAGCGGTTCTAAAACGCCACCAATTCCTACTCCTCCACTTAAATGTACATTTTTGCCAATTTGCGCACAACTTCCAACCGTCGCCCAAGTATCAACCATGGTTCCAGAATCTACATAAGCACCAATATTTACGTAAGATGGCATCAAAATAACTCCTGAAGCAATGTACGCTCCTTCTCTTGCAACTGCGTGTGGAACGACTCTCACCCCTTTTTCTGCATAATTTCTTTTCAATGGCATTTTATCATGAAACTCAAAAGGACCAACTTCAATGGTTTCCATTTTTTGAATTGGGAAATACATTACCACTGCTTTTTTCACCCATTCGTTTACTTTCCAGCCATTTTCTGTAGGTTCTGCAACGCGAAGTTCACCCAAATCTAATTGTCGGATTACTTCTCTGATGCTTTTACCGCTGTCTTCGGTGTGCAATAATTCTCGGTTGTCCCAAATATTTTCTATCGTTTCTTGTAATGTCATTTTTGATTTTATTTTAATTTTTTTTTGAATAATTGTAAATTTACAAAACTCTGCGTGCGAAAAGGTATGCTTTGTTCCAATATTTTTCGTTGAGGGAAGAAATAATCACTCCTTTTGAAGTTGAGGCGTGGATAAATTTGACTTCTCCGTCATTTCCTATATCGTGCACGATTCCGACGTGAGTAACTTTGCTACCTCCTGCAGTAGCAAAAAATAAAAGATCTCCAGGTTTTGTTTCTTTAATCGAAATTGATTTTCCTGTATTCGACTGGTCTTCCGAACGGCGTGGAAGTTTGGTGTTATTTTCATCGAAAACTTTAACGGTAAAACCTGAACAATCGAAGCCAGAAGAAGTATTCCCGCCATATTTGTAAGGAGCACCAAGATATTTTTCAGCATCTTTTAGAATTTCTTTTATTGCTGAGTTGACGTTTCCTGAAAAATTGGAGTCTAGCGTTTTTAGATTAGCTGTTTTCGCAACGGTTTTGGTGGGAATTGATCGTTTAACCACTTTTTTTGAAGTTCCGCAAGAGACTAAAAATAGCATTGCAAGTATTGCAAATAAGGCGTTTCTCATTTTTAAATTTACTAATTTTTCAAAAATAAGGAAAATATTCAAATTCTTCTTTAAATAAATTTGATTTTCCTTTAACGTCAACGTTTTATAAAGATTTCTGTACTCGTTTTCATTCCATTTCAAAAAAAGATTCTATATTTAAAATTCTAAAAAACCGAATTCGATCCAATGACCTTACAAGAATATAAAATTTATTTTAAAAAAGAAGTTTCTGAAATTTATACGGATTCGGAAAGTTCTATTTTGTTCGAAATTTTCCTGGAACATCTTGCCAATTTTAATAGGTTTGAATTGCGTAAAGTGCTGACGAAAGAAATTGAAGAAAGTCATTTTGTTCACCTTCAAAATTTAATCAATCAATTAAAATCAGGTAAACCCTATCAACAAATTTTAGGTGAAACGGAATTTTATGGCTTGAAATTCTTTGTGGACGAACATGTTCTTATTCCAAGACCTGAGACGGAAGAGCTTTTAGAACTGGCGATTCAAAAGATTCAAGATGCAAGATTCAAGATGCAAGATTCAGGATTTAAGATATTGGATATTGGAACGGGTTCTGGGATTATTCCGATTGTATTAAAGAAATATTTTCCTAATGCGGAAATTACAGCAATTGATTTTTCGGAAAAAGCATTGGAAATGGCGCAGAAAAATGCAGATTTTCATGAAGTTGAAATTCATTTTATTCAGCAAGATTATTTGAATAACAATTTGACGGAAAAATATGATGTCATCATTTCTAATCCACCTTATATTGGAAGGCAGGAAGAAAGTGAAATTGCTGATTCTGTAAAGGAATTTGAGCCGAAAATGGCGTTGTTTTCTCCGACTTCAAATGCTTTAATTTTTTACGAAAAAATTGCCAAAGATTGTAAAAATTACTTGGCTGAAAAGGGAATGGTTTATTTAGAAATCAACCAGAAATTAGGAAAAGAAACTCGGGACTTGTTTGTGGATGTTTTATCTGACGTTGAATTGTTAAAAGATTTGTCTGGAAATGAGCGATTTGTTGTTGGCAGAAAGGGGTAGTTAGCATGGCAATTTAAAAAAATATTGTTTTTCAATCGAGGTGATTGCCGATTAGGTTTTGAAAAGACGATTTTCGGAAAAATTTGACAAAGTAATAATTGCGACACGGAAAACTTTTATAAAATGCAAAATGCAAATTTTTTGGGGGGCGCGAGCGAAGCGAGCGCCGATAAGTTTTTTTAAAATTTTATGTATAAAAAACTACCAGTTGTTCTAGCCCCGATGGGAGCGGCATCCCCGCCTCGGCGGGATACAGTGGAAAGCGGGACTGATCNAGCGAGCGCCGATAAGTTTTTTTAAAATTTTATGTATAAAAAACTACCAGTTGTTCTAGCCCCGATGGGAGCGGCATCCCCGCCTCGGCGGGATACAGTGGAAAGCGGGACGGGTTTTTGTAAGCAGCAGAAATTGTGTTGCTCCTAAAACAATTAACCGATCTTCTTTTTCACGAAAACCATATAAGCCATATAAATCAACGGAAGTGCCATGATTCCTAAGAATAATGCATTCTCAATGGCCCGTTCTGGTTGTAAGGCTACGGCATAAATCAAACCGAAAAAAGCACCTCCTAAATGCGCGGCATGCCCAATATTATCGTTTTGTTTAGGGTTGAGCATCATATAAACCGAATACGCAAAATAGGCGAATCCGAAAATATAACCTGGAATGGCAATCGGGATAAAGAAGAAATAAATTCCTAAATCGGGAATCATGGCAATCGAGGTAAATAAAATCCCAGAAACACCTCCACTCGCTCCAATAGCAGAATACCAAGATTGGTTTTTATAAAGATAAAGCGAGAAAATATTTCCTAAAAGTATGGAACCGAAATAAACCAGCAAAAATCCATAGGCTCCAAACGCCTGGATCACAATCGGCCCGAAGAAATACAAAGTCATCATGTTGAACACCAAATGCATGAAGTCGGCGTGTAAAAATCCGGCTGAAATTAAGCGTACATATTCTTTGTTGCGCAAAATTGCGCCAACATTGAATTTATATTTCTCGAACATTGCATGGTTGCTGAACGCGATATAACTGATGATTGCCGTAGCTGCGATAATAATTAATAATACTGGACTCATAATATTCTACAAAATAAAAGTTTCGGTGACCGAAACTTTGGTTTAAACAATTTCTGAAGTTAAACTTCGGGAAAGTAATTTTTCGTGCATGGGTTTTAGTTTTTCTAAACTCCCGGTTTTTACGGTACATTTGCCTTTATAATGAACCAGCAAGGTGCATTGTTCGGCTTGCTCGAAAGTATGTTCGCAAATTTCTACAAGTGCATCAATGACGTAATCAAAAGTGTTAACATCATCATTCCATAAAATTATTTTATAGACTTCATCTTCTTTTTCGAGTACTGCAACATCTTCTTCGTATTCGCGCTGCGGATTTTCGTAATCCTTGATATTTGATGGTATGTTATAATGTAAACCCATTTCTTTAATTTTAAAAATGATTATTCTTTAAATTAAATTTCCCCAATTTCATTGGCCAGATCATTGATAATGCTTGGCTCTTCATAAGTCAATTCGACCAAATCCACACTTTTATTCTGCATCTTCAGAATTTTAACGTGGTAATTATTGATGTTGAATTCTTGATTTTCGGCAGGAATATCTTCTAATTCATGCAAAATAAATCCGGCCAATGTATTGTATTCGCCGTCTTCTGAAAGTGGAAACATTTTAGGTAAGCTTTCATTAATTTCATCTAAAGGCTGTGTTGCTTTTACCCAAAACACATTCTCGCCCACTTTGTCCACAATTCTTTCTTCATCATCTTCTTCATCCTGAATTTCGCCAACCAGCTCTTCTAAAATATCTTCAAGAGTAACAATTCCTTCGGTACCTCCAAACTCATCAATAACGACGGCCAAATGCTGCTTTTTCTGCTGGAAGACTTTCAATAAATCAGATATTTTTTTACTTCCCACTACAAAAAAGGCATCGCGCATGAGTCCTTTCAAATCATCATGGTCAATTTCGCCTTTTCGCTTCACATATTCGCGAATAATTTCTTTAGCATAAAATATCCCGATAATATTGTCAATAGAGTCTTGGTATACGGGAAGCCTAGAGTAACCGCCTTCCATAATAATATTGATGATTTCTTCGACCGGTTCTTCAATATCGATAGAAGAAATATTCTGTCTTGGAATCATAATTTGTTTGGCAGAGTGATCGGTGAAATCAAAAGCGTTTTTAATGATTTCGTAGTTTTCTTCTTCGATTTCGCCAGAGTCTGCGGATTGCTTGACCAAAAGCTGAAGTTCTTCAGTGGAATGAATTTCCTGCTCGGTTGCAGGGTGAATTTTTATCAAACGTAAAAAAGCATTGGACATGTGATTCATTGACCAAATAAACGGTTTGAATACGGTATAAAAAACCCTTAACGGAACGGCAATGAACATTGCGGTTTGCTCAGACTTTCGGATGGCTATTGATTTCGGAATTAATTCACCAAAAACGATATGCATAATGGTTATTAACAGGAAACTCAACACGAGAGAAATAGTGGTGACGGTTGCTTCTGCAATATCAACACTGAAGTACCGAAAAGTATCTGCAATAACATGGTGCATTGCACTTTCGCCCACCCAACCTAATGCTAGAGAAGCTAATGTAATTCCCAGTTGTGTGGCAGAAAGGTATTCATCAAGATGTTTTATTAAATATTCAGCCTGCTTTGCCATGGCATGTCCCTCGGCGGCTTTGAGTTGAATTTGGGAGTAACGAACCTTAACGATTGAGAATTCTGCGGCTACGAAAAAACCATTGAGAATAACTAAAAATAAAGCTAAAAAAAGCTTAAGTATGTCAGAGTCCATTTAGAAATTTAAATAATATTGTTGCAAAGATAATTAAAATTTAATAATTAAAATATTGATTAAGTGCATTGTAAATGAGGAAATTTAGACTATATCCTGATTAAATTAGTTGAACTAAAGAAATTATATTTTTCCCCTCACAGAAGAGCGGAAAACTTTTATAGGTAATCATCAAAAGTTTACTTTTCTCCGTGTAGATGTTCGTCTGATGAAATTTAAACCTTTATCGCTAAAAAGAAAAAAGCACCGAATAGCATTCGATGCCTTTTTCAATAGAGATGAAAGGATCTTTATTTTTTAATAAACTTAATGGCTTGTTTTCGTTCGCCATCTTTCACAGGAGTTAACAGATACATCCCTGGAGATAAGGTTCTAACATCAATTTCAATGTTTTTTGAATTTCTCAACAGGTTTTCGCTTTTCACTCTTTTCCCGGAGGCATCATAGATTTCGAGTTCTAGGGATTTGAAATCATTGTTTACATCAACCAACAAATAATCTTGCACTGGATTTTGTTTCAGGGAGATTTCGCTACCAAAAGTTACGGTTTCTTTGGCTTTTAAATTTACGCCCGCTCCCAAAACGATTTGCCACGAATTAAGGGTTGTTGGATCGCCTTGTCCGTAATCATAGATAATTAATCTCCAATCTCCAGCTAATTGTTTACCGGTAAGAAACGTACTCATCACTCCTGGATGATGAATGGGAAATTTTGCAGTTCCATAAGAAGGTAAATAGTTACCTGCAGGAATTGCTACACCAACTCCTACCGCTAAATGGTCAATTGGTGCGGTGTTTGCCGAATTAAATCCTAAAATATTACCTGCAACAAAAGAGGAAGAGTCTCCACAAGAGCTAATTCCACTTGCTCCAATTCTACGGATCAATGTGATTGCTTCTCCGGAAGGCGTAACCAATTCTACTGCAACGTCTCCTACCCAATTTGCAGAAATATCTAAATTAACTGTAAATTTTGAAGGATTTGTAATATTTCCTGTAATGGTGTTTGGAATGGTAATCTGTGACATATTCACACCTGGTTGCGTAAGACCACCACAACCTCCTAATCTTGTTACGCCATCTACTGTAGTTGTTGCAGTGTTGTTTTGATACGTTTGTGCTTGTGTAAATCCTACTGAAAGGAATAAAGCAAAAGCGAGAAAGTTAAGTTTTTTCATGGTAATTGTTTTTAAAATTAATACCAAAAGTATCAATTTTCCACCTAAAAAAAAGCCGTGTAAACACCTGAATATTATGGGTTAAAACACCCTAAAAAAAAATAAGACCGCAAAATGCAGTCTTATTGTATTAGAATGAAAATGTTTTTTCTAAGAATTTTTTAGCGCTTCCGCACCACCTACAATTTCCAAAATTTCGTTGGTAATGGCGGCTTGTCTTGCTTTATTGTAAAATATCTTAAGATCATTTCTCAGCGCTTCTGCATTGTCGGTTGCTTTATGCATTGCCGTCATTCTGGCGCCATGCTCTGAGGCTACGGAATCTAAAATTGCTTTATAAACCTGGGTTTTTATTGATTTCGGCATTAATACTTCTAAAATATCTTTTGCATTGGGTTCGAATAGATAATCGGTATTGGGTACTTCTGCTTGTTCAGGTAAAGCAATTGGCAAAATTTGCTCTTTCTTAACTTCTTGAGTGGCCGCATTGATAAATTTATTGTAAATCACATAAACTTTATCAAAACTTCCTTCACGGAAATCCCGCATGACGTTTTCTACAAAATTAGATACCACTTCGAAACTCATTCCATCAAAAACTGCACTTTGATTGTCATATACTTTTCTGCTTCTGCGAACGGAATCGTACACTTTTTTACCAACGGTAAGAATTTCTATTTCGTAATTGGTGTCTGCAATCGAGTGATTTAATTCTTTAATTACAGAGGAGTTAAATGCTCCGGCAAGACCTTTATTTGAAGTCACCACAATATAAAGCTCTTTCTTTACCTCTCTTTCTTCAGTGTAACTTGAAACCCCTTCTAAATCTACGGTAGAACTTACATTTTCTATAATTTCCTGTAATTTTTCTGAGTAAGGTCTCAACATGACAATAGCATCGGTGGCTTTCTTTAGTTTCGCTGCTGAAACCATTTTCATCGCACTCGTAATTTGCATTGTCGAAGAGATTGAAGTAATTCTTCCTCGTATTTCCTTTAAATTTGCCATTCTTTGAAGTCAAAGTTTAAAATTCGGTATTCAAAATCAGAAACCCTGAATACCGAAAATTGAATTTATTTTAGTTGTATTTAGACGCTAATTCTATCGCTGCCTGCTTTAGTACCTCTGTAATTGAAGCGTCAATTTTTCCAGATTTAATGGCAGCCATGGTTTCAGGATGCTTCGATCTCATGAACGCCACATATTCTAATTGAAATTCTTTTACCTTTTGAACTGGAATATTTCTTAATAAGTTCTCTGTTCCAACGTAAATCATGGCCACTTGGCTATCCACAGGAAGAGGAGAATTTACTGGCTGCTTCAAGATCTCTACGTTTCTTTCACCTTTAGAAATAACTGCTTGTGTAGAAGCATCTAAGTCTGAGCCGAATTTTGAGAAGGCCTCTAATTCTTTATATTGTGCCTGGTCTAACTTTAAAGTTCCAGATACCTTTTTCATTGATTTAATCTGCGCATTACCACCTACACGAGATACAGAAATACCGACGTTAATAGCCGGGCGAACCCCTGAGTTAAATAAATCAGTTTCCAAGAAAATCTGACCATCGGTAATTGAAATTACGTTGGTCGGAATATATGCAGAAACGTCACCTGCTTGGGTTTCGATAATTGGAAGTGCGGTTAAAGAACCACCACCTTTTACCAATGGTCTCAAGCTATCTGGCAAATCATTCATCTGTGCTGCAATGGTATCATCGTTGATCACTTTTGCCGCTCTTTCCAACAGTCTGGAGTGAAGGTAGAAAACGTCGCCAGGATAAGCTTCACGGCCCGGTGGTCTTCTCAACAAAAGAGAAAGCTCTCGGTAGGCCACTGCTTGTTTCGATAAATCATCATAAACGATTAAAGCAGGACGACCAGTGTCGCGGAAGAACTCACCGATCGCTGCTCCAGCCATTGGGGCATAAACCTGCATTGGAGCTGGGTCAGAAGCATTAGCTGCCACAATTACCGTATATGCTAAAGCGCCTTTGTCTTCTAATGTTTTTACAATTTGAGCAACGGTTGAACCTTTTTGTCCAATCGCTACATAAATACAGAATACAGGTTCACCTGCATCATAAAATTCTCTTTGATTAATGATCGTATCGATCGCAACAACAGTTTTACCTGTCTGACGGTCTCCGATGATCAACTCTCTTTGACCTCTTCCTACCGGGATCATAGAGTCAATTGCCACAATACCTGTTTGTAATGGTTCAGTAACCGGTTGACGGAAAATTACACCTGGAGCTTTTCTTTCCAAAGGCAATTCATAAGTTTCACCAGTGATTGGTCCTTTACCATCAATAGGGTTTCCTAAGGTATCTACTACTCTACCCAACATTCCCTCACCAACTTTGATGGATGAAATTCTTTGAGTTCTATTAACAGTATCACCTTCTTTCACTAATTTAGATTCACCCAAAAGAGCGACCCCTACATTATCTTCAGCAAGGTTAAGAACGATTCCTTCAACACCGCTTTGGAATTTTACCAATTCACCGTATTGAACATTTTCTAAACCGTATACTAAAGCGATACCATCACCGATGGTTAATACCGTTCCTACTTCTTCTACATTAGATTGCGTTTCGAAGTTGGCTAGCTGCTGTTTAAGAATTGCAGATACTTCTGCCGGATTTATTTCTGCCATTTTATGGTTGTTTTTGTCTTAATTTAATTGAAATTCTTTATTCAATCGGCCTAATTTTGCTTTCACCGATTCGTCTATCTGTTGATCTCCCACGCGCAAAATATAACCTCCTAAAATATCTGGATTGATAATGGATTTTACATCGAACTGGCTATTATGATTAACAAGCGTTGTAGATTTCAGAATGGTCTGAATATTTTCTGCTGAAAGAGCGGTCGCTGTAGTCAAAGTAATTCTTTGGACACCGTTCATATCTTCCACTTTGTTAATGAATTCTTGACCAATACTGCTCAACTGACCTTCTCTACCATGTTTAATGACCAACTGAATTAAATTTCTGGTCACTGGCGAAAAGCTCTTAAAAATCTCTGCTGAAACACTTACTTTTTTACGCACCTCAATAATAGGTGAGTTAAAAAAGCTTTGCAAATCTTTAGATTTTTCTATCGTCCCTACCAAGTCCTTCATCTCACTGAAAACAGAAGCAGTGCTTCCGGCCTCTTGGGTGAAATTCAGTAAGCCTTGGGCATATCTTTTTGCAACTTTACTTGTACGCATACTAGTTGAAGTTAGAAGATTTAAGGATATTCGCCACTAAGGTATCTTGTGCACTATCATTATCTAATTTTTGTTTCAAAATAGACTCCGCGATGGATACTGACAAAGTACCGATTTGACTTTTAATATCAGCAACGGCCGCAGTTTTTTCAGCTTGAATGGTTTGTCTTGCAGACTCAATCATTTTATCGCCTTCTATTTTTGCAACATCCTTAGCTTCCCCAACTATTCTATCTTTGATATCTCTCGCTTCTTTTAAAATCATATCACGCTGTACTTTCGCTTCTCGGATAATGATTTCGTTTTCAGCTTTTAAATTTTCAACTTCTAGTTTTGCCAATTTTGCTTGATTCAAAGAGTCTACAATGGTAACTTCTCTTTCGTTAACAGCAGCTAAAATTGGTTTCCAGGCGAATTTTGCCAAAAGAAATAAAAGGATTAAAAAGGTAAGTGTCATCCAAAACAATAAGCCAATTCCCGGTTCTATCATAATAGTAATTTTTTGTAATTTTTTTTCTTTATGGAAGTTAAAAAATTCTTAGCAGAGCCAACCGCGCTGCTAAGAACTAGTTTCTGAGGTTTCTTACTTAACGAACGCTCCAAAGATGATCGCGATCAAACCCGCACCCTCGATAAGTCCTGCAGCAATAAGCATTGCTCCCTGGATTTTACCCGCTTGTTCTGGTTGTCTTGCAATAGCATCCATTGCATGTCCACCGATTTTACCAATACCTAGACCAACGCCTAATACTGCTAAACCGATTCCTACGTAAATAAGTCCTACTCCTTGTGAAATCTCTTCCATAATAAAAATATATAAAGGTTAAAAATATTCTAAATTAATTAATGTGCTCCTTCATGTTCGTGCTCTTGAACTGCCATTCCAATAAACAAAGCTGAAAGAACGGTAAAGATATAAGCCTGTAAAGCTGCTACTAATATTTCCAACATTCCGATGAATAATCCAAGTGGAACTGAAGCAAAACCTAAAAGCGGTGTTTTAAAAATAAAGATCAATGACATGATCGCTAATACCATAATGTGTCCAGCTGTAATATTAGCAAAGAGACGCATCATTAAGGCAAATGGCTTCGTGAAAATACCGATGATTTCAATTGGAACCATAATTGGGTACAATAATAATGGCACTGGTGGCATGAAGATATGTTTCCAATAATCTTTATTGGCACTGAATAGAGTAATTAATAAAGTAATAATTGCTAAAACGGCTGTTGTTGCAATGTTACCAGTCAAATTATAACCAAATGGTGCGAACGGAATTAAACCAAACATGTTATTAAACCAGATGAAGAAAAATACAGTCAATAAATAAGGCATGTATTTTTTATATTTTTTCGCTCCAATATTTGGTATCGCTACTTCATCTCTAATGAAAAGAATAACCGGTTCCATAAATCTTCCGAATCCGCTCGGAACTAAAGATTTTGCATAGCCTCTTGCCATTCCAATAAAAACAAGGAACATAAAGAAGATTGAAATAAATATTGCTGCTACGTTTTTGGTGATTGAGAAATCGTAAAAAGCATTATCTAAATTGTGCTTTCCGCTCATTACCGAGAATAATTTTGCCTGCTCTAAACCTTGGGTTGAAGTAACAATTCCATGATCCAAAGTATAACCGTCGTGCTCGTGCCCGTGTGCAAGTGCACTTGACATCATCATATGCAATCCGTTTTTATCTTTAATGATGATTGGCAGCGGAATAGAAAAATGATATTCTTCCGGAGTTCCTTCATTTAAGGTAAAGACATGCCACTCGTTAGAATCACTGATATGGCTCATGATCATTCCTTTCGCATCAAATTTTTGATTATCCTCTACGATTTTTTGTTCTAAAGTTTCAGGGGTTTTGGCTTCAACTTCTTGTTGTGCATAAGTGAAAACACTTGAAAGCGTAAGAAATAAAACGAAAAATAAAGAAGAAATTCTCTTGTTCATAGGTCAAATTTATCGGTTTGCAAATATATTGAAATTATTAAAACTTACCAATACAAAAAATTGATTTTTATCAGTAAATTTTCAGGAGCGGTTTATTAACCGAATAATCTTAAAGTATAAGAAAAAAGAAGCCACCAAAAAGACCCCGATAAGAATCAGGAAATTGGTTCGATTCATTTCCAAAGTTTTAAGCCAATAGATGACCCAGACAACATCTTTAAAAATATTAATCATCATAAAAAGAATTCCCGGATTTGCAGTTTTGATCAAATACCTTTTGAAAAAATAATATAAAATTACATTGATAAAGGCAGCCGACAAGACTAACCATAAGAGATTCATCATATTCATGCTGCAAAAATAAGCAAGTTTATTATAATTGAAGGAAATTCCTTTTTGCCACTTCTCCTAAATTTCATAAAATGTAAAATTCAGTTCCTCATTTCACCCTTATTCAGTGCATAAAAAAATTGAAAAATTAATTTGTATTTTAGTATTTAAAACATTTATTAACAATGACTTAAAGACGTAAATATGTTAAAAAGAACTATTTTATTAGAAAACAAAACATCCGTAAGCACCAAAAATTTGCAAATCGTTATCAAAACGGAGGAAAGAGAAACTACGATTCCTGCTGAAGATATCGGCTATGTGGTGATCGATCATCCCCAAGTTTTTTTGAGTATTCCCGCCATGAATTTGTTGATTGAAAATAATGCCGCCATTATTGTGTGTGGGAATAATCATCTGCCCAACGGAATGTTCCTTAACCTGAACAGCCATCATATTCAACAAGAAATTTTCCGAAATCAAATGGAGGCGACTTTACCATTGAAAAAGCAGCTTTGGCAACAAACCGTAAGAGAAAAAATTAAAAATCAAGGGGTCTTGCTGGAACGAATGACGGGCGAAAAAAACAGTCTTGATTTCGTGGCATCAAAGGTGTTGAGCGGTGACACCTCTAATATGGAAGGCGTTGCGGCCAACCTGTATTGGCGGACATTTTTTGAGCATTGTGATCTTAAAGTCAAAAGAGAACGTTTCGGAAATTTTCCCAATAATTTCTTGAATTATGGTTATGCGATTTTGCGAGCTGCCACCGCTAGATCTCTTTCGGGGAGCGGACTTTTGAATACTTTGGGAATTCATCATCGGAACAAATACAATGCTTATGCCTTGGCAGATGATATGATGGAACCGTATCGGCCGTTGGTTGATGAAAAGGTTTTTGAAATACTCACCAGTAGCAACGAGCAAGAACTCACGACGGCAACCAAAGCAGCGTTTCTAAAAATTTTAACGCAAACGGTTTATTTTGAGGGAGACAAAAGTCCCTTGATGGTTGGGTTACAAAGAAGTGCAAGTTCTTTACAGCAGTGTTTTACGGGCGAAAAAAAGAAAATTAATTTTCCGCAATTATGGATTTAAACGGTTACCGAATTATGTGGATTTTTGTTTTTTTTGACTTGCCGACTGAAACTAAAAAAGACCGGCACAATGCATCGAAATTTAGAACCAATTTATTGAAAGACGGATTTAACATGATGCAATTTTCTGTATACATGCGCCATTGCGCAAGCAGTGAAAGTGCGGATGTACACGAAAAGCGTGTGGCGCAATTGCTACCTCCTTTTGGCAAGGTGAGCGTTTTACGAATTACCGATAAGCAATTTGGCAATATTATGAACTTTTGGGGGAAAGCAGAAGTTCCCAAACCGCCAGGTCCGGTACAGTTGGAATTATTTTAGGAATAAAAAAATGCTTCAATCTTGCCTTATCAGTGCAAAAAAGAAGCATTTTTTAGTACGATATTTACTACTTAAAACTTTGACTATTAGAAGGTAAGGAGCCAACTAATATCGTTTTTTCTAATCTTTAATCAAACCACAACCTGAGTAGGATATATTTTTATGTTTTCATCAATATCGTTTTTTCTAATCTTTAATCAAACCACAACAGTAAATTACCGACTATTGAAGAATTTAAAAATATCGTTTTTTCTAATCTTTAATCAAACCACAACAAATTCACCACCTACATCAGGAGATAAAAAAATATCGTTTTTTCTAATCTTTAATCAAACCACAACATTTCCAACCTCTTTCATGTTTGAAGTAAAATATCGTTTTTTCTAATCTTTAATCAAACCACAACAGGCGCCTTAAGTCCTTTGAAGTTGTTTTTAATATCGTTTTTTCTAATCTTTAATCAAACCACAACGGTGAGACTATGAAAAAATTATGGTCTGAAATATCGTTTTTTCTAATCTTTAATCAAACCACAACATTCCGTTACCGATGGATTAGAAAAATTTAAATATCGTTTTTTCTAATCTTTAATCAAACCACAACACATCGACCTTTCAAAGTGTACGGAGGAGGAATATCGTTTTTTCTAATCTTTAATCAAACCACAACTTTTGAATGATGTTGTAATTTTATTGGTATAATATCGTTTTTTCTAATCTTTAATCAAACCACAACTTGGTCTTCTGAAAAATGTAGGAATCAATAATATCGTTTTTTCTAATCTTTAATCAAACCACAACCTAGCAATGCAGAGGGCGAACGCTCAACAAATATCGTTTTTTCTAATCTTTAATCAAACCACAACAACCGGTAGATTAATTACACACACTTTCAAAATATCGTTTTTTCTAATCTTTAATCAAACCACAACATGGACTGACCGTAGGATAACCGATATAAAATATCGTTTTTTCTAATCTTTAATCAAACCACAACTACAAGTTCCACTATCAACGATTTAAGAAAAATATCGTTTTTTCTAATCTTTAATCAAACCACAACCCTCCGTTACCGATGGATTAGAAAAATTCAAATATCGTTTTTTCTAATCTTTAATCAAACCACAACAGGAGCGAATGACCAAAGAACTGCAGTCTAATATCGTTTTTTCTAATCTTTAATCAAACCACAACATAGGAACGATAGGTTAACAACGGAATTGAATATCGTTTTTTCTAATCTTTAATCAAACCACAACAATGGAAGTCATGGAAGCAGACAAGCAACTAATATCGTTTTTTCTAATCTTTAATCAAACCACAACGTTCCATATGGAATGCCCTAAAATTTTGGAATATCGTTTTTTCTAATCTTTAATCAAACCACAACTGAGCGATAAAGTAATGTCTGCGCCATTAGAATATCGTTTTTTCTAATCTTTAATCAAACCACAACCTATTTACATCAACGGAGTTTCAGCGGGTAATATCGTTTTTTCTAATCTTTAATCAAACCACAACAATACCTGCGTTGATATGCAATTGGTTAAAAATATCGTTTTTTCTAATCTTTAATCAAACCACAACGTTAGACTTCTGGCATATGGGCAGAATCTTAATATCGTTTTTTCTAATCTTTAATCAAACCACAACCATTGCATCTTTATTAATAAAAAGATCTCTAATATCGTTTTTTCTAATCTTTAATCAAACCACAACTCAATGGTAGTGGGGCTCACAGCTTAAACAAATATCGTTTTTTCTAATCTTTAATCAAACCACAACTTGAAGAGAGTTTAACCGCTGCTAATGCTTAATATCGTTTTTTCTAATCTTTAATCAAACCACAACTATAACGGGTGGTGAGAACGGCACAGACGAAATATCGTTTTTTCTAATCTTTAATCAAACCACAACTCTACTTTGTCGATTGGTAGGTATTCATAAAATATCGTTTTTTCTAATCTTTAATCAAACCACAACGAACTATGCTAATGCTTATAGTTTCTGAAAATATCGTTTTTTCTAATCTTTAATCAAACCACAACTAATACCATACCATAATACTGACAACCATAAATATCGTTTTTTCTAATCTTTAATCAAACCACAACGTTTAAACTTCAAGAGTGGCTCGAAAAGAAAATATCGTTTTTTCTAATCTTTAATCAAACCACAACATTGAAAGCCGCAGGTTTTTTATGGGCTTAATATCGTTTTTTCTAATCTTTAATCAAACCACAACACTTACAGAACTATTCACAACGTAATAAATAATATCGTTTTTTCTAATCTTTAATCAAACCACAACGTACACTACCAACGGCGGAGGAGTTTATGAATATCGTTTTTTCTAATCTTTAATCAAACCACAACTATCTGTATCTGTTTCCAAAAGATGTTAAAAATATCGTTTTTTCTAATCTTTAATCAAACCACAACAGGTGAAACTTATGGCCGTAGATTTAAACAATATCGTTTTTTCTAATCTTTAATCAAACCACAACTAACCATAACCATACTGACAACCATAACCAAATATCGTTTTTTCTAATCTTTAATCAAACCACAACCTGATTTAGCTTGCAGTTGACTTGCTCCAAAATATCGTTTTTTCTAATCTTTAATCAAACCACAACAGTAACAAAGATGAACGCAAATTGTAACAAAATATCGTTTTTTCTAATCTTTAATCAAACCACAACTCCGACACCATCGGAAAGTATAAAAGTAAAAATATCGTTTTTTCTAATCTTTAATCAAACCACAACAGATAGAACTATTGGATGTTTACAAAAACTAATATCGTTTTTTCTAATCTTTAATCAAACCACAACTGTTTCAAGTGCAATCAAAAATCTAAAAAAATATCGTTTTTTCTAATCTTTAATCAAACCACAACGGAGGCGTTACTATTATTTCTTCTTTCTCTAATATCGTTTTTTCTAATCTTTAATCAAACCACAACCAATAGCGCCAAACAATTGTTACCTGCTGTAATATCGTTTTTTCTAATCTTTAATCAAACCACAACGGTAGCGCATTTATGAATTTGTCAGCCTCAAATATCGTTTTTTCTAATCTTTAATCAAACCACAACTAATTGTTGCTCCAAATCTTTAATATCTAAAATATCGTTTTTTCTAATCTTTAATCAAACCACAACTGGCCAATTCCGCTTCATTCAGTGGACACCAATATCGTTTTTTCTAATCTTTAATCAAACCACAACATATTCCAAACTTTGATTATGATAGCCCGAAATATCGTTTTTTCTAATCTTTAATCAAACCACAACGGAAAATCCGTTGCAGAAAATCGGGGCGATTTTCCGTTGTGGTTTGGTTGCTTATGACCTCCGAAAACTGCATGTCAAGAAACTTATCGAATAAATTACTTTTTATTAATTTTTCCTATTGGGGAAATTGTAAAATCAATTCCCTCTATCATTGCGTTAAAATTACTTACTTTAAATTTTATATAGGGAAATTCTTTAAAGTTATCAATAACATTTCCTCCTTTTGGAGTTGTCAAACCACTTTCTTTTAATTTAGATTCCATTATTAATCCTTTAGAATCAAAAATGCTATTTTCTAAATAATAATTATTTAAAATTGAGTTTAGGTCTTTAAAAAATTCAGATTTCTTAATTGATTGATTTTTAAAATTTAAAAGTATTTTATCCCATAAACCAACAGTTTCAAGTATATCTTTTACTTCATGAATTTTTTGCTCATTTATAACTTCATTCATGTGCGAAATATTTGCAGTAGTACTATTTGCAGAAAGGTTATAAGTTAATTTGATACCATCTTCGTCCAAACCAGTAATTTTATAAAATCTGTTTATAATTGATTTTGTGTCTGAAAAATCTATTTCATCTTTTTCATCTTTAAATAAAATCACATTTAATCCTTTTTTCAAAATTATAGGCATTCCGTTAGATCGCAATAAACCATAATTAGTTTCCAAATGTTTTTCTGGTATTAATGAAATATTACCTTTAATTCGATCATTTTTATTAGATAATTTAAAAAAACTTCCTGCATCTAAAAAATTAATTAATTCGTATGCTCTGTCCATCTTTCCTTTTTCATTAGTACCTTCATAAACTGCCATACAGTAATTTCCATCATTCTTCGCATGATAAAATTGCTTGTGTTCATGCCGAGAAACATCGCGATGTTTTTTGATAAATAATGGATTCAAAACATCATTAGTGTAATAACGTATTTTCTTTATTGGAACTACAGAACCGTTTTTATTTGGTAAAACATATAATTCATTTTTAATTGTATTTTCCAGAAGTTGAATTTTCTCTTTTATTGGTTGTTCTTCATTTACATTTTTTAATTGTTTTTTTAGGGCTTCAATTTCTTTTTTAATCGATTTTTCTTGTTCTCTACCTTTTATTACAATTTCTTTAATACTGTTGTCAACAATATTTTTCAAATCTGTATCCTTGAAGGATTCCAATGGTTGACGTTTTACATATTTAACAATATCATCACCATTTTCGTCTTTTTTTAATATAAAAGCACCGTCGTTTGTGTGTTTTGGTTTTTTACTTTCTTCATCAATAACTGGCTGCTTTATCGCACCATAAAAACTTTCTTTATGAAGCGTTCCACGTGCAGTATCTCCTTGTTTATATTTAATTTCTCCATTTTCATTTCTTTGAATAATTCCTCTTTTACGAATGGCTTTTTTACTTTGAATATGTAAAACATCTGGTGTATGATGACTGATTAAAGTATTATTTTCAAAATCATCTACATCTTTATGAAATCCTTGCCAAGGAATTCTATGCGAAAAAGATGGCTTAGGTTTTCCGTAAAATTCATATTGTTCTAAATCGTGATAATAATTTGCCAAAGCATCATTAATATCTCTTGAGCAACATGCAACTACAACTGCATCTTTTGCATGATGTGCATGATTATCTCTTGTTTTGTCATTTAAACCCCACATTTGTCGTAAGTTGGCTGTGGTTTTTCCTTTAATTGGATAGACTTTATTAAATACTGTTTTTAAAAATAAATTTCCGTATTTACTAATGACACCAATATCTACAGACTGGCTATTTTTAAATCCATCTGGAATTTCTTCCATATTGAATGATTTATATTTTTTAAAATAGTACAAATATTCAAATCTCAACTTAGTTCGATCTGTAATATATTGGTCTCTTCTTTCTTTTGTAGATGCTACCTTTACTTTTTGGGATAGATCTTTTATTTGTTGTTCTAAACCTTTGTATTTTGCATACCAATGTTTTATGCGCAACAAAATTTCATCGTGATTTGGGCATTCAAAAGGAATTTTATCTTTTTTAGTTTGTCTATTGTAAATATTATCACATAATGTTTTGTTCAGTTGAGAATTATCCAAACTTCTACTTCTTGGAATGGTGTGTTCTATATCAAATTTTGGATTTTGCCCGATAAAATCTGAAAGACAAATAGTTTTTCCTGTATAAAGACAAACTTTATTTTGCTCTATCCAAAGTTGGTATTTCAAAATATCTGTTTCTGTTGGTTCGTAATTATTGTAATCTTCATTTTCATCATTACAATTATCAAATTTTATTTCTCCTCTAAAAATTGATTTTAATTCATTCGCATAGTTAGTTCGTCTATTTTTTAATTCTTCATTCCATTGTCTAATTGCCGTTCTTTCGTTTGCAGAATTTAGTTCTCTTGGCATTTCGATATGTATTACAGTTTCTTCATCAATCAATTCATCTTTGATTAATTGATTTACAACTTTTTTTACTTGATGTAAAGAACGCATTGCCATTGGATTTTTTATGGAAGAAATCAATGGACTTTCTAAATATTTTTTACCGTCAACTTCGCTTCGTTTTGCTTTTTTATAGATTTCAATTGCTGATGGATGATATAATTTTTTTAAATCATCTTGGCTCACATTAAAATTATCACTCAAAAACGTTTTTAAAATTTCATCAATAGTTTGCTTTTTCGCAAACTCTCCTCTTCCCGAATTAAGTTTCATTTGGTTTACAAACAAATCAAAACACTCCCTTAAAATTTGATTTTGATAATTTTCAGGAGTTTCATCCCAACGTTTTGTTCCAAAAAATGTTATTACTTGTTTATTTACATCCTTTTTATAGGCTTCTGCAACAAACTTATTTTCAGAACTCCAAGTTTCATTTTCTTTTTTTACATTTTTTATTAAACCGTTTACAATATCAATATTGTTACTATAAACTTTATAATTTTCAATAATTAAATTTATTTCTTTATTGATTATATTTTGATTTTCTTCAATTTGCCAAATTTCTTTTGGTAAAATGTTTTTCATATTCGCCAAGAAAACTGCATGAGAATAGATTAGATTTTGTCTCAAATAAGGTAAAATATTTCTAATCGCTTTTAAACTTAAAGAACCGTATTCTTGTTTTAATTTTATTTTCGAAAACTTTACCGCAGTTTTCTCATCGCAAGAAAGGTTATCTAAAGCAAATTGCTTCAACATTTCTATCTTATCAAATCGAAACAGAACATGCCAAAAAACATCTATAATTTCCTCTCTTGTTTTATTTGTTCCATTTTGATTGAGTTTTGTGTAATTTGAAAATAAATATTCTTTCCAATTATAGCCAAAAGTATCCATTAAATATGCAATTGTTGGACAACCTGCAACATTACTTCCAAAATTATAATTGAATAAAACATCAAACACTGATGCGTTTCTATCTTTAAAATATCCTGATTTCAAATCTTTTGGTGTTAATTTTTTTGCGATTTCAGAAAAATCAAAATTTGCTTTAGATTTTCTAAAAAACAAAGATTGAATATGTTCTTTTTCATCTTCATTCAGTAATCTTAATTTTTCGTCTGTTGGTAATTTAATTTTAATATTATTCAAATAGCTCAACATTCTAAATTCTTCAAAATCTGGATGAGAGATTGGTACACACGCTTTTCTAGTTTCGAGTGGACATTTTGCAACTAATCCTTTTTGAGATTTTAACGGTCTTTGAAAAAATATTGCTTTTTCAATTTTCTCTCTTACTTCTGTAGAAATATTTTGTTTTTCACAGATAAAATTAAATTCTGCTAAATAATGGTCAATTCTATGCGTATATTCTCCTCTTATTTTATTACCGCTTTTATATAAAGTATAAAAATATTCACCTAAAGTCGTACATTTTGCTTCTTCAATTTTTTCAGTCAAATCACTTATGGCTCTTTTAACTGGTCCAAGAAATTCCTTTTTATTTAATCTTTCTAATAGTTTTTCCTTTATTTCCTCGTAAGTAAATTTAGAAAACTCTTTAATTATTGCAGTGAATGCTCTTGAGAGTGTAAATAATGGCTTGTCGCCTGCTTCATCTTTATCATAACTGGTTAAAAAATCAGCAAATATTGTTTGAAAATCCAAAATTGAAGTCGCTTCGCTGATAAAAGAAGTTATCTCATCTTTCTTTTCCTCTATTATAGAATTGTCAGAACTATCAAGACGATTGCTCAAAAAACCTCTTCTTTGTGCAATATGATAAAATGCTCTTCCTATATTGTATCTGTCGTTTTTATTATTTAAGTCCAATAATTCCTTTGCAACTTTATTTCTAAAAAAATAAGGATTTTCTATTTGCTTTTTTCTTTCGTTAATATTTTCTTGATTATCAGTGCTTAACCACATTCTAAAATCTACATTTTGAGGATAAATTTTCTTATATCTCCAATCTTTCAAATCCTTTGCAGTTAATTTTGGACATAAATTATTGTCAGACAAAATTTGAAGTAGTTCAATTTTTCTAATTTTACGTCTATATTTTAATTTTCTCGCACTTCTAGATTCAGTCCTTTTTGCAGCTTTAGAACTCTCACTATTTGTTTTTGCTTCAATATTTACACCTTCAGAAAATACTCTTACCCCTTTATCTAACAGAGAATATTCTTTTCCTTCTTTTTCCACAATCGCCCATCCAACAGAGTTCGTCCCTAAATCTAATCCTAAAATTTTTGCCATTATATTCGCTTTATTAATCGTTCTATAAAAATAGGCAAAAAAGATAAAATAAAATTATACAAGTCCATAAAATGAATAAAAAATATTTAGTATATTTGTGTCAGATTAAAACAATTCTAATCTTTAATCTTATCACAATAAGGCTATATGCCGTAGATGAAAATCTTTAGTCCTGCTTTGGTGGGACTTTTTTTGTGATATTTTACTAGCGGTTGGAAGGTTGATAAACTTGACAAGGTTTTTAATACGGTAAAATTTTAATCAAAAATTTAAATTGCGTATTTTTGCAATTCTTAAAGAAAAATTATGTTCAATAGCTTACAGGATAAATTAGATAAAGCGCTGCACAGCATTTCGGGGCGCGGAAAAATTTCAGAAATCAACGTTGCTGAAACGGTAAAAGAAATTCGCCGTGCTTTGGTTGATGCCGATGTGAATTATAAAGTTGCGAAAGACCTCACCAAACGGGTGCAAGACAAAGCACTGGGGCAGAATGTTTTGACCAGTTTAACGCCGGGACAGTTGATGACCAAGATCGTTCATGACGAATTGGTAACATTAATGGGCAGCACGCATGAAGGAATCAATCTTTCGGGCAAACCCAGTGTTATATTGATTGCTGGTTTACAAGGGTCTGGTAAAACAACTTTTTCCGGGAAATTAGCAAACTATCTAAAAGTAAAAAGAAATAAAAAACCGCTTTTAGTTGCCTGTGATGTATATCGTCCGGCCGCCATTGAGCAGCTGAAAATATTAGGTTCCCAAACCGGAATCCCCGTTTATACCGAAGATGGTGCGCTAAATCCGGCGACCATTGCTGAAAATGCAGTGAAATTCGCGAAAGAAAACGGACACGATGTGGTCATTGTGGATACGGCAGGTCGTTTGGCCATAGACGAACAAATGATGAACGAAATTAAATCGGTTCATTATTTCATTAAGCCAGAAGAAACCTTATTTGTGGTGGATTCAATGACCGGACAAGATGCGGTAAATACTGCCAAAGCTTTTAATGAGGCCTTAAATTTTGACGGAGTTGTTCTGACCAAATTAGATGGTGACACTCGAGGTGGAGCTGCGCTAACGATTCGTTCTGTGGTTGAGAAACCCATCAAATTTATTTCGACGGGAGAGAAAATGGAAGCACTGGATGTGTTTTATCCGGAACGTATGGCTGACCGAATTCTCGGTATGGGTGATGTAGTTTCCTTAGTAGAAAGAGCCCAGGAACAGTTTGATGAAGAAGAAGCTAAAAAACTTCATAAAAAAATTGCCAAAAATGAATTTGGTTTTGATGATTTCTTAAAACAAATTAATCAGATCAAAAAAATGGGGAATATGAAAGATTTGATGGGCATGATTCCAGGGGTTGGCAAAGCCATTAAAGATGTTGATATTCAGGACGATGCTTTTAAACATATTGAAGCGATGATTCACTCGATGACGCCGGAAGAAAGAAGAAGACCATCAATCATCAACACGCAGCGAAAAAACCGAATCGCCAAAGGTGCTGGCCGAAAGATTGAAGATTTAAATGCCTTGATGAAACAGTTTGACCAAATGGGAAAAATGATGAAGATGATGCAGGGACCGCAAGGAAAACAAATGATGGAAATGATGAGCAAAGGAATGCCAAAAGTACCAGGAATGGGCGGCGGCAACTTGTTTGGTAAATAACACGTAAAATTTTATAAAATAAGAATCCCGGTCACGCAAAAGCGAACTGGGAATTTTTCATTAAGTTTAATTTGCTATTAAAAAAGGGGTTGCGCAAACACTTAGCGAAAATAAAACCGTTTGGACCAAATAAAAGGCACAAAAAATCCCGATTCTGTTAAATCGGGATTTTTTAACTGAAAGTTGTCTTATTTTAAGAAAACTGAAAATCCAAGATTAATTCCAAAAGTACCTACAGTAGTTTTGTAATCCGTTCCCATTACAGTTTCTTTGTTTGAAAATTGGTTATAAGATGCACCCACATCAACTCCGATATTTTGGTTGATTAAATATACCAAACCGCCTTTTGCTTTCCATGCAAAACCATCTACAGTTTCTGAATTAGAGTTACCATTATATTTTTCAGTGGCTTTTGTTGAAGCATAGCCTACACCTGCACCGAGGTAAGGAACTAAGTTAGTCGCTGATTTAAAATAATAAGTAGCTGTTGGCATTGCAGATAAAGTACTTACTGTATACTTGTCATCACCGTCTTTTTGACTCATTGAAACAAACCCTAAATCTAAACCTACCGCAAGTTTATCTTGCACGAAATATCCTACTGAAGGAGTAAGTGTAAATGTAGATACAGAAGGTTCTGTATTTGAGTTGTTTCCAACGGAATACTTTGTAGAGATATTGTTGAATCCTATTGTTGTAGATCCCCCAATTACCCATGATCCTTTTTCCATTTGCGCGTTCATCATTCCGAAAAGTGCTACAGCACCCAGTACCAATAATTTTTTCATAATTTTTTTAATTTTAGACTGCAAATCTAAAACTATTTTAACATATAATTAACATGATATTTGTCATGAAAAAACCACTCGAATGAGTGGCTTGCTTATTAAGGGTTAAATTTAATACAAGTTTGAAATTCATCAAAATTATCAAGTATATTATAATAAATTTTCCACCCTATTCCTAGACGGAACTTGACCAATAAGAGCTTCCGAAAACAGAAATTTCTCTATCGATCAAGAACTTAAAACAGGATTAGTCTATTTATTTTCCAAAAGAATAGGCATATCCTAAATTAATTGCACTGGAGGTGTATCCATTATTAGAAACTCCCATATACCCAACGTAAACTTCACTTGGTCCAAAATGGTAGGCCGCTTTTGGTTGAAAATAAAATCCACCATCGCTCGCTCCTGAGGCAAATAAAAATGCATATCCTAGATCAACGCCCAAACTGAATTGAGGCGAAAATTTATACGCTCCTGCAGCAGCAATAGGAATCATTCCTAAAGTATCCCCTCCGCCTTTCGGAAACCAAGCGGAATATCCAGAGGTAACCCCCAGGTTAAATTCAGCAGCAACTGGCCACAGGTAAGACACATCTACTCCGGCAAGAAAGTTGGAGGCGGATGAGATATCACCAACCGGTAAACCTACATGCGCTCCTAATTTAAAACTTCCGGTCGACTGAGCATGAACTGCCCCAAAAAGTGCAATAGCAACTACTAAAATTAGTTTTTTCATCGCTTTATAATTTTAATTGTAAAGTAAAAGTAAAACTATTTTTTTAAATTAACAAAATTTTAACAAATTATATTTTCATTTTTCCAGCAAAAGATTGAAATAATTCAGTTGGATTAAAATAAAACAGCTGGCCACCAGGTTATCAGTCGACCCATCATTTCTGCTATTTAGCGTAATATCTTAATTCCAAAAAACGAAAAAGATCGGTAAAAACCGACCTTTATGATTTGAGATGAAAATAGCTTAGTTAGAATGCATAACCAATTCTAATTCCTGTAACTACGGCTGGTGAAATATTGAAATTATTTCCACCATCATGAGTTACATCTGGTGATCCAGTAGCCTTAATAGTGGTATCTCCTTCAGACTCATAGGTTAAAGCAAGACCAGCTTCTACTCCTAAAAATACTCTTTTTACGAAGTAATAATCTGCTCCAAAAACACCTCTTACTCCAATTCTGAAATTGTTTGGTCCTTTTACTTCATTAACAAACGTAGTTCCTCCTGCTGAAGTTACGGTTTGTTTATTTTTACTAGAAGAAAAACCAGCCAAAACATCAGCACCCACATAAGGAGATAATCTCTCAGTTCCTGTAAAATGTTTTTCAGCACCGAACCCTAAACCAAAACCAAACTCATCTTTTTTGATTACTGTTTGATTGTTTGGATTTTCAGTGTTATTGTTGTTCGCTAAAAATAAAGTTGCTCTGTACGCAAATTTATCAGTTTTGAAATAACGTGCTTTAAACATCGCACCTGCACCAAAACCTTGATCTGGTAAGTTTACAGAAGTATTTCCTAAACCTCCTGCTACTCCTAAATCTACTGTTACATCACCTGCTGTAGGTTTGTATTCTTGTGCGCTCACTGTTGCGAAAAGTGCAATTGCACTTGCTAAAAATAATTTTCTCATGTTTTTAATTAATTTGTAATGCAAAACTAATTAAAAGCCATATGACGAAAAAAAAATCATGTATCATTTTTGAATTTCCTGATTTTATTCAGTTTTACCATTTTTAGGCCATGTAGATTTTAAGCAATGAACTATTTTTCCTATTGAATCATTCCTCACGTTGCCTCATTTCTTCTTTTCCGTAGGCATTAATAATTTTACGCACTACCGGATGGCGCACTACATCTTCTTCGGTAAGGTGTACAAAACCAATTTCTTCTACGTCTTTCAGGATTCGCATGGATTCCTTTAAACCTGATTTTTGCCGCATTGGTAAATCGACTTGGCTGGGATCGCCTGTGATGATAAATTTAGCATTCATGCCCATTCGGGTAAGAAACATCTTCATTTGAGAATAGGTGGTATTTTGCGCTTCATCCAATATGACGAATGCTTCATCTAAAGTCCGACCGCGCATAAATGCAAGTGGTGCCACTTCAATTACTTTTTTTTCGATAAAACCTTCCAGCTTTTCATGGGGAATCATATCACGAAGCGCATCGTAAAGCGGTTGTAGATAAGGATCGAGTTTTTCTTTTAAATCTCCCGGCAGAAAGCCCAAGCTCTCCCCTGCTTCTACGGCAGGTCTGGTTAAAATAATTCTTTTTACTTGTTTATCGCGCAATGCCCTGACGGCTAATGCTACACTTGTATAGGTTTTTCCCGTACCCGCAGGACCGATCGCAAAAATCATGTCTTTGGTTTCTGAAACTTTGACCAGCTTTTTAAGATTGGTGGTTTTCGCTTTAATAATTTTTCCACTGACCCCTTTTACAATAATATCTTGATCGAATACCAACTGTTTTTCAGCTTCATCTTTAAGGTTCAAGATACTTTCAACATCTTTTAAAGTAATCGAATGGTGTTTTGATATAAAACTTACCACATCTTCCAGCTTTGTTTTAAGAACATCAAGTGCTTCCTGAGTTCCCTGAGCGAAAATAAAATGATCCCTTCCAGTAATCTTGATCGACGGGAATTTGGATTTCAATAAATTAAAATATTGATTATTAACTCCATAAAAAGTTTTGGCATCGATGTCTTCAATTTCGAATTTTAGTTCAAACATAAATCAGCAGTTTTGATATTTTATTTTTATTAAAAGTATCAATTTTATTTCGATTATCAGGCTAACTTTTCCACATTCATGCTTAAAATATTATTTTTAAACTAAATTTGTACTTTCCAAAAAATACAAATGTCAGTTATTACCTTCACTTCAGATTACGGATTGGTCGATCACAGAGTTGCTTCTGTAAAAGGCGCGATTTTAACTTTAAAGGAAGATGTTACCATTATTGACGTTACGCATCAAATCCAAGCCTACAATCTTTTGCAAACGGCCTATATTGTGAGAAATGCGTATGGGTATTTCCCAAAAGGAACGGTTCATATTATCTCGGTAGATAGCTTTTATAACAAAAACCGAAAATGTATTTTGTATAAAGCAGATGACCATTATTTTATCGCGGCGGATAATGGACTATTAAGTTTGATTTTCTATGATATCAAACCAGAAGAAGTTTATGAAATCACTTTGAACAACCGCTTTGACGACGAAGTAAATTTTACATCTACTGATATTTTTGCACCCGTGGCCGTTCACCTGCAGAATGGTGGCTTGCCCGAAGTCATTGGCCGAAAATTTAAAACACCCAAACAACTTTCTTTTCCCCGTGCCGTCTTTAATGAAAGCGAAAAAATGCTGATCGGTGAAATTATGTATATCGATAATTTTGGAAATGTGGTATCGAATATTTCTAAGAAAAATTTCGATAAAAGCTGTGTCGGATTTAATAGTTATATCGTGAAATTTAGAAATCTCGCCTTGTCCAGAGTGCATGACCAATACACCGATTTGGTACATGATTGGACCAAGGAGCAGGAGTTTCATGGGAAAGCCGCGGCCGTTTTTAATGATGTTGGCTTGCTAGAATTAACGATCTACAAAGGGAATAGTGAAAGTGGCGCAAAAACCTTATTTGGTTTACAAGTCGGCGAAAGTATTTTTATTGAATTTCAATAAAACGGAATAACATCGTGATCAAACACTTCGTTTATTGATTTTTAAGAATGAAAAATGCAACCATTGTAAATTCTCAATTTTGGGATAATTCCATTATCTTTGCCATTAAATTTTTCAGATGCTTTATATCATTATCAAAGCCGTTCACCTCATTTTTATGGTCAGTTATTTCGCAGGAATTTTTTATCTCGTGCGGCTCTTTGTGTATTATAAAGATACCGATGCATTCGAAGAAAACAAGAAACAAGTGCTTCGCGAACAATATGTTTTCATGGCCAGAAGACTATGGAATATCATTACGGTTCCCGCAGGAGTTATTATGCTAGTTTCTGGTTTAATCATGATTTACCTGAATTTTGGGTTAATGAAAACGCCTTGGTTTCATCTTAAATTAACCTTTTTACTTGGGTTGGCAGCTTATCATTACTGGTGCTGGAAAAAAGTGATACAAATTAAAAATCTTCAGGGCAATGTACTACCCATTGAAAATATAAAACTTAGACAAGCCAATGAAATCGCTACTTTTATTTTATTTCTGGTTGTTTTTACAGTCATTTTAAAATCGATGGTTATCGCGTTTTGGTGGCAATTAATTGTAGGATTTATCGTTTTAGTAGGTCTCATTATGATGACGGTGAAATTAGTTAATAAAAAGAATAAACAATGAATAATGGTGAATGGTCAATAGTGAATAGTGCGATTTTTCACTCTTAACCCAATGCCGTTCTCCTACAACCTCAAATAATATGTTTGCAATATTTAAAAAAGAACTTTGGACTTATTTCGGAAATTGGAGTGCCTGGTTAATTGTCGGTGCTTTCAGTTTAATAGGCACGCTTTTCTTATTTTTCTTTGAAAATGATTCTAATATTTTCGACATTGGTTCTGCAACTTTACAGAGTTATTTCGTAATTGTCCCGTGGTTTTTAATGTTTTTGATACCCGCAATTTCGATGAAAACCTTGGCAGAAGAAGAGCAAGCAGGCACTTTGACTTGGCTTTTTTCGCAACCTGTTAAAGTTTCAGAAATCATCATCGCTAAATACTTGGCAGTTTGTTTCGTGGGAATGCTCTGTTTACTTCCCTCACTCGTTTACCTGTATACCGTGTATGTTTTGGGAGTTCCCGAAGGAAATATCGATTTGGGTGCAACCTTCGGTAGTTATTTTGGATTAATACTATTAATTGCAACGTTTTCCGCAGTTGGAATTTTGGCTTCATCCCTTTCGCAAAACCAAATTATGGCATACCTGCTCGGTGTTTTTTTATCCTTTTTCTTTTATTTTGGAGTAGAACAACTGGCAAGTTATAAATTATTAGGAGGCGCAGATTACGTTCTTTCTAATATTGGTTTTTATCAACACTTTATGGCATTTACCAGAGGATTAATTGACAGTCGAGACCTTTTTTATTTCGTGCTGGTGATTGCAATTTGTCTGTTTCTCGCTAAAGTTTTTGTAGAAAAGAAAAAGTAATTGAAATATTTATCACTTTTAAAAATGAACAAAAAAAACCTCAACTATCTTCTTCTAGCATTCCTTTTACTCCTGGGGATTTTCGGCATTTTCTCGAAACGTTTTGATTTAACCCAAGAGAAAAGATACACCCTTTCCGAATCGACCATTAAAGTGCTGGAATCAGTAAAAAAACCCTTGACTTTTGAAGTTTATCTGGATGGTGATTTCCCGGCAAGTTTCCGCCAGTTGCAAAACGAAACGAAATTCATGCTGGAGGAATTCCGAAAAGTTAATCCTAAAATTGATTTTCGCTTCATTGATCCAATTAAGACAAAAATGTCAAAAGACACTTTGGCTGCCATGGGAATGCAACCTTCGATTTTACCAGACATGAAAGAAGGTAAAATCTCTGAAATCGTAATGTTTCCCTACGCTGTTCTAAAATATGATTCACAGGGAACTTCAATTCCTTTAATCGTAAATCTGACCGGAATTGATGCCTCAGAACAACTCAACAAATCCATTGAAAATTTAGAATACAGCTTCGTTTCAAATATTAAAAGTATGACGGCGGATCGGAAAAAAACCATCGGAATCCTCATTAATCAAGATGAATTGCGCCCGGAAGAATTTCAAGGTTTTATGGAAATGGCTTTGGAAAATTACAATGCAGGACCAATAATCCCCCAGAATCAGACCGAACTGACTTATGCCGATGTTCCGCAACTTCAACACATGGATGCTTTGGTTATTGCAAAACCAAGAAAAGCTTTTACCGAAAACGAAAAAGTAATTTTGGATCAATACATTATGAATGGTGGAAAAACACTGTGGATGATCGATGCTGTAAATGCCGAAATGGATACCCTTTTCCACACCAAAAAAATAATGGCCTACCCGATGGACGTAAATTTAACCGATTTCTTTTTCAATTATGGCATCCGGCTAAATGCTGGTTTGGTGAAGGATATGAAAAAATCTGCACTTTTACGAATCGTTTCGGGAGAAGTGGCTGGTAATCCACAATACAGTAGTTTTCTATGGCCCTACTTCCCGTTGGGAATTGCGGAAAATAAAAATCCTATTACCAAAAACATCAATCCGGTAAAATTTGAATTTCCCACTTCCATTGATACATTAGGCAGAAAAAACATTAAAACAAAAGTGCTTTTTGAGTCGAGCGACCATACGCATGTAAAACAGGTTCCCAACTATGTTGCTCTGGCAGAAATCGTACAAGTGGATTCGTTGAGCGAATTTGATCAAGCAACCGCACCAAAAATTCTAGCAGTGAGTTTGGAAGGCAAGTTTAAGTCGGCCTACGCGACGAGAAGTGAGCGAAATAGCTATCCAGATTACAAAGCGGAAAGCCCCGAAAATAAAATGATTGTTATTGCCGATGGCGATGTTGGCCGAAATCAAATTTATAAAGGAAACCCGCTCCCACTCGGCGAAGATTT
Source organism: Kaistella yonginensis (assembly GCF_030409525.1). Lineage (GTDB taxonomy): Bacteria > Bacteroidota > Bacteroidia > Flavobacteriales > Weeksellaceae > Kaistella > Kaistella yonginensis. Next base: position 54,495 of record NZ_JAUFQB010000004.1, on the reverse strand, counting down.
ATTGACAAAGCAATCCTACGGCAACGAGCAGTTTTTGAGAAACGCTTTAGATTTTCTTTTAGATGATTCTAATTTAATGGAATTGAGAAACCGAAATATCGAAGCCAGATTGCTCGACCGACAAAGAATCGACGAAGAGAAAACCGATTGGCAATGGTTAAATTTAGTATTACCACTGGGAATTATCGGAGTATTAGGCGGCTTGTTTTTCTGGTTAAGGAAACGCAAATTTGAATAAATAAAAAGACCTTCAAGGTTAAATCCTGAAGGTCTTTCTCACTACCAGTGGGAAATGATTCCTTTTCTTTTTAGCGAAAAATAAACTTACTTCACTACGTCGTGAGAACTTAGCATGTTTTTAGGATCAAGAATTTCATCTAGCTTTTCTTTGGACAAAATATTTTGTTCTAGAACTAAATCATATACCGTTTTACCAGTCTCCATCGCTTGCTGAGCGATTTTAGTACTGGCTTTATAGCCAATGTAAGGATTCAATGCAGTTACAATACCGATGCTGTTCATGACTAAATTTTTACAAACATCGCGGTTGGCAGTAATTCCATCAATACATTTCGTTCTTAAAGTATCCATCGCTCTTTGCAAGTAGATCATTGATTCAACGATCGAGGCACAAAGTACGGGCTCCATTACATTTAATTGTAATTGTCCTGCTTCTGCCGCAAAAGTCACCGTCAAATCGTTACCGATCACTTTAAAACAAACCTGGTTTACCACTTCCGGAATAACAGGATTTACTTTTCCTGGCATAATGGACGAACCCGGTTGCATGGCAGGAAGATTAATTTCATTGATACCTGTTCTAGGTCCTGAAGAAAGCAATCTTAAATCATTACAGATTTTGGAAAGTTTTACGGCCAAACGTTTAAGCGCTGAAGAGTAAATTAAATAAGAACCTGTGTCTGGTGTAGCTTCTACAAGGTTTGGAGCAGATACAAATGCTTCACCAGTTAGTTTAGCTAATTTCTCTGCACAAAGTAATGCATATCCTTGCGGAGCATTAATTCCTGTTCCGATAGCAGTACCACCCATATTAATTTCTAAGAATAAATTAGAAATATTATTTAAAAGGGTAATCTCCTCATCTAAATTAGCAGCGAATGCGCCAAACTCCTGACCTAAAGTCATCGGAACTGCATCCTGTAATTGAGTACGACCCATTTTAATTACATCGCTAAACTCTTCTCCTTTTTTTCTAAATGAATTATTAAGTTCAGCTAAATGTTTCACCAAAATCTGGTTCATTCTGATCACGGTAAGTCGAACTGTAGTTGGATATACGTCGTTTGTAGACTGCGAAAGATTCAAATGATCATTCGGATAACAATGTTGGTAATCTCCTTTTTCGTAGCCCATAATTTCTAAAGCACGATTGGCAATAACTTCATTGGCATTCATATTCACCGATGTTCCTGCACCACCTTGAATCATATCTACTGGAAATTGATCGTGGAATTGACCATCGATAATCTCTTGACAAGCCTGCGAAATCGCAGCCGTCATCTTGTCATCTAAAAGACCCAGTTCATGATTGGTTTGTGCAGCCGCAAGTTTTACATAAGCAATCGCTTTTACAAATTCTGGATATTCACCCATTTTGTTACCTGTAATGTAGAAATTGTCTACCGCTCTTTGAGTTTGAACGCCATAATAAGCGTCTTTAGGAACTTGTAATTCTCCTAGTAAATCGGATTCTAATCTATAATTTTTCATAATAATTGATTTTGAAATATTAATATTTATTTATTTTTAATTTTTGTTAATGCTTAAATTTAATTGGTCTGTGTTCTACAGAATTTTTAAACACCTATTAATTTCTGTTTGCTTCCGTTTTATTAAAAGGCTTTAATTCTGTACATCACTCCTAAACTAACTCTATCAGTTTTATAATCTTGTAGAGAAGGAATTGCTTCCGTATACACATATTTCCGACCGATGTAAGCTAAGAAAATTCGTAAGTCCTGATCTTTAAAGGGAAGAAATTCAACGCCTCCCATGTAACCGTAGGCTTTTCGGAAGTCATCGTCATAATTCTCTACGTTTTTTACAGAAGTGGTTTCATACATTCCTTTGGCGAAAATATTCCATTCTGGTTTTGGCTGAAATTCTGCTTTTAAAATCACCGTATTATAAGTAACGTCTTGAAACACTTTCTGATTGTTGAGCGCCAACCATTCGGCTCCATCTTTCGTAGCGATTCCCAAGCGGTCTATCTTTTCATCAGCATTCATATAATCTAAAGTTAACTGAAAGTGCTTCAGATTGTATTTAGTCCCCATGGTAATCATTGAAGAATAATTATCTTCAGCTTCTGTCTGAATACCGTACGCCCATCGGGTCTGAAAACGCTTGTCGAGAAAACTACCATTCCAGTTGACGATATAAGCAAGTGGATTGTGAGACTGTTCAATTCCCTGCGCTGATAAATCACCGTAAATATCTTCTAAATAGGAGTTTCTGCTATTGGTGATTTGAAACTGAAATTCTTGATCTTTAATGGGCGTATAAATAATGGCTCCTCCCATCATACTGTTGTCCATTGCGCTAATAAAATCAGCATATTCGTGAACATTGATGGCATTCTGATCAAATTCAAATCCTCCCCAAGCCTGACGTTGCTTCCCAGTGATAATGCTAAATTTATCATTGAATTTATAACCTACGTACATATAGTCAGTGGCTTTACCAATATTATCTAAAGACTGTGGATTGGTAGGTCTGTTTAATCGTTGTCTAAAACGATAAAATATTTTTTCATTGAGATTTCCTTTAATTTCCAACCGGAACTGTCTTGCTTTAAAGGCCATTTCAGTTGCTTCACCTTCCTCTGAAATCATATCAAAGCTGGATTGTATATGGAAATAAATATTGAGTTGGTCATTATGCCTTTCCAAAAAACTAATCTTATCTTCAGTTTGCGTACTGGTCGGATTATCTTGAGCATAGATGCCTAAAGAAAAAACGCAGGCGACTAAGGTTATAATATACTTTTTCATAATGTTTATTTTTTACTGTTTACATAAAGCTGATGATCAAATAACCTACTCCAATGGCTACAATCGTAGAAACAAAACCCGGAATTTGAAAGGAGTGATTGATCACATACTTACCAATTCGGGTGGTACCGGTCCGGTCGAAGTTAATTGCGGCGACTACGGTAGGATAATTGGGAAGGAAGAAGTAACCGTTCACGGCTGGGAACATTGCCAGTAAAGCCAATGGAGGAATTCCTAAAGCCAATCCTAGTGGATAAAGCGTACGAACCGTTGCCGCCTGGCTGAACAAAAGGATCGACATTACAAATAGGGCAAAGGCAAATAAGAAAGGATAAGAAGTAACTACGCTTTGAATGTGCTCTTTGAAAAATGCGAGGTTACCATTGAAAAAAGTATCTCCCATCCAGGCAATTCCGAAGATGGCAATCACCGCTTGCATTCCTGCAATAAAAATACTTCCGTTAACTGCTTTGGTGACATCCGCTTTAGCAAAAACCAGAATCAACCCTGCGGTAGACATCATTACGATCTGTATGATTTGTGCCATCGTTACTTTCACGATTTCGCCATCGATAAGAAATGATGGCCGTAAGGTTGGGATTGACCCAAATAATACGACTGACAAAACACCCATTAGAAATAGAACAACAGCAATAAGCGGCCGTTTATTGCTCGTTGTATCTTCAGAATCTGTTGCATGTTCTTTATTTTGTATTAAACCTTCTTGAAGTCTTTTCAAATAGATAGGATCTTTTTCCAGGTCAACTCCTACAAAACTAACCGCGAAAGCACCTGCTAAAACACCAATAATCGTCGCGGGTACACAGACCATTAAAATATCAATCATTTCAATTCCCTGACCACCGAGTAAGCTGGTACTTAACAAAGCTGCAGTGGCGGCTGAAATAGGACTTGCAGTAATCGCCTGTTGTGAAGCGATAACAGATATACTTAATGGCCGTTCGGGACGCACTTTACTTTCTGTGGCAATTTCCGATATAATCGGTAATAAGGAATAGGCAATGTGCCCTGTACCAGCCAAAAAAGTAAATACATAACATACAATCGGACCCAGAAAGGTAATTGATTCTGGGTTTTTTCGAAGGATTTTCTCAGCGACCTTCACCAGATAATCTAATCCGCCGGCAGACTGTAAGGCAGATGCTGCAGTAATTACCGCAACAATCATTAACATCACTTCTATAGGAGCTTCGCCAGGAGGAATCTGGAACACAAAGACCAAAATAGCCATTCCGATCATTCCAAAAATCCCCAATCCGATTCCCCCAACTTTTGCTCCAACAAATATTGCGGCCAACACCACGATAAGTTGTAAATATACTGCGTATTCCATGTGCTTGTTTTTTATTAGTGTAAAGGTCAGCAAGTATAGCCCATGTTCTGAATTTTAAGCTATGAACTATCTTTCAGTAAGGGGTTACATTTTTCACATGATGGTGTGAACATTTACGCAGTTGATTTATCTCAGCTCCAATAGCATTGTACTGGAATAAAATCTGCGTACATTGCTGTCTAAATAATAAAGATGATTGTACCTGAAGCCTATCTGGAAAATTCTTTTTTTAATCATTTAAGCGATCACGAAAAGTCAGTTCTTAACGCCAATGCTTCACTCATGAAATTTGATCAAGAAGAAATGTTCATTAAAAACGAAAGCTTACTGCTCTCGGTTTTTTACATTTATAAAGGCGAAGTAAAATTGAAAGATCACGATGGTCGCTTGGTTGATATTTATGGGGAAAAAGATTTTATCGGTTTACGGTATTTATTCAGTGAAGAACCCATTTTTTTCTCAGCTTACGGTGTAAAAGGTACGCAGGTGATACAGTTTGAAAAAAATGTTTACAGAAAATTCGTGTCTACTAATTCTAAGTTTCTTGTTGACGTTTTTAATAAGGCGAATGAAAATATGACTTGCCTGGCCAAAAATCTTTTAAGCTATAAACGCAACAAAATCAATGGTGCTTTAGCAAATTTTCTACTGCATTATGGCGAAAAAGGATGTTTAAATTTTTTAAAGCAGAAAGAAATTAGCGATGTTTTGGGCTATTCGAGAGAAAATATCAACAAGTGTCTAAATAATTTTACCGCAGAAGGTTACATCGAATATACCGATGAAAAAATAAAAATACTGAATACTGAAGCCTTAATTTCAATTAAAAAGTTCGGTTAAAACTTGGTTAACTATTCATTGATGTATTAGAAAATCAGAATAGAATAAGTTGATTAAACGTCTTTTATAAAATCTTCATATTCGTGAAACACCCGTTCAAATCCGTCCATTTTTTCTACAAAAAACCCGAAGATTTCTTGCCAGGTATTTTTATTATAAATAGAAACATTTTCTTTAGTGACCCAAAACCTAGAAATGACTTTACCATTTTCTAAAGTATAGAATTCATCTTTCAGCACCGCACCCAATTCTTCTTCTAAAATAGATTCCAGCGACCACATTTTTTCAAAATAGGCATTGCGAAAGAGTTCATCAGTGATTTCTATATCTAAAGAAACTTCGACTTTCCTAGCATCTGCGTTAAATTTAAAAGCAAAATCCTTGATCTTGGTATTGTATAAAAGCCATTTTCTGGGAAAACTTTTTCCAAAGGCGATCCAGAATTCTTTTCTCAATCTTTGTGCTTCTTCTTTACTAAACATGCCAATAAATTTACAAAGTGCGAACTTACTCAAAATATCATATTTTACCCCATCTTCTCGATCCTTTTTTGAACACAAATATATTTCTATTTATAGAAATATTCTTAATTCACTTTCGCTCATCAAACATTCTTGATTTCGCGGTGGAAAAAAGCATATCTATTTGATACAATGCTTTTTTATAGCTTCTAAAAACTTTTACTTAATTTTGCTTTATGCTTTCCAAAAAATCACAATACGCCTTTCGAGCCCTTTCCTATCTTGTTGGAAAAAAGGAGGAAGGACCCATTTTGATTTCAGACATTGCGACTGAGAAAAAAATACCTTTAAAATTTTTAGAAAATATTCTCCTTGAACTGAAAAAAGCAGAAATTCTGGACAGTAAGAAAGGAAAAGGTGGCGGCTATTTCTTTAATGTCAATCCCGCTGAGGTTACTCTTGCAACCATTATCCGACTGGTAAATGGCCCTATTGCCATGATTCCTTGCGTTAGTATTCATTTTCATGAACAATGTATGAATTGTAACAAAAAACATTGTGGGCTGCACGATGTTTTGATCGAGGTTCGTGATTCCTCTTTAGCCATTTTAGAAAAGAAAACCTTACTAGACATCGTGGATTAAATCTTTCAATTTTTATTTGCCTTATTAGTCCACTAATTTGGTAGAATAATTAAATTGTCGCAAATTTGTTGACCTTAATTAAACAAATAATGTTTTCAGCAGAAGCCATTCAACAATTAGAAAAGCTTACCCTCGAGCAAAGTCTTTCTAAACTATGCGAGATCGTTCCCAGCGGAATTGTGTTTTCTACTTCTTTAGGTCAGGAAGATCAAATTATTACCGATGTTATTTTTAAAAATAAATTGCCCATCAAAGTATTCACTCTGGATACGGGACGATTATTTTATGAACACTACGATCTTTTAGCAAATAACAATTCCAAATACAAAATTAAAACAGAAGTTTATTTCCCAGCTGCTGACGAGGTCGAAAAAATGGTTAATGAAAAAGGAATTAACAGTTTTTTTCAGTCGGTAGAAAACAGAAAAGAATGCTGTGCTATCCGAAAAGTAAAACCACTAAACCGCGCTCTAGAAGGCGCCAAGGTTTGGATTACTGGTCTTAGAAGTGAGCAATCTGAAAACCGACAAACCTTACAAATGCTGGAATGGGACGCAACCAGGCAACTCCACAAATTTAATCCCCTGCTTTATTGGACTTATAACGATGTTTTAAAATATATTGAAGAACACCAGATTTTGGATCTACCCCTTCATCGCCAAGGATTCATCAGCGTGGGCTGTAAACCTTGTACAAGAGCGATCGAGCCGGGCGAGAATCCGCGTGCTGGAAGATGGTGGTGGGAAGAATCTCAAAAAGAATGCGGTCTGCATTCCGAAAAATAAAAATTGTAAAATACGATTATGTCAAAATATCATTTAAATGATCTGGAGCAATTAGAGGCAGAAAGCATCTATATTATGCGAGAAGTTGCAGCCCAGTTCGACAAACCAGCCTTATTATTCAGCGGCGGAAAAGATTCGATTACCTTGGTTCACTTAGCGATGAAAGCCTTTGCTCCGATGAAAATCCCTTTCCCTTTGGTGCACATCGATACGGGACATAATTTCCCGGAAGCATTGGCGTACCGAGACTTTTTAGCAAAAGAAATCGGCGCCGAATTAATTGTTAGAAAAGTGGAAGACACCATTCATAAACAAAATCTAACCGAACCCAAAGGAAAATTTGCTTCACGAAATTGGTTGCAAACGCATACGCTATTAGAAACGATCGAAGAGTTTCAGTTTGATGCTTGCATCGGGGGCGCAAGGCGGGATGAAGAAAAAGCCCGTGCAAAAGAACGTTTTTTCTCTGTTCGTGATGATTTCGGGCAGTGGGATCCCAAACTGCAACGACCAGAACTGTGGAAAATTTATAACGGAAAAATTCACAAAGGTGAAAATGTTCGGGTCTTCCCTATTTCTAACTGGACCGAATTGGATGTCTGGAATTACATTAAAAAAGAAAATATTCAGTTGCCCACGATTTACTTTTCGCATGAAAGAGAAGTTTTGGAATATGAAGGTCAACTCATTGCAGTTTCAGATTTCATTCAAATTGATGAAAATGATAAAATTTCTACGAAAACCGTACGCTACAGAACGGTGGGCGACATGACTTGTACCGCAGCGGTAGAAAGCAACGCAGCGACCTTAGATGAGGTGGTCGAAGAAATCACCGCTTCCAGAATTTCGGAACGGGGCGAAACAAGAATCGATGATAAAGTGACCGAAGCCGCTATGGAAGACCGAAAAAAAGGCGGATACTTTTAACAATGAATGAATAATTGGAAATACGTGATGAGCAATGCAACTATTACTCCTTACGAATTCCTCATTTCTAACAAATAAAAATACATGGATATATTAAGATTAATGACTGCCGGAAGTGTTGATGATGGCAAAAGCACCTTAATTGGTCGACTTTTGTACGACAGCAAAAGTATTTTGGTGGATCAATTAGAAGCCCTGGAAAAGCAATCTAAAAATAAAAATTCCGACGGTATCGATTTGGCAATTCTCACTGATGGTTTGCGGGCCGAACGGGAACAAGGCATCACGATTGATGTTGCGTACCGGTATTTCTCAACTACTAATAGAAAATTTATTATTGCAGATGCTCCCGGACATGTGCAGTACACGAGAAACATGATTACGGGTGCCTCAAATTCTGAGCTGATGATTATCCTCATCGATGCTCGGCAAGGCGTCATCGAGCAAACCAGAAGACACAGCATCATCGCTTCTCTTTTGAAAATTAAGCACATCGTCATCGCCGTGAATAAAATGGATTTGGCGGATTTTTCCGAGCAAGTTTTTGAAAAAATTAAAACCGATTATTTAGAAATCGCCAAAAAACTTAACCTCAGCAATATTCAGTTTTTCCCGATCTCTGCTTTAGATGGAGATAATATTGTGGATCGTTCTACGAAAATGCCTTGGTTTAAAGAAAGTTCATTACTGGAATATTTGGAGCAAGTTGAAACCAGCGAGGAAACCAATCTAGAAGATACGCGCTTCCAGGTACAATTTGTTATTCGTCCGCAAACCGAAGAACACCATGATTATAGAGGCTACGCCGGGGAAATCGTCAGTGGAATTTATAAAAAAGGAGACCGCATCAAAATTCTACCGCAAAATATAGAAACCACAATTTCTAAAGTGGAAACCGGCGGAAAAGAAGTTGATGAAGTTTTTGCACCACAACCCGCCGTTATTCATATAAAAGATGATATTGATATTTCGAGAGGTGATTTTTTTGTAAAGATGGAGCACATTCCTACCGTGGCAAACGAATTCCAAGCCTTGGTCTGTTGGATGGATCATAAAGTTTTAATTCCCGGCAATAAATATTTTTTACAACATCGGAGTAAAGTCATTAAAGTGGTTGTGAAGGATATTGAGTATCAATTAGACGTGAATACTTTAGAAAAAACACCAATTACCGATTCGGTAAAATTGAATGAAGTGGTGCGTGTCACTTTGAAAACAGCGGGACCACTGGTTTTCGATTCTTTTGAGAAAAACAAAGGAACAGGAAGTGCCATTTTGATTGATGAAACCAGCAATGCAACCGTTGCTGCGGTAATGATCCTGTAAGCGATGAGTATCGTTCAACCCAATAATATGCATCCGCTATTCCTCAATTTGGAACGGATTCCTGTATTAATGGTGGGCCATGACGATCTAATTTTTCGGGCAGTGAAGCAATTCTGCCGCAATTCTATTCATTGTAAAATTAAGATTTTTGATGAAAATATTTCAGCTGAACTCATTGCATTTTCAGCTGAAAAAACAAACATCAAACTCATCCATCGAAAAATCGAAGACCAAGATTTACTGGATTTTGCTTTGCTGATTATTTCTACCGAAGATCACGAGTTTGAAGAACATCTGGTGCAAAGCGCTCATCTTAAAAACATTCTCGTGAATGTAGTTGGCAAGCCACAAATCAGTGATTTTTCATTGGTCTCTGTCATTAAAAAAGAAAATATAAAACTGGGAATTTCTTCTAATGATTATTCGCCAGAAGTACAGAAAAGAATCAATAAAATTATCGAACACAGCATTCCTTCTGACCTTGAAGAGTTTATTGGCAAGCTGAAATTTGCTCATAAAAACCCTTTGATAAACCGGGAAGATGAACTGAAAATCCTCGATACGATTACCGCAGATTATCTTGATCAAAGACAGAAACATCCGCTTGCAGATTCGGAATACGAAAATTTGTCAAAAATTGCCAAAGCGGTTCGTCGCCGGGCCAGTATTTATCTGGGTATTATTGGCGTGATGGTTTTGGTTGGTGTTTTATCGTATATTCTTTTTGAATTTCAGTTATTTCCAGACATCAATGCATTTATGAATCAGGACGATCATATTTTTTACAAAATGTTGGCGGTTGGTTTTGTGGCAGAATTGGTGGTGGGAAGCACAGGAATGGGTTATGGTATTATTTGCACGACGATTCTTTTGATGATGAATATTGCGCCACCAATCATCAGCGCAAGTATTCACTCGGCAGAAACCTTTACGTCGGCGGCAGGAAGTATCAGCCACTATCGACTGAAAAATGTGAACATGAAGTTGGTAAAAACGCTGGCAATTCCGGCGATTGTAGGGGCAATCATCGGTGCGTTGGCACTCACCTATTTTGGTGAGCATTATGCGCACATTGTAAAACCATTAATTTCTTGTTATACCTTATATCTTGGCATTAACATTTTGCGAAATGCCTTTAATAATAATAATAAAAAGAAAGTGCGCATCCAGAAATCCGGTCGAAGCATCAGAGCCATAGGATTAACTGGTGGATTTATTGATTCTTTCACAGGTGGTGGTTGGGGACCATTGGTTACTGGAACTTTACTAAAAGACGGCAGAACACCACGCTACGTCATCGGAAGTTCTACCCTAGCGAAGTTTATACTGACGATCACCAGTGCAATAACCTTTGTACTAACCATCGGAATTCAGCATTGGAATATTGTACTCGGATTATTGATCGGAGGAATCGTTACCGCTCCTTTCGCTGCCATGTTGACGAACAGGATTCCGATTAAGAAAATGTTTGTAGTTATTGGGATTCTCATTATAACATTGAGTGTTATTTCAATTGTAAAATCATTGAGTTAATTTTTAGTGATTTATTTACTAATTACTCTTAAAAATAAAACTCATAAGTATATTTTTTAATTTTTGGCTAAAGCCGAAGAATGCTCCTAAAAAAAACGGGCTTTAGCCCGTTCCTATTGAATTTAAATTTATTTTTGATAAGAAATACTGTCTAAAGGTTTTCCTTTATTGTATTTTTTAATGAAGATTAGTTTTCCTTTTTCATTATAATACTTCCAATCGCCATTATAGTACCAATGGATATATTCATCAGTGACTTCGGTTGTAGATTGCCCTTTCTTCTTCACTTTTCCGTTCGGATGAAAAAATTTGGTCTTTATTACTTCCTTCTGATAAATCTCTTTCTGATCGATTTTATGATCGATGAAAGTACGCCAAACACCAATTTTAAGACCTTTCTTATATTTTCCTTTTGAAACAAAAATGCCCTGTTCGGTAGTATTGGATTCGATCCATTTCCCCTCTCTTTTTTGAACTTTTCCATCCTTGATGTGTTGGTTCACTTTGGTGGGTACACACGATAAGAGTGTGCAAATAAACAATAGAAAAATATATTTGATATTCATGGAATTAAATAACCCCCAAATCTTTTCCGACTTTATCAAAAGCTGCAATGGCTATATCTAATTGCGCTCTGGTATGCGCCGCCGAAAGTTGAACTCTGATTCTGGCTTTTCCTTTTGGCACCACGGGATAGAAAAATCCGATGACATAAATCCCTTCCTCCATTAATTTCTCCGCCATTTTTTGGGCCAAAGGAGCGTCGTACAGCATTACTGGAACAATCGCAGCATCACCATCTGGAATATCAAACCCTTTGGCTTTCATTTCTTTTCTAAAGTATTCGGCATTTTCCATCACTTGATCTCTCAAAGTGGTATCATCGGAAATCATATCCAGAACTTTGATCGCTGCACCTACGATTCCTGGAGCGAGAGAGTTCGAGAATAAATAAGGTCTTGAACGCTGTCTCAGCATATCGATGATTTCTTTTTTCCCAGAGGTAAATCCACCCAATGCACCACCTAGAGCTTTTCCTAAAGTAGAAGTAATAATATCAACTCTACCCATCACTGCACTGGCTTCGTGTGTTCCTCTTCCGGTTTTACCGATAAATCCAGTTGCGTGCGAATCATCGACCATCACCAAACAATCGTATTTTTCGGCCAAATCACACAGACCTTTTAAATCTGCAACAATTCCGTCCATAGAAAAAACACCATCGGTTACAATGATTCTGAAACGGTGATTCTGCTGGGAAGCGGCTTTCAACTGCTCTTCCAAATCAACCATATTGTTATTTTTATATCGGTATCTGGCTGCTTTACACAAACGGACTCCATCAATAATCGAAGCGTGATTTAATTCATCAGAAATAATGGCATCTTGGTCGGTAAATAATGGTTCAAAAACACCCCCATTTGCATCAAAACAGGCTGCATATAAAATAGTGTCTTCCAACCCAAGGAATTTAGAAATTTTGGCTTCTAATTCTTTATGAATATCCTGCGTACCGCAAATAAAACGTACAGAAGACAAACCATAACCGCGACTATCAACCATTTCTTGGGATGCTTTCATCACTTCTTTATTGTTTGATAAGCCCAAATAGTTATTCGCGCAGAAATTCAATAATGATTTTCCGTTGGCTTCAATCACCGTAGATTGTTGGGAGGTAATGATTCGTTCGGTTTTAAACAAACCATCATTCTTAATATTTTGCAGTTCGTTCTGTAAATTTTCCAGATAATTTTTTGAAATCATATTTAATTATTTTGAAACGCTAATTTACGAAAAAAAGCACTCTTTCAAGTGCTTTTCTGATTTTGTTATTAATAACATAAGGTTAAGTAGGGCTGGGCTATTCTTTTATAAATTTTAAAGTTTTATCCGCAAGTTTTAACAGATAAACTCCTTTTGGAAGCGGATTTACTCCAATCGATTTTTCTGAAGACAGTGTTCCAGCCTGCAGCATTTTCCCATCTAAACTAAAAATTTGATAAGCATGTTCTGAGGTCATTCCGTTCACGAAGAGTTCATCTTTTACTGGATTAGGAAAAATTTTGATTTCCTTTTTCGAAACATCATTGACAGCTAAAATTGCTGGATCTTTGGTTACGGTTGACCCTTTTGTAATGATTTGTTTATCGTAATTAAACGTTACTGAAGCCACATTAAAAGGCAGTGCTTCGGCAAAATATTGATTATTTGATTGATGATCCAATACCAAATATACCACTTGCCCAGCGGTGCCTGTCACTTTAATGGGCAGGGGCAACTCAAAGAAATTCACAGATGAATGACTTTGGGTTTGAGCAACTTTAAATCGAATGACTTGATCGGGAGTTTGATTCCATCTAATTTGATAAGAAGGATAGCCTTGCCCATAAATCCAGTCATTAAAAAATCCAGTGAAATCTTTTCCGGTAGATTGCAGCAAAGAATTTTTCAGGTCGGTAGTCACGGCGTACTGGTAAGCCAGGTTGGGTTGATTATGGTAGTCTTTTAAGGCTTGATAAAAAGGAGCATCTCCTAAAACCCATTTGATCATTCTTAAAACATAACCACCTTTGGAATAACTCAACCGGCCGCTAAAAATGGTATTAACACTGCCTAAGCTTGCATCAGCTACATAAACACTTCCTCCTGCGGATTGCGTGATATAGTCTATTTCTGATTGCAAATAACTCATAAACTGGCTGTTGGTCATGAGAAGTTTCTCGTTGGTGAGATGTTCACCATAAGTTGCAAAACCCTCATTGAGCCAGATATCGTTCCAGGCACCGCAAGTCACTTTATCACCAAACCATTGATGGGCCAATTCATGAGCGATAAGACCCTTGCCAAATGAGCCCATGGAAGACATTGTTGAATGCTCCATGCCGCCACCCCAGCCAAATTGCATATGGCCATATTTTTCATTCCGGTAAGGATATGGGCCAAAATACTCCTCATAAAGATTCATTAAATCTTTGGTCCAGTTAATATTTGCCATACTGGTGGTGTTAGAGGCAGTGGAAGGATAAACGTAATTGACAAAAGGGAAAGGAGGCGTTCCCATGGTATCATTAAATTTGGTGTAATTCGTAATTCCTAAGGCCACTAAGTAAGCGGGAATCGGATAATTGGTTTGCCAAAAAGTCAATTTTTTATTGCCTGGCAATAACGTTTCAGAAAACAATTTCCCATTAGAAGCGACATTGTATTGTGAAGGCGTGGTGATTTTGATGTCAAATTTTTCAATTTTATCATTCATACTTTGCTTTGTCGGAAACCATTCTTGGGCGCCATACGGTTCAGAAAGCGTAAAAAGAACAGGTGTTCCACCTTGGGTAGAAGTTGTAAAAGCGTCACCAGCACTTCCCATCGTATCTGGTGTGCCAGCATATTTGATCGACAGTGAATCTAAGGTTGCGGAGGCTAACGGAGTTGGAAAGTCAATTTTTATTTCTTTGGTCGACAATTGACTGAAAGTTAGATTTGTTCCGTGGTATTTGACTTCAGAAACCGTCAGAACATTAGAGAAATCAAAATAAATACTGGAAATATTTTGATTAGGCACAAAATGGCTGGTCACTGTTCCACTTACGAAACTCTGTGCTGGATCAAGTTCCAGATCCATTCTCTGGTATTTCAAATCATAATTTAAAGTGTTGGGGTTCACATTATAATTAATCATTTTAGCATACCTTTCGGTTTCACTTTTAATCATACTTTTTCTTTCTGCTTCTTCATTTTGGCTAAAAATCTGTACGAAAGAAAGGATTAAGGCTAATGTATAAAACTGTTTCATTTATTCAATTATTTGCCGATAAAGATAAAAAAAAACCTTTCAATAAATATTGAAAGGCTAGTTTTTATATGAAATAAATATTTATAAACTGAGTGTTGGCTCGAGAATTTGTTCCATTCGGCTTTTAACTTGATCTACAGAACCCGCATAATTATTAATGAGTAACGAGAAAACCAAAGTTTTACCAGAGTTTGTTTTCATATAACCTGCCAATGTTTTTACTTTATTTAATGTACCTGTCTTAGCAAAGATTTGGCCATTTCCTGCTCCATAAAACATTCTTTTTAAGGTTCCGGTTTGTCCGCCAATCGGTAAACTTTCCTGGAAGGTCTTATAATATTTTTGATCCATTAAATTGGCCAAATATTTTACTTGCGAAATAGGAGTTACCACATTACTTCGTGAAAGTCCGCTGCCATCATGATAATTTAAACCTTGCGTATCAAACCCGATTGATTGCAAATGATTATTAACGACCTTTCTTCCCGATTCTAGCGTTTGATCGCCTAATTTCTGAAAACCTACCATGCGTAAAGTCGCTTCTGCCAACGCGTTATCACTGTGTTGATTTGTATACAAAACAATCTCGGCTAAAGTCGGTGATTGGTAAGTCGTAATTAGCTCTCTCTTCTCTGGATTCGGATCTGCATATCTTGTTACCACTTTTCCAACGACTGGCAAACCACTCTTTAACATGGTTGCTCGCAAGTTGTTCGCTAAATAGGCAGGAGCATCGGGTAATTTTGTAGTGAGATAGCCACCATCAAATTTATCGGCATACACCATCTGCCCAATGTAAGGCGAGATGTAATAATAATTTTTGTTTTCAGAAAATGGATTGGATTTCTTTGCAATCAACTTCTCATTTTGAGGATTAATCTCGTGGGTCGTTCCAACTGGTAAATAATAATTGCCATTTTCTAACCACACAATACTTTCAGGTAAAGACTGGCTTTTATTTAATTTAAAAACGCCAGTTTGAATAATGATATCGCCATTGATTTTCTTAATTCCTTTGTCTTTGGCGGCCGCAATAAAATCACTAATTATTTCGCGATACGAATAGGCACCAGCTTTATTGGTTCCTAAAGACGGATCACCACTACCTACGATGTACAAATTTCCGTTAAGAATACCATCTTCTATGGTTCCAGAATATTCTAACTGGGTAATCCACCGGAAATTTTCTCCCAAAAGGTTCAACGCCGTTTCCGTAGTCAATAATTTAGTTGTAGAAGCAGGAATCAAAGAAGCATTTTCATTATAAGAACTAATGATTTTTTTGGTTTTGGGATCATAAACCACAAAACCCCAATTTGCATTACGCAAAACTGGATCATTGATCATTGAATTCAGTTTAATATCCACGAGTTCCTTTGCGCTGAGAAGTTTTTCAGCAGACTCTTTAGTAGAATTTAAATTTTGAGTATCGTATGATTGCGGGTAAGTTGTCGAAGCGAAACTCCCCTGTCCTAAAGCAAATGTAGAAACTGCAATTGCAGAAGAAACCAGGATTTTTTTGATGTTAATCATTTAATTTTATTATTTGATTATCTATTACTAGTTCTGGTAAAAGAAGAATTTTCTAATACAAAACATCTATAAAACGTTCAAAAGTATAAAAAATTGTTGAGTCACAGTGATTTAACGGGTATAAAAACGTGGTAAAAACTGTTAAACTTTGTTAAAAGTCAACGAAAATCAGCTTTTTTATAGAATGATAAGCTGTAATCTCATCAAATTCGACTAAACTTTTGGTAACCAAACCTTTGTATTCTTCGTACCGTTTTCCACGCGGCAATTTGAGCAAAAGTTGATATTGGTACATTAAATTTAATTTTCCGATTGGCGATTTTTCAGGTCCAAGAATACATTCTTCGGGCAAATATTTCCTTAAAATAGATCCTAGAAATTGAGAGGCACGATTTACTTTATCTTCTTTGCGGTGTTTCAGTTCGATCATAATTAATTTTACGAAAGGCGGATAGAAGAATTTTTTACGTTCCGTCAGCAGATGCTCATAAATCATCGGCGTATCGTTATTTTTTAACAGTTGAAAAATAGCGTGTTGCGGATTATAAGTCTGTATCAGTACTTTTCCTGATCCAGAGATTCGCCCGGCCCGGCCCGAAACTTGGGTAATCAATTGAAAAGCTCTTTCTTCTGCCCGAAAATCTTGTACATATAATAAGGAGTCTGCTTTTGGGATGGCGACCAGTTCAATATTATCAAAATCCAACCCTTTGGAAATCATTTGAGTACCTACAATAATATCGGTTTCGCCTTCTTCAATTTTTTCATATAATTTCTCATAGGCGAATTTTCTGCGCATAGAATCTACATCCATTCGGTCGACTTCTGCCTCGGGGAAAATCTTAGAAACTTCTTCATGAATCTGTTCAACACCGACTCCTCTTATATTCAGGTTTTCTGAATAGCATTTCGGGCAGGTTCGTGGTTTCGAGGCTTTTTGACCACAATAATGACATTTCATTTCATTTGAAAATTTATGATAAGTCATTACCACGTCACAATTCGAACAATAGTTCACGTAACCACAGGTTTCACATTCTACCACATTGGCGTATCCACGGCGATTATGCAGAATCATGGTTTGTTTTTTATGATCGAGTTCTTTCTGTATTTCATCAATAAGATGGAGCGAAAAACTACCGGCTAATTTTTTGGTATCCTGCGCTTCTTTAAAATTGATGAGCTCAAATTCCGGAATTTTCACGCTTCCAAAGCGTTCGCCTAAATAAACATATTTCAGTTTATCTTTTTTAGCTGCATAAAAAGACTCTACCGAAGGTGTTGCGGAACCAAGAATTATAGGAGCATCATAAAATTTTGCCAACATTTGGGCGGCATCTTTTGCGTTAAAAAACGGAGAAATTTCTCTTGGCTTATAGTTCGAATCATGTTCTTCATCAACAACGATTAATCCGAGATTCTGATAGGGTAAAAACAACGCATTTCTGGTTCCAATAAGGATTCTGATATCATTATTTTTTATTCTTCTCCAGACTTCTACCCTTTCAAAATCAGTAAGTTTCTGGTGATAATATCCTAGTTGTCTGCCATATTTTTTCTCTAAACGTTGTACAATTTGTTTGGTTAAAGAAATCTCGGGCAAAAGAAAAAGCACATTCTTCTCCTCCGCAACCGCGTCTTCAATTTTCTCTAAATAAAGATGGGTTTTACCAGATGAAGTTACGCCATGAAGCAAGACATTTTTATTTTGTTTGAACGCTTCATCAATTTCATATTTCGCTTGAAGCTGAATATCACTCAATTTTTCTAGATCTTCAGTTTCTCCTTCGAAACTTTCCAGCCGATCTTTTTGCAGATAATATTCCTGTACCAAATCCTTTTCAACTAATGATTTTAATTGTGCATGAGCAAAATTACCTTCTTCTAAAGCATCAGATTTCTTAATTGCTTTTTCAGGATGTTCGGTTTGCTTTTCGAGCAGCAAAAGAAAAAGTTCCTGCTGTTTCGGTGAGCGTTTTAGCGTTAATAGAATTTCTGGTAAATGGGTGTTTTTTACTTTTTCTTCATTAATTTTTAAATAGGCAACTTCTTTGGCTTTATATTTTTCAGCGATCTTTTCATCGATTTCTATGTACTGTAAATCGATTAGAGAATTGATTGTTTTTACAATTTCTTTTTTTGGAATAAAAGCTTCGATCTCTGTTAAATTGATAAGTTGCCGAACCTCTAAAGCTTGGATGAGATACATTTCATTAACGTCCAGATTCTCAAAATCAACCGCTACATTCGGTTTTAATTTTAGATAGGTTTCACTTTCTAATTTTAAAGAACCAGGAAATGAAAAACGATAAATTTCACCAAGATTACCCATATAATAATCAGAAAGCCAAGACCAAAACCAAATCTGTTCCTTTGGCAAAATCGGAAAATCATCTAAAATATTGATAATATCTTTCGGTACAAAATTCTCAGGTTGGTGGTTATGAAGTTCAAATACGATTCCGGTATAGATCTTTTTTCCTCGAAAAGAAACCAAAACCCGCATGCCGACCTGTATGTTTTCCATCAGTTCTACAGGAACTTTATAGGTAAAAGTTCCTTTTAAATTTAAGGGAAGAATGACTTGGGCGAAAGTTGATTTAATGGTATGATGATTTGATGAGCTAATAATGCGGGAGTCTTTCGATTCCGTTTTACAAATTTAGAAATAAAATTCGGCTAAAAACCAATTGCCTTTTATTAATTGAAAAACGGGCGAAAGCCCGTTCCTATTGATGGTGATTATTTTGATAAATCAAAATAAAAAATAGATGAAAATTTATTTTCCTTTTCGTCGATCCAATTCTTTTTGAATTAAAACCAATTCACGGCCGGTTTGCCCAGCTACAGAGGTATTTTCTTGCGCTCTTCTGGTCAAATACGGAACCACATCTTTTACAGGACCATACGGAAGATATTTGCAAACATTGTATTTTTCGGCACCCAAATAATAGGTAATGTTATCACTCATACCGTACAATTGGCCAAAATGAATTTGTGGGTGTTCGTTTGATAAACCCATCGCTTTCATTTTATCCATCACGAGTTCGGTTGATTTCTCATTATGCGTTCCAAAAAAGCCAGAAACTTTATCCAAATTATTCAAAACAAAATCGATAGCTGCATTAAAATTATCATCTGAGGCTTGTTTTGTGGGTTGAATAGGATCCGGATAATTCATGGCTGCGGCACGTGCTCTCTCTTTTTCCATATAGGCCCCACGTACAAATTTATAGCCTAGAAAATAATTTTGCTCTTTGGCTCTTTCTAAATCTTTGGCCAGATATTCCATTCGGCCTGTTCTGTACATTTGTATGGTGTTCCAGATAATGGCTTTTTCTTTATTAAATTTCAACATCATTTCATTGACCAAATCATCGGTAGCATCTTGCATCCAACTGTCTTCTGCATCAATCATCAACACCACTTTTCGATCAAAAGCCATCTGGCAAACGTCTTCGTATCTCTTTATCACTCTCGCCCATTCTTCTTTTTGGGAAGTGGTAAGTTCCACCTTTTTACCAACCTCTTCATAGATTTCTATTCTTCCAAAACCAGTTGGTTTAAAAACCACAAAAGGAATGGCGGGATTTCCTTCAGCAAACTTAATATTTTGCTGGATTTCAGCACACGTATCATCAAAAACCTTCTCTTCTGCTTTTCCTTCAATCGCATAATCGAAAATACTTCCCACATGATGTTTAAACATTTGTTTAACCACTTTCATACTTTCTTCACGGGTTTCGCCACCACAAAATTGTTCAAATAAAGTTTGCTTTACGATATCGGTTACAAAAGGGAAATTATTCTTCACTGTAAAATTTAAGGCTGTGATTCCAAAATTGGTAATCATCGGCTGCTCAATGGCTTTGAACATCCAAAACGCTTTTTTCAGTTGAGAATCGGTTTTGTCTGCGAAGGCAATTTGGGTGTTATCAAAAATATTCATGCTCATTTTTAAAGTTGAACAAATTTAATACAACTCTTTGAATTGATAAAACTAAATTAAAGTTTAATTTTGTGATAAATTTCAGTATCAATGATTTCACTATTAGATCAGGATTTCTCACAGCTCAATGATTTTTTGACCAACCTAAAACCGACCCAACTTTTAATTTTAGTTGATGAAAACACCCATGAATATTGTCTACCTACAGTATTAGGGAATTTGGAAACAGAAATTCCATTTGAAATCATTGAGATAGAAGCTGGCGAAGAATTGAAAACGCTGGAAACTGCGGCACAACTGTGGGAAATATTAACTGAATTTGAAACCGATCGCAAAGCTTTGATGATTAATCTAGGAGGTGGCGTGATTACCGATATGGGTGGCTTTATAGCCTCGACGTATAAAAGAGGAATTTCTTTCATTAATATTCCAACGACGCTTTTGGGCATGTGCGATGCTTCAATTGGCGGAAAAACTGGCATTGACCATCAGTTTTTGAAAAATATTATCGGAACTTTTGCGCATCCCAAACATATATTTGTTTTCCCAGAATTTTTGAAAACCTTGCCTTTAGAAGAATTACGAAGTGGTTTTGCAGAAATGCTAAAACATGGTTTGATTACGGATGAAAAACATTGGAATGATTTAATTGCCATTGAAGATTTAACAGCAGAAAGTATCTTCCCGTTCATTGAAACTTCGATGAAGATTAAGCAAAATGTGGTTGCGCAGGATTTTACTGAACAAAACATCCGAAAAACCTTGAATTTTGGACATACGATTGGCCATGCGATTGAAAGTTTGTTTCTGTTAAAAGGAAAGCCAATCATGCATGGTGAAGCAGTTGCTTTGGGGATGATTTGCGAAACCAGAATTTCTCTGCTTCAAAATTTACTTACAGAGAAAGCAGCAAGTGATATTATTTTTAACATTCGAAAATTCTATCCAGTGTTGGATATCTCTGAATTTTCAGTGGAAGAAATCTTAAACCTAATGAAAAACGATAAAAAAAATGCGGGTGGCCATATTAACTTTTCTTTATTAACGAGTATCGGTCATTCTAAATTTGACCAATCAGTTACTGTTGAAAATATTAAAGACGCATTGCTATATTATCAAAAATAAAATTGAAAACTGATTATTATAAAATGAAATCCCCAGCCAACCATCGGCTGAGGATTTTTAATTTTAACACAAAATACTGATATGCAGTATTTTAAAACAGTTGCTATTTAAACCCTTGTTTAATTTTAGAGACTATTCTAATGTTTTGGCACAGCATTTGAAAGTACTGTCCCGTAAAACAAAATTAAAAATGTAATGACAATGAGGATTCAAACCTTTAAGAAATTTTAGAATTTCAATTATTAAAGAAATGAGTCTAGAATTATCAAAAACGTAAAATTAATCAGAAAAATTTAACATTATGAAAAAGTTAGTATTAGGTGCGGCAATCGCAATGAGTTCATTGGCATTCGCACAACAGTTCGGGATTAAAGGGGGAATGAATGTTTCTTCGCTTTCAAAAGACGCAGGTTTAAGCGACAATAAATCAAAAATTGGCTTTAATGCTGGTTTATTTATGAATGCACCGTTGGGACAAAACTTCAGTATTCAGCCGGAGATTTTGTATAACAACCTTGGTGATAAAGTAACGTACAAAAACCTTGCAGGCAATGAATATGCTTCGGTTTCTAGAAACTTAGATTATATCGCCGTACCAGTAATGTTCCAATATAATGCAACACCTGAATTTTATTTAGAAGCAGGTCCAGAATTTGGTTTCTTGGTTAGTGCAAAAGTGAAAACAGATAACAGCGTTTTAAATACAACCACTACAACCTCTTTAGATACTGATGCTTACAAAGATTTCAATATGGGAATTGGACTTGGTGCAGGATATTATTTCACTCCAAAAATTGGTTTAACTGCCCGATATGTTGCCGGTGTGACTGATGTTTACAGTGCTAACAACGGAGATAAAGTTAAGAATAACAATTTCCAAGTAGGTTTGGCTTACAAATTCTAAGAAAATCATTTCATATCGGATTAAAAAAGGTTGGGAACATATTCCCAACCTTTTTTTAATATAAATTATTCAAATAGTTCAGCATCTTCACCTTTCGGCACCGGATATTCTTCAGTGAAGCAACCAAAACAATGTTTGGAACTGCCCAAGATATTTTTAAGATTATCCATGCTTAAAAATTCAAGTGAGTCCACGCCCAGGTATTTTCTTAATTCTTCTACCGTCATATTGGCTGAAATCAAATCGTCTTTTGTTGGGGTATCAATTCCAAGGTAGCAAGGTGCAATAATCGGCGGCGAAACACTGCGGAAATGAATTTCTTTGACGCCTGCATCTTTCAGAATTTTAACCAATCGCTTGGAGGTAGTACCGCGAACAATGGAATCATCAATGATCACTACTCTCTTTCCTTTAATTTCAGAAATAATCGGATTCAATTTAAGATTCACGATTCGCTCTCGCATTTCCTGAGTGGGGACAATAAAACTTCTACCGATATACCTGTTTTTAATCAAAACGGGTCGAAAAGGAATACCAGAAGCGATTGAAAAACCAATCGCAGCAGGAACTCCAGAATCTGGCACACCGATAACGATATCTGCTTCTATCGGTGCCTGTTCCCAAATTTTCATACCGGATTTCTCCCGGATTTCGTGCACATTAATTCCCTCCATAATGGAGTCTGGTCGGGCAAAATAAATATATTCGAAGGCGCAGGTTCTTTTTTCACAGTCTTCTTTGGCCATGAAACTTTGCAAACCAGTTTCGTTTTCATTGGTATAAATAATTTCTCCCGGCAAAATATCACGAACATATTGCGCTCCCACCGCATCTAAAGCTACTGATTCGGAAGCTACGACATAGGTTTTCTCATCGATGGCACCCAAAACTAGGGGGCGGATTCCATGAAAATCACGGAAGGCAAAGAATTTATTTCTGGTCATTCCGACCACAGAATAAGCACCTTCAATTTTTTCCATGGTGGTTTTAATGGCAGCACGCAAGCCTAAATCCAAGTGTTTTTGAATGAGTCGTAGAATCACTTCCGAGTCAGAGGTCGCTCTGAACACCACTCCTTCAGCTTCTAATTCCCGTTTTAATTCGCGCGCATTGGTTAAGTTGCCGTTGTGTGCAATTGACAAAATAATCTGGTCATATTCATTCTTGGCAAAAAAAGGTTGAAAATTATATTTTTTCTTATCGCCCGCTGTGGTATATCTCGTATGTCCGATCGCAGAGTTTCCCATGAAGGTTTCTGGTTCACGGATTTCTTTATAAACATCCAAGACCAATCCTTCATCTTTAATATTAAAAATTTTCCCCTGATTCATTACCGAAATCCCACACGCCTCCTGACCACGATGCTGCAAGGCAAAAAGGCCAAATTGCGATAGTGAAAAAGTATCGACATCGGTATTGGAGTAAAGGCCAAAAATGCCACATTCCTCTGAAGGCGAATCAAATGGATCATCTTTTTTGAGCAGATTTCGGCCGTAGGTATTTTCCTTGAATTGATTTAAATAATCTATTCTATGCTGTTGTAAATCTTTCATTTTTATCCTCACCCCAACCCTCTCCAATGGAGAGAGAGTAAGGTTTTTTATTTGTTTAAAACTTTCTTTAATCGTTCATAAATTTCTACATACGCTTCAGTAACTTCACCTAAATCCCTTCTAAAACGGTCTTTATCGAGTTTCTTCATCGTATCTTTGTCCCAAAGTCTGCAAGTATCAGGCGAAATTTCATCAGCTAAAATAATTTTACCGTTGGAATCTTTACCCAATTCGATTTTAAAATCGACCAAAATAATGTTCATCTTATCGAAAAGGTCGATTAAGATATCATTAATTTCAGACGTAAGTTCATACATTTCGTCGAGTTCTTCATACGTTGCGGCACCTAAGAATACGGCATGGTGATCATTAATTAGTGGATCGCCAAGTTCATCTTTTTTATAGCAAATATCAAAAATCGTTACCGGAGACTTTATTCCTTCTTCAATTCCCAAACGTTGCGCCATACTTCCAGCCGAGTAATTGCGAACTACCATTTCTAGGGGAATAATGTGTACTCTTTTTACCAGCTGCTCTCTTTCGTCTAGCTTTTTAATAAAATGGGTGGCGATTCCTTTGTCATTTAAATATTCAAAAATCAATGTGGTAATTGCATTGTTCATTTCACCTTTCAGATCTACGTTCCCTCTTTTTTGTGCGTTGAAAGCGGTTGCATCATCTTTGAAACGGACAATCACTTCATTTGGATTATCGGTTTGAAAAACCTGCTTTGCCTTTCCTTCATAAAGCATTGCTCCTTTTGTCATTTTTACTTTTTATTAAATTTTACTTTTTACTTATTTAATAGGGTTAAAACCCTATCCTTATTTAAACCGCCACTTCATGGCTTTTGGAATCATAGTTTAACTAAAATCCCAGTAAGAACTGCGAGTCCGAAACTTAGCAAAGTTCCTATTAATACATACTCTGTAAGTTTTCTCTGTTTTGCTTCTGCTAAATCACTAAATCTGAAAACTGATTTTGCGGCGATCATAAATCCAACTCCTTCCCAATGATTCACTAATATAAATACGAAGACCAAAAGACGCTCGAGGATGCCAATATACTTCCCTGCATTTACAAGAGAATCTGTTTGCAATGTATTATACTCAGCACTTACGGGAGTCCAAATTGAAATCACTGTTTTAATAATTATGGAAGAAGGAACGGTTAGAAATATCAACGCTGTTACCAATTCTAAAGTTCTCGGATTGAATAAATCTTCCCATTTAAAATAGGGAAAATAGAAGATTGACAATGCCGCAATCACCAATAAATGAGCAGTTTGATCGATAAAAAACCAAGATCTTTTTGTTTTTTTATTTTGAAAATGAAGTTTTGTCCAATCAATTAGAAAATGAGTTAGGCCTATTATTAAAGCAATCCACCACAGATTTAAATCCCATAAAAATAGAATTGCAAGAATGCTGTGCACCAGAATGTGAAGATATAAAAAGATGCTTTTTTCCTTCTTCTTCTCTTTATCAGCGACCCAAGAATTGGGCTGAAGAATAAAATCTCCTAATAAATGTGCCAATATGAGAGGGATGAAAATCATTTATAATTCTGCAATTTTTTTTCTAAAGAATTGATCAGTTTCTTGTATCAGCTCAAAATTAGCACGTTTAAGTCTTTGACTTACTGAAGATTGTGTAATATTGAGTTCTTTTGCTAGTTCTTCTTGGGTGAGTTCCGAATTCCGTAACAACTGATGAATAATTTCTGCAGTGGCGGCCGTCCAGTTATCAAAGTCGATGGAAGCCCATTTGAAAAGGATATTCAAATCACGAGTCACTTTATCATTTTCTGTTTGTATGGATAATGTTTTCCCTTGGGATTTAATTTCAGTTAACAATCTGCCAGAATTCACATACGCTGAACCATTGGATTCTGTGATTTTTTCCGATTGAAAGACTTCGTTTCCTATACCGATTGCCAAACGAACGTCTAGATTTTCAAAAGTTCTGATCAGGGATTTCAAAAGCAAAGCCTTGTGAAAAACACCATCTACATTGCATTTTAATTGAAATTCATCTCCGCGATAGACTTCCCAATTTTCCGGTGTTGTTGACCATGAACCCAATAATTCTTTCAATTTTGGGAGCCACAACTCACTGTCTGACTTTTGAGAATTAATAATATCACCGGTAATAACTGCAATCATTCGTCAAATATAAGCATTAATCCTTATAAACTCAAAATATAAGGTAAATACCTAATATTTATTTAAAAAGCTTAGACTAAAACATAAGCTAATCCACTAATAATCAATCAATATAAGTAAAATAGCTAATATTAAATTTTACCATTATTAGAAATCAATTAAAATTATTTAAAATATTCAACACCATTTTTAAAAATATTATGATAATTCGCGGTTGGAATATTTTTTAATAAACCTTCTGCAAAACGTTCAGGATGCCCCATTCTTCCAAAAATTTTACCGGATGCAGAAGTCAATCCTTCGATTCCAAATAAGGAATTATTAGGGTTAAATGGCATTCCGTGTGCAACATTTCCTTCATGATTAATGTATTGAGTCGCAAGCTGACCGTTTTTATACAATTCCAGTATTGCCTCTTCAGAAGCTATAAATCGGCCTTCACCGTGCGAAATCGGAATCGTAAATACTTGATCCTTCATTCCCTTTAACCAAGGTGAATCATCATTAATAACTTTCACATCGACCATTTGAGAAATATGACGACCGATTGCGTTATGTGCTAAAGTCGGCGAATCTTCATTCAAATCCCGAATTTCACCATAAGGCAGTAAACCGGATTTTACCAAGGCTTGGAAACCATTACAAATTCCGAGAATCATTCCATCGCGTTCCAGCAATTGATGAACCGCCTTTTTCATCTTCTCGTTTTTCAAAACATTGACGATGAATTTTGCAGAACCATCTGGTTCATCTCCAGCCGAAAAACCACCCGAGAAAACCAAAATCTGTGACTGATTAATTTCGGAAATCCAGGCCTCTAAACTTTCATTTAAGAGTTGGTGATTTAAATTGATAAGAGGCAAACCTGAAATCTCAGCTCCTTCTTTTCGAAAGGCATTTTGGGTTTCATATTCGCAATTGGTTCCTGGAAAAATTGGGGCAAAAACTTTCGGTTTCGCAATTTGATGTTTGTTAAAATAAATCGTTCTGGGTTGAATTGAATTTAATTTTGAATCAATTTCAACAACGATTTTTTTATTTTCCTTTGTTGGAAAAAGTTCTTCAAAAGTTCCACTCCATACTTCAAGTAAATTTTTGATATTGAAGTTCAAATTTCTGATTTTCAAACCATCTGAATCATTAACCTCACCAATGACTTGAAGCAAACTGCTCTCTAGCGTTACCGAACTTTCGATAATAAAACTTCCAATATTCTTTGTTAAAAGCAACTTTTCGTCTGCCTTAATTTCTGCTCCAAGGTGATTACCAAAACTCATTTTTGCTAAGGCAACTGCAATTCCACCCTCTTTGACTGTTTTCACCGAAACAATCTTTTTGGCCTTAATGTTTTCAAATATGAAATCAAAGATCTGTTTTAAATCTTCGTAATTCGGCATTCCATTTTCTTGCGAAATATGTTGGAATAAATACAATTTATTTCCTGTTTTTTTGAATTCTGGTGAGATGATATTTTTCTTTTCTCCATTCGCGCAGGCAAAAGAAATCAAAGTCGGTGGAACGTGAATATCTTGGAAACTTCCACTCATGGAGTCTTTACCGCCAATCGCAGCCAACTCAAAATTCATCTGCGCATCATACGCCCCAAGCAAAGAAGCCAAAGGTTTCCCCCACTTCTCTGGGTAATTTCCTAGTTTTTCAAAATACTCTTGGAAGCTCAAACGGATGTTTTTATAATCACCACCCATAGCGACAATTTTAGCAACACTTTCAACAACGGCATTTGCGGCACCAACCAAGGAGTTTTGCGACGACAAATCGGCATCAAAACCCCAACTTGCTAAAGAGACTGTTTCAACATTTTTGGCGTTTAGAATCGGTAATGTTTGGACACTTCCTTCCATAGGGGTCAATTGGTGTTTTCCACCAAACGGCATCGCAACGGTCGTTCCACCCACAGAAGCATCAAACATTTCTGCCAATCCTTTTTGGGAAGCGACATTTTTACTAGAAAGTATTTTTAAGAAATTCTCTTCACTGAACTTTATGATTTGATTTTCAACAGGTTGCAGGTGTGATACCCGCGCATGCTGTGTTTTTGCACAACCATTGGTATCTAAAAACTCCCGACCTAAATCTACAATTTTATTCCCTTGCCAGAACATCTGCATTCTACCGGAATCGGTTACTTTCGCCACTTCTACGGCTTTTATGTTTTCCTTTTCACAAAACCTGATAAATTTTTCTTTGTCTTTCGCTTCAATAACAACCGCCATTCTTTCCTGCGATTCAGAAATAGCGAGTTCAGTTCCATTTAAACCTTCATATTTTCTAGGAAGAATATCGAGGTTAATTTCCAGTGAGTCAGCGATTTCACCAATCGCCACCGAAACTCCACCTGCCCCAAAATCGTTTGATTTTTTAATTAAAGTCGTGACTTCAGGATTTCTAAAGAGTCTCTGAATTTTTCGCTCTTCAACTGCATTCCCTTTCTGAACTTCAGTTGATAACGTATGAATTGAAGTTTCATCTTGAACTTTAGAACTTCCACTTGCGCCGCCAACACCGTCCCTTCCGGTTGCGCCTCCTAATAGAATAACGAGATCACCATTTTGGGGCTGCTCTCTTTTGACCCAATCTTTTTTCACGGCACCCACGACAAAACCAACTTCCATTCTTTTTGCTTTGTAACCCTCGTGGTAAATTTCATTCACCAATGTTGTGGCTAAACCAATTTGATTTCCATAGGAGGAATAACCGTTTGCTGCCTGTTTCGTAATCGTTCTTTGCGGAAGTTTTCCAGGTAAAGTGTCAGAAATTGGCTCTAAAACATTGGCTGCTCCTGACAATCTCATCGCTTGATAAACAAAAGCACGTCCGGACAAAGGATCGCGAATTGCTCCACCTAAACAAGTTGAGGCACCACCAAAAGGCTCAATTTCAGTTGGGTGATTATGGGTTTCGTTTTTAAATAACAAATACCAAGGTTCTTTTTTACCATCAAAATCTGCTTCAATTTCAATTGTACAGGCATTGATTTCATCGGAAACCACAAGATTTTCTAATTTCCCTGTCTTGTGGAAATATCTTGCACAAACCGTAGCAAGATCCATTAATGACACTGGTTTCGCTTCTCTACCTAAAAATTTTCTCTTTTCTAAATAATCATTAAATATCGTTTGCAAAGTCGATTTAAAAGAATCATTAAATTGAATATCAGTCAATTCTGTTTCAAAAGTCGTGTGTCGGCAATGGTCGCTCCAATATGTATCCAAAACTTTAAGTTCTGTTTCGGTCGGACTTCTATTTTCGGTTTTAAAATAATTTTGAATAAATTCTAAATCATCAATATCTAAAGCAAAACCATGATCATCATAAAATGCTTTTAATTCTTCCGCAGAAAAATCTGTGAAACCTTCATGAACAATAACTGGATCAGGAGATTCTTCCACCGGAATTTCTAATTTTGATAAATCTTTAACCTGCGATTCCACTTTATTGATCAGATGATTCTTAATGGTTTCAACTTCGGCCTCAGAAACACCAAACAATTCGATGAGTTGACCACTTCTAACTTTACCTTGTTCATTTTCAGTTAGTAAGGCAATACACTGTTGCGCCGAATCTGCACGTTGGTCATATTGACCTGGTAAAAATTCAGTCGCGAAATATAGATTTTTCGCAGGATTTTCTTCATGTAAAATATCGGTCACGGGATCCACAAAAGTACTGGCAATCACTTTGGAAAGCTCATCATCATTCACACCGAAAACATCATAAACATTATAGACTTTAGCGTCTTTAATATGGGGTACGATATTTTTTATTTCATTAAAAATTTTCGGACTTTCAACATCGAAAATTCCTTTTTTTTCTACGAAGATTCTTTTTTTCATTTTTAATTTTTATAATAGGATTATATCCTATTCTTTATTAAATCGTCCTTTCAGGACATTATAAGATTTATTTACTTGCCAAAAGCGATAAAAAAAATGCAGCCAAAAAGACTGCATTAAATATTTATACTTTAAGGTCGGCTTTTAATCCGATGAGTTCGGCGTACTTTTTTAAGATTGGATTTACCTCATTTTCGATAAACTCTTCGGTTTGAATGGGTGCGAAACCGATGAAGTTTTTCGGGTCGAGCACTTCCATCAATTTTGATTTATCCAGTTTTAAGGAGGCGTCGTTCATAATTCTGCTAATTAAATCATTTTCTTTGCCTTCTTGTTTAACCTTTTTTGAAGCTTCCATGGAATGAACGCGGATGGTTTCGTGAATTTCTTGTCGGTCGCCACCAGCTTTCACTTCTTCCATAATGATATATTCGGTCGCCATAAACGGAAGTTCTTCCATTATATGTTTCTGAATTCTATTTTCATAAACTACGATTCCATTCATGATATTATTCCAAATCATCAGAATAGCATCAATTGAAAGAAACGCTTGTGGAATGGTCAATCGCTTATTGGCAGAATCATCCAAAGTTCTTTCAAACCATTGGGTCGATGCGACCATTGCGGAACTTGTAGAAAGTGACATCACGAATTTTGCCAAGGCTCCTATTCTTTCCGAACGCATTGGATTTCGTTTATAGGCCATCGCAGAAGATCCGATTTGGTTTTTCTCGAATGGTTCTTCTATTTCTTTTAAATTCTGAAGTAATCTTAAGTCATTGGTGAATTTGTGCGCAGATTGTGCGACATTAGAAAGTAACGCTACAACCTTTGCATCAATTTTACGGTCATAGGTTTGGCCGGAAACACCGAATACTTTATCAAACCCAAAACGTTTTGAAAGTTCTTTATCTAAATGTTTTACTTTGGAATAATCACCATCAAATAATTCCAAAAAACTCGCCGCAGTTCCGGTGGTTCCTTTTACGCCGCGAAATCTTAAAGTTTCTAAGAAAAATTCTAATTCTTCAAAATCTAAAATTAAAGACTGTAACCATAAAGTCGCACGTTTTCCCACGGTTGTTAGTTGTGCAGGTTGATAATGCGTAAAACCGAGCGTCGGTAAATCTTTATATTGAATCGCAAAATCAGCCAGATTCTTCATGACATTGACCAATTGTTTTCTGATCAACAAAAGACCGTCGCGCATTTGAATCAGATCGGTGTTATCGCCCACAAATGCTGAAGTTGCACCCAAATGGATTATTCCTTTTGCCAAAGGGGCAGCGTCGCCATACGTGTGAACATGTGCCATCACATCATGACGGAATTTTTTTTCATACTCCGCCGCCTTTTCATAATCGATGTCTTCCGCGTTTTCTTTAAGTTGTGCGATTTGCTCTACGGAAATGTCGAGCCCTAAATCTTTTTCGATTTCGGCCAGAGCGATCCATAATTTTCTCCAGTTTCTGAACTTGTTATTCGGTGAGAAATTGTAGAGCATTTCCTCACTTGAATAGCGTTCTTCAAGGGGATTTTTATAGGAATTCATTCTTTCTTTTACTTTTTACTCGCACAAATTTAAGGAAATTATTTCAGGCAAAAAATTTATTTTCGTCCGGTAAACTCTTTCATGGTGTCATAAACTCCAAACACATTTTGCATCACCCAATCAAATGCTGGGATTGGAAGTAATCCTTGCGAAAGTCGGATAAACCAATAAGGAAGAGGCAAAGCAAACATTTTGGTTTCCTTTTCGATTGCTTTAATAATTCGTTCTGAAGTTCTTTCAGGTTCTAAAATTGGCAGTACTTTCGACTTCACGCCATCAAACATTCCGGTATTGATAAAGAAGGGCATGATGGTCGTAACAGAAATATTTTTCTTTAACTGATTCATTTCCAAACGAACGCTGTCGCCCCAACCAACTACTGCCCATTTTGATGAAGCATACACCGACATTTTCGGATTAGAAATTAGGCCTGCCGAGGAAGCAATATTACAAATAGCACCGGAATTTTTAGCGATCATTCCAGGTAAAAATTCCAAAGTGGTGTGCATTACAGCAGTTGTATTAATCGACATACTTTTTTCAATCTGTTCATGGGTGTGTTCATGAAAATATTTTCCTACTACAATACCAGCATTATTGATTAGAATGTCAACGGAACCCACTTCAGTTTTTACGCGTTGCGCATTAATTTTAATTTCATCAAGATCAGACACATCAACTTTATAAGTAAGTACCTCACCACCCAATGTGGAGAATTCTGATTTGGTTCGTGCTAAACCTTCTTCGTTTATATCCCAAATAATTAATTGTGAACAACCTCTTTCCAGAGATTTGCGGCTCATGATTTTTCCTATTCCGGAACAACCGCCCGTAATAAGAACTATTTTATTTTTGAAATCCATTGCTAATGATTTATTTTTTTACGGTAAATTTGTTTGGATTGATAGTTGTTATAAATAACGCTAACCACGAGGTTCAACGAAATTGCCCCTAACAAAAATCTAAACTACGATTAATTAATAAATAAAAGCGATGAATTTTCACGATATTTTAACACGACAACAAGAATTTTTCACTAGTCAGAAAACTAAAAATCTGAAATTCCGAAAAATCTATTTGGAAAAATTTAAAGAAGTCATTATTAAAAATGAGGATATATTATACGAAGCCATTTACCGGGATTTCGGAAAATCAAAATTTGATACCTACACGACCGAAATTTCTTTTGTTTTAAAAGACATCGATTATTACCTTAAAAACTTACATTCTTTAGCAAAACCAAAACGAGTGCGCACCAATCTCGCCAATCAATTGGGCTCCAGCAAAATCCATCCCGAACCGTTGGGATGTACGCTAGTCATCGGCGCATGGAATTATCCGTATCAGCTTTCGCTTTCGCCGGTAATTGCTGCTATAGCTGCTGGAAATACGTGTATTTTAAAACCAAGTGAAGTTGCAGAAAACACAATGAAAGCAATGGCCAAAATTATTAATGAAAACTTTCCCAAAGAATATTTGTTTGTTGCAGAAGGTGGTGTAGAAGAGATCACTGAAATATTAAAACTAAAGTTCGATAAGATTTTTTTCACCGGAAGTCCGAAAGTTGGGCAGATCGTTTACGAAGCAGCAGCAAAGCATTTAACGCCGGTAACCTTGGAATTAGGAGGAAAAAGCCCGGCCGTTGTAACCTCCAGTGCAAATTTTGAAGTTGCTGCTAAGCGAATTGTTTGGGGAAAGTTCCTGAATGCCGGTCAAACTTGTGTGGCCCCCGATTACATTCTGGTTGATGAGAAAGTGAAGGATAGCTTCCTGGATACGTTGAAATCTTATATTGAGAAATTTAATTATCAGCCAGATGCAGCACATTACACAAGAATCATCAATGATCGAAATTTTGATCGGTTGCTAAAATTAATTGATCAAGAAAAAGTCTTCTATGGTGGAAAAAGCGATGCATCATCAAAATATATTGAGCCTACACTCCTGCATAAGGTGACGTGGGCTGACGCGGTGATGCAAGAAGAAATTTTTGGACCAATCTTACCGGTTTTAACTTTTAAAAACTTCAATGAAGCATTGCTTCAAATCGCAAAAGGAGAGAAACCCTTATCTGCGTATTTATTTACAAATGATTCGGAAGAAAAAGAACATTTTATTTCGAAAATATCTTTTGGTGGCGGTTGTATTAATGATGTGGTGATGCATTTAAGCAATGACAATCTTCCATTCGGCGGCGTTGGTACTTCTGGAATTGGGAATTATCATGGAAAATTTGGTTTCGATGCTTTTTCTCATCAGAAAGCCATTCTCAGTCGCGTAACTTGGGGCGAACCTGATTTAAAATATCCGCCTTATTCCGACAAAAAATTGCATTGGATTAAAAAACTCTTATAAAAAAACAAAATCTCATCAGTTAACTGACGAGACTTTTGCTTTAAGATTTAGGCGCCCATTTCTGGAAAAACGCTTTAACCTTGTCGATACTGTAGCCTTTTCCTTCCTCCAAAACTGCGCTGTCTTGGGTATGAATCATTTTACCGTTTTTATCTAAAATAATGAAAACGGGATAACCGAATTTTGCTCCAGGATTGTCATACTTCGTAAATACTTTTTCATTTTTATTTTCAGGAGAATAATTCAAATGATAATACAGATAATTTTCATCCACTATATTTTTAAGTTCCGGAGTGGTTTGCACAAACTGATTAAATCTCAAACACCAAATACACCAGTTTCCACCAGCTTGTAGGATAATATTTTTATTTTCCAGTTGTGCCTGTTTTACCAATTCAGCAATTTTCGCTTCTGCATTTTCCTTATCATTATAAGGTTTCGGAAGTTTAGCTTTCTCTTCTGCAGCCACTTTTTTCTTTGCTTCTATAATCGCAATACTGTCTGCTTCAACTGCACTCGACTTCTTTGTTTGTGTTGATTTCATAGTGCTGCTTTCCGTTTTCTGGGAACAAGCCAAATTGGTAATCAACAAAGCTGAAACAGCAAATATTCTTAGGATTGTTTTTTTCATTTTTTAAGGGATCTATTTATCGTTTGCAAATTAATAAAAATAGAATGAACCATAAACTTAATTATCACTAAATTTGCACCTAATTTATGAACTTTATATTCAAAATCTTACTGCTTTTTACAAAACTGCCGCTGCGGATTTTGTATCTATTTTCAGATTTCATATTTTTTGTCATCTATCATCTTGTAGGCTACCGAAAAAATGTGGTTCGTGAAAACCTTCAAAATTCTTTTCCTGAAAAATCTCCTGAGGAACTCAGAAAAATTGAAAAAAAATTCTATCTTAATTTTTGCGATTATATCGTCGAGACTTTTCGATCATTTACGGTATCCTCTACTGAATTGCGGGTTCGTGTTCAGCATATTAACCAAAATGTTTTTCAGGAAGCCTATGATGAAAAGAAAAACATTATTCTCTTGGCCGGACATGTTTTTAACTGGGAATGGTTTAATGCCTTAGCAATGGCAGTGCCACAGGACAAGAGTTTCCCAGTTTATCGCAAGGTTCAAAGTGGTTTTTGGGAGCAGAAGATAAAAGAACTCAGAACCCGATTCGGCAATCAACCCTTAGAAGCGAAAGAAGTGGTACGCCACATTTTCAGAAATCCGAACGATGGTAATTCTATTTATTTATTTGTTGCAGACCAAACGCCACATGTTTCAGAAGTGACTTACGGTTTAAATTTTTTGAACCAGAAAACACCCGTTTTTGTAGGTTACGATAAGCTTTCGACCAGAATGGATTTGGCCTTTATTTACTGCGATATGAAAAAAGTAAAGCGAGGTTTTTATCAGGTAAATTATTATCGTATTCTTCCGGATGGTGAAAAATTTGTAGAACATGAAGTTGTTAAAAAATTTCATCAACGGTTAGAAAATACCATTAATAAAAGACCAGACAATTATCTTTGGTCGCACAGAAGATGGAAATATCAAAACGCCATCAAAGTTATGGGCACTTAGATTCGTAAATATTCTTACCTTATTTAGCAAATTACTATTGGATTTAGCAATCGTCATACTTAATTGGAATGGAAAAAACTGGTTAGAAAAATTTCTACCCAACGTTATTGAACATTCTGAAGATGCACTTATTTACGTCATAGACAATGCTTCTTCTGATGATTCTATTTCATTTCTAAAGGAAAATTTTCCAATGGTTAAAATCATTGTTAATACTAAAAATTACGGATTCGCAGGCGGTTACAATGAAGGTTTAAAAAAAGTTCAACACGAGTTTTACTGTCTCTTAAATTCTGATGTTGAAGTGACTGCTCACTGGATCAGACCCATTCTTGCTATTTTTCAGCGTGACAAAAACATTAGTGCTGTTCAGCCTAAAATTCTTGATTTTAATAAAAGAACGCATTTTGAGTTTGCGGGAGCTGCAGGTGGTTTTCTTGATAATCTTGGTTATCCGTATTGCCGCGGAAGAATTTTTGAAAACATCGAAGAAGATAAGGGTCAATATGATGATGAAATCGAAATTTTATGGGCCTCAGGATGTTGTTTCTTTATCCGTTCTCAGGATTTTTGGGCCCAAAATGGCTTTGATGCACGATTCTTTGCCCATCAAGAAGAGATCGATTTATGCTGGCGTTTAAAAAACTCAGAAAAGAAAATATTTTATACCGGAAAATCTGCGGTTTATCATGTGGGCGGCGGAACATTAAATAAACAAAGTCCACAAAAGACATTCTTAAATATCCGAAATAATTTTTCGATGCTTTTAAAAAATGCACCTTTTTCTACCTTAGTTTGGTTGATTCCTTTTCGGTTAATCCTCGATGGATTTGCAGGAATTTATTTTGGATACAAACACGGCAGGTCTCATTTTTGGGCGGTCATTCGTGCCCATTTTTCTTTTTATGAGCAAATTCCAAAAACGTTTAAACTTCGGCAAAAAAATCAGATTAAAAAGTTCTACGAAGCGAAATGGCTGGTTTTTAAAAACTTTCTGTAAGTTATCCTTCTATATTCAACCACGATGACTAAATTTATCTAAATTTATGCTATGAATATCAATATCTACTTCATCATTGCAATCATCGTGGTTTCGCTCCTCTTTCTTGGGATTTTAATTTATTTTTTTCAACATAAATTTTTCTTTCAACCCGAAAAACTACCGGCAGATTTCAAATTCGCCTATGAGCATCTAAAAGCAGAGGAAAAATATGTGGAAACTGAAAAAGGAGCCAATATCAGTTATCTTCATTTTCAGGTGGATGACCCAAAAGGGGTGGTGATCTATTTAAAAGGAAATACAAAAAGTATTAAAGGTTGGGGGAAATTTGCGATCGACTTTACACGATTAGGCTATGAAGTGGTGATGATGGATTACCGTGGATTTGGGAAAAGTACGGGAAAAAGAACCGTAGAAGCCATGAAAAGAGATTCTCAATTTATTTACAATATTGTAAAAAAAGAATTTAGTGAAGATAAAATCACGGTTTACGGGAGGTCACTTGGGTCAGGATTTGCGGCGCGACTTGCCTCTAAAAATAATCCGCGTTTGTTAATTTTAACCTCGCCACTGTATTCATTACTACGAACGATTCAGCGTTATTTACCTTTTATGCCCGCCAAACCATTCTTGCGGTACAATATTCCAACTTTTCAATATTTAAAAAATGTGCGTTGTCCGATTAAAATCATTCATGGCAGTGAAGACCGACTTGTGCCGATCAAGACCGCGATTGATCTGTCGGAAATAAATCCAGAACTTACCCGATTGTATGTGATTTTAAGAGCTGGCCATATCGATATTCATCAATTTGAGGAATACCATCGCGCAATGGAAGAGATTTTTGAAGAGCGAAAGGTTTTCATTGACGCAGAAAAAACAAGTTTAGGGTATTCCCATCGGAAGTAAAAGCTGAATTCTATGATCAAAAAAATTATCTTTGTAGTCCTTAAAAGATTTGAATGGAATTATTGATCATCATTTTACTCGTTTTACTCAACGGAATTTTTTCCATGTCGGAAATGTCACTCGTCTCCTCCCGAAAATTCAAACTAGAAAATGCGGGTCGAAAAGGCAGTAGAGGCGCAAAAAAAGCACTTGAACTTTCAGAAAACCCCACTAAATTTTTATCAACGGTCCAAATCGGGATTACTTTGATTGGGATTTTGCTTGGGGTATATTCCGGTGAAAACCTCACCAATGATTTTAAAAGTTTTCTGGATCAATTCGCAGTTATTACACCCTATTCTAAGCCATTGGCGACCATCGGAATTGTAATTTTCATCACGTATTTATCCATTTTGTTAGGGGAATTGTTACCGAAAAGAATCGCAATGACTTTCCCGGAGCGAATTATTACTTTGCTCGCAAAACCGATGGACATTTTGTCTAAAGTTACCTCGCCTTTTGTTTTATTATTAACCACTTCCAATAATTTATTGCTAAAGTTATTTGGAATAAAAAGCACCTCAGACAGCATTATTACCGAGGAGGAAATAAAATCCATCGTTAGGGAAAGTGCGCTGGAAGGACAAATTGAACAAATTGAGCATAATATTGTGGAAAGGGTTTTTGAGCTGGGTGACCGGAAAATCAATACACTTTTGACCCACCGAACCTCGGTAACTTTTTTTAACGTGAGTGAAAATTTGGAAAGTATTTTACAGAAAATCAAAGACGAGAAGCACAATGCCTATCCAGTGACCGATGGAAATAATTTAGATCACATTATCGGAATTGTGAGCATGAAAGATCTCTTTCCGATCGCTGATCCAGAAAATTTTAATCTGAAAAACCATTTAAAGCAGCCTGTTTTTCTTAATGAAAATTATTACGCCTATAAAGTGCTGGAAATTTTTAAAAAAGAAAAAAACCATTATGGGATTGTTATCGATGAATATGGAAATACCGTAGGGATCGTAACCATGCACGACGTATTAGATGCGCTTGTAGGAAATACAGCGACCAGCGATAATTTTGATTACCGAATTACACAACGAAGTGAGCACTCATGGTTGGCAGATGCCCAGTTTCCCATTGTAGAATTCATCAAATACTTTGATCTGGATTATGAATTTGATAATAAAGACAATTATACCACGTTGGTTGGTTTTTTCCTCAATGCACATCATGGCTCTACGGAAGTGGGTGATACGATAACAATTGAAGACCTGGAGCTTGAAATTATCGACAAAGACCGGCAGCGGGTAGATAAAATATTAATTACCAGAAGAATCTCTTAAACTAAAAAATATGGGAAAGCTTCTTCAATATTTTCAAGAAAAAGTGGTTTTTTTACCAGTCGTTTTGCCAGAAAATCATGAATTTGATTTTAAAAATAATTTCGAAGAATATTTTTGGGAAACTCCTTTTGACGGAAAAATAAATGTACTTCATTTTAAAATAAAAAACCCGAAAGGCGTCATTGTCTACTTCCATGGAAATGCAGATAATCTACATCGTTGGGGGAAAATCGCCACAGAATATACCACCTTTGGGTACGATGTTTTGGTGATGGATTATCGTGGTTACGGAAAAAGTTCAGGTCCCAGAAATGAAGATTATCTTTATTCCGATGCGCAGTTTTTCTATGAGTTTGCAAAAGAGCATTATGGAGAAGAGAATATAATCGTATATGGAAGAAGTTTGGGCGGTTCTTTTGCGGTTAAAGTGGCAGCAGAAAATCAGCCAAAAGCGGTCATTTTAGAAGCAGCATTCTTTAATTTACAGGATATTGTGAACCGATGGTTGCCCAAACAAGTAACAGATCGTGTTTCTCCGACTATGACCTATCATTTTTTATCCAATGAAAATATTATAAAAGTGCAAGCACCACTCTATCATTTTCATGGGACAAAAGACAATATAGTTCCTTTAAAATCAGGTAAAAAATTATTTGAAACTTTCAAAAAATCGCAACCGAAAATAAAAAAGAAATTTATTGAAATTCCAAATGCCGGACATGATGACCTGATTAATTTTGAGAAATTTGTAACCGAAATTAAAAAAATATTAAACGCTGATGAGTAAATGGGAATTTAATAGCAAAGTGTTTCTTCAACAGTTAATCGCGTATTTTTTTCTACTGAATGGTTTAAAATTATTATTAAGCTTACGAAATATTGATCTTCTTAAAGTTCTAAACAACGGAAGCTCCTTGCAAGTTACAATAGCAGAAGTTCAAGTTCTTTACCCTAACCGTGTTCCAGGTATGATTATTTCTGATTTTATCTTCTTTAATACAATAGTCTCCTACTGCATCACTATAATCATATTTTTATTGCTATTGTTTTTCAGCAAAAGTAAAAGAGAAACTTTTCTGATCTTTATTCCTTCAATGGTCCTTATTATTTTCTTTGGCCAAGAATTTTGGAACATCGTAAAATTTCTTTTTATTGAACCCTTTACATTTCTAGATAATATTTATTTAGAAGTCATTTTCAGTGGAGTTGTCTTAATTATATTGTCTACTTTATTATTCAGTTATTCTAATTCAAAAAAATTACTAAACAATGCTTAATTTTTGCGCCATCGATTTTGAAACCGCCACACACGAGCGACACTCTGCCTGTGAGATGGGAATTTGCGTGGTTGAAAATGGCGAAATTGTTTCTACTAAGACGTGGCTCATCAAACCACCAAGTTATCCTTATTTTCACCCCAGAAATATTGATGTTCATGGTATTACTCCCAATGAAGTGAGCGATGCACCGACCTTCGATGAAATATGGCATGAAGCGCAGGATTTAATGTATGGAAATTTAATGATTGCACACAATGCCGGTTTTGATGCTGGTGTGTTGAGAAGTTGTCTGGATTACTATGGTTTTTTTAAACCCAAACTGAATTATTTATGCAGTATTTCGATTGCCAAAAAATCGTGGAAAGGTTT
Source organism: Kaistella yonginensis (assembly GCF_030409525.1). Classification (GTDB taxonomy): domain Bacteria; phylum Bacteroidota; class Bacteroidia; order Flavobacteriales; family Weeksellaceae; genus Kaistella; species Kaistella yonginensis. The sequence goes on along the minus strand of NZ_JAUFQB010000004.1, from coordinate 14,344 downwards.
ACCGAAGTACGGATTGAAAAGCTTGGCAGAGCAACACAACATTCATTTTAATCATCACCGTGCAGGTGCTGATGCCGAGGTTTGTGCGAAGATTTCTTTATTGGCTTTTAATCAACTGATGCTGACTAGAGATGATGAAGTTAATGAATACATGAAAAAAAATATGAAAACACTTTAGATACGAACTTACCTTTAATTACTCAGGACTTCAGCCACTAAGTTAAACTTTGGAACCTCTATTTCTAAAGTTTCATTGGATAAAATATTTTTGCAATAATACTTTCCCGACATATTCCCAACACCGGAACGCAGCATTACGTTCGAAAAATAGGTGAAATTCTCGCCTGGTTCAATCGTTGGTGTTAATCCAATCACCCCTTCTCCGGCGACTTCGGTAAAGCCGAATCCTAAATCAAAAATCAACCATTTTCTGCTCAAGAGTTTGATGGCCTCGCGCCCTAAATTTTCTATACTGATATTGTACCGAAATACAAAGCGGTTCTCTGCAGGAAAACTGTTTTTTGTATCGTACTGGGGAATCACAGAAACTTTAATATCGAAAGTAGTCGTTGAATACATGATGGGAAATTTAAATCAGTTCATACAAAAATCCCGCCTTTGTAGACGGGACTTGTATAATTTGTGAAAATTTTTCTTTAATTAAAGTTCCAATCCTCTTCTTTCGTCACCTCCAAGTAAGAATTCAACCGGATTATCGATCGCTTCTTTTACGGCAACTAAGAATCCTACAGATTCTTTACCATCGATAATTCGGTGGTCGTATGATAATGCCACGTACATCATTGGGCGAATTACAACCTGTCCATCAATCGCCATCGGTCTTTGTAGAATATTGTGCATTCCTAAAATCGCTGATTGTGGTGGGTTAATAATTGGAGTAGACATCATGGAGCCGAAAGTTCCACCATTAGTAATGGTAAAAGTACCTCCCGTCATTTCATCAACAGAAATATCACCGTCTCTCACTTTTTCAGCAAGGGATTTAATATTAGCTTCTACGCCTCTGAAACTCATGTTTTCTGCATTTCTCAACACTGGAACCATCAAACCTTTCGGTCCAGAAACCGCGATGGAAATATCACAGAAATCGTAACTTACTTTGAAATCGCCATCGATTGAAGCATTAACATCAGGATACATTTGAAGTGCTCTGGTTACTGCTTTGGTAAAGAAAGACATGAATCCCAAACCAATTCCGTGTTTTTGAGTAAACTCTTCTTTATAGAGCTTTCTGATTCTAAAAATTTCCGACATATCAACTTCATTGAAGGTCGTCAACATCGCGGTTTCGTTTTTCACAGAAACCAACCTTGCGGCAATTTTTCTACGAAGCATGGATAGCTTGGTGGTGCTTGATCCTCTAGATCCGCTGGTAGCAGAACTTGTGGCTCCCATGGCTGGAACAGAAGCTACCTCAGCATCTTGTTTGGTAATTCTACCATCTTTCCCAGAGCCACTTACTTGTGAAGCATCAACACCTTTTTCGTCTAAAATTTTCTTAGCTGCTGGTGATGGTGTTCCGGTGGCATACGTTGCAGCAGGTTTAGCTTCTATTTTTGGAGCTTCTGGTTTCGCAGGTTCCGCTGCTTTAGCCTCTGTTTTTGCAGGCACAGAGCCTTCTGGTTTCGCTGCAGCGGTGTCAATCAGGCAAACCACCTGACCTACTTCTACTACCTCACCTTCTTCAGCTTTCAGGGTAATTACCCCACTTTCTTCTGCTGGTAATTCAAGCGTTGCTTTATCAGAATCTACTTCTGCGATAGGTTGATCTTTTTCTACATAATCGCCGTCTTTTACTAACCACGTTGCGATTTCAACTTCGGTGATGGATTCTCCCGGCGATGGGACTTTCATTTCTAATATAGACATCGGATATATTTTTTATTTTTTGTTTTAAATCGATTAAAAACTTTATTTTGAGTAAAATTATTGAATTAAAATTATGCGGTTACCGGTCTTTTCGTCGGTGCATCATTTCGATCAAATACGCGATTAATTACACTATTCTGATTTTTTTCAAACATTTTATGGCTTCCGGGTGCTGGTGAACCACTTGGCACAGCAGCAATAACCTGAATTCCTGTATCGCGGAAATTTCTTAAAATATACCCCCAAGCTCCCATATTCTCTGGTTCTTCTTGTACCCAAAGCAATTGTTTTCTCTTGCCATATTTCGCGAAAATCTCATCGATCTTATTTTGTTGTAGCGGATACAGTTGTTCCATTCTAACCAAGGCTATATTTTCGCAATTCAGCTCTTCTTTTTTAGCCAAAAGTTCGTAATAGATTTTACCTGAACAAAGAACTAATTTATCAATTTTATCTGGTGTTGCTGTTACATCATCGATGATTGGCTGGAACTCTCCTGTCGCTAATTCTTCAATGGTAGAAATTACTTTTGGATGGCGCAATAATGATTTTGGCGTCATTACGACCAAAGGTTTTCTGAAGTTCCATTTCATTTGTCTTCGCAGTAAATGAAAATAATTTGCGGGTGTTGTGGCATTGGCAACAACCATATTTTCATTGGCACAAAGCCCTAAAAATCGTTCTAATCTTGCTGAAGAATGTTCGGCGCCCTGTCCTTCAAAACCATGTGGAAGAAGCATTACTAAGCCTGCTTGAATTTTCCACTTCTCTTCTGCTGCAACCAAATATTGATCGATAACGATTTGAGCACCATTAACAAAATCACCAAACTGAGCTTCCCAAATCGTTAAGGTGTTTGGCGAGGCCATGGCGTAACCATAATCAAAACCTAAAACTCCATATTCTGATAGATGGGAGTTGTAAATATCAAACCTGTTTTCTGAAACATGTCTTAAGGGGATGTACTCTTCTTCACTATCTTCGGTTTTTACGAGTGCGTGCCGGTGAGAGAATGTTCCACGTTCTACATCTTCACCAGATATTCTCACATTGTGACCTTCGGTAAGTAAAGTTGCATAAGCCAACCATTCACCTAGTGCCCAATCTAGTGTATCTCCTTCAATCGCCTTAATTCTGTTTTCAAAAAGTCGGGTTACCTTAGTAATGAATTTTTTATCCTTGGGCAAGGTCGACATTTTAAGAGCCAATTCCTTCAACTGCGTTGCATCAAACTTGGTATCGACTGCCTGATAAACTTCTCCTTTTGTAGACATCGGTAAATCTTTCCAAGCATCTGCCATAAAAAGATCCATGGTATTTTTTTCAATTTCTTTTGATGCGTCAAAATCTGCATCCAAAAGTTTTTTGAAAGAAGTCTCCATATTTTTCAAGACTTCATCAGGAAGCATCCCTTCCTTAATTAATTGTTCTTTATAAATCTCTCTCGGGTTGGGGTGTTTCGAAATTAATTTATACAGGTTTGGTTGTGTAAACCTAGGTTCATCGCCTTCATTATGTCCGTATTTTCTATAGCCTAAAAGATCGATATAAACATCTTTTCCAAATTTTGCGCGGAAATCAGCAGCAAAACGAATGGCATGCACCACCGCTTCAACATCGTCAGCATTCACATGCATTACAGGAGATTCTGTCACTTTTGCAACGTCTGTACAATAATTGGAAGAACGGGCATCTAAGAAATTGGTGGTAAAGGAAACTTGATTGTTCACTACAATATGTACGGTTCCACCAGTGGTGTAGCCTTCCAGCGTCATCATTTGGGCAACTTCATACACGATACCCTGTGCTGCAATCGCACCATCACCATGAATAATGATTGGTAACACTTTCTTGTAATCTTTGTAGGTATCATCTACTTTTGCACGACAAATACCTTCTACCAGAGCTGCAACAGTTTCTAAGTGTGAGGGATTAGGAGTTAGATTGATTGAAACCTCTTGTCCATTTTGCGTTTTTATTTTTTTAGATGATCCTAAATGATATTTCACATCCCCAGAAAACACATCTTCTTCAAACTCTTTACCTTCAAATTCCGAGAAAATCTGCTTGTACGACTTACCGAATATATTGGTTAATACGTTTAAACGTCCTCGGTGGGCCATTCCCAAAACAACTTCATCTACTCCTAATTGGGAGGAACGGGTTATTAATTGATCTAAGGCTGGGATCAGCGACTCTCCTCCTTCCAATGAAAATCTTTTTTGCCCTACAAATTTAGTATGGAGATAGTTTTCAAAAGCTACCGCTTGATTGAGTTTCTCTAAAATTTCAATTTTTTCATCGGCGTTTAACTGCGGATGATTTTCATTAACTTGCAGCCACTCTCTGATGAAAGTGCGCTCTGCCACATTATTAATATGCATATATTCCACCCCAATCGATTTGCAATAAATTTTGTCGAGATGATTAATAAGTTCCTGCAAAGTAACCGCTGAAGCTAAACCAGTGGTGGTGGCCGAATTAAATTTTCGGGAAAGATCAGCTCTGGTTAATCCAAAATTTTCTATTTCCAAAGACGGTTCGTAATTTCTTCTTTGTCTCACCGGATTGGTGTTGGTAAAAAGATGACCACGATGTCTGTAGGCTTCAATCAAATTTAGAACTTGAAATTCTTTTTGTATATCCTCTGGAATCTGACCATTTGCGGAGGCTTGATTTGCCAGCTGTACTGGAGTAGAAACTTTTGTTGATTCAGAATTACTCCCAAAATCATCACCATATCCTTCTAAAGCAAAATCAAACCCCTGAAAAAATGCTTTCCAGGAAGGTTCTACCGAGTCGGGGAACTTTAAATATTGTTGGTATAAGTCTTCTATTAACTGCGAATGTGCAGCGTTTAGGAATGAAAATTTGTCCATTATTTACAAATTAACTGTTTATTTTTATTTAAAGACCAAATTTAACAAAAATAAGTGACGTAGTAAAGCCAAAAAATGGTTAAAAAGACGATTACTACAAATTATTTGTAAACCGGCAAAGATAATTTCATAACGGTGTTAGTATCAGTGGTTGGCTCTTCTAAGAAAGTCTGTTGCAAATCACCAATTCGCATGGTGTCACGTTTTGCTTTTGTTAAGAGTTGCTGAATTGCTTGCACCCGACCTGCATAACTTCCTTGATAGAAAATCACGTAGTATTTTGCACCATTTATGGTTCTAAAACTAAAATTATTGTCGGTTATCCCCTCTTTTTTAGAAAGCGGAATTCCATAAAAATAAGAAACCTCTTTATCCTTAAAACTATCTGCATCCGTAATTAAAATAGGCTCACCATATTCATCATCTCTTTTGCCTAAATCCATTTTCACATAGTTTGTTGCTTTATTATGATTAATGACAATGTTTTTAAAAAGGGCATCTTTTACATTTTTGGTCGTAACGTTTATGCCTAGCAGCAATTGAGTGTCTTGTTGCTCTACAATTAGGGAGTCGAATTTTAAACTTTCGTGCTGCATTTCTCGATCAACTTTATTACCTAGAAGATGATAAAGGTTTTTCATGCTTTTATCAATATTATCAACCCAAAAGTCTTCAGATATTAAATTTAAAGATCGTTTTAAAAATGGTTGTTTTGGGGTGTGAACAAACCAAATGATTTTGGTTTTATTATTTTGGGCAATAAATTTCAGGTCGATCGAGTATGGCGTACTTTTCCGGCCTTCGAATAATTGATACTTCAACGTTCGTTCAGGATTTTCATATCGAATAAAAACATCACCAAAAACATCATCATCCTTTTGATCGTGAAAGCTTAATGCACTGCCTCTTCCTTCATAGGGTGTGAAATATTGAACGCTTAAGTCTTTATTATCTGAAAAAAAAGAGTTCCATCTGGTAAAATTCTGTAAGTTATTAAATTGCGGGAATACTTTATCAATGGGATAATCAATCTCTTTTTCGATCGTGAAATTTTTATTCTCATCAACAAATGTCATTGAAACGGCATAAACCGCTCCGAAAAACAAAACCATAAAAATTCCAAATTTTATCCAACGCATGGGGCAAAAATACGGAAAAAGGTGCGCAAAAAAAACACGGCAATAAAAATACGACCGTGTTGCTTTATTTTGGATGAAAGTTGTTTACGGGATTTGTGTTCCTGGTTTAATGACTGCATTTTTTTTAACAACGATAATTCCATCTTTAATAGAATAGGTTTCAAAATCTCCATCCGCTAAATGTTTTCCGCCAATGATTCTGACATTGTCACCGATTCTACAGTTTTTATCGAGAATTGCCCGTTCGATATAGCAATATTTTCCGACTCCCAAATTGGGAATTCCTTGGTTATCATTGGATACAATTTCTTTGGTTTCCTGATAAAAATCGGCACCCATCATGTAGGAATTCATTAAGGTACTTCCGCGGTCAACACGACTGCGATTCCCCACTATTGAATTTTCTATTTTATCTGCCATTACAATACAGCCATCACCGAAAACGGCTTTGCTTACATAGGACCCAAGTATTTTAGACGGCGGGAGCATTCTTGCTCTGGTATAAATGGGCGATTTGCTGAATAAATTGAATTTCGGAAAATCCTTCGTTAAATCTAAATTCGCATCAAAGAAAGATTGTATGGTTCCTATATCAGTCCAGTAGCCATCATATTGAAAGCTCAAGGTTTTATATTTCCCAATCCCATTTGGAATAAGCTCACCACCGAAATCGTCCCCTGGATCCTCATCAAACATTTTTTTCAATCCATTTTTATTGAAAACATATATTCCCATGGAGGCAAGATATTCTTTACCATCGGCTTTGTTTTTTTCAGAAACTTCAGATTTCCAATCATTTAAAGCATCTCCCGACGGTTTTTCAATGAAGGAGGTTATATTTCCTTCTTCATCAGATTTCAAAATCCCAAAGCCTGTAGCATCGTGGGCATTCACCGGAATGGTTGCAATGGTAATATCGGCTTTATTTCGGCAATGAAAATCGATCATTTCACGAAAATCCATTTGATACAGTTGATCACCGGAAAGAATTAATATATACTCATAATCATATTTATCCAAATGCTTCATGGATTGCCTAACCGCATCAGCCGTACCTTGATACCAAGCATCGCTTTCTATATTTTGTTCTGCGGCTAAGATATCCACAAAACCTTTGCTGAAAATATCAAAGTGGAAAGAATTTTTAATATGAGAATTTAGTGATGCTGAATTGAATTGGGTCAGCACGAGAATTCGATTGAATCCCGAATTAAGACAATTTGAAATTGGAATATCCACTAACCGATACTTCCCTGCAATTGGGACCGCTGGTTTCGAGCGTGTGTTGGTTAAAGGAGACAGTCTGGTTCCTCTTCCTCCACCTAGAACAATTGATATTACGCTGGGTTTCATATATTTCTTTTTATTAGATTACTAAAATTTGTTGTATAACAATATTACCATTTTTCTGGTACTAATCAAAATAAAATTGACTGATAAATGATATCATATTTGAATTTAAGGTGGAAAAGATACAGAATCGATAAAGATCAAAAAATTCTTAATGCCAGTATGAATAAAGTAGAGAAAATTAATATAATCTTCTTTGAGTCTTTTGGGTTCATCGTATTCAGGAATAAATGGAGATCAAAGGAATTTCAGTTTTATCGGTAGAAAATCCTTTGTAGCAAACGTCTAAGCTCGCGGACTATCATGGGTAAAGGAAATAGCACATCACAAAAAAATCTCCCAAAAAATTTGAGAGATTTGCGATCCGGACGGGACTTGTTCTTTTTGAAAAAAAGCCCTATCCATAAGCTTTATGCTGTTTCCTTGTTTAGTAGGTCACTGAATAGGTCACTTTTATAAACAATTTAGAGAGCGTCGTTTTTTACTGGTGCAAATATAGCCCATTTTTAATTATTTTCAAATATTCAATTCATTTTTTCAATAAAAAAGTTACAATTGGCAGATAATCAAGTTGATTTATTTTGACCAATCCCCTTTAAACATTGATATAATTTTGAAATCCTGCACTATACTATAATTAAACTGTCTTTCAATTCGTATTTCGCATATGGAGTCCAATGTAAATACAACTTTATAATTTTTAAAGAACCGTAATTAAATTTCATGATTATAATATTCATCAAGATTTGATAAATATTTTATAATTAAGTTCACATCAATTTTTGTTTCAAATTGATCATTATCAGAAACAACCGTATAGGTTACTGTTCTTACTAAAAACCTTATCGCTTCTTTTATTTCTTCATCTTGTAATTCTGTAAAAAAAGTCTGATAAGCTTGAAATGGAATGTAATAGGAGTTTTCACTTTTTACGTAATAAATATTAAATCTTTCTGAAAGAAGATTAAGAAAACTTTCTATTCCACTTTTAAAGTAATTGAGTAGTTCATAAAATAAAACATGATTGAACTCAAAATGTAATTTATATCCCAAATCTACTTTAGTAGCAAGGTATTTATCTTTATAATGAGCCGCATATAATTTATAAAATTCATTATCCGAGTTGAGAACATCTGAAAGTTTTTTTTCTTGGTATTCTAAAAGAATATCTTCAAATTGATTAAGCTTTTCATTTGTGAAAAATTCGTTATAATTATCAAAATCGCGATGTCTAAACGAAGAGTCCTGTTCATTTAATCTTCTATACAATCTAATTTTCTTTTGTGCTGATGTTAAATTCATAGTTATTTATTTTTGTTAAATTTATTAAGAAAGTTATTGAAATTAAAACCAATACCTGCAATATTAGGTTTAAGTTCCAAATTGTCTAAATCCCAAAGTTTTTCCCACAGATTTTCCCTTTCGTTAAGATTTTGCTTTCTTTCCTTTTTTAAACTTTGCTTGATTTTATCTAATTTAGACTTATATTCTGGAGTATAATTTGGTTTGTTTAAAAAATTGATTTCAAAATCTTCTATTTTTAAAGTCACATTTGAGGGGTTAGATTCTATAAAACCTTTGATAATTTCTGTGTGAAGCCAGAATGCTAGATTATGTAATCTCGATTGATAACCTGTTAATGCCAGCTCACCATCTTCAATTGAAAAATCACCATTAATGATTTTTAAATCATTTTCATGCGGTTTATCAATATCGTTTATTAAATAATTGATGTCTTTATATAGAGTTTCTATAAAGTTGGGATTTTCATTTCTTAATGGCTCAATTACCGAAATAATGTATTCATCCAAAGATTTTTTTTCGGTATTTCTTATTTCTTCTATAATATTTAGATATTCAGTTCTTTGTAACATTGCTTCATTAGATTGGGCTTTAATAGTAAGTGCGTCCGTTCACGAAATCAATTAGTGATGTTTTTATTTACTCCATTTTAAGTTTTGTGCATACTTTGTATGTGGTCCAATTTCATATGGAAAAGATTTTGAACCAGTCTCATGTCCTAATGTTTGAATAACTTCATCTGTTACCCATATATAATTTTCAGAGGATTTGGTCTTTAAATCCATAAGTAATGGCATTTGTTCATCATTAATAACTAAATCAAAAACTTCATAAATGAACAGTCCTTTACCTCCCATATCCAGATCAATTATAGGTGATTGAATTTTTTTCTTAAACTTGTAGTCGATGTATCTAAAAGGTCTCCATGTTAAAATTTCTGTCGCAATTAATTCTTCACAAAATTCTCTCCAAGGCGAAATCTCACGATCCTCTTTTGAATCGAACCATTTAAGAAATTTAATTAGATTTTTACCTTTTACATGAACACGCAGATCATTTTTTGCTATTCCTTTTTCAGTTTCAAATTTTCTGTCAGGTCTAACATCTAATTCTTCGAATTTTTTTTCACAGCCTGGTAATGTTTTATAACAGCCTCCTACAGGTTGAAAATATTTTCTTGTTCTACTTTTAACAAGCAAATATTCATTTTCAACTTTTATTCTATAGAGATATGAAATAGAAACACGAACATCAGTATTTTTTAACAAAACCTGTGACTGGAAATAAAATCCAAGTCTATTATAGTTTTCATATACAAAAGTTACAATGAAAGTAAGTAATGCGATATATCCAGTGGTGGAATATTTAGATTCTGTCCAGTTTCCTTTTTCAATGTATCCAACAACGATTAGAATAACAGACAAAATTATTTGTAGAAAGATAGGTCCTTTTTTCATACAATTTTGGGGCTTGGATTAAGTTTTTTAATGGTCTCGGCGACAGTTTCAAAATCTAGAGCTTTATCTGGAAAGCATTTAGCCACAGCTTCCGGCAATATTCTTAATCTTATATCTGAAAAAGAAAATGCAAGCCCTTCATTAGATTCTTCGCCTGACAAATTAGCTAATTCCTCAAACTGCTTATCTGTAATTTCAACACCATCAAGAGAGGTTTTAAAAAGAAGCACTCTTTCCTCAAAGGTGGGACGTTCAAATTCCAAAATAATTGCAGCTCTTCTTACTATAGCTTCATCAAGAAAATGCAATCTGTTTGTAGACATGAACAGTATTGCCCGACCATTTAGTTCACGAATTTCATCAATTTTTTGAATTAATGTATTTACAGCTGCTTTTTCTTCCTGATGCATCTGCATAGTAGATCTGGTTGAAGCAATTGCGTCAGCTTCGTCAATCAGTAAAAATGCTATTCTCTTTTTACCTGCTTGATTTTTCAGTTCTGCAAAAGCATCATTTACCAGATTTCCCATTTGACCGTGCAAACCTTCACCTCTCACTCTTGTACTCAACTTTAGAAAAAACCCATCCTTTTTTAAATCTCTCAGCATTTTATCTGCAATGGCTTCAGCTGAAACAGTTTTACCTGTTCCCGCATCACCTGTCAATATAATTAAAGGATACTTCTCTTTCAGTTGTGAAATTACGGGTAGTTCAGATTTGTGAAATTTCTTGCTCCACTCAACTAGACCTTCCTGATCTAGCAATAGTTTTAAGTTTGAGAATATCCTATTATATTTGTCTTCAAAACCTATTAAATGTTTAGCTCTTTCGGCTATTTCTCTGCTCGGCAGTTCTGTTATATTATCGAAAATTGTACTCATATTTATTTAAAGTTCTTTTTTTGTAGTTCGTATCCATTGCTTGCATATAGCTGTGCGTCTGACTGCTGTAAATGTGGAAAATTAGTATTAATATTTGTACTGCCCCAATTCACTTTTAAATCTTTTTGAAAATTTGCTTTTTCTTCAGCAGTTAGGTTGTGCCATTTCTGGGTATGAGATAATATGATGGATAGTGAAGTATTATCAGTATTTGGCCAATCATTATTTTTTCCGGCACGTTCGCTATCGGTTGCATCACCTAAATCATTTACAATAAATTTAGCTGCTTTTACAGGTAAGCTAGTGTTGGTATCAATTAAGGTTATACTTACTGAATATAAATAATATTTTTCTGCAAATTTGAGCACATCATGGAAAACCTTATCCACATATTCCATTGTCCATTTATTGGTACGTCTGGCTATAGTTCTAATATCTGTTTCGCAACTTTCAAATGTTTTTCTTACATCAAGAACTGTGTAAGTATTTGTTTTTGTATTTGTTCCGTACATAGTTTAATTTATTTAATGTTAAAAGCTGGACCAAAGACACTTTTCCATTCCTGTACCGTATCTCCTTCATTATTTCTCGCCTGAGCAAAGTTCAAAGTGTCAAAAGCCTCTTCAGCTTCTTCAATAATTTCGTTCCACTTCGGTTGATTCATCCTCTTTGCTACATTATTTTCTTTATTTGTATTGTCTGCAAAATAGATTGGTGAATCATAATTAGGTGGCACATTACGAATGGAATCCTGAAATACAATTTCCGGGAATTCGGAGGAACTTATAAATTCAAAAAAACGAATAATTCCTTCTTCAACATTTGTTTGAATTCCTTTATTAATATCAAGATGGGCAACAATCAATTCTATCGCAAAAGAAGACAATCCAGGCTCATCATCAGAGGGATTTAATTCTTTATAATTTCTCCACCACTTTACAGCCCTTACAATTGAAGTGTAAGCGGGATTCTCTTGTCTTCTATTAAGTGAAAAACTTAATTGTTTTGAAATACTGGTAATATATTTTTTACCATTACCATGTCTGCTGGGTTGCCATACATAATCCTTTGGTAAACTCAAAGGTACTACAGGTACTATATCAACACTTAATCCAGAACCAGAAAAATATATGGTTACAGATTTTGTATTTCCTGCCGCATCAACATCTTTAGAAATATCTTTTTGCGGATATATCTCTTCTAAATACTCTACAATGAAATCAAAAAGTTTCCCAATATCATTATGAATGTCTTCGTCACCTGCAACAAAAAGCACAAGATCTATATCTATAGGATGGTCTCCTGTAGGTTTTAAAATTGTATGCTTTTTCCAAGAGCCGGCAATGATATATTTTTCAACTTTTAGCCCATGCCTGTCATCTTCAGCAATTTTTTTATTTAATTTTTCCTTTAGATTGTTTAGCTGATCTCTATACTTGCCCATATTTTCTGGCTGTAATTTGATTTTGCTAATAAAAAACTGTAAATCTTTGTCTGATAATTTCATTTTTCTGTTTATTATGTTTGTTACATCAAACTCTTCGCCTACGAATTGGGTGATGACAAACTGTCATTAAAGTCTGATTTAGATGTAAATTGAGCCAAATGTAATCTTATTTTAAAATAAAGAATTACGGAAATCCATAAGGAGATAAATAGCATTTTTAAATTTTGCACTCAAAATAAATTCCTGTTATTTCTTCTCATTTACACGTTCATATTTAAATTTGATTTACTACAAGCATTATTCTGTGATGCTTGTAGTAAATCAGGGAATTACTTTTCTTTTGTAATTCCTTTGAAAGGGGTGTTACTGGAAGTTTTTACATCCATAAATCTGCCTGTAGCCGTATCACGTTTTATCCACGAATCGTTTTGTGGATTGTAAGTTTGTGAACGCCCTTTAACGGCTCCGTTTCTGTGACCATCTCCGGTCGGTTTGTTAGTTGCCATAATTATTAAGCATTTTTTTCCTTTAACATTAGCCATAAAGGAATTGGCAGTTGAACAAACTTCATACATATACTAATTCCGTTAGAAAGATTTTTATAACTTTGGGAAATATGAGCTTATCCACTCATATACTAATTCCATTAGTAATGCTTTTTGGTATATAGATGAATGTAGAACAAAAAAACACCAATGAAATAATTTTTGAGACATTACCCAGTGATGAACTTATAGATTATATCTCATTTAAAGAAGAATATCCTGATGAAGCGACGTCAGCATTTACTGAATTTTGCAGTAGATTTGAAAGAGATATTTTGCAAAAAGCTGAGATATATTGTAATAAATTTAATTACAGTGAGGTCGTTGCTCTTGAAATAGCAACATGCGCTTTTGCAAGAGTATGGAAATATCATTCTTTTACTAAGGATAAAGCAAAGTATCCTGATGATATTGATCGATCAATTTTATTGTGGCTTTATCCGATAGTATATACTCAAATAATAAAATATGGAGATCTGGATACTTGTGCTGAACCTGAAGAAGATGATTTATCTATTGTCGAGAATATTGATGAACTAATTACGTTAACAATAGGAGATGAAGATATCCAAAAGAAAAAAGATTTAAAAATTAGATTAGAAATTATTGAGAGAGCTATGCTTGGTTTATCTGAAAAACATAAGATTATTTATCTTACATACAAAGCATACGAAAATACAGGTAAGAAAAACCTGCCAAGATCGGTAGGTAAGAAGCTCAGAGAGAAATTGAATTTAGTTCAAAATTCAATTCAGGTTTATAAGAAAGAAGCTAATGATCATATTAATAACTATCTAAAAGCTTTCAATGGGAATTGATAAAAAATATATAGGAAAAGTTACAGAGAATAATCTTGATGATTGGTTACACTCAACAGGTTTTGTATTTCCTCAGACTAAAATTCATATAGAGAGGTTTAATAAGCTTTACGAGGATTATGATTTTAAGCTGAAAAACACCAGCATTAATGTCAAATCAATTATTGATGGTTCTTTTTGCTTAGAAAAAGAACCAAAAATTATATCTATTGATTCTAACATAAGTCTTGAAATACAAAGTTTGAAAATGGTTGCAAGAAAAGGGCAAAGTGGTATTTCTCAAAGTGTGATTGATAAAATGAAGCAGAATCAGAAAAAGAAAAATGGTGATAGATAATATTTCCTTTTCAAAAATTAAAAAACTTGCTGGAAATATTAGTGGGCTTTTCAATACAGAAAAAATAATTCCTTTACATCTTATTGCAGAATCTGAAGATATTGAAGTATTTTATGATCACTATGAAAAAGGAACTTTTGATGGAATGACCGTTTATGATGACGATGAATTTTATATTCATATAAATGTAGATAATTAACCTGTTGTGCATTTAGCATAAATTAATTTTTGTTTTATTTATACTTCTTTTAAAAACGAAAAAATTCAGATACTGTATCATTGTAAAGGAAGTGATTTTA
>NZ_JAUFQB010000039.1 GCF_030409525.1 Kaistella yonginensis | reverse complement strand
TATTCTATATATCAAACACTTAAATACATAAAAAAGTGCTTTTTTATGTATTTTATTTCTATTACATTTGGTTGTGCAACAAGCACATCGCATTGGCAAAATGGCGGGTTAAGTGCCAAACTCAACTTTTGTGCATTTTATTCCGCCGAATGTGTTCCACATTCAGCTTTTTTTAATAATTTAGCTTCTGTGGAAACACATCGGCTACGTCACTGCTAAATTGAACTTTTTGTCCAATTTATCCGCCACTTCGCCAATGCGTTTCCCGTTAGTGGCAACAAAAACAAACGATAATTAGACAATAAATGAAAAATATTTTATTTGTAGTTTTTATTTCAATGATATTTTTATTTGTTTGCTGTAACACAACAACGAATAAAAACATAATTGAAACAGAAATTTCTGATTTTGACAAAATTTTAGATAGTTTTCAAGTAAATGGTTCAATTCTAATTTATGATAACGACAAGAATACTTTTTACTCAAATGACTTTGATTGGGCTAAAAACGGAAAATTACCTGCATCAACATTCAAAATTCCAAATTCTATAATTGCTGTTGAATTAGGCATTATTGAAAATGATACAACTATTTTAAAATGGAATGGCGAGCAGAGAAAAATGGATATTTGGGAAAAAGATTTATCATTTAAAGATGCTTTTAGAATTTCCTGTGTTCCTTGCTATCAGGAAATTGCAAGGAAAATCGGAACAATTAAAATGAAAGAATATTTAGAAAAATTTGAGTATAAAAATATGATTTTTGACAGTTTAACGATTGACAATTTTTGGCTTGAAGGAAATTCAAAAATATCTCAAAAACAACAAATCGACTTTTTAAGGAAATTCTATTTTTCAAAATTTCCAATTTCTGATAGGACAATAAAGATTGTCAAAAATATTATGGAAATTGAGCGAACTGAAAATTACATTTTAAGCGGTAAGACTGGATTAAGTTCGATAGAAGAAAAATATAATGGTTGGTTTGTTGGTTATGTTGAAACAAAATCTAATGTTTATTTTTTTGCAACAAATGTAATTCCGACAGACGGATTGAATGTTGATGATTTTATTTCATCGAGAATTAATGTAACAAAAAATGCGTTAAAGCAAATGAATATAATGAAATGATAAATGCCACTAACATATGGTAGCCGATAATTGCCGGCTTTCGTGCCAACTTGATACTTTGGTGCTTTTAACGAACCGAAGTGCTAAATTGATACGAAAGTGCTGTAAATCCGGCAACTACGGCTACCATTTTTCGTTATGCGGCAGCTTAAAAGACGACACCAAACCAGAAAAATCATCTTGACAACCACCCGACTTTGAACTACGAAGGATGAAATTTTTCAGGGACAACTTCCAGCATTTCCAAAAAACAGTTTACCCATTGACTTGGAGACAAACAAACAATTTGAGCATTAAGGTTTAAACCGAATTTTTCCGAAATTGACCTGACCTGACTTTTCCTGAAAATCGACTTTAAAGCTGTTTTTACAGATAAATCAGGTTTCTCTAACAGACAGGAAATAAATGCTAAGTATTTGGCTTTAAACTTAAAATCAAAAAATAACTGTTTTCTTTTAATGTTTAACAGGGCTGATTTGACAGTTGGCGGTGGAAAGAAACTTTCAGGACCTACCTCATAGACAAGTTTCAAATCAAAAAAAGTATGATAGAAAACGGTATATGGATTGTAAAGCTTCCTCGAAAATAACTTTTGTGTAGGTTCTAACTGAAGGACAATGGAACCTCCCAGAAAATTTCCAAGACTCTCAAACATCAGGATTTTGAAAATATCGGAAGTAATGCCATAAGGAATATTTGACACCACTTTGAAAGGAAATTTCGGAACTGCAAAATTCCTAAAATCACAACCGACAACTTGAACATTTCGGGCATCAGAAAATAATTTTCGTAAATGTTCAACCAAAGCTGTGTCGTTTTCAATAGCAACAACATTGTTGGCGATTTTTAATAAATGAACAGTAAGAAACCCCTTGCCTGCCCCAATATCTAAAACCGTATCCTGATTACTTATATTTGCTTGTCTTATTGCATCTTTTATTAGCACTTTATCAATAGTAAAGTGCTGACCCGTAAAACGAACGGGCAATTTCTTTTTTGTCATTAGTAACTTCTTACAGGTGAATACTTGAATTCAAATCGTGGAGAAGTGAATAGACAGTATTACCCGACAGAGCAACTATGACAACGTAACGCCTTTACAAAAAAGTCGGTACACGAAACCCATAGACTAATTGTCTTGACCTAAAAGAGATTGGAATTTTCAGGACTGCCTATCACTTAGATAGAAGTCCAAGGTCTGCTGAAATACATAATTCAAAAATTGAAATTGCTTGACTGCAAATTTAGTAACTTTGCTTGACAAATTAACGAGAAAGAAGAGAAAATGAAAACCGACCGCATAACATCACCTATACGCAAGCAGGGGTTTCGTGCTTCGTAGGACAGTTAAGTGGTAAATTTAAAGTTCAGTTCTTCGTAGGAAGTTCAGTGGTTAAAATCCCTGCCTGCGTATAGCTGAGAACCGTTGTACGACATAGTAAAACCGAACCAAACAAAATGAAAGTCAGAGAAGAAAAGTTAAGAACAATTATAGAATGGTCGGAGAAAAACGAAGATGTAAGAGTTCTTCTTCTGACAAGTTCACTTGTAAATCCTTTAGCACTTGTTGACGAATTTAGTGATTTAGACATTGAATTTGTTTTTGAGGATAATACAAATTACATTTCAGACAAAAGCTGGACGCTTAAATTCGGAAATCCAATTGCTATGATTGAAGAAGACGAAAGTTGTTTTAACCATAAACACGCAATGAAAATGCTACTTTATGAAGACGGTGTGAAAGTAGATTTTAAACTTTACAGCAAATCAAAATTTATAAAGGAAACGCAAGAGAAAGAATTACCAGAAGATTGGGATATTGGTTATAAAATTTTAATTGATAAAGATGGTATTACAAAGCAAATGCTGAAACCAACTTATCAAATTTCCATTATCAAAAAACCGTCTGAAAAAGAGTTTCAAAATCTAATAAACGATTTTTGGTGGGACACAACTTACGTGGCAAAGTGTCTTGTGAGAGATGAAATATTCTATGCGAAATTTATGTCGGAAACCGTTATTCGCACAGAATATTTAATTCCTTTAATTGAATGGCACATTGCAAGTGAACACAATTGGAACATAACGACCAATAAATATGGACGGCTTTTCAAAAAGTATCTTAACCAGGAAATGTGGGCTAAAACAGAACAAACATTTTCAGGGAGCGATATAAAGGAAAATTGGACTGCTCTATTTTCAATGACTGATTTAGTTTCAGAAATAGGAACTGAATTGTCAAAAAAATTAGAGTACAAATACCCGGATAAATTAGAAAATGACATACGAAAATATTTAGCTGGACTAAAACCCAAAACATAACTACGTCGTACAACATCGTATTGGCAATAGGCGGGCTGAACGGCTTCGTATCAACGGAAGTGCAAAATTCAACTTCTGTTCTTCGATTAAAGTTCAGTGCTAAAAATCCCGCCCATCGCCAATACGCGGCACGTTATGTGAAAGAATAAAACGGCACCTCCAAAAAGAAAGTGCCGTTTCGAAATTAAATTTATAAATTCTCAATCCACTACTTCTGAAACAGTTGATTTTTCTATTAGAAAAATTCCGTCAAAAGCTTCTTCTATTTCAGTTTTTAGGCACATCGAATCAAATCGAATCTTATTACAATTTTTTAATTCCGTACTTCTGTTCATTAGTAAACAGCATTCTTTTCCTCCAAATTCTTGCATAATAAATTCAACAGAATCCGACTCTGGAAAATCAAGTGGAAATTTATCAACCCTAAAGCCAAATTGATAATCATTATCAGGATACAATGCCGCAGTTTCTCCACGTAGATTAGTTATTGCAAATGCTTTATATTTTTCTCCAAAAGTCATCGAAAGTCTTTGCCCCATTGGATAACAACTAATAAATCCATCAAAATCTACCGGAGTTTTTTGAATGTGAGCATTGTGGGCAACCAAAATAATCTTTTTACCAAGTGAATTTTTCAAAAACCAATCAATGCTTTCTGCCATATACTGGTCTTTTGCTCCCATATCTCCTTCAATTCCCCTTTCAGTAATGAAACTTTCCATAGCATCAGCATTATAATTCATATAAATCAAGCCTTTAACTTGATGAACTATCGATTGAAATTCTAAACTTTCTAATTTTGGTTGAAGAGTAATCAAACGAATGTAAACTTTTAATAGCAATGCTTTTAATTCATTATGTTCAGCTTCATCAAAAAGCGATAAATTTAACGCAAGCTGAGAAGTCGAATAGAAATCAAATTTCTCAGCAAGATTTAAAATCTTCTGTAAGACATCAGAAGAAACGATTGAAAGTCTTTGCAAATAATCAGATACAATACGAAAGTTTGGAAAATAAGAACCTCCATTTTTAGGAATATCCACACCTAAAAAGGTAATTTGATTATTATTGTCTTGATTATACCGACGAAGCCATAGCAAAGTATCTTTAAACTCATTTGGATAATAAAAGTGTGACAGTAACTTATCCAAATCGTCGAATGGAATTTGTGATTTTATCCACTTATCAACTTCTAATCCTTCAGAAAAACCAAACTCAAATGCCAAGGTGTCAAAATCACATTCAGTTACTAAAAACTCAATAACTTGATGCCTGAATGTAAAAAACTCTTTTATGAAATGTGAGTTTTCGCCTAAACCAACAATTGTAGAAGAATCAAAATATTCTCGAAATCGAAAAAGACTTTGTTTTATGGATGTATTATTTTCCGAATTAAACGGAAAAGTTAAGGGTTTTATATTTTTCATTATTACCTTATTTTAAATTAAAAATTAACGTACCAAATAGCAACCGTCTCAAAAAGACGATTTAATAATTTACTTTAATTTTTAATTACCAAGGCTTGCTGAAATACATAAAATGTGAATTATTTGAATACAAAGATACTAAAAATTCCTTCACATAACATCGGTAACCGTTGCACAACCCCAATATTTTCGAGATTACCCAAAATTTATAACAAAAAACGACCTCTTTTAAAGCGATTTAAGGGAGCTTTGTTTTTGG
>NZ_JAUFQB010000038.1 GCF_030409525.1 Kaistella yonginensis | reverse complement strand
GGGAATTGTATTAAATCAATTTATGCTTATATTTGAAGAAAGGCTCAAATTATAAAAATTCAAGCCTCAAACTTTTCAACTTACACACTTTACGGGATAGTGTCCATTCATTCAGCAATTAGATTGTTTTATTCTCAATTCAAAAATTGATAATCATATATTTTTTAATAGTAGCGACTTATACAATATTGTGCATTCGTACCCCTTCATCTAGTATGCTCAAATGATTAAAGTAAGCTTGTTTTAGCCATATTTCTTTATCGCCAATTGCTATAAATCTATATTTTGCTCTTGTAATAGCAACATTTAAGAGGTTTGGTTTTTGGGAAGCCCAATTTGCCGCACCTTTGGTTGTTTCGTCTAGTCCTAAACACAAAATAACACCTTCAGCTTGTTTTCCTTGAAAAGTGTGAACCGTTCCGATATGACTTTTTAGCCATTGTCCCATTTCTTCACTGTCTATTTCCTTGAACTTCTTTACCTCATTGATCAAATGTTTAAAAAGAAAAGAATTAAGAGAATAACTTATTTCACTAAATGGAGTAATAATAAATATATCAGGTAGGCCTTCAATAAAGTTGATTTCATTGATCAATAATTCTTTGATTATATCAGCTTGTTCTTGTACAAAATGCCTTCCTTGTATATTTCCTTTACAATGAATAAATGAGGTCTCAAATTGCACATTTACACGACAAGGTTTAGCCGTAGAATTGTACATTGTATTATCATAAGCAATGTTGTTTGATATTTCAAACATTGGACTAATACATCTTCTATGGACTCTTAATGGTATTCCAATCCACTCTTCCTTGTTGTTAATTGTTAAGTATGAGCCTAATGGGTTAATTCTATCAGCCATTGATTGCACGGATAATTCAGAACTTATATGATTTCTATTTAAATCAAAATAGTTACTAATATTATCTGTGATGGAGTTTGGAATAGTTACAACTGGTTCTATTTGAAATGGGTCGCCAACAACACCAACACGTTTTGAACGCCATATGGAGCCTGCTGAAGCTTGAGGGATTGCTTGTCCTCCTTCATCAATAAATAACCAAGGAATATCTTCTTTGCCCAGATCTTTAAACATGGTTTGTATGGAAGCGAATGTTGAAGAAACAACTGGAATGACAAGAAAGAATGTATTCCACATGGCTTTTATTTCTTTTTTAGAAGCTGTAGTCTCGCCTTTTAAATACTCGAAAAAACCAGCAAGAGTTGTAGAAATTCTACTTGAAGTAGCATTTGCAGTTAATATAAAAACCTCATTTAATTTCAATGAAATAATAAATAATTCCGATTGTAATTTCTTCAATCGATCAGAATACCAAGGGCAAGACTCTTGCGATTTTTTAGATTCTATATTTTCCCAGTAGTGAATGTCTGCGTAATTATTCTTTAATTCAGTTCTAGCATTTTCGGTTTGTATAAATAATTTCTCTACTTGTTTCTTCAACCTATTTGTTTCTACTTCTTGTTTTTTAAGTAGAGAAGCTATTTTATTAAAATCAGATTCATCTTTTAATAAAATAGGGTTTTCAATATTCATTTCTTCAGAAATTTGGTTGTAAGTATTTAGAGCTATTTCTAAGGCTTTTTTATAGGTATTCCGTTGGCTTTTACTAAACCAATAAGAGAAGAAGCTTGGTTTGTTACTTTTTATGATCGATAATTCGTTAAGAATCTCCTTTTTATGGTTGCTTAATTCTAATACTTTACTCTTTTGATTTTGACACTTGATTTCTGATGTTTGATATTCCTTTTTAGTATTCTCAAAGTTTTGTGTTAGTTCAACCAGCGTTTTTTCAGTTTCAAGAAAGACTTGATAATCCTTTTTAAATGATTCTAGTCTTTTCTTTTCTGCAGATACTTCATTCAGCTTGTTTGTAAACGTAGTTTTTACTTCTTCCCATTGAGAATTATCAAATAACTTATCGTCTTTTAATGTGTTTTGTAGGTCTTTAAAGTTTTTGTTAAACCACAAATTATTCATTAAAGCAGTTCTATTTTCTTTATTACCTAGAACCGCAGATATAATTCCCCAACTTTCTTTATTGATACAATTTTCCGCAACATCTTTAAAATAGGAAATTTCTGTACTGTATTGTTTTGACACTTCTTCTTTTAACGGCAATTCTTTCGATATATTCTCAACCGCTCCGTTATTTGAAGATGCAATTACGATTCCTCCATTTGTGATGGATTCTATTGGCTCTTAAAGCCAAGGAGAATATTTATCGCTAATTTCTATTGAACCTACTTTATTAAATGCATCAGAAGGGTTTGTTATTTTAATTAGCTCTTTTGCTCGCTTTACAAGTATTGGCGCTATTATATCCCTGAGTAAAGTTGTTTTCCCCGTTCCAGGAGGTCCGTTTACGGAAAATATACCTTCTTGATTGCTTTCCGACAAATTATTAAAAATATTATTAACTGCAAATTGTTGCATTAAACTTAATGTATAATCAGACGCCCAGCACCCATCAGGATAATTATTTGGCGTTAAGGTATTTTTTAATATGTCTATATTTTTAGAAACATCTAGTCTGTTTGATTGCTTATTCAAACTACCATCTAAAAATTGTTGGAATGCTTTAGGAATTGACTTCTTTTTGTATTTAGAAATTATTTTTTCTAAATCTTTAATGTAAAAACTGTTAAGAATGTCGGCTGTAGCTTTAGTGTCCTTTTTAGATTTGTATTTCTCAACTCTTTTTACATATATTTCCTTAGTTGGTTTTACACTCCAATTACTAAGAGATTCAACTTTATCTTGAAACTTTAATAATTGATTATTATTGACTACTGTTGAAATTTTTATAACCTCGTTATTTGAATTCGTAATTGTTTCTTTAAAATTTAGTTCCAGATATTCAAGTAAGTCGCCCTTTATAGTTTCAAATGAAAGTTCCCAGTTATTGTTTTCTAATTGGCTTTTTTCCAATTGGCCTAAAGCCCATGGTAAAGTTGATAGTCCAAATGAATCATTAATATATTTCCCTTCAATATCTAATTTTATTGTAGCGAAACAAATTTTTGAATTTCTAAAATCCTCATCTTTTTTACTGTCTTTGAAATATTCTTTAACAAATTCATTAACAGTAGAAGAATCAAATACGCCTAAGTAAATAGTGTATTCAATAATTTTATTCGGGTCCTTGGATTTTAATGGAATTTTCCAAGGCTCAATATCATTAAGAAGCTCAATATTTTTATTAGAAGCTTTTGGGACAGACGCAGGACTAAAATATTCTAATTTATGCCAGCAAGACAATAGTTTTTTATATTCACTCATTTAATTGTTTTTCGATTACCTTTTGTATAATGCACAACAATCTTCGCGATGAGTAGTTGCTGGTTTAGTACTTAACTTTGTAAAAGTAGACACCAAATTGAAAATCGGCGAGGGTTTTCAGAAGTAGGCGAGAGCAAGCAATTACTTATAACCATAGTGGGGAATAGTAATTATATATTTTTAATTCTTTGCAAATTAGTCTTTCTTATAATAAATGGGTAGTGTCCCACTAACTGTGTAAGTTGAAAAGTTATTCTGAAAAATTTTGAGCCCTTAAAGCTCAAAAAAAATTTTCGGAAATAACTTTTTTACTATTTTTAA
>NZ_JAUFQB010000037.1 GCF_030409525.1 Kaistella yonginensis | reverse complement strand
GCACTAATTTACGGATAATATTCTATATATCAAACACTTAAATACATAAAAAAGTGCTTTTTTATGTATTTTATTTTTATTACATTTGGTTGTGCAACAAGCACAAGGGTTTTGCAATAGTGGGGCGAAACTGCAAAGTTCAACTATAGTTCTTCGGTTCAACTTTTGTGCAAAATTGAAGATTTGTGCTTCGATTGCCCCACCATCGCAAAGCCCCGAAACGTTAGCAGAAAGTGTTACCAATCTACACTTTATCAGCATAAAATAATATTTAATTAACTTAAAAAAAACAAAAGAATAAAAATGAAATTCAATTTTATTTCCATTGCAATTGTAATAATTGCATTATTATTTACTTATGGTTGTAGAACCGAATCATTGTCAGATGAAAACACTATACAAACTGTTCAGTTAAAAACAGACACAACTGGAACGTATAAAATGAAAGATGTTCCGATTTTTAAAAATTATTTACAACAAAAATTTATTGAAGAAAATAAAAATTCACAGGAATATACTAATCTTTTAAATGATGACCAAATAGTTGAGGTAATTAATAAAAAAGACAAAATATCATATAGTACTCTTTTAGAAAAAGGAAATTCGGTTTTCGAGTATCTTATTTTCACAAAAAAAGAAGATAAAGAGCAACTTATAATTGCTGAATTAAAATCTGACAAAGAAATTTCTCATCTTACTTTATCTACATTTACAGGATTTGTTTCATATAAAGAAATTAATGAAAAGGTAATTGGAAAAGAAAGATTTGAAAATGGAATACCTGTCAAAATCAACTCTAAATCGGTCTGTGGATGGGTTACGACTGCCGTTTCTTGTGCAGCAGGCTTACATTTTCCCGGAGAATCTTGTGCATATGCTGGTAAAACAGGTGCTGCATATTATCAAACCGAAACAATACCTTGTGGTAGCGGAAATGAGCATCAGGAATATATAAACCCAGATTGGGGAGGTGGAGGTGGAGGAAATGGTACTAATCCATTTCTATTATCTCCTCCAGAAGCACTCAATCATTATTTACAAAATAGAGGGGAAGCATCTCTTACATCACAGCAAATAAATTTTCTAAATAACAACTCTACTATAGCTAACGAATTGAAGTATTATTTTCTGGTAAGCGATTTCAATCATCAATACATTCCTACTACTTTTTTGCATTGGTCTATGAATTTTTTTATGCAGAATAGTTCTAATGGTATTTCAAATGTTTCATGGACGCAATTCCAAAACTGGTTTATGAATCCAAACGGTACACCAAATTTAAATCTTGAAAGTTGGTTTATTACAAAGACAGAAGGCCAAGATGGAGAATATATTGACAATATTGATAATGTTTTATCCACCATTAATTATCAAACTAGGCAAATGCCAACATATTCTCAGTATATTTCTAATTATCCAAAATTAGATTACCCAGGATACCCAGGGTATTATCAACAAATGCCTGCTTCACAAGTGTACACTATTGTTGGTAATCCTTTACTGCAGTTGTATCTCGATAAAGGTGGTGATAAACCAGGTAGCCCTTATAGAAATGCATGTACGGTAAGATGGTCTTTAGCAATGAATCGCTTAGGAATTCTGATCCCAAACAATTCAGAAAGTTTAAGAGGTGCTGATATGAATGGACAGTCACGTTATTATTATATACGAGCAACAACAGCAAATGATGCGATGGTAAAAATTTTCGGAGAACCAAAACATAGTAATGTATTAACAGGAGCCGCTGCAAATGATCCAAAAACTGTTATGGATTTTCTTAATGGAAAAACAGGAATTTATGTTATTGTTAATGCTGACCCAAACAAAGCTAAGTATACTGGACATGTTGATATTATACAAAATGGCCATGTTCCAGGTGGTTCCAATCATGAAAATGTTCCAGGAGGAATTAAATCTATTAAAATTTGGGAATTCACTCCTTAATAATTGAATACTATGAAAACAATATTAATTTTATTAATCTCAATTTTTACATTTTCTTGTGTTTCGGCTCAGGAAAATGAAAAATTAGAAAAAATAAAAATTGGTAAATATAAATATGAAATATATTTAAAAGAAAACTGGTTTTATGAAGAAAATAAGAGTTTCATAAATTATATTTTGAGATTTAAAAATAGAGAACGGTTTTTAGGAAACCATCTAACATATAGGAAAACAGGATCTTCTAAAAACTATGAAAAAAAGGTTAGTGAAGAATTACCGCCAGATATGCGCTCCACTTATAAAGATGGCGTCATCTTAAGCGAAGGAAATATTACTATTGATGAAAAGAATAAAGAAATTGTTATATTAGAAAAAACATTTTATAAAGATGAAGACTTTGAAGATAACCCAGATTCTACAAAACGGATTTACAAGCAAAAAAAAGATGGTTATTTTGAATTAATTAAAATTATTGAAAATAAGAATGGACAAGAATCTATAGTATTAAAAAAATAGAGATTAATAATATCGTAAAAACTTGACTTTCAGTCAAGTTTTTTGTTTTATTACTATCTCACCTAATCAAAATTTTTTCTATATTTGAAATACTAACAATTAAAAACAAAACATTAACAACTTCTAAAAGATGAATAAAATACATATTTAAAAAACACCTTCTGCTAACAAGCTATTTCTATTAGCGGGGTCGAAGTTTACATCATAAAGATTTTCGCTAGTTGTTCTTTTTGTTATATTTACAAAAAGAAGTTATAAAAATCCCCGCCAACAGAAATACCCAACCGTTATCTGCCATATTATAAAAAATCGTGTCTAAAAACAAAAACTTTTACATTTTAGGGATTTCAATAACAGTAATAACTGTTTTGCTAATTGGAATTGCTCCAGGCACAATTTACTTTTATTTACTTCCTGTAATATTTCTAATTATCGGTTTGATAATTATTTGGATTAGTAGAACAGCAGTCAAAAAAAAAATATTTTGGACAATTTTTCCAATTTTCACAATTCCATCATTACTATTCATCTGGAGACAAATAAATACTGTTCCTCCCGAAGAATTTTTAATTCCAGAAAATTTTAAAGGAAGAGTTAGCATAATTTACGAACTAAATTGCGCACCCGAAATAAAAAAAATTGATGGAAAAATTATTTATATGATTCCAAATGGAGGTATTTTATTAATTTCTAACAAATTAAAAAGTGGATTTATTAATCAAAAATATTATTTTGTAAACAACAATGGAAATAAATCAGAAATTCCACAAATGGACACAAGAGATTTCAATGAAGAATGGACATTAGAAAAAAATCCAAAAGAACCTTCACGAAAAATTGTGGGAGTTTTTGGTTGGGGAAGTCTTGGAAACTATGCTGAATCTGTATCTTCCCAAAAATACAATTATCAAGAATTCTTTATTGGCAGTTATAACGATTTAAAATTTGAAGATTTTAAAGAAAGTTTACATTTTGACTCCTTAAAAATCCAAAAAGCAAAGGATTGTGAAAAAAAATACGGCAGATAACAAGGGTAACCGTTGCACAACCCCAATATTTTCGAGATTACCCAAAATTTATAACAAAAAACGACCTCTTTTAAAGCGATTTAAGGGAGCTTTGTTTTTGGT
>NZ_JAUFQB010000036.1 GCF_030409525.1 Kaistella yonginensis | reverse complement strand
TTTCCAAATTTGAGATTTCCAGGGTTTGAGGGAGAGTGGGAAATAAAAAAGTTGGGAGAATTAACAGAATTAATTACAAAAGGAACTACACCTAAAAAATTTGTAAATAAGGGTGTGAAATTCATTAAAATTGAATGTTTTGATGGGAATATGATAGATCCAGAAAGATGTTTGTTTATAGACGAAGAAATCCATAACAAAGAATTGAAGCGTTCTATTTTAAAAGAGAATGATTTACTTTTCGCAATAGCAGGTGCAACTATCGGAAAGGTAAATTTTGTGAACAATGAAATTTTACCTGCAAATACAAACCAAGCACTTGCAATAATAAGACTAAAAAAAACTGAAAATTCTAAATTTGTTTATCAGATTCTAAAATCTGATATAATGCATCGGTATATTAAAGATTCTATTTCTGTAGGGGCTCAGCCAAATTTGAATCTGCAACAGATGAATGAGTTTTCATTCTTTTACCCGTCAATTTCTGAACAACAAAAAATCGGATCATTCCTTTATCCAATAGATGAAAGAATTGCAACCCAAAAGAAAATAATTGAGGTTTTAAAAACACTCAAGGTACAAACGCGAAAAAAGTTGATTGTCAAAATAATTAAAGAGGATTATGAACCTTTATTGGTTAAAGAGATTTTAAATTATGAACAACCTACAAAATATATAGTTTTAAATACTGATTATTCAGATGATAAAGGATTAACACCTGTTTTAACCGCAAATAAATCTTTTATATTGGGTTATGCAGAGGAAAATTTTGGAGTTTATGATAAAGGAAATTGCATTATACTGGATGATTTTACAATGGATTTAAAATATGTAAATTTTCCATTTAAAGTAAAATCTTCGGCAATTAAAATTTTGAAAGCAAAAGAAGGGATTAATTTAAAATTTGTATTTGAATATTTTTCCTTTCTAAATTTTTCTTCAAATGAACACAAGCGACATTATATTTCTGAAATTGAAAAAATGTCAATTGTTTTACCAAAAATTGAAATTCAAAATAAGATCGCTCGATTTTTAACTGCTCTAGATGAAAAAATTAACTTAGAAATCGATTTATTAACTCAATACGAACTTCAAAAAAGATATTTATTATCCAACCTTTTTGTCTGATTTAGAAATCAATTTCAAAATATTTTAAAAGAATTTTCATTTACTATTATTTACACAAATAAATTCGTGAGAAGATATTTCTTTTGATTTTCATACTGCTCTAAAATTTTCTTTTCTGTTTCTATTTTTTCATCAATGGAAGCAAGAAAATTGGCGATTTTGGTTTGTTCGTCCCTCGAGGGAATTGTTAATTTTTCTTTTTTATAATCTTTGAAATAAATATGTGGAATAGTACTTCCAGTTACATATTTTGTAAAATCAATATTACTTAATTGATAAAATAAATAGTAAATATTCACATCAGTTTTGGGCTTAATAATATCCATTGTACCCAATACAGAAGATTTTGCTTCACAAAGGAATAATCGACCAACTCCTGCACCGTCTTTTACAATGCTAACAAATTCGTTCTCTTCTTCATAAAAATCAACTTTTTTTAAAATACCAGATGCACCATAAATAGTATAACTACCAAAGTTTTCTTCTATTTTATTTGCTGAAATGTTTGAGGACTGTTTTTGACAAATATTTTCTAATTTACTATCCTTCCAATCGGCAAAATCATTTCCTAACTTATCTTTAAACCTCAATTTCTGTGAAAATATCTTTTCTCGAAAACTTCTGATTGAGGTTTCTAAATGAGAAATTATTTTCATTGATTTAAATATCCTCTTTTCAATCAAAGAAATTAGTACAGTGATTTTTTCCTGTTCTGCTTTAGTTGGAAACGATAATTTCACATTGGAAATTCGCCCAACATTAATACTTAAAACTTTTGAACCTTGTGATTCTTTTTTAATTTGATTTCTAACATTTTTTGATTTGAATAAGAATCCTTTAAATCCTCTATAAAAGAATTTTTTATCTGGTCTTGCTAAAAGCGTATGCAATCCGGAAAGCAATTTCTCTCCATTTAAATTTACAATTTCAATACTTTTTCCAACATCATTCAAATCTTCAGATGCATCTGCAAAAACAATATCTCCCTCTTGACAATAATAATCTTCTGAAATTCTATTTAAAGAAATTTCTCCATTTATATATGGAACAAACTCTTTCTCTATATCAAAAAGAGTTTGAAATTTAGTGTGAATGTCGCCGTAATGAATGTTTTTAATATTTCCAGTTTCATAATTGAGATTCTCTCTCGAAAAAGAATTGGTCACTTTGAAATCCATAACATCTCCTAATCTCATAGTTTCCCACTCTCCCTCAAACCCTGGAAATCTCAAATTTGGAAA
>NZ_JAUFQB010000035.1 GCF_030409525.1 Kaistella yonginensis | reverse complement strand
ATGAGATTGTTCATGTATTTAAGTGATTGGTAGTCAGGTAAATATACGATTTTTTAATCAAATGAACAATCTTTTTTCCTATATTTCTAAATGCACAACGGGTATAATTATAATAAATCTAACTCTGTCCGCTCTAGATTCACCTTGGCTCATGAACTTGGTCATTACTTTATTGACTCTCATCGTTTGGGATTAAAACTTGGAATTCTTGAACCCCACCCTTCAAAAATTGACAAGGTTCAATTCGACAGAATTGAAAAAGAAGCAGATTATTTTGCTGCTTGTCTTCTAATGCCTGAAGAATCTTTTCAAAGAGATTTATGGAATAGAAAAAATTTTAGTTTTGATGTAATTAATGATTTAAGCAAAGAATATCATGTTAGCAAAACCGCATGCGCACTTAGATTTGCCGAAATTGGAAATCATCCAATCAAAATAGTTTACGCAGAAAGTGGAATTGTAAAATGGCAAAAAAATAGTCAGGGCTTCCCCTTTTGGAATTTACTCAATGATAAAAAGGTTCCTGAAGGATTAGTTATGGCTGATTATTTTAAAAATAAAAAAATTTCAATTGAAAATCCAGAAGAAATTTTTGCCGTAGATTGCTTTGAAGGTGTTAAATCTGAAGACTCTAGAAGAGTTTTTTATGAACATTGCTTAGTATATGAAAATTGTGCGTTAAGTATCATTTGGGAAGATTAAACGATTCTTTAACTGAAAATTCAATCTAAATAGGCTTTATATGTTGTTAGCTAGAAAACTGTCTAAAAATATTCAAATTTGTAGCAGCACGTTCATATAGAAATTGGTACTTGGCCTAAAAGCATTAAATCATCTATAAAAGTGTTTGAAGATACGCTCGCCTTGGTGATTCACAACAAAATGGCACCAACTGAAGACAGTTAGCGCCATTTTTTTAAATTTATTTGTAATATCTTGACAATACCAATCATTCCGATAAAGTATCATTTGCTTCCTTTCTATTCCGCAGAAATTATATCGTTCATAATTTCGGTAAATGAAGAAAGAGTTCCCAATTCTTCGGGAACATATTTGTTCATATAAAAACGAGAAAATACTTCGAATGGTGTTAAGCTAAAGTTTGTATTTTCTATATGTTGCAAGTATTGATCAATAATCACAAAAATATCCAGGTAGTTATGGTTCAGATAATCTTGGTGCATTTCAAAATAATTTAAATTAATAAATACAACATCTCTTACTTTAACATTTTTAAGATCAAGATTTTCTATTTCTTTGGTAAATAATTTTTTAAAATGGTTATTGACTCCTTCTACACCAAATGTATTATCCGTGTAAATAATTACCGGGAAAATTTCCAAATCAATATCGGGAACTGAAGTATCAAATGAGACAGAATGATTGTCAACATCTTCAACAGCATTAAGAAGCTGTGTTATACCTTTAGATTTATTCTTCTTGTTTTTTAAAAACTTTTCTTCCAGTGCTTTGAATAATCTCTCTTGATTACCACTGTTTTTTGCTGATGCGCTCAATAAAACATCTTTAAATTCTATCAGACATATTTTATTAGAATCCCGCAGATAAACATCACACAGCTCTTCCCTCTTTGAATTGATACATTTGCTACCATAGAATTTTATCAAGCCTGGAAAGCATAAATCTAATACTTCTCGCAGATATATTTCTTCCGAAAAATCTTTGCCCTTCTCAGAAAGAAAATTATTTTCTATACCTTTTGTTTTGAGAAATGCCATAAATGAGAATACTTGTGCCTTGTAAAATTGATCCAGAAGAAAATTTATATTCAAAACCAAAAATTCAAATTGACTTATTTTGAAAAGAAATTTATTTCTAATGACTCCAAAACTGTCATCTGCCATGTAATTTGAAATTTCAGAATTTATACAGAAAGATTCGATATAATCAAGATCAATCTCTCCAAACTTATTACTGGTCTGTAGATTAATTTGATGACTGCGCTCTTCTGTAGGATGTCCAATATTAACTTCCGTAAACAGAACCATTAAGTTTCTAAACATTCTCAGATAACCACTCACATTTTTATTCTCATAATATTCTATAACCAAATCCTTATACTTAGCGTTATTTTCCAAATATTTAAAAAAAAGATGCACCTCGGGCGACTTGATTGTTAAAATCAAGGGAGGAGGCATAATCTTTTTGATAGATAAGATTAGACCTGTTGTGCATTTAGCATAAATTAATTTTTGTTTTATTTATACTTCTTTTAAAAACGAAAAAATTCAGATACTGTATCATTGTAAAGGAAGTGATTTTAGAT
>NZ_JAUFQB010000034.1 GCF_030409525.1 Kaistella yonginensis | reverse complement strand
GCACTAATTTACGGATAATATTCTATATATCAAACACTTAAATACATAAAAAAGTGCTTTTTTATGTATTTTATTTTTATTACATTTGGTTGTGCAACAAGCACAGCGGTTTTGCAATAGTGCGGAAGCCCGCAAGTTTAAAGATTTTATATTTTTCGAAATTTATTTTATAATAGAAAGATTTGTCATATTAAGCCGCACCATCGCAAAGCCGCAAAACGTTAGCAGAAATTTCAAACGACACCGCAAATAACCAACGAAAAACATAAATTTGACAAATGGAACAAATAAAGCTAAGTGAATTAAATGGCCAAGAATTAATTCAAAAACAAAAGAAATTGAAAACAAATAAAATAGTTAATGCTACACTTATTGGTTTACTTTTGGGCGTTTCTGATTACAGTGCCGTGAAAAATGGATTTTCATTTTTCACTTTTTTTCCTTTGTTTTTCGTGCTTTTTTTACTGAATAGTGGAAAGAAAAATAGCGAATTTGAAAAGGAACTAAAAAATGAAATGGATAATAGAAATTCTAAATAAAAATGTCTGAAACTTGCCTAAACTGCAATAATCCTGTAATTGAAAATTTCTGCTCCAACTGCGGACAGAAAAAATATAAACGAATTGATAAAAATTATATTTGGGACGAAATTCAATATACTGTTTTTCATACCAATAAAGGGCTACTCTTTTCTGTAAAAAATATACTTAAAAATCCAGGCAAAACCGCCAAAGAATTTATTGACGGAAACAGAGTAAACCATTATAAACCGATTTTATTAGTTTTTGTATTGAGTGGAATTGCCACCTTAGTTTCTTTTAAAGTTTTAAATTTAAAAGAAATTATGAGTGATTATTTTTCACAGCAACATATGAACTCAAACTTTATGAATGATTTAATGTCGTTTTTGTCAAGTTACAACTCATTCTTAATGGTGCTTTTGATTCCACTTTTTGCTCTAACAACGAAAATCGCTTTTAGAAAATGGGGACATAACTATTATGAACACATTGTGATGAATGCATACATTCTTTCATTTTATACTTTGGTGAGTATTATCGTAGTTTATCCAATTATGTTCTTTTTTAGACATTCAACCAGTACATTCTTTAATATTACTCAATTTTCATTACTTCTTGTTCCAATAATATTAGTTTGGTTTTTCAGAGAATTTTACAAAGACAAACCTTTAAAGTCAATTATTATAAAAGTTCTCGGAGTTTTAGGTTTGGCCATTTTAGGATACATACTTTTCGTAGTTATTGGTGGACTTATTGGACTTGGAATGATGATGCTAAAAGGACCAGAAGCATTGGAATATTTTAAACTAAAATAAAAAACTTCTGCTAACAAGGGTAACCGTTGCACAACCCCAATATTTTCGAGATTACCCAAAATTTATAACAAAAAACGACCTCTTTTAAAGCGATTTAAGGGAGCTTTGTTTTTGGT
>NZ_JAUFQB010000033.1 GCF_030409525.1 Kaistella yonginensis | reverse complement strand
CTAAAATCACTTCCTTTACAATGATACAGTATCTGAATTTTTTCGTTTTTAAAAGAAGTATAAATAAAACAAAAATTAATTTATGCTAAATGCACAACAGGTTCAGTCAAGTATGATTATGACGCTAATTTGATTTTTGATGGTGTAAAAAAGTTTACAGCCAATACCACTTGGACCAATAATGTTGCTTATACCACAGTCACAAGCACTACTTATTCAAGTTTTGAACTTTTCAAAAGAAAAGTAGCAGATGAGGATGATAATATTTCTTATGTTTTTACCAATAAACTCGGACAAAAAGTACTCACGAGAAAAATAAATCTTCATTCGGACGGTAAAACGACGGGAACACTGCAGGAAATTGACACTTATTACATTTATAATGAATATAATCAATTGGTCTGTGTCGTGCCACCTTTAGCTGCAAAAATCACTTTAACACAAGATGTATTAGATAAATTATGTTTTCAGTATAGATATGATGACCAAGGAAGATTGGTGGAAAAGAAATTACCTGGAAAAGGATTTGATAGATCATCCAATAAATGGATTTGGGATTCATTTGTTTATGACCAACAAGATCGGTTGGTGGCAATGCAGGATTCTAATCTAAAGCTACAAGGAAATAAATGGCTGTATACGCAGTATGATCAGTTCTCCAGACCCGTAGCAACTGGAATTTGTAATGCTTTTGATACAAGTAGAGAAGATGAACAAAACTTTGTCGATACTAAAGGAAGTAATAATACCACCCGAAACAACAATATAGTAATCAATTATAGTGGCATGGATGTTTATTACAACATTGCTACTTCGTATCCGCAATCCAGTAAAGTGACAGCATTGTTATCATTAAACTATTATGACACTTATCCTACCGGAACACCAACTGTTGCTTCTCCAATTTTAGGTCAAGAGGTTTTAAGTACAAACGCTATTAATTCCAATATAAGCACCAAAAGTTTTCCCACCGCGTCATTTGTGAAAAATATTAGTGAAGACAAATGGACAAAAAGTTATGTGTGGTACGATACTATGGGAAGAAGTATAGCTGCAAATTCAGCCAACCATTTAGGCGGTTTTACAACCACAGAAACGGAACTTGATTTTGTAGGAATGCCAAAAAAAACAATTACTAAAAACAGCAGAACAAGTTCAATTAAGCCAAATGTTACTATTGAAGAAAATTTTACTTATGATGACCAATACAGATTAAAAAAACATGAGCATGAAGTAATAGGAAAATCACCAAAAGAAACTTTAGCAGAATATATTTATGATGACCTGTTGTGCATTTAGCATAAATTAATTTTTGTTTTATTTATACTTCTTTTAAAAACGAAAAAATTCAGATACTGTATCATTGTAAAGGAAGTGATTTTAGAT
>NZ_JAUFQB010000032.1 GCF_030409525.1 Kaistella yonginensis | reverse complement strand
TGTAATCTTCCCCAAAAATAAGAACATTTAAAAATATAGTTTTTAAATTTGGAAGACTATGAAAAACAGTAAATTTTCAGAAGTTCAGATCATCAAGATTTTATCTGAACAAAATCAAGGAAAAACAGTAAATGAGATTTGCCGCGAACACGGCATCAGCCAGCCGACATTTTACAAGTGGAAAAGTAAATATGGAGGATTGGATGTGCAGCAACTCTCTAAGATGAAGGAACTGGAAAAGGAGCTTTCGCAGTATAAAAAAATTGTAGCGGAACTTACCCTGGAAAATGTGGTCATGAAAGATGTGATTGCAAAAAAGTTTTAACACCTTCTGAGAAGCGGGAACTGGTTGTTTATTCCAAATCAGAACACGGAATAAGCACTCGGAATGCGTGTAAACTTTTTATCATATGCAGTTCTGTGTTTTACTACAAAAAGAAGACGAACAATGAAGACGACAAGATTCGGGAGGAACTGGTTTTGCTTGCAAACCAGCACCAGACCTGGGGATTTTGGACGATGCACCACCGTTTGAGAAACTTGGGTTTTAGATGGAATCACAAACGGGTTTACAGAATTTATAAATCGATGAAGCTGAATTTGAGAAGCAAAAGGAAAAAACGCCTTCCGGCAAGGATTAAAGAGCCCTTACTTCGCCCGATTTATCCTAATGTTACTTGGAGTATGGATTTTATGCACGACACTTTGGAATGCGGTAAAAGCGTGAGAAGCCTTAATATCATTGATGATTTTAACAGAGAAATTTTAAATATTACCATTGATACCAGTTTACCATCAGCAAAAGTAGTTTCGCAACTGGAACAACTGATCGACTGGCGTGGGAAACCTGAAAAAATAAGAGTGGATAACGGTCCGGAGTTCATTGCAGAAAAATTAAAAGATTGGTGTGGCAAGAATGAAATTGTTCTTCATTATATTCAGCCCGGAAAACCAACGCAAAACTCACTGGTAGAAAGATTCAACCGAACTTTTCGGACAGAATTTTTAGACGTTTATCTTTTTGAGAACATCAAGCAAATGAGAAACTATTCGGAAATCTGGATGTGGATGTATAACAATGAGCGTCCTCACAAATCATTGCAATACCTCACACCAAGGGATTTTTTATTGAAATATGGAAAACTTGTCCAAGCAAAGGCCAACGAGTTTCCCACATTCCAACAAAATTTTAACAATGACAACAATAAATTATTAACAAAAAACTCTACTTTTGAGTGTGCCTAAGATGGGTGAGATTACA
>NZ_JAUFQB010000031.1 GCF_030409525.1 Kaistella yonginensis | reverse complement strand
TCTCAACGAGTTTATTTACAAATTAAACAGACGGTATTTTGGAGACAAACTCTTTGACAGACTAGTAATTGCGAATATAACAGGTGCATAAACGGATAATCAGAATCTTTAAACATCCTAATTAACTACCTGCGGATTTTAGGTATTATTATAGAAGCCCCCATGAATAAATCGCTCATCATTTTCGGCATCGTCAACATAACCTCGGACAGTTTCTCCGATGGAGGCCGGTATCTGGCGCCAGACGCAGCCATTGCGCAGGCGCGTAAGCTGATGGCCGAGGGGGCAGATGTGATCGACCTCGGTCCGGCATCCAGCAATCCCGACGCCGCGCCTGTTTCGTCCGACACAGAAATCGCGCGTATCGCGCCGGTGCTGGACGCGCTCAAGGCAGATGGCATTCCCGTCTCGCTCGACAGTTATCAACCCGCGACGCAAGCCTATGCCTTGTCGCGTGGTGTGGCCTATCTCAATGATATTCGCGGTTTTCCAGACGCTGCGTTCTATCCGCAATTGGCGAAATCATCTGCCAAACTCGTCGTTATGCATTCGGTGCAAGACGGGCAGGCAGATCGGCGCGAGGCACCCGCTGGCGACATCATGGATCACATTGCGGCGTTCTTTGACGCGCGCATCGCGGCGCTGACGGGTGCCGGTATCAAACGCAACCGCCTTGTCCTTGATCCCGGCATGGGGTTTTTTCTGGGGGCTGCTCCCGAAACCTCGCTCTCGGTGCT
The DNA here is from genome assembly GCF_030409525.1 of Kaistella yonginensis. GTDB lineage: Bacteria > Bacteroidota > Bacteroidia > Flavobacteriales > Weeksellaceae > Kaistella > Kaistella yonginensis. The sequence continues at coordinate 345 of NZ_JAUFQB010000031.1, read as the reverse complement.
GGCGCGGTTCGATGAATTGCGGCTGCGCTTCGATTTGCCGGTGCTTCTGTCTGTTTCGCGCAAATCCTTTCTGCGCGCGCTCACAGGCCGTGGTCCGGGGGATGTCGGGGCCGCGACACTCGCTGCAGAGCTTGCCGCCGCCGCAGGTGGAGCTGACTTCATCCGCACACACGAGCCGCGCCCCTTGCGCGACGGGCTGGCGGTATTGGCGGCGCTGAAAGAAACCGCAAGAATTCGTTAACTTTTCGGTGGCCAGTAAGGAAATCGAGCGAGGCAAGGGTACACGTGGCCGGGGAGCCGAGGGAAAGCAGAACGTTGCGGTGATGGCCGAAAGCACCCCGTTGG
>NZ_JAUFQB010000030.1 GCF_030409525.1 Kaistella yonginensis | reverse complement strand
ACCTGTTGTGCATTTAGCATAAATTAATTTTTGTTTTATTTATACTTCTTTTAAAAACGAAAAAATTCAGATACTGTATCATTGTAAAGGAAGTGATTTTAGATGCAATTCTTGTTGCTAAACCTTGAAATGATTTTGCAAAATTGACATTGATTGTGAACTGACCTGCTAATTGCGAAAATGCTGTCTCAATTCTTTTTCTAATTTTAGATTTTGTATAAGAGAATTTTACAAAATCTAGTTGGTTTTTTCGCATTGGTACAGATAAGTTTATGTTTGAATAATTGAATAAATCTACTTGTAGTTCTTTACTGATGTATCCTCTATCACCTATTAATTCACAGTTTTTGAAGTTTTCTTTAATGTCTTTAAGATAATTCACGTCGTGGATATTTGCAGGAGAAAAATCATACGAATGAAAAATTCCATTTTTATCACAAACTGCGTGGAGTTTAAATCCAAAATAACGGGTTTTTTGTGCTGCACAATATCCAAAAGCTGGTCGGATTTGTTCAGTGGAGCAAATTTCTGAGCGTAATGCTCTACTTATTTTACAAATTTCAACTGGTGTAGAATCTACTACAAAAACGTCTGTAAATTCTGAAAATTTACCGCTTAAAACTATCCGTATTTTTTCAAAGTATGGAAAAAGTGATCTTCGTCTTTTATTGAAAACGCTTCTTTCAATTTTATTTTCTAAAACAGTGCCAGAAAGCATTCTAAATAACTGTAATTCAGAGTTAATAGACATATACTCTGCCGTCACCGTAAGTGCAACCAATTCCAAATCAGAAAGTTTTGGAACTCTGATTTGCTTAGAAGTTGTAATATGTCCGCAAGTATTTGTCAATTCTTTTAAAATAATTTCGTAATTTTGAATGAGATTGTTCATGTATTTAAGTGATTGGTAGTCAGGTAAATATACGATTTTTTAATCAAATGAACAATCTTTTTTCCTATATTTCTAAATGCACAACGGGT
>NZ_JAUFQB010000003.1 GCF_030409525.1 Kaistella yonginensis | reverse complement strand
GAAATCTAAATTGAACCATAATAATGAAGCTCCTCATGCGCTAACGTGCTAAATGTTTTGAACATTAAGTCTTCCGATATTTTGGTTTTTGTAGCCGAAGTTCAAGAGTGTTGTTGCAGTTTTCTAAATAGTTTTAAGTAGAAAGTTAAGATTGCTTGGGGAAAATGCATACATTTACTTGAATTAAATCAATAATAATTTCATTTTAATGGTGAAATATTGTAACCTATTGCTGTTTATTTGCGATCTATTTATAGGTAGATTTAGTGCAAGAAAAAATCTAATTAAAAGGAATGGTAATGAAGAAAATATTTTTGTTTTTGTGGTTGGTGTTTTGTTTTTTCGGAGTAAAAGCGCAAAGTAAACCTACTGCCGCAGAAAGCTACATCAAGGAGTATTATGCTGATTTTAAGACCGGCTATAATTTTGATGGTAAATATACACTACTTACAAATAATTATAATGCTGTTTTTACAGGTTCAGTTTTCACCTTATCTTTTGACTCCTATAATGAGCAAAATACGCTTAAACACAAAACCATTTCCATCGATCTAAAAGAAGTATTACGTATTGAGAATGGAGGAGGGAGCATTGTTGAAGTACAAGATATTCAACCGTACGGGCTGCCTGTTTCTTACTTATTAATGTTTGTAACAGAGGATGAAATTTTTGAAATCAATATTTTTTTTGATGTACACAAAGACATAGAATATAGTGAGATTTTTAAAGCTTTTGAAGTGCTTAGAAATTGGCATCAAGTAAGTTGACCAAGTAGAAATTAAGTAGCGGAAAGAGCTGAATTGGTAAAACTACTTATCCTTATTAGAAATACATTAATTGCCTGGGAAGAATAAGTTCTTACGCGTTTTGCTTAAGGATTTTTTGCGTGCAATAAGGAGGTGAATTAAATGATAAATTTGAATTTTATTTAAAAAAATATCCTGTAAAATTTTCACAGGATATAACTCATCATTTCGTTAATAGAATCTCATTTTTTCATCATTTGTGTTTTCAGAATCTCCTCTTGAAATGATAATGAAGTCCATTTCTATTAGTGCAAAGGTACATCGGAAATGGGAATTGGTCAACTGAAGCACTTCGATATTTGTCGGTGGGGTTGTAGATATTTTTCTACAATAATTCCTTGGTTATATCGGAAAGACTGGGGATCAATCGATGTTAGATGACCTGTAAATTTTCAACAAGGAACGGGGAAATTTTCGGGAGGTAATTTTTGTCGCGATGCAACGGTTGAGAAAAACGTACGTTAATGTTGCCCTTTTATTATTGCAATCAACTGCACGATATTTTCGATTTTTAGTTTATCAAATACTCTCTTTTTTAAAGTACTAACGGTATTTTGCTTAATGTCTAATGAATTAGCGATTTCCAAATTGCCCAAACCAGCGACGTACATTTCTGCGATTTGTAATTCTCTCTCGGTGAGTAAAGAAACTAAATCTATATTTTCTGGGTTAGATAGTGAATGGATGAGTAAGGCTTGTGTAGTTTCCGAGAAATATTCCCCTTTATTTTTCATTTTTAACAGTGCATTTTTGATGTCTTCTTCTTCGCTCATCTTGCTTAGGAAACCATGTGCGCCTGCTTTTATATATTTTAGAGCGTGTTCTTCTTCAGCATATCCCGAGAAAATAAGAATTTTGATGTCTTGATCTTTTGATTTAATTTCAGGTAAAATAGAAAGGATATTTCCCTCTGGAAATTGCGCGTCTAAAATGGCTATGTCTATTTTCTGAGTCGTAATTGTTTCTAAAATCTGCTGAAAATTGGAGGCTTGCGTAACTTTGCAATCAGCACAAATGTCGTCAATTAAAAAGACCAAACCTTGTCGTATTAAACTATGATCATCAGCAAGGAGAAATGTACAAGGTTTCTTATTTAAGGCGTTCATTTTACTAGATTTAAATAAAGTCGGAATGCAACAGTTGTGCCTTTCATTAATTCACTTGAAACTGAAATTTCACCATCGTATAATTCGATAACTTCTTTGCATAAACTCAATCCTAAACCGGCGCCTAGATTTTCAATTTTTTCAGATAGAACACCTTGATAATAAGGTTCAAAGATTTTTTCTAAATCATCTGGAGAGATACCTGATCCCGTATCAATTACGGTAGTGACCAACGAAATGGTTTGCTCATCAATCGGTTCTGTATTGATGGTCACTTTTATTTGTCCATTCTCAGTGAACTTATTTGCATTCCCAAGAATATTCATAAATATTTGATTAATCTTTGTACGGTCTGAGAAAACTTGTAATGTTGGATTAATGTTTTCTGTAATGATGAACTGATTATTTCTCGTTTCAATGTACGGAGCAATCGCAGTTAAGATGGAGTCTATTTCTTCTTTAAGGGTAAAGGCAACTGGTATTAATTTATTTTCGACCTGTTGGTTTTTGGTGTATTCAAGAATTTGATTGGCCTGCATCAAAAGCGTATCATTGGTAAAGCTAATCGACTTTAAATAATCTTTGATGGTTTCATCTTTTGTTTTAGCCGTAATTTTCTTAATAAATATCCCAATTATTTTTAAAGGGGCTCTTAATTCGTGACTGAGCATTCCCAGTATTCTATTTTTAAAATTTAAGTTTTCCTCAATTTGGTTGTTTGCATCTTTCAGATCACGTTCATAAACAAATGCCATTCTCGTGAAATACAAAATTAAAATGGAAACCAAAAACATAAGCACGATGATACTTAATACCAAATATTTTCTAATGACGTTGAGTTTGGAGGTTTGCTCTGTGTATTGTTTTTGTAATTCGATTTTAGAATTAGTAATACCCAATTCATAAGTGCCAATTAAATCATTGGTATAAAGTAAAAGTTTACTGAATGTTTTATTAAAATCATTACTGCTGCTTTGCAACTGTTCTTGCTTGCCTAAAACCGTTACTTGAATTTCTTTTATTTCTGAAATGTAATGGTTGCTTGCTAAGTTGAAGACACTGTCTACCTCGGCTTTTAGCTTCATGGCCCGATCGTCTTTGGCTTCTTTCATAATTACCACCGTACTGTCTTTACGGACTTTTTCGGTCCCAGAAATTGCGTCTTTTAAGCGACCAAAAATTCCTTTTTTAGCAATCGTGTCGGAGATTGTTTTGGTTTCTACATCATATTTCCTGAAATCAAAATTATAATTGTATTTTTTTGGTGTGGCCAGCTTCGTACTGGGTTTTGCCGGACGACTGGTTGAAAACTGAGCTACAGAATCGATCAATACCTTCAAGGTCTGGTTTTTCGACTTTTCTTTTTTGTTGGAATTTAAATTGAGTTTTAATTCAGGATTTTCTTCCCGAATACTTTCGATCTTTTCAAGATTGCCGTCAAGTAGAGTTAAAGAGTTAAAATAGGAGGTCAGATATTGATCATCTTCAGTCAATATAAATTTTTGAAGAAAATCCTGCGCATTAAAAAGTTCCTCTCTCGAGTTTTCAGTGAGGCTTTCTAAGGCCTGAAAACCATTGAGTTGCTTTTCGATAAAGTTTAAATGTTTCTTGTTCACCAATTCCTTATAGAAAAATACAGCGATTATAATTTGGAGCAGTAAAATTCCTAAAATAAGGCCATAGTGAATTAATTTCCGAAATTTCGAATTGAGGAAGGGTGTTTTATTAGTATTGCTTTTCATTTCTATCGATACCTACTTTATTTTTATACTTGTCATCAATTGCTTTTTTTACTGTTTTTGTAGAACAGAGAAGGCACAATAGCAAATTTACAGATAATCTATAGAGAATTCTCTTAAAATTATAATATTAAGCTGATTTTAATCATTTTTATATTTTTTCTAAAGATTTTTTACCAACTTGTATAAGTTCATGATTTTATCACTCTAGAACCTACTCAAGATTCCCCAATGTATTTTGGTGTCGCCAAATTTAATCGGATTTCCAAATTCATTCCCATTAGAGATTTGAAAACTCATCAACCCAATCGGAAGTATAAAATTAAAACCGAGTCCAAAACTATAAAGCTTTGGTTTAAAACCTAAATTTTTATTGTGCAATTCGCCATACTGTCCAAATACATCGAAAAAAGCTTGATTGCCGACCAAGTAACGATACTCAGCCGTTCCGAAATAATAAAAATTGGCGTAAAGAGAATGTTCATTAAATCCACGAAAAGAATTCCAGCCACCAAAACGCAATAGTTCATTAATTGCAAAATTATTTTTAGAATTTAGCAAAGCGGTTTCTCCGCGTAAGTTGAGATAGTTGTTTCCCTTAACATGAAAATTTCGTTCCCCAGAAAAATAATAATTGGTTTGGTTGCCAGTGACATTGTCGACCGCATAGTTGGTGGTTATATAGTCTGCTTCTGCCCGTATTTTCGTTTTGTAAATAAAGAGTTCAATTTCTGAAGGCTCGGTGTAGTCGTACCAAAGGCCAATTCCTTTTTTATCATAATCCCGCCCCTGCACATAGAGCGAGTCAAGAACGGTTGATGTTTCAAATGTTCCGCGAACGCCAATTTTTTGATTTCGATTCAGATGAAGATAGAAAGCAGGCGTAAGTTTTACGTTGGCATAAGTAGAATCCTGTCGGAAAATATTGATTTTAAAATTACCTCCAATATTGGTTTTAAAAAGATAGGGAATATCAGTTTGGAGATCAAATGTCTGCCCTTTATCCGGATTTCTTTGCCAAAATAGGTTTACGGTTTCAAAACCATTAAACATATTCCTGAAGTTTAAATTAAGACTTCCGTTAAAGGTGAATTTGTCTGTTTTATCATTTCCAAATCCGATAATACCATCAAAACTATTGGATTTTTTCTTTTGGGTAAACAGGAAAATAGAGGTAGAATCTTTGGTGAATAAAGTTTGTGGCGGTTTTTCTAGCAGCAGAAAAGGATGGTTTTGGAGCGATTGATTTAATTGAATTAAAGTCTTCGGTTGATATTTTTTCTGTAGATATTCCTTTTCTAAATTTTTCACAAAACGGATCGGAAGTCGCTCATAGCCTCTAAAAACGAGACCATCTATTTTGCGTTGGTCGCTTCTTATCACGAAAAGTTCGACCTGGGGAATACCGTTCTTCATTCCTTTAAATTGAGATTTTACCCGGTTAAAAACAAAACCTTGATTTCTATAGCGCTCACTAATTTCTTTCTTTAAAGAATCTAAGTTTTTTGCAAAAAATTCTCTTTTATATTTAAAGTTTTTTACCGTTTCGTCATCAAGTTTAACTTCAGCTTGATTGTAATTTTTTCCTTTATCAAAGAAAATTTGCGTAGAATTTGCTTCTTTGTTTACTGCTTTAACCTCTGTAAAATAATAAGAGTTTTGGGTTAAAGAATCCAAGAATTTCACGGCAGAAACAGAATCTTTTACCAGTGTTTTTTTATTGGTTTGAAGGTCGATCAGCCAAAATTCTTTTACTTGCGCTTTAAAAAAAACACAAAAAAACAGGAGTGAAATGGGAAGTAGGATTTTCAATGAAAGTGTTTCTTTGTTTGAACTCAATTAGTCTGCATTTATTATACGTTCAGCAATATTTTTTTATCTTTAACAACTTAAATAGAAACGTGCGCATCGTGGTCGAATTCAGTTCTAAATCTATGAAAAAAATCTGTTTGTTTTTCGGGAGTTTTAACCCCATTCATATTGGCCATTTGATTTTGGCGAATTATATTATTGAGAATACGGATATGGATGAACTTTGGTTTGTGGTCAGTCCGCAAAATCCGTTTAAAGATAAAAAATCTTTATTAAAAGATCATAACCGCTTAGACATGGTGCAACTTGCAGTAAAAAATTACCCAAAATTACGGGCTTCTAATGTAGAGTTTTCATTGCCAATCCCGAGTTATACGATTGATACCTTGACTTATCTTCACGAAAAATATCCCGAGTATTCTTTCTCCTTGATTATGGGCGAAGACAATTTAAACGGACTTTCAAAATGGAAAAACGCAGAAGTTTTAGTTAAAAATCATCAGATCATTGTTTATCCTAGAGTTTTTGAGGAAACGAATAAGCAGTATCAGTACGTAGATCACGAGAATGTTTCTGTAATAAAAGCGCCAATCATTGAGCTTTCTGCCACAGAAATTCGGGCGATGATTAAGGAGGGTAAAAACGTAAGACCCATGTTGCCACCCGAAGTTTTTGAATATTTAGATGGAAGTAATTTTTATAAATAGAAAGCACTACTTAATCCAGGTTTATAATCCGTAAATTTGCACTTCAATTTTTATTACAGTTTTTTTTATTTTCATTATGAGTTATATCGAAAAATTATTTGCCAAATACAGTCCAGAACAAATCGAAAAATGGTTTAAACAAATTTGTTTTGCCGAGGCGGTTTCCTGGTTTTTCCTGTTTACAGCGATGATTTGGATTCGCTATGATCGAGAAGGTCTTTTGCCCACGATCTACATCATTATTGTCGGTAATATTCATGGTTTGTTTTTCGTTCTTTATCTGTTGCTTTTTTTGCCGACAAGAAAAATTTATCAATGGGATGATGAAGATACCGTCTTCGCACTTATTTCTGTGTTTTTCCCTTTCGCTACAATTTGGGTTGATAAAACTTTGGCGCGCTTTGACCGAGAAGAGTAAATGGTTTTTAAAAACGTAAAAAAAAGAGTGGATTTTCTACTCTTTTTTTTGTTTTAAATGCAAATATCAGCACCTCTGGTAAAGATTGGTAATTCATAATTAATTTTTTTCAACTGATAATCAAATGGTTATAAGTTTTGACTTTATTTTTATAGTACTTTGTATTGCATAATACTAAATAGTTTTTATATCTTTGCAATGTAAGATTCATAAAAACCAATATCCAAAGAAAGGAAGGAAGCCCAAACTAATAATGATCACTGATAACCATAAAACTAATAATTAGTCTTCCTTCTTTTTCTAAAAGCTTTAACCCATGAAAAAACTAATGATTCCCTTAGCGCTTCTTTCCGGATTTGTTGCTATTGCCCAAAAACAAGCGAAAGCTGACTCTGTAAAAATTCAGCAAATCCAAGAAGTGACCATGACAAAAAAAGTGTTTAAAAAAGAAAGCGACCGTTTTGTTTATGATGTTGCAGCTTCACCCGTTGCAAAAGGAAATACGGCCTTTGAACTTTTAAAAGAAACACCACTGGTTTCGTCCACGGACGACAAGACCTTAAAAATTGCTGGTAAATCAAACGCTGTTATTTATATCAACGGAAGACCTACACAACTGGATGCCGACGGACTGGAGCAATTTCTAAAAAATACCCCAGCGGAAAACATTCAGAAAATTGAAGTAATCACCGTGCCCGGAAGTGAATTTAAAGTGGAGTCTTCCGATGGAATTATCAACATTATTTTGAAGAAGAAAAGCAGCGATGGCTTAAACGGAAATATGAGAATGTTCAACCAACAAAATTATTACAATTCTACTGCTGCAGGTTTAAGTGTAAATTATCGAAAAGAAAAACTTGGAATCAACGCAAATATCAATGTGAGTGAAAATATTCAAGAACAATTTTATCTGTTGAAAAACGGAAATACTATAGCGACCAATCAATCTGAAGGGCGAATTACCGATCCCAACAAAAATTTGGGAGGCTATCTCAATATCGATTATGAGTTGAATGACAATAATAGTTTTGCCCTCACCTTCAACTCTCGAGCAAACAGAAGTTATGATTCTACCGTAAATTTATTCAGTACAGTAAAAAATTCGCAAAGCAATACAACCGATTATTCCTGGACGAAAAATAAAGAAGATGCCCGATCGTACAACAATTCCCTCAACTTAAATTATGAATTGAAACTGGATTCTTTAGGGAGTAAGTTTAATGTAAACGCTGCGGGATTGTTGTATAAAAGATTGCAACGCTCAGAAAACATCACGTATTTATCTGATGTAAATCAGACAGAATTAAATCCGTTAATCAGAATTAATCAGGAACAGCCGCAATTGATCGACAATTTTTCAGCGACGGCAGATTATATTCAAAAATTTAAAAAAGACTTTACCCTTGCGACCGGCGTTAACTTTAATAAAACAAAAACAGATAACGACACGAAATATACTGCAATCGATTTCCGCACCGCAATTCCGCAATCTTGGCCTAATCTTTTTTTATATGATGAAAATATCTTTGGTGCTTACTTAACTTTAGAAGGAAAAATTTCCCCAAAACTTTCCGGTAAAGTGGGCGCGCGATATGAAATGACAAACAGCGAAGGAAAATCGGATAATGCGCAAGATGTCAATTTAAGAAATATTAAAAGAGATTATAATCAACTTTTGCCTTATTTAAGTTTGAATTATGCGCTTAATGATAACAATACTATTTCCTACGCATTTTCCAGCCGGATGAGAAGACCCAATTTTTATGAATTAAATCCGATCCGCACCATTTTAACGGAATTTAATTATACCCAAAATAATCCTTTCGTGAAAGCGTCTTCTGTTTATACCCAGGAACTGACCTATATGTATAAAAATTCATATTTCCTGATTTTAAACCACGCTCTTAAAAAAGATAATATTACTGAAGTTCCTTTGCAAGGCGTTATTAATGGGCAAAATCAACTGCGCTATATTAGAACCAATTTTGGCGATCAACAGGAAATGAGTGCAATGTTAGGAATGCAAAAAAGTTTTTTCAAAGGAATCTGGACGACCAATTTTAATGTCGGCGTACAACACAACATCAACGATGGAAGTTTGAGTATGGATCCAATCACCGGCGATGTTTTCCCTTTGTATGAAAATACAAACAGTTCAACGAGTGTTCTTATTCAAACCAATAATAACATCAGATTAGATAAAAACAAAACCTGGTTCTTGGGCGCAAATTACTTCTACATCAACAAACAGCAAATAGAATTGGGATCATTAGATGGCTTGATGCGCTTGGATCTTAACTTAAAAAAAATGTGGGATCAATGGACTTTTTCCCTCGGCGTGGATGATGTTTTCAACACGTACCTTATTAAAATCGAAGATTACCAAAAAAATGGGAACTACAATTTTGTAGAGCAAAATCAATATAAACAAGGCGTAAAACTAACCGTGGTTTATAATTTCGGAAACCAGAAAGTGAAAAAAACACGTACAATCGATAGTGCAGATAAAGATATTAATAATAGAACCAGATAAATTAAGTTTTCATATTCAGTTATTTTTTTCGAAAAGCCCTCAGAATTTCTGAAGGCTTTTTTTTGTAGCGAAGAATTTATTTAGAAATTAAATCCTTTAATGTAGAAATTGGGAATCTTTTCAAAACCAGCAAAATTGTTAAATAAACTTCAATTTCATGAGAAAAATAATGTTTTAATATTGAATTATTTTGAATAGTTTTACAAAAATTTAAGAGATGAAATATACATACTTATTCGTTGTATTATTTATGAGTGTAATGGTTTCTGCACAAGAAAGGAAATCCATAAAAGAAGGAATTCTTACAACTGTGCTTGGAGACAAAATTCCTTTTAAAGATTTAACCTGGAAAAATGGGAAAGCCTATTATATTAATTATTCAAACAAATTACAGGAAGAACTTTTCGAACCTTCCATCAAAGAAATTTCTGAAGAACCTCTAGATACGCCGAAAACTACAATCAATTCATCAACTTCAACAGGAGAAAATAACTCGAACAAAACAAGTTTGCCCGATGGCATCTATCTGACAAAAGCTGAATTTACCGCAAAGCAACCTTCGAAGAGTCAGAAATTAATCAAGAAAGGTTTGATCGGTTTCGAAAAATCTACCGTAAATGATGATGCTTTAGACTGTTTTTTCTACGATGAAAGCACCGATAAAAAAATAAAAAATGTATTTGCAGTCGTTCAAAACGGAAACCTCTATTTTAATGTTCAAAGTATTTTAAACAACAGAAATAAAACGGATCGCGCACAAGGTTCCGATTTCCCGAACAGTTTTGTGAAAGTGACCATAGAAGGTGAGAATTATTTTTATACTGAAGTTGTGCTGGCAAATATTTGGGCCAAAGGACTTGCCTATAATATGGGGCCTGCCGGTGGTGTGATGGCTTCTACCCTCAATAAAAGTAAGGGAATTGTGTGGGATGTTAAAAATGGAGAATTCAATATTTTCAAAAACTGTTTTGATTATAATGACTTCATCAGAGAAAAAATACCCGAAGATGTGCAACCTTGCCATACCGATTCTTACGATCATATTTTGGTGAGAAGAACGATCGAAAAAATTAAATAAAGCTAAAAAGTCACTTCGTCAGTGGCTTTTTTTGAGAATAACTTTCTTTTCAGTTTTAAAAAAAATCTATTGAAGAAAATCAATTCTTTGGCAAGAAAACCTCGGCTAACATGCATCTTGCGCTTCCACCACCATTTACTTCAATCGTATTCAAATCGGCATAAATAATTTCGCAGTAAGATTCTATCTTTTCTATTTGCTTCGTTGTTAACGATTTATAAGCCGTTTCGCTCATCACCAAAAATGGTGTTCCTTCCTGATTTTGAACTTGCAACATATTTCCCGCAAATTGCTGCATCTGATCTTCCGAAATCTCGATCACTTCTTTGTTGGTTGATTTAATGACTTCCTGAACTTTTTCTCTTTCCATTTCATCATCGATACAGTCCAAACAAATAACTACAAACTGTTTGGCTACGCACATCATCACATTGGTGTGGTAAATCGGTAGTCTTTGATTTCCCACATTTTGATAAGAATGAAAAACCACAGGCTGAAAGTCAAATTTCTCGCAGAAATCAAGGAATAATTTTTCGTCTAAACGGAGAGAAACAGAACCATAAGCCACTTTGTAGTCATGATCAAAAATCATACTTCCTGTTCCCTCCAGAAATTTGTCTTCCTTTTCAGCAGAAGATAGGTCTTGGATTTCTGTAATTTTAAAGCCGGCATTTTGCACAGTATCCAAAATGTCAGTTCTTCGTTCTACACGTCGGTTTGGAGCAAACATAGGGTAAAGTGCGACTTTTCCGTCTTCATGAAAACTCACCCAGTTATTAGGGAAAATAGAGTCTGGTGAATGTGGGTTTAAAGTGTCTTTCACGGTGATCACCTGAACCCCTTTGTTCCGAAGTTTTCCGACAAAGTTGTTGAATTCAGCGAGTGCTTTTTCCTGAATGTCGGTTTCTTTCTGTTCAACTTGAAAGTAATTATTTTCTGCTGTTTGAGAGTTGTAACCGAAAGCGATCGGTTCTACCATCAGAACGGTATTGGCTGTTTGCATGAATGATAAGTTTTAATGAGGAATGGTCCTTTATCTCGCAAAAATACTTAAATTTATAGATAATAAAAAACCCATGTTAGAAATTGCCTGCTTTGAAATTACGTCTGCGGAAACTGCCTGTCAATCGATGGCCGACCGAATAGAATTCTGTCATGATTTAGAAAAAGGCGGAGTAACACCTGATTTCTACGAATTTCTCCATCTAAAAAGGCATTATAAAACGCCCGTTTATGTAATGATCCGGCCGAAAGGTGGTCCCTTTTTCTATTCTGCTGACGAGTTTTTGGAAATGAAAAACAGTATTATCACTTTTAAAGAAGGCGGTGCCGATGGTTTCGTCTTTGGAGTTTTAAATGCGGATAATGAAATTGATGAAGCACGAAATAAAGCGTTGCTTGATTTGGCCGGAGAAACACCGTGTACTTTTCATCGTGCCTTTGACCGAACTGAAGATTTAGAAAAATCCCTTCAGATTTTAATTAAATTGGGTTTCAAAACCGTTTTGACTTCGGGTGGAAAAAAAACAGCCTTGGAAGGAAAAGAGCAACTGAAAACTTTAATTAAAAAATATTCGGATAAAATAGAAATTCTAATCGGTGGTGGTGTGCGCTCTGAAAATATTGAAGAACTGAAAGCGTTTACGGGTGGAACTAGCTTTCACTCCTCTGCGATTTTAAAATATGACACCTTCGTGACCGATGATGAAATTAAGAAATTGAAAAAATTAAGTTCGTAGAATCAGTTTTTTTGCAATCTGTTTTTACATTCTTATTGTACTACTTTTGACTTGGTCGAATCGATGACTTTCGGTTAAAAAAGATTTTTTTAAAATTTAGGCTCTCACCAAAGGCAAAGTAGAACATCTCAGCAGTCCGCCCATTTTAGAAATTTCACGGTACGGAATTTCTTCAACCGTCATTCCCCATTCGTTTCGTAAATGATTATTCATTCGGGTAAAAGCTTGATCAGAAACCACAATCTCTGGTGAAATCGAAAAGATATTCGGATACATTTCAAACATTTCTTCATCGGTAACATGAAAACAGTTTTCTTCACCGAAAATATCCAGGATCAAATGATAATCGCTTTCATCTACAAAGCCATTCTTATAGATGATACATTTATCTTTCCCGATGGGATTAAAAGTACAGTCCAAATGCAGTATTCCTAGATAAGGTTCGCGGTCATTTTTCTTCAACTCAAAATCAAGAATTCTCTTTTTTGGAAAATATTCTTTCAAAATATTAATTGCGTATTCGTTGGTTCTGGCGGTTTTAAAATTCCGATAATCTTCTGAAAAACAAGTTCCTATGAAGATGAAATCGTTCCAGACAATAACATCGCCCCCTTCAATATGGGCGGTGTCTGGCAGATTGATGATATCGCGCCACTTTACCTCTTCAAATATTTTACGATAGGCTTCTTGTTCATCTGCACGATCTGCAATTACATTGGAGATAATCATTTTATCCTCAATAACAAACGCCACATCTCTCGCGAAAACCTGATTGTAGTCTTCAATAATTTCCGGACGAAAAACTTTTACATCGTGTTTCTTTAATATTTTTTCAAATTCATTCATTTCATGCACGATATCCTCTTCTTTAGGGTAAATACCTTTTTGAATCGTGTCATAGGATTTTGCATCATAACTTTCTTCCAAAGATGGAACGCTTCCCATTGATTGAGGTTGTCCCAAAACGACAGATTTAAGTCTTCCGGTTTCATTTTTAATGTTGAGTTTCATACGATAATGCTGATTTCAAATGTAAAGAAAGTAAAAAATGAGAGATAATTTTATTTTTCAACTGCAATACAATTGTGCAGAATTCAAATATAACAAAGATTTCTTTGTTCAGCACTATTTGATTTATATTTTATGACCAGAAACAGTGACAATCGAAATGTTAAATAAATCGTTGCAATACCCAATTTTATTAAAAAATGTTTAAATTAGGGTCATTCTTGTTAATGTTTAGTTAAAGTTGAAACAAACTACTTTTTATGAATACTGATTTAGCACTAAATTTGTTTAGTAGATAATTAAATATAACGTTTTAAATAATTTATGACGATGAGAAATACCTTAAAAAAACTAATTCCCTATGCTGTTGTAGGAGTAATGTCGGGAGCCACGACCTTTGGCGCCATCACTTACTTTAATGTAAAAGGCAATCATGCAGATTTTAATTATTTTGCTCCCAAGAATAACGACGCAAAATATGCCTCATTTAATATGACAGGAGTGGGCGATGACTTCGTGAAGGCTGCCAAAATGACAGTTCCAGCCGTAGTGAGCATCAAAAATTTTTCAAACAAAAAAACAAGAGCAAATGATCAGGATTTGTTCGATTTGTTTTTTGGGAACCCATTTGGAGGTAATCCGAAACAGCAACAACAATCGCCACCACCCAATATGCCCACGGGAATGGGTTCGGGCGTAATCATTTCTCCTGATGGTTATATTATTTCTAATAACCACGTGATTGCAGGTGCCACCAAATTAGAAGTGGTGCTTTCTAATAAGAAATCTTATGTTGCCAATTTGGTTGGAACGGATCCCACCACAGATATTGCCTTATTAAAAATTGAAGAAAAAGGCTTGCCTTACCTTAATTTTGCAAACTCCGATAATGTAGAAGTTGGCCAGTGGGTCTTAGCCGTGGGTAATCCGATGGGATTAAATTCTACGGTTACTGCTGGAATCGTTTCCGCAAAAGGACGAAGTATCGACTTGTTAAGTCAGCAATCAAGAACACCAATTGAAAGTTTTATTCAGACCGATGCGGCAATTAATCCTGGGAATTCTGGTGGTGCCTTGGTTGATCCGAACGGGGAGTTAATCGGAATCAACTCTGCGATTTCCTCTAAAACTGGATATTATGAAGGGTATGGATTTGCGGTTCCATCCAATTTAGCCAGAAAGGTTGTAGAGGATATTAAGCAGTTTGGTTTGGTGCAAAGAGGATTCTTGGGCGTTGTTCCGTTGGATTTATCAGATGAACGACAGGTTTCAGCCTATAACCAACAGAAAAAAACCAATCTAAAATCAGCAAGCGGTGTTTATCTAATTGAAGTTGCGGAGAAAGGCGGTGCAGAAGATGCTGGTTTACGAAATGGCGATATTATTACTAAAGTCGACAATACCGTTGTTTCAAGTTATTATGATCTTTCATTTGCCGTAGGCAGTAAAAGACCTGGTGATAAAGTTGCGGTAACTTATTTAAGAAATGGAAAACAAAATACCATTAATGTTACCTTGAAAGACCAAAAAGGAGGAACCACTTTAAGAAGTAAAGCCGACCTTTCAGTAACCGAAAAAATTGGAGCAGAATTTGAGCCGTTGAGTGAGAAGTTTAAAACCGATTACGGCTTAAACAGTGGGGTAATCGCAAGAAACGTAGAGAACGGCAGTGAGATGGCAAAAATTGGTGTTGTTGATAATTATATCGTGATTGAAGTTAATGGCAAACCAGTAAACTCACAAAAAGATATTGAAAAGATATTGGATTCTTACAGCGGAAACGTTCAGATCAAATACGTAGATGAATATGGAAGAATTACAACCCGAGGGTTCAAAATGCCTTAATCAAGAATACTATAATAACGAAAAACGCAACTTAAACTGGTTGCGTTTTTTTTATTTGTTAAGGAGTTTTCGTTTTCTGCGTTTCTTTCGTTCATAGATCACTTCGATAATCTTGCCACCTATCCAAGAGAAAGGGAAGAAGGTTAGGAAGATTAAGATTTTGTAAAAAGTAGGGTGGTACGGAAAAATGATAATATCGAGCATCGCAATAAACAAGAGGATAAATCCAATCAAAATTGCATAGGCTACTTTTGCATATTTTACGATAATTGCAGTTACTACGCCACCAACTGTTGCTGCAATCCCAGATGAAATTAGCAGTGCAACAAAAAAATAGGGTTTATGCTCGACCGATTTTAAAACGCTTTCCCATTTTTCAAAGGCGGAAAATCCTTCATAGGTGATCCACGAAGAGTTAATCCTTATACCAATGGTGATAAGAAGCGCGGCCACGGTGAGGCCTAAAATTACTGCAAATGTATTTCTTAAAAAATTCATTAAAATTGATGTGCTATCATAGAGATTTCAATATCTACATTTTTCGGCAGACAAGAAACCTGTACGGTTTCTCTCGCGGGATAACTGTCCGGATTTAGGTAAGATGCATAGATGTCATTCATCACCGCAAAATCATCCATATTTTTCAAAAAGATCGTTGCCTTTACCACATTGCTAAAGGTTAATCCGGCTTCCGTAAGTACGGCTTCCAGATTTTTCATGACCTGGTGGGTTGCTTTTTCAATGCCTTCTTCTACTTTTCCTGTTTCAGAATTTACTGGGATTTGCCCTGAAATATACAAAGTGCCATTCACAAAATTCGCTTGGGAATATGGGCCAATAGCGGCCGGTGCTTTCGAGGTGGAAATGATCTTTTTCATAGGATTGATTTTTGGCAAATATAAAACTTAAGTTTAATTCTTTAAAATTTAAAACGGTGCATTTGGTTGAGTGAAGCTGCGGTCTTTATATTTCACAGCATCGCGCAGAATATTGGCTTTAATTCCAATAAAGAAATCGTATACTTTATACTGCCCATAGGGAATCCAGTTAAAGTTAATGGTAAAACTTCTTTGATCCCGTGAGAATCCTAACTGCGTATTGGCAATTTCTTTGGTAATAATATCATAGTATAGGTTACCGGTGATATTCCAAAATGGTGATAGTTTAATACTTCCATCGAGACCTAATGAGGCCACATTGTTTCCGAAACGTGTTAAGCTTCGGGTGTAGCCATATTGTGCATTGATGTTTAAAGACCAGGGTTGCTTAAACCGCGCGTAATTATCTTCATCAAAATAATAATCTTCATTTCTTATTTCTCCTTTGGTTTTAAATTTTTTGGCGAGCTCTTCTTTTTCACCGAAGATGGCGTCGCTCAACGGATAAGAAAGTTGCGCATTGAAACCTTGTACACTAAAATGACCAAAGTTTTCTGTTCTAATACCCATTTCGCTTTCTGGAGCAAATATAATTTGATACGGTTCTAAAGTTAAGCTCGTATTCAGGTTTAATTTTTCAAATAAAGTGGTTTGTCCGCTGAAGCTAAACATGGACCATTTATGAGTTGGAGCAGCGAAATTATAATTGGTGTTGAAATTTAAACTTTCAAAAATCTTCAATTTTTTAGTTCCGGTAGAATCTTTTTTAGATTTCACTTTCATCTCCAAATTATTATTGATAGAGAAGCTTAAGGCCTGCACCAAACCAGAATTGGGTGAGCCAATGATCCCACGGTCAAATATAGAGTAGGGCGTCATTTCGCCACGATCGTTATAATAATTCTTGTAATATCCAAAGCTGGAAGCTGAGAAATCTGGTGAATAACTGAAGCCGATTTGTGGTGTCATCATATGACGAATCGCTTGAACAGATGAATTCTTTTTAAAATTCAACATGCCGTACAGAACCGTTTGTAAACTTGTGCTGGTCGAGAAAGAAGAATATCCTGCAATTTTATTATTGAGAACATCTTCTACTTTGTTGTCAATCGGATTATAGGATCGGGTCAACGTTTTGGTTGTTAGAGCATTGTCAATATTTGCTGAAATAGAAAAGGTGAAATATTTTGCAATCGTGGTATTTGTTCCTAAAGAAATATTGTTTTTAAGACCCGTTTGCATTTTTTCCCACATCGCTTTTTTAAACAGTTCGCCTTCATTTGTTTGCACATAATTATTCAAGTTTAAGCCGGTATTTACGGTAATGTTTTCTACTAAACCTTGTCTGATTCCTGTCTTTGGTTTAAATAAATAAAACTGATTAATCGCCACATTCATCACCGGAAGTTTTAAATCTGCCAAACCCGTAGAGAAATTTTGGGAGTAAGAAGAAGTTCCTGTAATGGTAATTGGCAAAGTGAGAAACCGCTTTACAACACTTACAGTTGAGTTTTGCTGGGCATTCAGATTATTTTGGTTAAAAGCGTAATTATTATTAACCGTATTATTATAAAACTTATTACTCACTACATCCACCGAGGCCGAGAAGGTAAGAAAAGGATTTGCTTTTGAATCTTGCTGGTGTCGCCAGGCTATTCGATAGGTGCCGGTTTTCGAATAATCACCCAGCCCTTTTATACCGCGCACGGTGGTACCCATATCGGCAGAAAAATTCCCGGTATATTTGTAGTTCTTTTTGTAGTTCATTTCGGGTTTTAAATTCCAGCTGCCTTTGGTGTAAATGTCTGCCAGGATTTTTAAGTCAAAATGATCGCCAATAGGTTGGTAGTATCCCAAGGAATTTAGGAAAAATCCTACATCTTCTCTTTCTCCAAAACTCGGAATTAAAATACCGGCACTTCTTTTATCGGAGAAGGGTAAAATAGCAAATGGCATGATTAAAGGCGTCGGCACCTGTTCAATATACATTTGAATCGGTCCTGTAATTACCTGTGATTTGTTTTTACCTTTAATTAATTTAATGTTTGGAGCGAGCAAATAGTAATCGGCAATGGTGTCTTTTTTCTTTATGAAATATTCGTCGGTGGTATATTTTCCTCTTTTCATAAAGAAGACCGAATCGTTGTATTTTTTGGTTTTTTCGGCGACGATTACACCTTCGCTTTCTTCAGTTCGTGCGTTAAAAGCAATGGCTTGGCGTGTTTTGATGTTGTAGGTGAACTCATCATATTCATAGGTTTTCCCTCCTTGTATGGCAACGGCAGGATTTTTAATTTTTCCTAAAGAATCCAGCTCTCCTCTGGCAAATACCAAGGATTTATCCCAGTCAATTGAAATATAATCGGCATCAATGGTCATGTCTTGGTATTTTACCTGCGCATTTTTATTCAGGTAGGTCATCTTTTTGGGGATGTCGTTTCTGATACGTTCTGCTTTTGTTTTGACCACCGCCTCTAACTGTTCTTTTTTTTGAACCAGGGTGTCAGATTTGGGCATCGTTTCATTAACTATCTTATTTCCAGACAAATTTTGAGCATGAAGATGTGCTAAAAAATTGTTAAAAATTAGGATAATTAAGATTTGTAGTATATTTTTGAAGCCAGTTTTGACCAAAGCGCTTTATCTATTATATATTGCCGTCAAAATTAATATAATTTTTAAAATTTACAGATGATTACGGATAGTTTTTCTTTTAAAAAGTACTTATTCCTTTTATTCTCTTTGATATTCATTCTTCCGAGCGCTCAGAAAAAGTTTACCATTGTCCTAGATGCGGGGCATGGCGGCTCAGATCATGGTGCAAATCGGTATTACAGTGAAGTCGGCACTTTGCGAGAAAAAGATGTGACCCTTGCGATTGTTTTGAAAATAGGGCGCATGCTTGAAAAAAATAAAGATTTTAAAATCATCTATACGCGAAAAATTGATGAATTCCCCTCTTTAACAGAGCGAACAACTTTAGCCAATCGCAGTAAAGCAGATTTATTTGTGTCTATTCACTGCAATGCGAGTACGAAAACTTCTCCGTACGGAACAGAAACCTTTGTTCAGGGACCCGATCAGAACAGAACAAATCTGGAAGTGGCAAAAGCGGAGAATGATGTAATTTATCTGGATGAAAAAGACCGCGAAACTTTTGCGTCTTATGATCCTAAATCGCCTGAGTCATTAATTGCACTGAAAATTCAACAAAGTAAATATTTGGAAAGCAGTCTTTTATTTGGGAGTTTCGTAGAAGGCAATTTCGAAAAGAAAGACAAACGCTTATCCAGAGGAGTGAAGCAGCAAAACTTACACGTGTTAAGATTAAATGCAATGCCATCCGTATTAATTGAAACTGGCTTTATCAGCAATTATGAAGAGGGAATGTATCTGGCTTCAGAAAAAGGTCAGAACGAAGTTGCAGAAAGTATTTACGATGCAATTGTAAGTTATAAAAAAGCAATCGAAAGAAATGGGGGGGCATCCAACCAACCCAAAGAAGTGGTGAAGCCAGAGGAGAAACCCCTAAAAAATGACTTCAGAATATTATTGATGTCTTCGCCAACGAAATATAACACCGGTGACCCTGCTTTAAAGGGGCTTAATTACGTTCTTCCAATCAAAGACAACGATCTGTATAAATATTATTATAGTGTAACTAATTTCGCTTCTGTAAGAGATAATAATTTAAAAACGGCAAAAGACGCTGGGTTTAAAAATGCAACGGCCATTTCATTTATCCCGAACCAGAAATTAGGTGTTGGATTTTATACTTTGGAACTTGCGGTGAGTGATCAGAAATTAAGCGCTAATTCCTTTATGCTTAATAGCTTAAAAGACGTGATCCGCGTAAAGGAGAAAGGTAAGTTTTATTATACCTATGGCAAATTTTCCAGCTTGGAAGAAGCGGTAAAAATGCAAAAAGAGCTCGAAGACAAAGGCATTAAAAACACCACTATTCAAAAAATTTCTAGATAAATACCTAAAGGGGTTGCAGGATTAAAACTTAATTTCTATTTTTGCAGTCCTCAAAGCAAAGGCCTATTCGTCTAGTGGTAAGGACTCAAGATTTTCAGTCTTGCAACAGGGGTTCGATTCCCTTATAGGCTACAATAAATGAAAATTTTGAAAAGTTTTAAAAAAATATTTTGTAATCAAAAAAAGATTGTTATCTTTGCACCCAAGTTTTTAGAAAGATATGGCAAATCATAAATCAGCTCTGAAAAGAATCAGACAAAGCGAAAAGAAAAGAATAATCAACAGATACTATCACAAGACTGCTAGAACAGCTTTGAGAGGGTTGAGAAATGAGGAGGATAAATCTGCTGCAACTGCACAGTTGCCATCAGTAATCTCTTTGTTGGATAAGTTGGTGAAGAAAAACATCATCCACAAGAACAAAGCGGCCAACCTTAAAAGTAAGTTGACTAAGCACGTTAATAAATTAGCGTAATTATATAAAATTCAAAGACGCACTGGCCCGTTCGTCTATCGGTTAGGACCTCAGGTTTTCATCCTGGTAAGAGGGGTTCGACTCCCCTACGGGCTACCAAACTTCCGAAATTAGTTTTTCGGAAGTTTTTTTATGCACTCACGATAAGTGTCTAATTTTAAAAAAAAGGGATCTGAAATGATTAGACTATTCCCAATTAATATTCTAAATAAACTTTTAGCGGAGGGCAAGTCGTATTTGTAAACGTAAATGTATTAAAATTAATAAACGCTACATTTCCTTTGCAATGCTTTGCTTTTCTTTTAGTGAGTCCGCATACAGTTTTTCAACACTCCATTTTGCATGTTTGGAGGGAATAATTTTATACCCTTTATTCTTGGAATAGACTTTCGTAAATTCAGCTCCGAAGAAAATAAGCATACACGAATAATTAATCCACATCATAATTAGAATCACCGTACCCGCCGTACCAAAAACTGATGTTGGCTTTAGTTCTGCAAAATAGAGACTGAGTAAAAATTTACCAATAGTAAATAAGGTAGCCGTAAGAAGTGCTCCCGGCCAGACTGCTTTAAATGAAATCTCAGCATCGGGAAGAACTTTGAACATAAACGCAAAAACCAATGAAACCAAAATAAAACCAAACAAAAAATTCACAGAGGTCATCAGCAGGTAGGTTTCATAACCCAATTGATACATGATGAAATTATTCAGTAAGCTGATCATCGATGATAAAACCATTGTAATCATGAGTAGAAAACCAATCACTACAATCATTCCCAAGGAATTGGCGCGATCGAGTAGAAATTTTAGGATGGCTTTTTTTGGTGCTGCTTCTACATTCCATAGTTTATTTAAAGATTTTTGAAGCTGAAAAAAAACCGTTGTTCCACCATATATCAAAGAAACAACTCCTATCGTTTTCATCAATATGTTTTCTTTATCAATCAGGGCGCTTGCAATCATTTCCTGAATACTTAAGGCTGCTTCTTCACCCATCAAATCATTAATTTGGTTGGTGATTTGCCCACGTATGGCTTCTTCACCTAAAAAATTTCCAGCAATCCAAATAATGATAATTAATAAACCAGGTATAGAGAAAATTGAGTAATATGCTAAGCTTGCAGAATCTCTTGTCGCTGACGAGTTATTCCACTGTATAAATGTTTCCTTTAAAGTTTTCCCCCAAAAGTGTAAGTTTTTCTTCATAATTCGTTTAAAATGGATATCCTATGGCAATATTTAAGATTAAATTATCTTTTCGCCAATCTTTACTGCCAAAATCAACTTTATCGAAAGTCCAACGATTTCCTTCTTCATAATACGGTATTCTGAGCGGCATTGCCACATCAAGTCTTAAAATAAGAATAGAAAAGTCTAATCTTAAACCAACCCCAGCACCAACCGCAAGTTCTTTTGCAAAGTTTTTAGAGAATTTTCCGCCTGGTTTTTCGGGATCTTCATTCATCAACCATACATTTCCAGCATCCGCGAAAATTGCAGCATTCAAAAATTTGTAAATATTCGCCCGATATTCAGCGTTGAATTCGATTTTGATGTCTCCTGATTGATCGAAAAAGAAAGATGCCTCTTGATTTCGGGGATCATAACTGCCGGGTCCCAACGTTCTTGCCCGAAATGCCCGAATGCTATTGCTCCCTCCTACGAAAAACTGTTTCACGTGAGGCATGGTCGTAGAATTCCCATAAGGATAACCGATTCCTGCAATAAATCGGGTTGCTACGGTACTTTTGTCATTAATTTTTCTGTAATACCTGAAATCGTGTTCCATTTTTGCATATTGGCTGAAGGGAATATTGAATATTTCTTTCTGTTTTCCGGCTTTTGCATCGGCACCACTAACCAAACCGGTAATTGTGCCGGCCAAATCTAAACTCCCTTTATAATAAAAAGTATTTTTTTTAGGAAGCATTGTATTGGTATACGTATAACTGTAGGTAGGACCAAAAATCAATTGGTTATCAATGACCCGTTGTAGCGCTGGTTTTGGTTCGATATAATTATTGGGATCAGGATTTCCGTTGATTTGTTCTAAATATTTATCGGTCACATTTTGCGGCTTTACCAAAGTCACCTCGATTACTTTTAAATCATGTTCTTTACGTTCATTTTCTTTCCAGACATAACCAAAAGAGGTATTGAAGTTATGAAGCGTATAAAGTTGCGTCCTGCTTAAATATTCATAACCGATGGTCACATTGGTACGCGGTACAAATGCACTGGAAGAATGAAATTTGAAAGGGGCCACAATTCTTGGGATAGACAATTGCGCATTTGCCCCAAACCGAATAATATTGTTGGCGTCTTTTGGCCCACCGATTTGTATGTCGGTTGCCCCATAAATGGAGGCTTTTAATTGTTCAGCACCCCGAAAAAAGTTTCGGTGCGTCCAGTTCAGGTTAACCTCGGCACCTGTGTAATTGGCGGAATTGGTTTTTCCTAAAGTTTCCAAACGCAGGGATTGAAATGGTCTCGGCGTTAAAAGATAATAGGCATCAAACCGATGATTCAAAGAATCGGAGATGACGAATTCATTTTTTACAAATTTAAAAACACCTAAACTGATCAGTCTGTTCAACGAAAGATTGTGATCTTTTCGATTATACAAATCCCCTTTATTAAAATAGAGCGTGCGATCAAAAATTTTAGGTTTGAATTTATTTTTTGGATCAATAATATATAAATCCTCATAAACTTCTACAGAATCAGTGATGTACGGTATCCCGTATTTCCCCAACTTCACATCTTCCAAATTATAATCAGCAAAAACGATGGTTTTATCGATCGTAAATTGATCTTTTGCCAATTCTGGGGTATTCTTTTTCAGCTTTACAAAAAGTTCAACCTTTGGTTCTTTTGTTACCGTACTATCAGCTTGAATAATGATATTATCCGGACTGAAATAGTAGAAGCCGCGATTTTTCAAATGCTCATCAATCCGTTCGCGCTCTGCTTTAATTACCTCTAAATCGAAGGGGTTTCCTTGTTTTAAAAATGTTTTTTCCTTAATAGAAATGATTTCAGAATTGATTATGGTAGAATCTTCCGGATAATTAACTTGACTGATGAGATATCTTGCGCCAGGTTTTAACGTGTAATTTACCTGGGCTGTCTTGTTTTTAGCAATCGTGTCTGAAGAAGATTTTGCATTGAAAAACCCTTTGTTCTCCGAATAATTAACGATGATTTTTTTGTTGAATTCACGATCAACATCACCTAATAAAACCGGTTTTTCTCCAATTTTATATTTTAACCAATACCCAATTCCTTTCTGTTTTTTTGGCTCTTTGGTACTATTGTATATATAAAGACGCGGTCGTAAACCTAAAAAAGACGCGTTCGGTTTGGGGCGGAGTTGATCCTGAAGTGCTTCTTTTAGATTCGATTTTTCTTTCTTGGAAAGCGTATCATTTTTAATCTTTATTTTTGCACCCGTGTACAATAATTGACCTTCTTGCAGAAATTTGGTATTGCTGCACGAGGTGAGCATGATTGTAAATGACAGCGTTGCAAATATTTTATAATATGATGTTTTCAATTTTATCATTATTTTGAAGACGTTTTTTGTTTTCTAAATTCTTTATTTTTTTTAGACCGTTCGAAAATTTCACGGAATTTGTCATAATCTAAAGTGATAATAAATCCAAGTCCGGTTTCGATAATCTGTCCTTGTAAGGCAACTTGATAGTCGTTTTTACGATACGCCCGCAACATATATCTGCCATCTTTAGACAAGCTGTAATCAAATGTGATGTCTCCAGCAATATTGGTCATTTCTTCGTTTTGTCGGGCATCACCTTCTAAGGCAAAGTTATTTCCTACCGTCACATTCAGGCGGTCATCAAATAATCTTTTGCTTAAACCAACGTTCAAATCGGTTCTTTCGTTTTTATTTCCACTGGAGTAATCTTCCGTAGATTCTAAATCGAAATTAAGTTCTACGCCACCGATTAAATCTTTCGCTAAATTATTGAGTTGCTCAGACAAGA
This sequence comes from Kaistella yonginensis, assembly GCF_030409525.1. GTDB lineage: Bacteria > Bacteroidota > Bacteroidia > Flavobacteriales > Weeksellaceae > Kaistella > Kaistella yonginensis. The sequence goes on along the minus strand of NZ_JAUFQB010000003.1, from coordinate 94,700 downwards.
TTCTACTCACACTCTGCTTGGCTAAAGTGGAAGCCGATAAACCTGCATCGCTTTCAAACGGATTTTCACCTATAAAACGATTCAATAGCAATAAAGCAAAAACCTGTTTGTTCATTTCAGATTCGTCGCGCCGCAATTGGTCGAGTTTCGCGGTGGTATTGTCGATCACTTCTGCGGAAACCGAATTATTTTCCTTAGAGGTCGTAATGTCAAATGTAATAATTGGTTTCATCAGTTCACCTTTCATTATTAATAAGGTGCTAAAAGGAATTCTTTGTTTATATTGATTTAACTGGCTGCCCGAAACACCAGTCAATTGCTGTTGTAATAAGTCGAGTGGAGCAGCATCTGTTTTGTAGACCGCGGTGATATCTAGATTGGCCGTCATCGGTTCACCCGTCCAGGTGATGGTACTGCCTTTTTCAATTTCAAATTTCCTTTTCAGTAAACTGACCGACATTTCGTAGGCTCCTTTTTCAACTTGGTACACACCGACCAAAGTAGTTTTACCGGAAGGGTCAATGCCGCCTGTCAACTGCGCTTCGCCCTGTAATTTTACAAAATCGCCGTTTGCTTTATCAATAATTAGGGAGATCTTGGCTTCTTTCTTCACCTCGATATTTACATTAATATCCAACCCATTAATTTTACTTTGATTGGTTAGTGAATCTGCTTTAATGGTTTTCTGCAACGCAATTTGGTCTTGGTCAATAAACTCCACAATTCCCTCGCGATCTTGTAATGAAGGGGATGACTGTGGCAAAACAAATGTAAAATCCGTTTGATCTGTTACCGTAAGATCACCATCAACTTGTGGTAAGTCTATGTCGCCACGAATTTGCAGTTTCGCATCAACGGCTAAAACTCCGTACATTATTTTATCATTCTCTTTTTCAGAATCGACCACTTTAAAATTATCTGCGTTCACCTCTAAATTAAAGGCAAAATCCTTGTAGCTTTTCGTAAGAACGGCACCATCAATGACTACCGTGTTTCCAGATTCATCATTAATCGTAAAATCATTGAAATCAATTCCGCGGTTTGTAAATTTAATTTCATCATTAATGTTTTTAAATCTGCTGCCCAACTGAGTAATACCCAATCCAACATTATTAAATTTAACGCTACCCAAAATATTCGGAGCTTCCGCGGTTCCAGTAATTTTTAAGTTTCCAGAGAGATAACCTTCTGCATTTTCTATGGAATTCATGGATAGTCCTTGCACCGTTTTCATTTGAATTTGGTTTAAGTTAAGGTTCATATCTAAACCACTGGTTGTGGTATTGTATGTTCCAAGCAGTTTTACATCATTCTCAAAACCTGATAGCGCAACCTCTGCTCTTATTAAATCTGCAGTTTGATTATTCGCTTTAATATCTACATTCCCCACAGGACTGCCATAAACAAATAAATCGGTCACGTCAACATCAGCGCTGATGGTCATATTGTTTTTCAAATCCCGAAGTTGCGCCGTACCATTAATGTTTCCTTTGGCAAGAAGAGAATCTTTTTTAATCATTTCCGTAATGGTTTCAATCTTAAAATCGCTAATGGAAATATTCAAGGGACTGTTTGGAACAGTGGTTTCCGATTGTACGCTGATTTCACTTCCGTTATTAGAGATTGCAAAATCATGGGCCAAAATTCCACGGGTGCTCAACTGTAAATAATTATCGGCAGAGACTTTCCACTGATCATAATTTAAGGTTAAACCATCAGGATTTAAACTGATTGTTGTAAGATCGCCTGCTTTTTCTACGTTACCTGCAATCAAAAATTTGGTTGCATCTTTATCATCTTTTGTAGAAGCGTTGTAGGTGATGAGGTTATCGTTAACATCACCATTTACACTAATCTTCATTAAAGCAATATTTTTATTTTTAAATGCTGCCAGTTTGAGATCATAAACCAACGCGTCATTTTCATTATTAATGGTAATAGCGCCGCCGGTGATTGTGTTCGCACCATAAGTTACCTGAGGAATTTGTCCGTTAAATTCTAGCTTTCTTGAATCGGCATCGTAATTTCCAGTCAAGGTTATCGGTTCAAATTCTGTTAATTCGGGTACAAATTTGCGCAGAAGTTGATCGTCTTTAATTTTAGCAGTCAATGTAAAAAACTGATTAGGAGCTATTTTTTCTTCTTTGCTGCCAGATTTTTGATGTTGATAGTATTCATTAATGGTATTTTGCAGTGAGCCTAAAATCTGGGTCAACTTATATTTCCCAGTTAAATCAACATCTGCAATTTGGGACTGCAGCGTAATTTGATTGTGATTCGCCGTAGAAACTGCCGAGAGAAATACTTCCTGCAACGGGAAAACATCTTTCGTATCAGAAATGGCAAAGTTCTTTAAAGTCAAAAAGCCATTTGCTGCATCGGGGTTTATACTCGTGAAATCACCATCTAAATCGCCGGCCAAAATCATCTGATCTTCATAAAAGCCAAGTTTATTTAAATCCAATTTTCGGATGGTTCCGTTGGCTTTAATCGATGGATTTTTTTCGGTAAAATTCCCAGAAGCTCGTACATTTAAATTTGCGTTTGGATCTTTCGAGTCGAGGTTGATTACATAATTACCACGATTTGCCTCCCCGTTTAGCATCATGTTTTGGTAGGTGTAACCATTGTAAGCAAGCGATTTTATATTTCCTTTGAGGTCTGCATTGGCGTTGTTTGTATCGAAACTTTGTCCTTTTATCGCAATTTGTCCGGTAATAAAACCCAAATCTTTATTCTGAATCATCTTACCGATTTGTAAGTTTTGAAGATTGGCTAAGACATCATATCGTTCCGCATTTTTCTTTTTCATATTCACCGAGGCGCGAATCCCCGCATGGCCCAAAGTGGAGGTCATGAGCAAATTCGCGTTCACAATTTCTGTCGTTCCTTTTGCCTTTCCTACGATTTTTATAAAAGAAGGGAGTGTAATATTGCTTGGGATTGCGTTTTTCGGGACGAAATTGTAAATGGTTTTTGCGGAAGAAGAAAGTTCACGAACATTCAAATCATAATATAAATTGTTCAGGTTCGTTGCGTTTTTAATATTTCCCGATGCCTGAATTTTTAATTGATCGATGCCGGAAAGTTCTAAATTTTGAATGAGTAGATCATCGATTGTACCTTTCAAACGAGCATCGACCTTAAGGATAGCAGTCGGATACTTATTAAATGGTGCCGTATTTCTTAAAGTCGGAGCGAGCATTAATATATCAGAAAAACCCACTTGAGATTTTTGAATATGGGCTGTAATTTTTACAGCACCGGGATTTGCAGAAAGTTGTTCGATTGATTGGTAATTTATAATAACTTCATCACGTAAAACTGTTTTTGGAGTTTGTAAATAAAGTCCTTTTAAATAAGCCTGTTGATCTTCAAACACGAAATCGGTTTTGAATTTTTGAATATTCAGACCACGGCCTTCCACAATTTCGGCTGATTTTACGGTGCCGACAAAAGTTCCGTCATTCATTTTGAAGTCAGAAAGATTCAGGTTTAATTTTGAAAAGTTCAAATGGTTGAAATCGATTCCACTTTTGGTGGGTGCAATCGCAGTGTTATTGTAAACCACTTGTACGTCGTCTAAAATTAATTTTTTCAAAAGAAATACTACCGATTTTTCGGCAGTGGAAGAAGAAGTGTTTTCTTCTTTTTTCGGATTGGCATTTTGTGCGGGTAGAAATAATTTAGCGTTGATATCTGCACCTTTTAAATAAATATTTTCAATACCGAAATTCCTGTTTTCTAGCTCAAGATTGTTTATTTTGGTGCTGAGTTCTTTAAAAATGATTCTTGCAAAAGTTTTGGTGTTATCATCACCATAATCAATATTAAAATTGGTGAGTTTAATTTTGTTTAATCCTAATTGTAAAGGATTTTGTTTCTGCAGAGAATCAACTTTTTCCTCGACTTTTACAGCCACTTCTTGCAGTAGATCTTGTTTTAATTTCAATCGAAGTCCATCCATATTGATGTCATTCATTGCGTAAGAATTCTTTTCGAGGTCGAAAGTTTTCACCCGCGTATCGAATGATTTAAAGTAGAGATTAATATCATTCCGCGACTGATTATCAATAAAAGAAATACCAATATCTTTTAATTTAATTTTATCTAAAGAAATTATAAATGGTTTAGATGGGGTTTCTTCTTCGTCTTTGGTGGCAAAAGCATCGATAATATAATCGAAATTAAAACCGCCGTTTTCATTGCGTACGACATTGGCCTTCACACCTTCTAAATCAATAGAGGTAATATCAGCCGTATTTTTCAGGAGTTTTGGGATGTTTAATCCTACATCTAATTTCCGCGCAAACAAAAGTGTGTCAACCTTTTGCCCTTGTAAATACAGATTTTCCATGACCAAACTGTTAGGAAATCCGATGTAAACCCGTTCTAAACTTACCTTGGTTTTTATTTTCTTCTCCAGGTAATTTACCAATTTTCCTTTAGCGAAATTTTGTACCGATGGGAGTTGCAAACTTAAGACCAGAATGATCACCAATGCGATCAGCGCAGCGAGTGTAATTGCAGTATATTTTAAAATCTTTTGATAGATATTCACATGAAAAAATTAAAGGTTAGAACTGAGACAAAAGTACGTTTTCGGTATTGATTCTAAAAATTAGAAATCTGCGGAGTAGTACATAGAGTAGTTATCTTTTGAACCGATTTGTAACCATCAATTTTTACGCCTAAAAGAAATTATTTTATGGAAAACGCTATATTTGTAAAAATTTCTACATGAAAATTTTAATACTGAATGGACCCAATTTGAATTTACTGGGAACGCGCGAACCTGAAGTCTACGGAAATGTTTCTATGGATGATTATTTGAAAGGTCTTAAAAAAGATTTTTCCCAGCATGAAATTCTTTATTTTCAATCGAATATTGAAGGTGAAATAATCAACCGTTTACAGCAAAATGATTTTGAAGGATTGGTCATTAATCCTGGGGCATTCACCCATTACTCCTATGCCATAGCTGATTGTTTAAAAAATATTTCACAACCAAAAATAGAAGTACATATCAGTAATATCTACCGACGGGAGGAGTTTCGGCAGAAATCAGTGACGGCAGTAAATACCGACGGCATTTTAAGCGGTTTCGGACTTAAAGGATATCGACTGGCGATTCTAACCTTTCAGTAAAATGTAATTCAAATTTTAGTTAAAAACAGGACCTTTAATTCTGATATTCTTCATATTCATTCCACTGTGATTCATCGAAAGAATGGCTGTCTTCTGACAAAAGTTCTGCCTCACGATCCAAATATTCATTCATTGTAAAAGTCACTTTGTCGCTCAATTGTTCTTTGGCTAATTTTCGGGTCATTGCTTTATCGATGACCATAAATCGCTGCCCTAGTCTTCTGGCTGCATATGCACGCATTCCTGTAGCCTTTAAAATGTCAACTGCCATGTTTACTGCAGTTCCGAGGGTTTCACGGTAAATATTTTCAACGCCATTATTAATAAAATCATAGGCATCTAAACGATTTTTAGCACGAACGAAAATTTGCATTTGCGGAAAATTTTCCCGAGCATATTCTAAAATAAATTTATTTTTTTCGGCATTGTCTAAACATAGAATGAGCAAGTCTGCAGTTTCTGCTCCAGCCGAACGAAGGATCCCAGGTTTAGAAGCATCACCGTAATACACTTTGAATCCTTTCGATTTTAATAAATTGACCCGCTCCGGATCATTATCTAAAACCGTAGCACCGATTCCATTGACGCGTAGTAACCTGCCGACCGTACTTCCGAAATGACCGAAACCTACGATAATGATTCTTTGTTGTTTTATGGCGCCCTCCAATACTGGAGCTTCATTTTTAAATTGGTGTATTCTAGGTTCAATTAACTTTTCATTAATCAGTAGAAGTATAGGTGTGATACACATTGTGATCGCCGTAATTGCCATTAACTGCGCATTAAGTTTTGGATCAAATAAATAAAGTTTGGTGGAATAATTAATTAGTACAAAGGCAAATTCCCCTATTTGAGATAATCCAAAAGCGACTAGAAAATTTTGGTATAATTTTAATTTAAAAAACTTTAAAACACCTACCAGCACTGCGAATTTTACAATTAAAACAATAATCGTGGTGGTGAATATAAACATAGGATCACCCATAATTACCGTAAAGTTGATCGTAGAACCTACGCTCACAAAAAAGACCGCCAAGAGCAGACCTTTGAAAGGGTCAATTTGGCTTTCGAGTTCATGGCGGAATTCACTCGTTGCTAACATTACCCCAGCGATAAATGCACCTAAAGCAGGGCTGAGCCCTACCGCATGCATTAATTCGGAAACACCGATGACCAAAAATAAAGAAGAGGCGGTGAGCAATTCATTCATGCCCGAGCGTGAAACATACCGTAAAAACGGAACGAATATATATCGACCCAAGACAATTAAAGCAAGAACTCCTAAAATAATCGAAAAAGGTTGAAGCCAGTCGGGTAGATATTGCAGAAGCAGTAAGTTTTCATCGGTATCCGATTTTTGGGCAATAACCGGCAGTAATGCTAAAATTGGAATCACGGCAATATCCTGAAATAACAGGATAGAGAATGAAGCTTCCCCAACATCAGTTCTGAAAATATTTTTCTCTTTTAAAGTTTGTAAAACAATCGCTGTAGAAGATAAACTGAAACATAAAGCAGCCACCAAAGCTTGATCGGTCCGCCAATCGGTTAGATAAAATATAAGAAATAAAATCGCAACAGTGATGGCCATTTGTCCCAAGCCCATTCCTATTATTTTTTTTCGGATTTTCCAGAATTTACGAGGTTCGATTTCTAAACCCACCAAGAAAAGCAGCATGATAACACCAAATTCAGTTGCTTGCATAATATCATTGGTGTCGCTTCCGGTAAGTTTTAAACCAAACGGGCCAATAATAATTCCGCCCAAAATAAATCCAATCACAGAGCTTAACCCTAATTTTCGGACCAATGGAACCATAACTATTGCTGCACCCAAAAAGATTAAGGCAGTTTGTGCTAATGAACTTTCATTCATAATTTTTCTAGAGTTTTTATAATTGTACCGGTGAGTTCTTCTAATTGTGGCGCTTCTAAATCATCTGAATCATAAATGGCAATAATCTCTTTCACCTCAATCCCATTAACTTCCAAAGATAAAGTGAGCGGCTTCATCAATTCTTCGATGGTGGTTTTATATAAACCTTCTTTCTGATAATTATCTTCAGCTGCACCCATGGTTACAATAATAATGGCATCTTTATTCATTAAAGGATGATCGCTTTCAGCTTTCCAGCTCATATCAAAAACTTCATCAATCCATAAGCGAAGCAAAGGTGGTAACCCGAACCAAATCAAAGGAAAGTGAAAAACCAACCTTTCATACTCCCTAATTCTCTTTCTTTCTTTAAAAGTCGCAATATGAAAATCGGGATACTCTTCGTATAAATCTTTAAAAGTCAGCAGGTCAGAACTTTCATACGCTTTTATTAACGCCAGATTAGTGGTCGAATATTCGAAGTAAGGATGGGCAAATACAGCAAGCGTTTTTTTCACGAAATTTGAATTTTTATAAAAATAGTGAAAAAATCAAAAAATTCCGCATTTATTGCAGTAAAACTTTATTATTTTTGAAAAATGAAGGTAATACATGTCGTCTCAAAAGAGTCCGCTTTAGAATTTCTTAAGTTTCCGAATCTGCTTTTTGCTCATGATAAAAATTATATAAGACCGCTGGATCAAGATATCAACAATATATTTAATCCCCAAAAAAACAAGTTTTTTAAATTAGGAAAATGTGAGCGATTTCTTTTTAAAAATGAGGATGATGAAACCATTGGAAAGATTGCAGTTTTTATGCACAAAAAATACAAACAGAGTCAACCCACTGGCGGGATTGGTTTTTTTGATTGTATTAATGATCAGCAAACCGCCCACTTTATATTTGACTTTGCGAAAGATTGGCTTCAGCAAAAAGGAATGGAAGCCATGGATGGGCCTATCAATTTCGGGGAACGCGATCAGTTTTGGGGACTTTTGATCGACGGTTTTTCCGAACCGCTTTATGCGATGAATTATAACGCACCCTACTATAGATCATTGTTTGAAACCTATGGTTTCAAGATTTTCTTCAACCAATTGTGTTTTGGTCGCAAAATTCATGATCCGGTTGCTGATAATTTTTTGGCAATGCATGACAGGATTTCCAAAAACAAAAATATTACTGCAAAACCACTTCAGTTAAAATCATTAGAAAAATTTGCACGCGATTTTACGGCAGTGTATAATCAAGCCTGGGCGAGCCATGGAGAAGGCAAACAGTTGACAGAAATGCAAACGATGAAAATGTTTAATACATTAAAGCCCGTTATTAATGAACACATCTCTTGGTTTGTGTACGAAAATGAAAAACCCATCGCTATGTGGATGAATATTCCAGACATGAACCAATGGATTAAATTTTTTAAAGGCAAATTTGGATGGGTGCAGAAAATCCTATTTCTCATCATCAAAAAATTCAGCAAGAATAAAAAAATGGTCGGCTTGGTTTTCGGAATTATTCCTGAATGGCAACGAAAAGGGATTGATGGGTTCATGATTTGGGAAGGAACCAAACATTTTCGGGAAGCTACTGATTTTGAAGATTATGAAATGCAGTGGATTGGGGATTTTAATCCTAAAATGATTAAAATTGCAGAGAATTTAGAAACAAAAGTTACCAGAAAACTGGCCACTTATCGATATCTTTTTGATGAAACTAAAGAATTTAAAAGGCATGAGATACTCTAGCAGCCCTACCTTAATTAAACTTTACATCTCTGATATTTAGAAAATAAGTTACATTTCCTTTCCAGTGATTTTCTTCTGCCGTAAAAGCAATGTTGAATTTTTTCTGCCTAAACTCATCGGCAAATTTCCCTAATTTAAAACCGACACATTCAATGTTTCTCCCTGTGGATTCCTGTTTGATATAAAATTTAAGATGGTTGTTTTCTTTGCCCATTGTTTTTACGAACCCCGCAACTTTCTGATTTTTTAGAACCAAAACGGGTTTCATATTATCGGGACCGAATGGCGCAAGTTTTCGATGAAAGTTGAAGAAATCCTTGTTCAAATCTTCAATTTCTACCTCGACATCAATTTTAATACTGGGCTCTTTTTGATGCTCTTGAATTTTCGCGGAGACGACTTTCTCAAATTTTTCTTTGAATAAATCTAACTTTTCCTTTTCCATCGATAAGCCAGCTGCCGCAGGATGACCGCCAAATTTCATAAACAAATCAGAGCATTCTTCCAAGGCATTATGTACATCGAAATCTGAAACGGTACGAGCTGAAGCTACAATTTCACCATTGTTTCCATCTGCGAAAACGACCGTAGGTTTATAATAGGTTTCTGTTAATCGTGAAGCGACAATTCCAATAACGCCTTTGTTCCAACTTGCACCGTAAACGACCGTTGAAAAGTTGGGTATTTGTCCACTTGTTTCTACTTGTATAAGTGCTTCGGTCGTGCTGCTCAAATCCATTTCACGACGTGAATCATTGAGATTAATAATGTCGTTTACAATTTGGGTTGCATGTTTTAAATTATCCGAAACCATTAATTCTACCGCCGCCTTCCCTTGCGAAATTCGTCCTGCTGCATTGATTTTTGGGGCAATCTCAAAAACAATATTGGATATTTCAAACGTGGCGAGTTTATCTTCAGGAATCAACATTCGCAAGCCTAAGTTTCTGGATTTTCTTAAAACTTTTAATCCTTGTTTTGCGAGGACGCGATTTTCTCCCGACATCGACACGATATCTGCGGCAATGGAAATGGCCAGCAAATCGGTAAGTTCAAATAATTCAGATTCTGGGATTTTGTAGAGGGTATTGAGGCCTTGGCAAAGTTTAAAACCTACACCACAACCTGAAAGTTCTTTGAAGGGATATCGGCAATCTTTTCTTTTTGGATCTAAAACCGCGACTGCAGCGGGAATTTCTTCACCCGGTAAATGGTGGTCACAAATGATGAAATCCACACCCAGTTCCGTCGCATATTCTATTTTGTCTAAAGCTTTAATACCGCAATCCAATGCGATAATGAGAGAGAAATCATTCTCTTTGGCGTAATCAATACCGGTTTTAGAAATCCCATATCCTTCAATATTTCGGTCTGGAATATAATAATCGAGGTATTTTTTTTGTACAATCTTACTTAAATACAAGTACATCAGCGCCACCGCCGTGGTTCCATCTACATCATAATCACCATAGACCATGATTTTTTCACCGTTTTCAATGGCGGTTGCGATTCGATCTACTGCAAGCTGCATGTCCTTCATTAAGAAAGGATTATGGATGTCATTGAGGTTGGGTTTGAAAAACGCTCTTGCTTTTTGATAATCATCAATACCGCGAAGAACGAGGATTTTGGACTCAAATGTTCCAAATCCGAGCGACGACATAATTCCGTCCACAATATCTTCATCGGGTTCCGGTTTGTAAATCCATTTTTGACTCATAATACTACAAAAATAAGAAAAAATTGTGAGCTAATTTTTCGCAAATTATTCCTTTAATAATGCAAAGAGGAAATAGTCAATGAATTGGTCTAAGTGCTATTTTATTAATAATATTTAAGCCGTAATCATGCGGTTTTAAAAATTACAGGTTCAAGATTTGGTTTTTTTAGTAAAATTATTTGAAATTTTTATGACTGATTACTAGGGTGTTAGCTTTTTATTCTTCTTTTTTTAGCATTTATAAATCTGTAGGTAAAATTTAATCGTAGCTAAAAGAACAATCATTAAATATTAAATTTTAAAATTTTTATTATGGAAAAACAGATTCATGTATCGAACAAAGGAGTTACTTTGGATACAAGCAGAAGAAATTTTCTAAAATTGGGTGGAGTAGGACTTGTTGTTGCAGGACTCACTTTAGCTGGTTGTAGAGAAGACGATTACCAATTTATGGAAGGAGAGCAGCTCTTCGACTTGGGAAAAGGTGATGTAGGGATTTTAAATTATGCTTATGCCCTGGAGCAATTAGAAGCAGATTTTTATACGAAAGTGGTTAATAATTTTTATTCAGGTATTTCTGCTTCAGAAAAGCAAGTATTTATCGATATCTATAATCATGAAGTAATTCACCGTGATTTTTTCAAGGCAGCGATTACTGCAGCGGGAGCCATGCCTACTCCGAAATTAGAATTTAAATATGACGGCATCGATTTTAATAGCAGAAACTCTATTCTTGCTACCGCAAAAGCATTAGAAGATACTGGTGTTGCAGCATATAATGGTGCTGGAAAGTATATCAAAAATCTCGACTATTTAGTCATTGCTGGTAAAATTGTAAGTGTAGAAGCGAGACATGCTTCGGCAATACGGGATATTATCAATCCTGGATCCGGTGATTTTTCTGGTAATGATGTGGTTGATGCCAATGGTTTGGATGTGGCAAAAGAACCAAAAGATATCGTTGCAGCTGCAGGAGGATTTTTCAAAACACCATTTACTTGGAAAGAACAAGGAATTGGGTAATCTTATTAACTTTTAAAATATACTTATTATGAACTTACTTAATATATTAGATAAACTTTCGGATGATAAATTTTTCACCACCGAAACCTCAAGATTAGGAAGTCTTTCTCAACTTAGAGACTTCGGAAAAAAAGCTGCAATTGCTAGTATTCCGCTTGGTTTGGGATCATTGATGGCTACTTCTGCAAAAGCAGAAACTCCAACTTCAAGTTTAGCTCCGGCTTCTGCATTAACAGATGCCTTGCAATTGGCTTTGATTTTAGAATATTTGGAAGATGAATATTACAGAACAGGTTTGATGACTTCTGGTTTAATTCCAGCTGCAGATAAAGGAGTTTTTCAACAGATTGCGCAACATGAAACTGCCCACGTTGCATTTTTAAAAGCAGCAATATCTTCATTGGGAGAAACTCCTGGACTGAAACCTACATTTGATTTTACAGCTGGTGGAAATTTTCAACCTTTTACCGATTATCAACAATTTATGATTTTGGCTCAAGCGTTTGAAGATACAGGAGTTCGCGCGTACAAGGGACAAGCTGGAAATGTAGCATCTAACAAAGCTATTTTACAAGCCGCATTGCAAATACATTCCGTTGAAGCAAGACATGCTTCGAAAGTACGAAGAATGCGTGCAAACAAAGGTTGGATCGAACTGAAAAATGGCGGAAATATGCCTGCAGCGACCGACGCGGTTTACGCAGGTGAAGAAAATATTACTCAAGCAGGATTCAATACTTCTACTTTGTTTGGTGCTGCAGCAGGATCTGCTTCCTTCGATGAAACCATTACAGGAGCGCAAGCGACTGCGATTGCAAGTTTATTTATTGCGTAACACAATCCAATATCGTTTTTTTATCCCTTCGAAGATTTATTTATGGAAGGGATTTTCTTTAAAAATACAAACCGCTCAATTTCTTGAACGGTTTGTAATTTATCTCTAAAAATAGAAATTTTCTTTTCCCTTTTTCTAAAGGATAAAAAATTTATCAGAATAGAATTTAAGAATACATTTGCTGTTGTAATTCTTTAACTTTTTTATCTGCTAAGTATTCGTCATAAGTCATTTCTCGATCGATGATTCCTTTTGGAGTTAACTCAATGATACGGTTACAGACTGTTTGCAACATTTCGTGGTCATGAGAAGAAAGCAAAATGTTTCCTTTAAAACTAACGAGGGAGTTGTTTAAGGTCGTAATACTTTCCAAGTCTAAGTGATTGGTTGGTTCATCCATCAAAAGAATGTTTGCGCGTTGCAGCATCATTCTACTGAACATGCATCTCATTTTTTCACCCCCTGAAAGTACGGTACAGGATTTTAGGGCTTCGTCTCCAGAGAAAAGCATTTTTCCTAAAAAGCCTCGCATATATTCCTCGTGGCGCTCTTCATCATTTTTCGTAAATTGTCTTAACCAGTCTACCAAATTGATGTCTTCTTGAAAAAAGCTTGAGTTATCCAAGGGCATATATGACTGATTGGTAGTAATCCCCCAATTGAATGTTCCTTTGTCTGCTTCGGTATTCCCGCTTAAGATTTGGAAAAATTCGGTAATTGCCAAAGAGTTTTTAGATATAACGGCTACTTTATCTCCTTTCTTTAAATTTAAATCAATATTGGAGAAAAGCAGTTCGCCATCTTTGGTTTTTTCTAAACCTTTAACCTCTAAAATCTGATCTCCAGCTTCGCGCTCGGTATCGAAAATAATCGCAGGGTACCTTCTGGATGAAGGTTTAATATCTTCGATATTCAATTTATCGATCATTTTCTTACGTGCAGTTGCTTGTTTTGCTTTTGCGACGTTAGAAGAGAATCTGGCAATAAAATCCTGGAGTTCTTTTTTCTTTTCTTCTGCTTTTTTATTGGATTGCTGGCGTTGTTTGGTGGCTAATTGCGAAGCCTGGTACCAGAAAGAGTAGTTTCCGGTATATAAATTTAGTTTCGAATAATCCAAATCACCGATATGAGTACAAACCGTATCCAAGAAGTGGCGGTCATGCGAAACAACGATTACTGTATTTTCGTAGGTTGATAAAAAATCTTCTAACCAAGCGATGGTTTCAATATCCAAATCATTGGTGGGCTCATCGAGAATCAAAACGTCGGGGTTGCCAAATAATGCTTGGGCAAGAAGGACTTTTACTTTATTCTGGTTTTCCAGTTCACCCATCATTTGATAATGCATATCGTCTTTAATACCAACATTAGACAACATGGTCATGGCGTCGGATTCAGAGTTCCAGCCGCCCATTTCATCATATACCACGCCGAGTTCTCCTGCTTTTATTCCATCTGCATCAGAAAAATCTTCTTTTGCATAAAGCGCATCCATCTCTGATTTGATGTCAAATAATATTTTGTTTCCTCTTAAAACCGTTTCGATAACGGTTAAATGATCGTAAGCAAAGTGATCTTGTTCCAAAACAGACATTCTTTTTCCAGGTTCCAGCGAAACCGAACCGGTAGTAGGATCTTGTTGTTTGGTTAAGATTTTTAGGAAAGTTGATTTGCCGGCACCGTTGGCACCAATAATCCCATAACAATTTCCTTTCGTAAACATAATATTTACCTCGTCAAAAAGTACTCTTTTTCCGAATTGTAAAGATAAATTAGATACTGTTAACATATAGTTTTGTAAATTTGGTGCAAAATTACGAAAAGAAATTGGGTTTCAGGCACTCTTCGTAAAGTCTCTATTTAAGGACAATAATTAATAAGGACTGCCTAAATGCCAAAAATTTAAAGTATTATGTTAAAATTTTATAAAAATTAACATAAGCAAACATATCAAATTAATCAGCAATATGAAAATTGAAAAATCGATTGCAATTTATAATAAAAGAGCACGTTTTGAATACGAACTTTCTGAGGAGATTGAAGCAGGGATGGTACTTACGGGTACGGAAATTAAATCTTTGCGTTCCTCAAAAGCGAGTATTACCGAATCGTTTTGTCAGTTTATTGATGGTGAACTCTATATCATTAATATGATGATTGATGAGTATAAGTTGGGAACATTTTACAATCATAAAACTAAAAGGGAACGGAAGTTGCTCTTGCACAAAAGAGAATTGCAAAAGTTTGAAAAAAAACTGAAAGATGCTGGTAATACTATTATTCCTTTAAAATTATATATTAATGATAAAGGAAAAGCCAAGATTCTTATTGCACTCGGTCGTGGAAAAAAACTCTTTGATAAGCGCGAAAGCATAAAAGAAAGAGAAAATAAACGAAATCTTGACAGAATATTAAAGAAAAGTTAAAAAAAGATGAAAAATCTTTGTTTATAAAGAAAATTTATATTTATTTTGCATTATCAATTATTTAATCATTTAATTCTATGAAAAATCTAAAATTAGGAATTTCAGCATTGGCACTAACTGTTGCCTCTACTGTTTTCGCTCAGACTACCAGTAACCCGTGGTTAATCGGTGTTGGTGCTCACGGAGTAAATCATGTTGCAGCAGGAGGAAGTGCTGGAGATGTTTTCTCTACAGCATTCGGAGGTGGTGATAGAGGAGAGTTGTATAATATGGACAATTTTACAATCACCCCACCATTATCAAAGTTAACTGTTGCAAGAAACTTAAACAAGTATGCGGTTATTGATTGGCAAACTTCCGTAGGGAATGTTGACAACAAAAGAATCGGAATGGGAAAAGAGTTTTTCCTAATGACAGGTTTAGGTCTTCAATTTAAATTCAACGGTCTTTGGAATGAAGATTCTTGGTTTGATCCATACGTAAGAGTTGGTGCAAACTATATGAGACACGACTATTCAGGTGTAACTTTTCCTTTAACTGATGTGAATGGCCAAACTTACAATGGTTTCTCATTCCAACCAAGTACACAAAGAAGAAAAGATCACTTTACCGTTTCTACTGGTTTAGGTTCTAATTTCTGGATTACTAAAAGCTTCGGTTTAGGTGTTCAAGGAGATTATGTTTCTACGCCAACTGATAAATCAGATGTGGCTAACTTTTTCCAAGCTTCTGCATCTTTATTATTTAGATTCGGTAACATGGATAGAGATAAAGACGGAATCTTAGACAAAGATGACAAATGTCCAGATACTCCAGGATTAGCTGAATTCCAAGGTTGTCCTGATACTGATGGAGACGGAATTCCAGATATCGATGATCAATGTCCAGATGTTGCTGGTCCAGTTGAAAACAACGGTTGTCCTTGGCCAGATACTGACGGTGACGGTGTTGTAGACAAAGATGATAACTGTCCAGATGTTGCCGGTCCTGCTGAAAACCAAGGTTGTCCTTGGCCAGATACTGACGGAGACGGTGTGTTAGACAAAGATGATGCTTGTCCTACCGTATTCGGTCTTGCAGAGTATAATGGTTGTCCAAAACCTAAAACTCAAACTGCTTTCGAAGCTACTGAAGCTTTAAATAATATCTACTTTGATTTTGGTAAAGCTACACTTCGAGCAGAATCCGCCCCTAAGTTAGACGCTGCTGCAAAAGTAATTATTGCAGATGGTGGAACTTATGTACTAGAAGGTCAAACAGACAAAAAAGGATCTGATGCATTCAACTTGAAATTGTCTAAACAAAGAGCTGCATCTGTAGTTGCTGCTTTAGAAGCAAGAGGCGTTAGTCCTTCTGTATTGAAATCAAGAGGTGTAGGCGAAACTCAAGCTCAGGTTGCAGAAAATGCATCTGATGCAGAAAGAATGGCTGATAGAAGAGTAATCGTTATCTCTTTAGATGGTCCAGATTTCGACAACATGAAAAAAAATGACGTTGAAGCACCTGCTGTTAAAAAATCAGTTAAGAAAAAAAGAAAATAATTATTTTTTCTAAATATTAAGAAACGCTCTCATCTTGAGGGCGTTTTTTATGCATTTTTTGTAAATTTGTAAAAATTAAATTGTACAATATGGGACGCGCGTTCGAATATAGAAAAGCTTCTAAAATGGCTCGTTGGGATAAAATGGCCAAAACGTTTTCAAAAATTGGTAAAGACATCGCACTTGCGGTTAAAGCTGGAGGCCCAGATCCTGACACAAATCCTTCCCTACGAAGATGTATACAAAATGCAAAAGGAGCCAACATGCCCAAAGACAATGTCGAACGAGCAATTAAGAAAGCCAGCGGCGCCGATGCAGAACAGTATGAAGAAATTACTTACGAAGGTTACGGACATGGTGGAGTCGCTTTCTTTGTGGATTGTACCACCAATAATCCTACAAGAACGGTAGCTAACGTTCGTGCTATCTTCAATAAGTTTGATGGAAACCTTGGAAAAAATGGTGAGCTTGCCTTTATCTTTGACCGAAAAGGAATTTTTTCTTTAGATCGTTCCTTAATAAAAATGGACTGGGACGAATTTGAAATGGAAATGATTGATGGCGGCGCAGAAGAAATTGACCACGATGATGATGAGGTTTTTATTACCACTGCCTTCGAGGATTTTGGTGCATTTTCCCATAAATTAGAAGAGTTGGGTATTGAACCTAAAAGTGCAGAAGTTCAAAGAATACCAAATAATACGAAAGAGGTTTCAGAAGAACATTTTAAAATAAACATGAAAATGCTCGAACGTTTTGAAGAAGATGATGACGTGCAAAATGTTTATCATAATATGGAGATGACCGATGATTTGCTAAATTCAATATAGCTCTTCTTTATATTCAGCAATTTTTCTTGAATTCACTCAAATAAAAAGCCAAAGCAATAAGTATTGTTTTGGCTTTTTTCTCTTTATTTTAAATAGTTATTTAAGAACTGAAATCTCCAGTGAGCTATCTCCAAAAATTTTTATAAAGGCTTTTGTATAATCTTCTTTCGTTGCAAAATTAGGATTCGCTAGAAATTTCTGAGGGTTGATAGCAAATAACGGGAACCACGTACTAGAAATCTGAATCTGAATTTTGTGGCCTTTCTTAAAAGTATGCAGAACATCTTGTAATTTTACGTCAACAGTTGTTTTTTTATTGGCAATTAATGCTTCCCCTTTTTCTCTCGAGTTTCTAAACCTTGCTGGCATAATTTCGCTACGGACCATCTGATGGTAATTTCCATAGATCACGCCTTCTTTTTTTTCTTTTGGCAAATAATCTTGTGGATAAACATCAATTAATTTCACCGCGAAATCTGCGTCAGTGGAAGTTGATGCTATATTGAGCTTGGCTATTATCTCCCCAGTCAACGTAAGATCTTCGGTTAAAATATCTGTTGTAAAAGTTAGTACATCAGGACGGCCTACTGCAAATCGCTGGTCTTCACTCATATAATTTCTGGGCGTAAAACCATTAAAATCCTTTAAGTTATCCGAACTAAGAACAGGATTGTTTGGGTCACTATAATATTCAGAACTGCTACCAGATGGATTATTTTTCAACGTTCCATCTGCTAAGTAAAAACTAATTTTTTGGCTGTTCTTTGGCGGATAAATAGAAAACTCTTTCCATTCTTTTTTTCCAGTATCATAAAGTACTGCTTCGGGTAGTCCTGCATCAGCCTTTGAATTTCCTTTTAAATAATGCTTAAAAAATGGCGTTTCTAACTTGGTCTGGTAATACGTTGCAATACTGTCTCCAAAATAAATTTCATTGTGAAAATGCTTTCCCATTTCTCTTGACCATGCACCGTGCGAAAATGGTCCCATCACGATCGTGTTCTTGGCTAGTGGACTGGTCTTTTCAATCGTTTTATAGATATTTAGGGGACCAGATAAATCTTCTGCATCAAACCAACCCCCTACGGTCATCACAGCATGTTTAATGTTTTTTAAATGTGGAAGCAAGCTTCGCTTTTGCCAGTAGTCATCATAATTTGGATGATTCATAATTTCTGTCATAAAGAAATTATCTTGGTAGTATTTTTCATAACCATCTTTCAAAGTACCCATGTCTCGGTAAAATTTTAATCCATCTTCAGAAGTTTGTTTTACGAAAGTATCCATATACCAAGCCTTATTTTCAGCTTTTGTTTTTTGAATTCCAAAAACAGGAAAGGTTCGGAAATAGCCCAGCATAAATCGACCATTATGCAGAAAGTCATCATTCCAAAAGTCAGAAATCGGTGCTTGTGGTGACGATGCGACCAAAGCGGGGTGTTCAGAGAGTGCACCCGCTGCGGCATAAAAGCCAGGGTATGAAGTTCCGTATTGCCCTACTTTGCCATTGTTGTAAGCAATGTTTTTCAAGAGCCAATCGATGGTGTCATAGGTGTCCGTGCTTTCATCTACATCTTTTTTAGTGTGATGTTCCACTTGCGGCGTCATGTTGGTAAATATTCCTTCACTCATATATCGTCCCCGCACATCCTGATAAACGAAAATATATTGATCCTTCATTAGATATTTATTCGGGCCTAAAGAAGATTTATATTCATTCTCACCGTAGGGCGCAACACTATAGCATGTTCGTTGCATGAGGAAAGGATATTTTTGTGCTTTTGAAATATCTTTTGGAATATAAATCGAAGTAAATAGTTTTGTGCCATCTCGCATCGGAATATAAACTTCCTTTTTCGTAAAATGATCTTGTACAAAGGTATTATTTGGTCTATTTTGAGACATTCCCCACAGAAAACAGACCATGAAAAAGAAGGAAAGATGTTTTTTCATAAATAAAATTTTAACGAATTTATGAAAAAATTTGTAGAAATTTGAACCAGAAAATGCAAAAGATGGAATTATTTGAAAACATCCCTGATCCTGATTTTAATGTGTTGCCCCAAGACGGAACCGTCAATTATCACGGCAAAATCTTTAATCAAGAAGAAGCAGATTTTTTTAGCGAAAAACTACGAGAAACAATTGTGTGGAAAAATGATGAAGCCATTATTTGTGGTAAAAAAATTTTAACCAAAAGAAAAGTCGCTTGGTATGGCGATGAACCGTTTGACTATACCTACTCAAAAACCACCAAAAAAGCACTTCCCTGGACGCCAGAATTATTGCAATTAAAAAAAATAATTGAAGAGAAAACCGAGGAAAAGTTTAATTCTTGTCTGCTTAACCTTTACCATAACGGCAGTGAAGGTATGGCCTATCACAGCGATGCCGAAAGGGATTTAAAGAAAAACGGTGCGATTGCTTCCGTGAGTTTTGGTGCAGAAAGGAAATTTTTATTTAAACATAAAATCACTCAGGAAAAGGTCGGAATATTTTTAGAAAATGGCAGCTTACTCGTGATGAAAGAGCAAACTCAAAGTTTTTGGCTCCACCGACTGCCGCCCACTAAGAAGGTTTTATCAGCCAGAATTAATTTAACTTTTAGATGCATCGAGAAGAATTAATAAATTTAATTTTTTATGGCTATCTTTGATATAAGTAATCGAGAATTCAGTCATTCACTGATGAAATACATTCTCTAATCGAAATTTTATGAAAATTTTATAACTTCCGATGAATCTGATTACTAATTTATTATTAAATTTGAGACTAAATTTTTTTAACTTTAAATAAAATTCAATTATGAAAAAAACAATCGCAATGGCTGCCTTGGCACTTGCTGTATCTTTCGGGTCAATTTCTTGTAAAAAGAAAGTTTCCGATGCAGACTTACAAACACAAGCAACAACAGTAGTAACTTCAAATCCTAGTGCTTCCGTAGAAGTAAAAGACGGAACTGCACATTTAAGTGGAACATTTGCCGATCAAGCGTCAAAAGATGCAATGATCGCTTCTCTTAAAGCAATCCCTGGGGTGAAAGATGTGATGGACATGTCTACAATTGAAGCACCAGTAGTCGTAGAAACAGTTTCTGCGGTAGACCCTGCAGTTCAGCAAAAAGTTTCTGATGCGGTAAAAGATTTCCCATCAGTAAAAGTTGAAGTCGTAAACGGTGAACTCACCTTGAGCGGGAATGTATCTCCAGAACAAGCAAGAAAAATCAAAATGTCTGTAGATGCTTTGAAAGTTGGAAAAGTAAACTATAATTATACTGTAAAATAATCAAAATGAATGCATTACAAGATAAATACGCAAGTGTAATTTCTGCAGCACAGTCTGCTGGAGTTTCAAATTTACAAGTTTCTGAGCAAGATGGGATTTTATACATATCCGGAAATGCAGGCAACACCGCCGCAAAAGATGCGGTGTGGAATGCTTTAGGAGCAATTGATTCTACGTATTCCGCCTCTGATATTAATGTGGATGTGCAAGTTGCAGGATTAGCAGCTGGTGCCACTTTAATGGTAGCGACCGAATCTTCAAACCTTAATCTCCGTCAAGAACCTTCTACAGAAGCTGCCATCGTTGGCAAAGCTGCGAAAGGAGAGTCGGTTACTTTGGTTGAGCAAACCTCTGATGATTGGTGGAAAGTAAAGACTGCCGATGGTGAAGAAGGATACGCTTACGCAAGATATTTACAAGCCTAATTTTAACACGATTAAAATACGAAACCTCTGATTATTCAGGGGTTTTTTTGTAGGCCATCTCGTCTGCAGATTTCCCCAAGCCACACCCATCGCCAAATCTTCAGACGAGACCGCGCTTTCCATTACAATCTTTTTTCACCGCCGCTATAGCCTCTGCAAAAAAAAGGATTTTCATTGCAATCGCTTGTCCGAGAAGTCACTTATTTAAAATTTCTTGATTAAATATAAAATTTTCTCCCTTCATTTATTTTTTTCGCAGAACACCTAACTCTTAAAATTTAATTTATATTTGTACCACCTCTTATGAATAATCGCTCAAATAAACATCTATGAAACTAGCATTACACTGGAAAATTTTAATAGGAATGATTCTTGGGATCATCTTTGGATTTACGATGAACCATTTGGGTTTCAATTTTTTTGTAGAAGATTGGGTTAAACCTTTCGGTGTAATCTTCATAAATTCTTTAAAATTAATAGCTGTTCCGCTCATCGTGGTTTCTTTAATCACGGGAATCGCAGATTTAAAAGACATCTCTAAAATTTCTAAAATAGGGGGTAAAACACTTGTGTTTTATCTTTTTACCACTGCAATTGCAGTTTCCCTCGGGTTAATTCTAGCGAATCTTATTCAACCCGGAACTTTTGTTTCTGCAGAAGCGGGAGCTCAGCTTTTAGATACCTTTAAAGATGATGTTTCCAATAAAATTTTGCAGGCAGATGCGCATAAAAACACTGGACCATTGCAACCGTTGGTCGATATTGTTCCCGATAATTTTTTCCGAGCATTAACAGACAACGGAAGCATGCTGCAGGTTATTTTCTTCAGTGTCTTAATCGGAATCGGAATTATTTTAATTAAACCCGAAGACTCCAAACCCGTGGTTGGTTTTTTTAAAGGAATGAATGAAATTATTTTAAAAATAATTGATCTCATCATGCTTACTGCCCCTTACGGAGTTTTTGCACTTTTAGCAGCGTTGATGGTAGAGATTCCAGATTCATCAATTTTGACAGGTTTGCTGGCCTATGCACTTACCGTGGTGTTAGGTTTGGCAATCCTTATCGTATTGTTTTACTCTTCTATTTATTATTTATTTACAAAAAGAAGTCCTTGGAAATTTTATAAAAGGATCTTGCCGGCGCAACTCTTGGCTTTTTCTACGAGTTCATCTGCTGCAACTTTACCGGTAACCATGGAACGGGTGATCGAACATGTTGGTGTTGATGATGAAGTAGCCAGTTTCGTTCTTCCGCTTGGCGCAACCATTAATATGGATGGAACCGCAATTTATCAGGCAATTGCTGCCATCTTTATTGCGCAAGTGATGAGTATTGATCTAACTCTTGGACAGCAGCTGATGATTATTCTAACCGCAACACTAGCATCTATTGGTTCTGCTGCTGTGCCGAGTGCGGGTATGGTGATGTTGGTGATCGTTCTTGGCCAAGCAGGAATTCCGGAAGCTGGGTTGGCTCTTATTTTTGCAGTAGACCGACCTTTAGATATGTTAAGAACTGTGGTAAATGTAACTTCAGACGCAACGGTTGCGGTGGTCATCGCAAAAACAGAAGGTCTTTTGCATGATCCAGAAATCAAAAACTGGGATGATAATTATGCACAAAATAATTAATGAATTTTATAGATCGAGTGCGCAGTAAAAACAATCAATGGAAAATTCGTAATCTTAATTAATAAAAGAGGAATTTTAAATAAAACAAGTAACAGAAATAAAATAGGAAGCCAACTTTTCATGAGTTGGCTTTTTACTTTAATGATGAAATCTGTTTTCTTAGTCCTTCAAAAAGTTTATCTTTGCACCATTATTTTTCTCACTTAAACCGTTTATAGCATGCAACTGTACAACACCTTAAGCGCAGAAGAAAGAGCTCAACTTATTGATGAAGCTGGTAAGCAACGTCTTACTTTGTCTTTCTATGCGTACGCCAAAATCACAGATCCTAAAAAATTTCGCGACGAATTATTTATAGCCTGGAATACACTTGATGCATTGGGTCGTATCTACGTGGCTCACGAAGGAATCAATGCGCAACTGAGTATTCCTGCAGATCATTTAGAGGCGTTCCGCGATACGCTGGAAGAATACGAATTTATGAAAGGAATCAGGTTAAATGTGGCTGTTGAGCACGATGATCATTCCTTTTTAAAACTCACCATTAAAGTCAGGCACAAAATTGTTGCAGATGGTTTAAATGATGAAACCTTTGACGTCACCAATAAAGGGATTCACCTCAAAGCGCAGGAATTTAATAATTTACTCGAAGACCCCAATACAATCGTAGTTGATTTTAGAAATCATTATGAAAGTGAAGTCGGTCATTTTGTAGGAGCTATTACACCAGATGTAGAGACCTTTAGAGAAAGTTTACCAATTATTAATGAACAATTACAAGATTTTAAAGAAGATACAAACCTTTTAATGTATTGTACTGGCGGAATTAGATGCGAAAAAGCCAGCGCTTATTTTAAACATCAGGGTTTTAAAAATGTTTATCAATTAGAAGGCGGAATTATTGAATATACCCGCCAGATCAAAGTAGAAAATATTGACAGTAAATTCATCGGGAAAAACTTTGTCTTTGACCACCGTTTAGGCGAAAGAATCACCGATGATGTTGTTTCGCAATGCCATCAATGCGGAAAACCTTGCGATAATCATACGAACTGCGCCAATGATGGTTGTCATTTATTATTTATTCAATGTGATGATTGCAAAGCTGCGATGGAAAATTGCTGTGCTACCGAATGTTTAGAAATAATACATTTGCCTTTAAGCGAACAGGTAAAATTAAGAAAGGGAAAAGAAGTGGGAAATAAGGTTTTCAGAAAAGGAAAATCTGATGCTTTGAAATTTAAAAACTCTGGTGATTTACCCAACAAACCATCGGCAAAGACGGAATCAAAAAATATTCGCCAAAAAATTGCAATCAAAAAATTGTTATTGGGAAAAGCTGAACACTATTACACAAAGTCAAAAATCGCACAGTTTTTAATTAACAATCACGAACTTACCATTGGAGATAAAGTCTTGATTTCCGGACCAACAACTGGTGAGCAGGAATTAACCATTACCGAGCTTTTTGCTAATGGTAATCTTTGTGAAACAGCAAAAGTTGGAGACCAAATCACTTTTGAAACTCCATTTAGAATCCGATTATCTGATAAATTATATAAAATAGTAGGTTCATGACAAACAGCGGAACAATCGAATTAATGTCACCTGCGGGAGATTTTACTTCCATGCAAGCAGCAATTGATAATGGTGCAGATTCTATTTATTTTGGGGTAGAACAGTTGAACATGCGTGCGCGTGCTTCCATGAACTTTACGTTAGATGACCTGCCGGAAATCTCCCGAAGATGCTCGGAAAAAGGAGTTCGCACTTATCTTACTTTGAACACCATTATCTACGATCACGATTTATCTTTAATTAAAACCCTTTTGGATAAAGCAAAATCAGCCAATCTTACCGCAGTAATTGCGATGGATCAGGCCGTAATTTCTTATGCCCGACAAATCGGTATGGAAGTGCATATCTCTACCCAAATTAACATCACCAATATCGAAACGGTTAAGTTTTACGCGCTATTTGCCGATACTATGGTGATGAGCCGGGAATTAAGCATGACGCAGATTAAAAAAATCTGTGATCAGGTAGTGAAAGAGCAAGTGAAAGGACCAGCAGGAAATTTGGTAGAAATTGAAATCTTCGGGCATGGTGCACTTTGCATGGCGGTTTCTGGGAAATGTTATTTGAGTTTACATTCCGCAAATTCTTCTGCAAACCGAGGAGCATGCAAACAAAATTGCCGTAAAAAATATACCGTCATCGATCAGGAAACCGGTTTTGAAATTGAATTGGATAACGAATACATGATGTCGCCCAAAGATTTGTGTACGATCAATTTTTTAGACCAAATTGTAGATGCAGGAGTACGTGTTCTCAAAATTGAAGGACGTGGTAGAGCACCTGAATATGTGGCGACTGTTACGAAATGTTATCGCGAAGCTATCGACGCTATTGCAGAAGGAACGTATAACCAAGAAAAAGTTGCAGACTGGATGAAACAACTCGAAACCGTTTACAATAGAGGTTTCTGGGGCGGTTATTATCTTGGTCAGAAATTAGGGGAATGGTCCGCAGAAAATGGGTCTGCTGCGACTCAGAAAAAAGTGTACATCGGAAAAGGAAGGCATTTCTACCCGAAATCAAATATTGCAGAATTTTTAATTGAAGCCTATGATTTAACGATCGGTGATAAAATTCTGATTCAGGGTCCCACAACAGGCTCGCAGGAATTGCTATTAGAAGCCATGCGAGTGGATGAAAAACCAGAGGCCACCAAAGCCTCAAAAGCAGATGTGGTCACCTTTAAAACAGATTTTAAAGTAAGACCTTCGGATAAATTGTATAAAATTGTACAAACTGACTAATCTTACCAATTACGCATTATAAAAAATGATCATCGTAACGCTTCAACGGGAGAAATGCATCGGCTGTAATTATTGCGCTGAATTCGCTCCGGAGTTTTTTCGGATGTCTAAGAAAGATGGGAAATCCGTTTTATTAAACACAGAAAATAAAAAAGGTTTCTATACCTTAAAGATTTCAAATCATGAGGCTTTTGAGGTATGCGATAAAGCTGCGAAAGCCTGTCCGGTAAAGATTATTACGGTTAAAGAAATATAAAGAGTAATTCTGAGATGACGTTTCTAAGTTTGAAACGTCATTTTTTTAGTAATTTTGAAAATGAAAAAATCTGAAATCCGAAAAGTTTATTTAGAAAAGAAGAAAACATTAGTTCCTGCTGAAATTTCAATTTTATCGAAAAATATATTTGAAAATTTTATTGCTCAATTTTATGTAAAAGAGAACCAGATCGTTCACTGTTTTTTATCACTTCCAGAGAAAGGGGAAGTTGATACAACACTTTTTATTAATTATTTTTTTGAAAATAACATTCAGGTTTTTGTTCCAAAAATCATAAAAGGTAAATTGATCGCCCTGGAAATTACAGCAGAAACCCCATTAATAGAAAACTCTTGGGGGATAAAAGAACCTGCCGGAAGCGAAGATTGCGGCGTGAAAAATTATGATTTCGTCATTACTCCGCTTTTGTATGCAGATCAATTTGGAAATAGAGTAGGCTATGGCAAAGGTTTTTACGATCGGTTTTTTTCTGAAATTAATCGCAATGCAGTTAAAATTGGTGTAAGTTTCTTTCCGCCAAATGAAGAAATTGATGATGTTTCTGATTTTGATGTTCCCTTAAATTATCTGGTCACCCCGACAGAAGTACTGTCTTTTGGTAGTTTTGAATCGAAATTCACGAAATAAAATTTAAACTCTTTCTGAAATTTCACGGGCGATGGTTGCAATACATATTGCGCGTTTTTTTCGAATGAGCCAATTAAGCGGTTTCTAAAATCGAAGTATTCTACATAAAACTTCGCCATATCAAGCGTGTCATTTCCTCTGATTTCCTTGGTTACCTTGATGTTTCCGACCTTGGCGGTTTGAACTTTTAAACTGTCTAATTGCAGCAACAAAGGCCCTAGATTGTTAGAGTCTTGTTTGACGAAGTAACTGTTCATTTGCGCATAAATAACGGAGTCTATTTCTGTATCGCGGTTACCAGAGGTATACAAGGTAGACAAATCAAGCAGCTCCTGAATCTTTTGTTTGGTAATCGAGGCAATCGCCTGAACACTGTCCATTTTCGTAACAGGATATGATTTTTTATTATTGTTGTTTCTAATAATTTCTAAATCAGATCTTTGGGTGGTTTCTTTATTGCAGGAAAATACTAGTAAAAGTAAACTGATTAGGAGAATAACGATATTATTTTTGCTTTTCATCGGTGGCAATTTTAAATTTAATCATAATTATTTTATTGGATTTATCATCTTTTGTATCGATAACTTCTAAATTCTCCAATGAGGTGGACGGCAAAGTCACTAAATTAATATATCTCTGTTTATCCATGGTTTCTACACCATAAGTTTCATTCTCATACACTTGGTAAATAAGCGCGTTGTCACTGATCAAATAATTTAACGATTCTCTTTTTCGTTTCAAATCTTTTATTGATTTGGAGTAATAGAAAAGCATAATCGCATAATCATTGGGTTTCAACTCTATGGTTTCTGCCTCTGGTGCAGTTTCTAAATTGCGGCGTATGGTATCTGTTCTATAATAAGGAGATGAAACCACCATGGTCAAGTTTTTTGATTTTGTAGTGTACACAAAGGCTTCGTTTGGTTTGGCATTATACAAAATAGGTGATTCATTTTCCTTTAAAATTTGAACCTGTAATTCAGCATTGATCCTTGAGTTTCGATCCGCATCAATAAAGCTGTAGTAGAATTTTTTGCTGAAGAGTTCATCTTTGAAACCTAAAAGTCCAACCAAAACAGCCAAAATACCAGAAATACCCAACCAAATATATTTTTTTACAATTGTTAAAGTTGATTTTTGCTCAGAAGTATCATAAGTGCTAAAAACCGGCGCTTTTTCACTAATCAACTGATTATCAGTAGCTGAAATTTGTAAATCGGTTATTAATTCGGGCTTTAGATTCTCTTTTTGAATGGGAATAGATCGCTTTTGCTCATTTTGATGCTCTTCTGCGATATTTTCTGCTTTTTCTACCTCTTTCTCTAGTTTTTCTTGAATGTTTTCATCAGAATCTTCGAATTCTTTTAAAATTTCATTGGCAAAAAGATGCTTCTTTTTAAAATCGTACCAAGACACATAACCCGCATAGATACTCAGGATATTAAGCATATCTATTCTTGGAAGTTTGGTTACAGGAGAATTTTTGAAGTAGGTATAAAAAGATTTCTCACTCATATTTCCCTTTGCGATTTTTCTCAAATCTTCTTGAAAATAGATTATATCTATGCCTTTCCATTTTGATATATCATCAAAGGAAGGAGTGTGATTGTCTAAATATTGAGATTGAACCTCATTTTTTAGCTGTTCGAAGTGTAATAAATCTAAATCGCTCAATTGCTAAATGTATGTAATTTATTGATTTTCAGTAACGTAATTTTGTAAAATGATTTTACAAATATATTACAATTAATTTTCCAATACAAATTTTTTTCTCGCCCTATCTTTGTCCTGTTCAAAATGATGAATGAGAACAAACAAATTTTAATACAACAAAACAATTAAATTTAATTTATTATGAAAAAGTCATTATTCGTAGCTGCTATCGCTGCTTTAGCTCTTGTAGCTTGTAACAAAACTGAAACTGTAGAAACTGCTTCTGCTGTTGATTCTTCTGCTGCTGTTGTTGATTCTGCTGCTGCTGTTGTTGATTCTGCTGCTGCTGTAGTTGATTCTGCTGCTGCTGTAACTGTTGAAGCTGGCGCTACTGCTGTAGAAGGTGCTGCTGATGCTGCTGTAGAAGCTGGTGAAGCTGCTAAAGAAGCTACTAAATAATTAGTATCTACTTACAAATTAACCGTTTCTCTTTGAGAAGCGGTTTTTTTTTATGTCAATTTCTGACGTAAAATCTCAAAACAACTTATCGCTACTGCATTGCTTAAATTCAAGGAGTCGATACTTCCTGCCATAGGAATTATTGTATTTTTTCCTTTGCCAATCCAAAAATCAGTTAAGCCAGAATGTTCTGTTCCAAAAACAATAGCGCTCTTTTCTTTTAATTTTCGGTTCTGTATGTTTTCAGATTGCTGATCCATGATCGTGGTATAAATCTGATAACCATTTTCTTTTAAAAAGTGGTACGTTTCTTCATTACTACAAGAAAAAATATTCATTCCAAAAAGACAACCTACACTAGAGCGGATTACATTCGGGTTATAAAAGTCGACTTTCGTATCGGTGACTATCAGTGCATCTACTCCAAAAGCCTCGCAACTTCTTAAAATAGCACCTAAATTTCCAGGTTTCTCGATACCCTCAACAACGATTACCGCTGAGTTTTCTGCCGGCTCGAAATCTTGTAAATTTGATTCCTTCGTTTTAAAAATTCCTATAATTCCTTCCGAAGTTCCTCGGTAAGCAATTTTTTCATAAATTTTTGCTGTTACCAAATGAACTTTTCCTATGGGTAAGTCGCCACTGAAAATATCTTGTGCCACAAAAAATTCCTGAGAATCAAATCCTAATTGCAAGGCTCGCTCGTTTTCCTGCTGTCCTTCCACAATGAAAATACTTTCCTTTTTTCGGAATCGATTATCGGTGATCAAACGGGTTACATATTTTATTTTTTCGTTTTGAAAACTTTCTATCATTTCTTTAATTGCGATTTTGTGGTTCTTCCTTAAGGTCTAACTCCAATTCATTATGGGATTGTCCTTGCGAAATTAGGTGATCTGGTAAAGACTTCTTCGCTTTCGCACCCATGATTTTTAATTTTTGAACACTGTTGACCAGATTTCCTTTTCCAGTAACCAATTTATTCATGGCACCTTCGTATTCCGTTTTTGCATCTTCCATTTTCTTTCCGATTTTTAATAAATCAGTGACAAATCCCTCAAATTTATCGTATAATGCACCTGCCTGTCTGGCTATTTCTAGAGCGTTTTCCTGTTGTTTTTGATTTGTCCACATGCTGTCAATCGTTTTTAGAGTTGCTAAAAGCGTGGATGGGGTAACGATGATAATGTTTTTTTCAAATGCCTTATTATAAAGATGAGTATCCTCATTCAAAGCAATGGCAAAAGCAGGTTCGATCGGGACGAAAAGTAAAACAAAATCCGGACTTTCCATTTGATATAATGCCTGATAATTTTTGGTACCTAGCTGTTCAACATGACGCTTTAACGACAAAACATGTTCTTTTAAATGCGTTGGTTTTAGATCCTGACTTTCTTCATTAATGTATCTTTCATAGGCATTGAGGGAAACTTTTGAATCGATAATCATCTTTTTCCCATCGGGTAAATTAATAACAACATCTGGCTGTAAACGACCTTCGCCGGTTTGATGGCTTTTTTGAATATCATATTCTCTGCCTTTTTCTAAGCCAGATTTTTCTAAAACTCTTTCTAGCACCAATTCGCCCCAATTGCCCTGTATTTTATGGTCGCCTTTTAATGCTTTGGTTAGATTCAGTGTTTCTAGGCTCATTTGCTTGTTCAGATCTTGTAAACCCATAATCTGCTGCCGCAAAGCGGCGTGATAATCAATACTTTCTTTATGAGTATGATCTACTTTTTTCTCAAAATCGGTAATTTTTTCTTGTAAAGGATGGAGAATTGTTTTCAACTGATGTTGATTTTGCTCCGTGAATTTTTTTGTTTTTTCCTCTAAAATTTTATTGGCTAAATTTTGAAACTCAGTTTTGGCCAATTCTTGTATTTTTAGGATTTCTTCTTTTTGATTCTCTAATGATATTTTTAGCGCTTTATTATTAGCTGATAGTTCTGCGTTTTTTGCGAAGAAATTCTGTTTTTCTGTATAAAGGTTTTCTATTTGAACCGTTTGTCTTGCATTAATTTCCCGCTGATCTTCAAATTGGGAATGGAGTGAAATATTTTCTGCTGAAACTGTCGCTAAATCATTTTTCACCTGATGGAGAACTTCTGCTTGAATGTGATTGGTCTGTTTTTCTTGTTGCCAATCGTGCTGAATCTCCTTATTTCTGATTAAGTAATTGTCTAAATCTGAATTTGTTTTAATATAATTTTGATTCAAATTATCAAATTTTTGTCGAGGAATATGTGAGGCTTTTAAGATGAAATACGGAATCACTGCACCCAAAATGACACCGAAAAATAAACCGAAAATAATAGAAGTAAAATCCATTTTTCAAAAATACAAAAGTTAAATATAGTAATCTAGAAAGTAGAGAAATTCTTAGTTTTCTATGCGAAGAAATTCTTTGGCGAGTTCGATCATTTTCGGATCTCCTGTGTATTTACCATGTTCATCCGATAGTTTTACAGTCGGGATCCAGTCGCCATTAATTGATTGTGCGCCAATGAGTTTCATTACGATATTCATGGGTTTTAAACCAACATCATTGGTAAGGTTGGTGCCAATTCCGAATGATATTCCAATTCTGCCTTCGCAGGCTTTTGTAATTTCTTCTACTTTTTCTAAATTAAGTCCATCAGAAAAAATGATGTATTTGAACAGCGGATTAATACCATTTCTTTTATAATGTTCAATGGTTTTATTGGCAAATTCAATCGGGTCGCCGCTGTCATGACGAACACCATCAAACAGTTTTGCAAATTTTTTATCAAACTGTCGGAAAAAGACCTCCGTTGTATACGTGTCAGATAAAGCAACTCCTAAATCTCCACGGTAAACATCTACCCAATGCTCGAGTGAAAGAGCGTTTGCCATTTTAAATCCATATTCTGCAGCATGGAACATAAACCATTCATGCGCGTGTGTTCCAATAGGTTTTACGCCGTATTTCATGGCGAAATGAACATTTGAACTGCCAATAAAATGACCTGATTTATTATTTTTCACCAAAGAATCTACCACCAAATCATGTACTTTGTAGGAGTGTCTTCGTCTTGTGCCAAATTCTGCAAAAGTTACATTCAATACGTTAAGTTGGGTTGCTTTTTCCAAAGTTTTTTTGATCACTGCTTCATTAGAATTACGCTCCATGTGGTTCATCTCATAATGAAGCTCAGATATTAAAGCCAAAATCGGGACTTCCCATAGAATTGTTCTGTACCATTCCCCTTCCACCGTAACTACTAAGGAGTTTTTTGTTTGCACGATTTTCACTTCACTCGGGTCGTAATGATATCCTGCTAAAAAATCCAAGTAAGGAAGATCCAAATACGGACAGGTTTCTTTTAGAAATTGCTTCTCGTCTTTGGTTAATTTTAGCTCTGCCATTGCGTCTACAGATTTTCGCAACTCCACTGCGAAACCTTCCGGAAAATGGTGGTTGCCACGATTAATGAATTGGTATTTTACTTTTTCGTTCGGAAAAAGCTTAATCACTGCATTTTGCATGGTGATTTTATAGAAATCATTATCGAGAATTGACTTTAAGCGGACTTCAATCATAATTTAATATAAGTTCAAACAAATGTAAATATTCAAAAATAAAAAATCGCCTAATAAAGGGCGATTTTTAAATTTAATAGTATTTTATGACTTACTTTCCAAGATAGGAGTTGTACATCCAAACTTCTTTTTCCTGCTCGGTAATATAATCACTCATTTGAGAATTGGTCCCGGCATCGCCTGCTTTTTCAGTTCGGTCTAGGATTTCTCTTTGCAAATCAATCACGATTTTAAAGGAGGCAAGGATGTTTTCTACCGCTTTGTTTGCATCGGAAACTTCTTTGCTTTCTTTGATGATTGACAGACTTAAATATTCTGAATAATTATGGTTTGGGGTGAAACCTAAAGTTAGAATTCTTTCTGCAATTTCATCTATTTTCAAGACGAGATTATCATATAATTCTTCAAATTTAGGATGAAGCGTAAAAAATTTTTCACCTTTAATATTCCAATGTGCGCCTCTGGTATTTTGATAAAATATAGAATAATTTGCTAAAAGGATATTTAATTGTGCGGAAATCTGTTGACAATCGGTTTCGCTTAAACCGATGATTTTTGAATTGTTCATAATCTTTTTTATTAAAATCAAAGGTAATTAATAGAGAGCGGAATTGCTCAACTTATTGATTGATGAAAACTATTCAAATCATTAGTTGTGATTCATAAGAACAATTAAATTTTGATAAACTTAAAGGATTTCAGGCCCTCAGAAGTTTTAATAGAAATAATATAAGTTGCAGATGGTAAATGATTAATATTGATTTTTTTGGAGGTCTCGGTCATAATTAATTTCCCACTTAAATCAAAAATAAACACCTTTTCAATATTTAACTTGTAGGTTCTGATATTGATCACATCTGTTGCCGGATTTGGATATATGGTTAAGTCGGTATTCACCTCGGCAGTTTTTAATGATTTTTCGATGGTAACAGGTTCACGGAAGAAAGAAAGCTCGATCAATTCATTTGGTAGAACTTCAAAATAGTATGCTTCACAGGTGTATTTTGTATAATCTTCATCTTCAATACTGCTGATATAGTAGTTTTCGGACTGAACAGGGGTTCTTTGGTCTAGGTTTTTAAACCAAGCAAATTGGTATTCTTCGCCTGAAAGTGATTGCGTTAAGGTCGCGGGATTTCCGAGACTTGCAAAAACTGTTTTCGGCTCATCATATCGTTGCGGTGAATAAATGAAATCTGTTCGTGGCTGATTTTTTAATAAAAATGTTTTAAGGTCTTGTTTCGTATATCGATTGTTATCAATAAAGGTTAAGGCGGGAATGGTTTCTGGGATTTCACCGGAAAGTTGATTTCCATTTAAGGAGATCATTTGCAATTTTTTTAGTTGAAGCAGTGCATTGGGAAAATCACCTGTAATTAAATTCTTGTCCAAATAGATTTGTTCTAGATTTTGTAAACCAACGATGGTTTCAAATCCACTGGAAATTTTATTGTCAGAAAGATTTAGATGAATTAATGCTGCTAATTGTGAAAGTTGTGGTGGGAAATTTATCATTTGGTTTCCCGCAAAAGACAACCATTCTAAATTCTTCAATTGGCCTAAAGATCCGGTTGTATGTGCTGAAATTGCATTGTTGCTTAGGTTAAGAGATATTAATTGAGTTAGCGCAGATAATTCTGTTGGCAATTCTGCTAATTGATTTCCGGAAAGGTTTAATTCTTTCAGATTCAATAAGGTGGATAGCGGATTGACGTTTTGCGAAATCGAATTGTTGCTTAAATTAAGTGCTTTTAGCTTTGTTAAAGTAGAAATTTTTTGTGGCACTGCAGTTAATCCAGTGTGCGACAAGTCGAGTACTTCAATATTCGGAAAGTTTTGCAAAAGGGTTTCAATGTCAGCAAAGATAAATTCGTTATTTCCAACTGACATCTCCTTCAGGTTTGAAAGAGTTAGTAGCGCTGCTGTTGGATCACCCGTCAACCTGTTATTGCTAAGGTCTAATCGAACCAAAGTGGTTAAGCCAGATATTGCAGTTGATACCTCACCAGATAGCTGGTTAGAACTCAAATCAAGCTTTTCGAGTTTTGAAAAACCAGCAAGCGATACAGGGAAGTTGCCTTGCAAAGCATTGCCGCTCAGATTAATTTCTCTTACTGTTCCGTTTTTAATTTTAATGCCAAACCAATACCGAGGGTCTTTATTTAAATCCCATTTTACACTCCAATGTTCACCATTGGTCGTATTAAACAAATTGACCAAAGCGGATCTTTCAGCAAAAGAAATACTCCAGCTTTGTCCAAAGGTATAAGTTGAGATAAGAATAAAAAATAAAAGTTTTTTCACTGCGTTTTTAGATTTTTAGAGAATACAAATATATGCTAAAAGTTGATTTATAAAATTTTCAGCAAAATTTACCAGTTCCATTTCTCTTTAAAAACTAAATTTTACGCTATAAGCCTGTTGTATCAATTTTCATTTGGGTAGCGAGTTCTACACCCGCTTCTTCTAATTTGGTTTTCAGTTTAAGCAATGCTTCACTTTTTACTTTCATAATATTTTCCCCGCTTTTCATAAAGAACCGCGCTTGAAAATAAAAAACACCAAATGATTGTTTAAGAATAATGACTTGAGCCTCATCCAAATGATCCGTAAAATCGAAGCTTTTAATTTCGTCCAATATAACTTGTATTGTTTTCTCTAAATCTTGAGTCGCTGAAACTTGTAAATCCAAAAAAACTTTTCGCTGTCCGGAAGAGGAATAGTTGGTAAATGGCGCGCTGAAAATTAATTGATTGGGCACAAAAACTTTTTTACCTTCATCAGTGATGATTTTGGTAGTCAAAAATCCGATCTTTTCTACCACCCCTGTCACGTCCTTAATCGAAACATAATCACCAGGCGCAAATGATTTATCAATTCCAACCAAAGCACCAGAAAACATTGATGATACCAGATCTTTCAATGCCACACCAGCGACCACACCAGCAACTCCTAAACTTCCAATGAACTTTAAAACAAATCCACCAAGTCCCATTATTTCAAAGGAGATAAATGCACCGGATAAAATAATAAGAAATTTAAAAACTTTAATTAAAGTGACAATAGAGTTGTTTTTGCTTTTCGGAAAAAAGCGATGAAAAATCTTTACCGACAGTTTGCTTAGGTATGAACTCATGGTTAAAAAAAACAGGAAAACCAATATTCCGACTGCAAGTTTTGGTGTTGCCTGTGCAAAACTTTTATACCAACGGTCAAGTACAGCTAAAATAATTTCAAAGTAATTCATAAATCAAAGATATTAATATAATTTAGGGGTCATGCCTGCAAATTTCTTTCCAAAAAAATGGCACTCTAGATTTTCAACTTTATGTATATTTGCAGTCCACAAGAAAAATGGCTTGTTGATTTCCGCTCCAGCGGAGGTAGGAAAGTCCGGACACCATAGGGCAGCAAAGCGGATAACATCCGTCGGTCGCGAGATCAGGACCAGTGCAACAGAAAGTATGTATATTAATTTATAGTGAAACCAGGTAAACTCTTTGCGGTGCAATGTTAAGTATATCGGATTTCTCGATTCGTCGAGATAGGAGTGGCTCGCTCCAAAAACCGAGGGGTAAACAGCTCAAGCTTTGCAGCAATGTAAAGCGTAGATAAATAACAGGCATTTTGACTTCGGTCAGAAAACAGAATCCGGCTTATCGTTTTTCTTGTGGGTTTTTTTAGTCCTTTTCCAGTTGTTTCTTTGCCTCAGCTAGAGCGTTGGTCTCTTTTTCTGAAAGTGTTGGATATTTTAAATCCATTTTTTCCATGGTGTCGATGATAATTTGAATTGCAGCAACTCTTGCAAACCATTTGTTATCAGCAGGAATAACATACCAAGGCGCGTATTCTTTTGAAGTTTCATTAATTGCTTCCTCATACGCTTTCATATAATCAGGCCAAAGCGCTCTTTCTGAGAGATCTGAAGCCGCAAATTTCCAATTCTTATCGGGTTCGTTAATGCGGTCGAGAAATCTTTTTTTCTGCTCTTCTTGGGAAACATTCAAGAATATTTTCACAATTGTAGTTCCGTTGTTTGCCAGATGTTTTTCAAAGTTTCTAATGCTTTCGTACCGGTTTTCCCAGAATTCATCATCAAAATCATCAACATCTTTCCAGACTTTTTCATTAAGGTTATATTCAGGATGAACCTTGCAAACTAAAACACTTTCATAATGACTTCTATTAAAAATTCCAATTTTACCCTTTTCTGGCAGCGCGATATAATGACGCCAAAGAAAATCATGATCATATTCTTTCGAACTTGGCGTTTTGAAACTATGAACCTCGCAACCCTGTGGATTTACACCGCCAAAAACATGTTTGATAAGCGAATCTTTCCCCGCAGCATCCATCGCTTGTAATACAATCAAAATTGATTTGCTGCCATCGCTATATAATCTTTGCTGCAGTTCTCGCAGTTTTTCCTGTTCTTCGACCAGCATTTTTTTTTCCTCATTTTTCGAGAGATTTCCCTCATATTCCGTTGAGAAATTTCTCATAGAGAATTTGTCTTGTACGATAAAATCATCACTAAAATCTAAATCCATAAGTTTAATATTTGTACTAAAATAAAAAAATCATTTCACTGCTGAAATGATTTAATTTTTTATCTGTTAATAAGATTACATCGCCTCTAGTTTTTTAGGGGCCGGCTTTTTTGCGGCAGGTTGTGCTTTTGCAGATTGTACTGCAGCTTCAACTTGCACTGCTTGTTGTGGAGCAATCGATTCATTTGAAGTGGCAACGCTATCATTCACATCACCTTTAATCGTAATAACCGATCTGCTGTTGGCAGCATCATTAGAATATACTTCGATGATTTTTGAAAATGGACCCACCAATGTAGTGTTGTAACCCACTTTTAACTGTGCAGTTTTTCCTGGCATAATTGGGTCTTGGCTCCATTCTGGCGTCGTACATCCACAAGATGCCTGAACTCTTGATATAATTAAAGGTTTGTCTCCTGTGTTTTTAACAGTGAAAAAGCGATGTCCGTCTGCGCCCACTTTAACTTTTCCGTAATCGTAAGTGGTTTTGTCAAAAGAGATGGTCTGTGCAGAAGCTAAGGCGAAAGATCCGGCTAAAAATAAGCCTGCAAAAATTTTTTTCATTTTGTTTAAATTTTTATAAAGTGGTTATTTGATTGAATTTAACAAACAAAGTTAAAAATAATTTTAATAACACGGTCAATTTTTTTTATTTCCCTATTTTTGCAGCTATTAAGTCAAAGATATATTATATGCAGATTTCAGAAAAATATACACCCCACGAAACAGAACAGAAATGGTATGATTTCTGGCTGAAACATCATTATTTTCATTCCGAACCCAACGAGAAACCACCTTATACCATCGTAATCCCACCACCCAATGTGACCGGCATCCTACACATGGGCCACATGTTGAATAATACCATTCAAGATATTTTGGTTCGTAGAGCCAGAATGCAAGGTTTTAATGCCTGCTGGGTGCCAGGAACTGATCATGCATCAATCGCAACAGAAGCGAAAGTGGTAGCCAAATTGAAAGAAGAAGGCATCAATAAAGCAGATTTGTCGCGGGAAGAATTTTTAAAGCACGCCTGGGATTGGACTGATAAATACGGCGGAACCATTTTGGAGCAATTGAAGAAACTAGGATGTTCTTGCGACTGGGAGCGAACCCGCTTTACGCTAGAACCAAAACTCTCTCAGCAGGTCGTGAAATCTTTTATTGACTTATATAAAAAAGGGCTCATTTACAGAGGCTACCGAATGGTCAATTGGGATCCTGAAGCCAAAACCAATATTTCTGATGAAGAAGTTATTTTCAAAGAGCAAAATGGGAAACTGTTTTATTTAAAATATAAAATAGAAGGAACTGAGGAATTCCTTTCCGTCGCAACAACCCGCCCGGAAACGATTTTCGGGGATACTGCGCTTTGTATCAATCCGAATGATGAAAGATATGCTCATTTAAAAGGGAAAAAGGTAATAGTCCCGATTGTCAACAGATTGATTCCCATTATTGAAGATGATTATGTGGATATTGAGTTCGGAACGGGCGCCTTAAAAATTACGCCAGCTCACGACACCAATGACTACGAGATCGGTAAACGTCATGGTTTAGCGATGATTGATTCTTTGGATGATGATGCTAATTTGAATGATCACGGTTTACATTACGCGGGTAAAAATCGATTTGTCGTTCGAAAAGAAATTGTGAAAGAATTAGAGCAAAATAACCTGTTGTTAAAAGCAGAAGATTACGTAAATAAAGTTGGAACATCGGAAAGAACCGGTGCAGTCATAGAACCTAAAGTTTCGGTGCAGTGGTTTTTAAAAATGTCTGAACTGGCAAAACCTGCTTTGGAGGTGGTGATGAATGATGAGGTGAAATTTCACCCGGAAAAATTCAAGAACACTTATAAACATTGGATGGAAAACATCCGCGATTGGAATATCTCACGACAACTATGGTGGGGGCAGCAAATTCCAGCTTATTTTTATGGTCGGGGCGAGGATGATTTCGTTGTTGCAGAAACAATCGAAGAAGCTTTAATTTTAGCAAAAGAAAAATCTCAAATTTCGGATCTAAAAATCTCAGATCTTCGTCAGGATGAAGACGCACTTGATACTTGGTTTTCTTCTTGGTTGTGGCCAATGTCTGTTTTCGACGGTATTTCGGATCCTGAAAATACAGATATCAATTACTATTATCCAACTTCTGATTTGGTGACCGGACCGGATATTATCTTTTTCTGGGTAGCCCGCATGATTATGGCGGGAATTGAATACCGAAAAGAAGTTCCTTTTAAAAATGTATACTTCACCGGAATTGTGCGTGATAAGCAAAGACGTAAAATGTCGAAATCACTCGGAAATTCTCCCGATCCAATTGAGTTGATTGAGAAATATGGAGCAGACGGTGTTCGCGTCGGAATTTTATTGAGTTCTGCTGCTGGAAACGATTTGCTTTTCGATGAAGAATTAATGTTGCAGGGAAGAAATTTCGCAACCAAAATCTGGAACTCCAATAAACTCATTCAAGGTTGGAAAAAAGATGATGCGATTAAAGCGAATAAAGCTGATCGGCAAGCCATCGATTGGTTCGGAAACCAAATGGATAAAACCATCGCGGAAATTGCAGACCAATTCGACAAATTTAGAATTTCCGATGCGCTCCATTTGGTGTATAAATTGATTTGGGATGATTTTTGTTCATGGTATTTAGAAGCCATTAAACCCAATTATGGAGAAGCGATTTCCACCGAGGTTTATGATCGTACGATTCAATATTTCGAGGAATTAATGAAATTGCTGCATCCATTTATGCCGTTTCTGTCGGAAGAATTATGGCAGAATATCTCTGAGCGTTCCATAGAAAACGCTTTGGTTATTGCCCAGCAAAGAAAGGTGCAGCCTTACAATTCGGACCTAATAAAGCAGTTTGAAATTTCTAAAGAACTGATTTCCGGGGTACGTAATTACCGCCAGAGCAAAGGTATTTCGCCACGTGAAAGTGTAGAGGTTTTTACCAATGCAGTTTCTTTTGACAATGAAAATTTAGTTAAAAAACTAGCCAATATTGAGCAGATTTATTTCGCTGAAAAAACAGATAAACCGACGTTCTCTTTCTTAATTGGAGGAACGGAAGTTTCAATTCCTTTAAGTGAGAACTTAGATTTAGGCGAAGAAAAAATTAAAACTGAAGAAGAAATCAAATATCTAAAAGGTTTTATGATGTCTGTAGATAAAAAATTATCCAACGAAAAGTTTATGGCAGGAGCGCCTCAGCAAGTAGTTGATAATGAATTGAAAAAGAAAAAAGATGCCGAGGATAAATTAATCTTGCTCGAAGAAAAACTGAAAACATTATCATGATCCACATTGAAAATATTAAAAAACTATTTGATAGAAATTTTGTAGAAAGTCCGCTCGTCGAATCTTTTGAAGCAGGAGATATCACACTTACATCTGGAAAACTGGCAGTCAGCGATCCGCTTATTACCAGCGAAATGCCTGCTTTTACGACGGATTTTCCGCTAGGAAATTTCCCCGTTTTGGTTCATAAAGAAATTGATAGCAACTGTATAGCCTATGTAGAAATCGTGTTTAGCAATTCTGAAATTGCAAGTTGGAAACTCGCTACTTCAGAAGGACAAAATACCGGTAACTTGCAGGAGGGCGAAATCTTTGGTTTTCCGGTAGAAAGTGGAATGGGATGTTTGATGGATTTTGAAACGCAGCAAAATCTGAACTTGTTGGAACAACATTTGTTCAAGCGGAAAGGAGATGATTTCATGGGAATTTATGAAGAATTTTTTCACGAGCACTTTTTTCAAGAAGAGGGAGCAATTAACCAATATGCTTTTTTAAAACCGAATGAAGATAAATCTGGAAATATTTTTGCGTTTGAAACCGGCTACGGTGAAGGATTCTATGCCAGTTATATCGGTTTTGATGAGCAAAATGTCCCTGTAAAAGTAGTTTGTGAACTCATAGAAATTAATTAAATTAAAATCGTTCTTAATCCTTTCATATTTAAGTACATTTGAAAGATAACTAATACACACAATGAATATAACTTCCGAACAGCCGAAAATTATTGTAATTGGTAGTTCATCTATAGATTTAGTTTTGAATACCGCCAACCTTCC
Organism: Kaistella yonginensis; assembly: GCF_030409525.1. Classification (GTDB taxonomy): domain Bacteria; phylum Bacteroidota; class Bacteroidia; order Flavobacteriales; family Weeksellaceae; genus Kaistella; species Kaistella yonginensis. Next base: position 54,164 of record NZ_JAUFQB010000003.1, on the reverse strand, counting down.
ACAGCCTAATGAAACGGTTATGGCTGAAAAATCAGAAAGTTTTTTTGGCGGGAAAGGTGCCAATCAAGCGGTCGCAACATCCAGATTAGGAGCAAGTGTATACTTTATTGGAGCTGTTGGGATGGATCCCTTCGGGCAGCAAATTTTACGGAATTTAGTTGATGAAGGAGTGAATATAGGGTACGTGATCGAAACTCAGGAAGCTGATACTGGCACCGCGTACGTGGTCGCGGCAAAAGGAGTGAATTCTATTGTCGTAGTTCCTGCTTCTAACTATTGCTTAAAACCACAAAATGTGGCAGATGCAGAAAAGTTTTTTACTACAGCTGATTTGGTGCTTGTCCAACTTGAAATCCCTATGGATGTTATAGAATACACCGCACAATTGGTTAAAATAAATGGAAATAAAATGGGAATTTATGCCTCGCCAGCAAAGAAACTTTCCCAAGATGTTATCGATAACGCGGCTTTCATTGTTGCCAAAAGTAACGAACTTTCAATCATCTTTGGAGATGAACCGAGAGAGCAAATCTTACGAAAGTATCCGAATAAATTATTTGTAAGAGACGATACCAACTCCACCACCTATTTTAATGGTGCCGAAATGAAATATTACCGCAACGATCACGATTCTGTACTACATAAAATGGGTATGGGCGACGCATTTACCGCTGGATTTGCCGTGGCACTTTGCCACCAAAATACCATTGATAATTGTGTAAAATTCGGAAACGATGTTTCTTTGAAAGTGACTAAAAATCGAGGTTCACAAAGTGGACTTCCGTACCTTAAAGATATTGTATAAATCAAGAATGCTATATTGAGCATATCGGTTTTTCTTTTTTAGTACCTTTAAAATTAATATTTTTAAAAAAATAATTCCACTTATTTACAAGTGGAATTTTTATGAAATGAAAGAACTGACCTTAAAAACACCCGACCAATTTCCACTTGCGGTAAAAATTTTTGAACCGATAACTTCTAACGGAAAATTACTGCTCATCAATTCAGCAACTGGCGTAAAACAACAGATCTACTTTTCTTTTGCTAAATATATGGCGGAAAACGGATTTACAGTCCTTACCTACGACTACCGCGGAATTGGCGAATCTAAGCCGAAAAAAATGAAGGGATTTGTAGCAACCATGAGGATTTGGGGAGCGATAGATTTCAAAACTTTAACTGATTTTATTCAAAAGGATTATCCTGATTACACCAAATTTTGTTTGGGTCATTCCGTGGGTGCGTTAATTCTTGGGATGAATGAAGATTCGAGGATTTTTAAGAAATTCGTTTTTGTGGCCACGCAGGATGCCACGCTTAAAAATCTGAAATTTAAAGTGGCCGTAACCGCGTTATTCGGTTTCGGCTTGGCTCTTCCGGTGATGACTCAATTTTTTGGTTATTTCCCCGCTCATCGTTTTGGTCTGGGAGAATCTTTGCCCAAAGGAGTTGCCTACGATTGGCAGACTTTAATTTTAAACAATAAATCCACCAGCAAACTGTATGAGAAAATTGATAGTGATTTTTCTAAAAACTTAACGCAAGAAACCTTCATCATCCATGCGGAAGACGACACTTGGGTGACAGATAAAGGCATGAACAGTTTAATGAAAACAGTGTATCCCAACCTGAATAAACGATTTAGAGAAGTTAAAATTTCTGAATCTGAAAAACAGGAAATTGGACATATTAATTTTTTTAGAACGTATAATAAAATCTTGTGGAAGGTCGTATTTGATGAATTATAGATCGATTCAAATTTCTTAATAGAAATGAATTTCATTTTCATTTGATGCAACGGTTTTAAAATCATTAAATTTACCTCAAAGAAAATTCAATGAAAATATATACCAAAACCGGCGACAAAGGAGAAACTGCACTTTACGGCGGAGCCCGTGTTTCCAAAGCATCCGCAAGAGTTGAATCTTATGGAACCATCGATGAGTTAAATTCTTTTATCGGAGTGGCAAAAAGTGAAGTTAAAGACGAGCATGTTTTAAATCAATTGAAGAAAATTCAGTTCGATTTATTTACGCTTGGTTCGGAATCTGCGACTCCAACGGATAAATTAACTTTAGCCAACGGAAAATCCCGCTTGGCTTTGATGATTACTGATAAAGAAATTGAAGAATTAGAACATTGGATGGATGCGTTTGAAAAAGAATTAAAACCCCTTCAATACTTCATTCTTCCTGGTGGTGGTCGTTCGGCAACTTCACTTCATGTTTGCAGAACGGTATGTCGGCGCGCAGAGCGAAGCTTGGTCTTCCTGAATGAAAAAGAAGAAGTTCGCCCAGAATTGATTAAATATTTGAACCGACTTTCTGATTACTTATTTGTTTTAGCACGTTATGTTTCAAAACTGAATAATGAAACCGAAGAATATTGGAATCCAAATGACCGATAAAGCGCTTCTTTTCATTAATGGAGTTCCACCAGAAAATCTTCCCGACACTATTAATTATTCTTTGATTGCCTGTTCCGATGGTGCTTTTCATTATTTAAAAGAGAAAGGTTTTCCGCTTGAAAAACTCGATTTTATTTCAGGAGATTTCGATTCTCATTCGGGAAAAGATGAGACTATTTATCACGAGAAATTTATTTTCACTCCAGATCAAAATAAAACTGATTTCGAGAAATCACTGGAAATCATCAAAGAAAGAGGTTATAAAGAAGTAGATGTTTACGGTGGGAGCGGTGGAGAAATGGATCATTTTTTAGGAAATCTCACGGTAGCTTTTATTTTTAAAGACGATTTAAAAATTACTTTTTTTGATGACCATTCGCACTATTTTTTCGCACCGAATATCTTAGTTTTAAACGATGTAAAAAATAAATTAATCTCTTTATATCCGTTCCCGAAGGCAGAAAATATTACAACAAAGGGTCTGAAATGGTCTTTAATTAAAGAGAATTTAGAAATAACCAATAGAATCGGAACCCGAAATTTCGCCCAAGAAAATAGCGTGACCATTGAATTCGACACTGGAAATTTGGTCGTCTTTATCGGGAATTAAGATTTCACGGAATTTTAACGGAATTTTAAAATAGAAACCCAACTATTTTTCTCAACTTTGCAAACTCAAAACACTTATACTTTTTCCTAAAAATGAAGATTAAATATTCAGAACTTATTGACCAAACTTTGTATTTCCCTACCGAAGAATTTAATGTGGCGGAAAATATTCTTCAATTTCACGATATTCCTTTAATGGAAGTGATTGAGCAGTTTGGTACTCCTTTGAAATTTAATTATCTGCCAAAAATTTCAATGAATATTCAACGCGCAAAAGCGTGGTTCAAAGAAGCTTTTGAAATCAATGATTACACAAAAAGCTACCGGTACTGCTACTGCACAAAATCCAGTCATTTTGCATTTGTTTTAGAAGAAGCGCTTAAAAATGATATTTCTTTGGAAACGTCTTCAGCCTACGATATCGATATTGTAAAATCCCTTTACGACAAAGGTAAGTTTGATAAAAACGTAGAAGTGATATGCAACGGTTTTAAAACCGATGATTATTTGGCGAAAATTTCTGATTTAATAAATCACGGTTTCGAAAATATTACCCCGATTTTAGATAATTATCGGGAGTTAGATAAATTGACGGAAAGCATCGATTGCAAATTTAATATCGGGATAAGAATTGCGGCTGAAGAGGAGCCGAAATTTGAATTTTATACCTCTAGATTGGGAATCGGTTACAAAGATATTATTCCCTACTACAGCCAGAAAATTGCAGAACACCCCAATGCGAGATTAAAAATGTTGCACTTTTTCATCAATACCGGAATCAAGGACACGGCGTATTACTGGAATGAATTGTACAAATGTTTACGCGTTTACGCCCGTTTGAAAAAAATCGCACCGGAAGTTGATTCCCTCAATATCGGTGGTGGTTTTCCAATTAAAACGTCGCTTAATTTTGATTACGATTACCAATATATGGTGAATGAAATCGTGTCTCAAATCAAGAAATTCTGTTTAGAAGAAGGGGTTGAAGAACCAAATATTTACACGGAGTTTGGCAGTTTTACCGTAGGTGAAAGTGGTGGCCATCTCTATAAAATTATTTCCCAAAAAAGGCAAAACGACCGAGAAAAATGGAATATGATCGACTCGTCTTTCATGACCACTTTGCCCGATACATGGGCGATTTCACGTAAGTTTATCATGCTGCCCATCAACCGTTGGGAAGATACCTACGAACGTGTTTTTCTGGGTGGTTTGACTTGTGATTCAGATGATTATTACAATTCTGAACAACATACCAATGCGATTTATTTGCCGACTTTCAGCGACACCAGACCTTTGTATATCGGTTTTTTCAATACGGGAGCCTATCAGGAAACCATCGGAGGTTACGGCGGTGTTCACCACTGTTTGATGCCTCAGCCCAAACATATTTTAATCGATAAAGACGAAGAAGGGAACTTTGTTTACACGGTTTTCCGGGAGGAACAAAAGCCAGAAGAAGTTTTGAAGTTATTGGGATATTAAATTTATTTAGGAGCACAGAATTGGGGCTCCTTTTTACTTTTCGGTCCCGCTGTCCACTATATCTTTTTCTTTTACTGTCGTGAAAAGAAAAAGGATGCCGTTTCCATCGGGGCTAAGGATAACTCGTAGGTTTTTTTACAAAGGACGCTTTAATAAAATGCTGATTGGCGCTCGCTTCGCTCGCGCCAACCCCTTACAAATTACAACCTGCATTTCTATTAAAAATTACCCCCATTTTCTCGAATTCAATTTCAGAAAAATCGGAGATAACCAAGTTTGCTTGATCATAATTCTGACCCACAGAATGTTCACTTTTATATGCCGTACAGAAAATCCCGGCAGCATGAGCAGCAATAATTCCGTTGGTAGAATCCTCGATCACCATACAATTTTCCTTAGATTCTGCTGCGATTTTTGCCGCTAATAAAAAAATTTCAGGATGCGGTTTTGATTCTTTCAAATCGGCACCACTGATTTTTCCGACAAAATAATTCTCCAGCTCAAATTTTTCAAAAACCATATTAATCGTGGTCATGCTGGCAGACGATGCTACAACAAGTTTTATCCTGTTTTTATAGTAATTTTCAATCAAATCTTTAACGCCCATAATTAAATTAAATTCGGCATCGTGATAAAAGTAATATTTGAAATATTTTCTTTTAATCATTGCCAATTCTTCGTACGACTGACATAACTTATATTTTTCTATTAACGTATGGCAAACTCTCTTGGTGGAGGCGCCGGTGAAAGTGGTGTACAAATCTTCAGAAACATGAATTCCCAAATCCTGAAATAATTGGAAATATGCTTTTCGGTGGAGTGGTTCGGTATCAACGATTACACCGTCCATGTCGAATAGTACTGCTTTTAATGGCATTCAAAAATTTTTACAAATTTAGGAAAACAATTATTTACTTTTCTTAAAACCCTTTCAGTCTTTCAAAGGGTTCAAGGGTTGAGTGCTATTTTTGTAATTGCAAAATCCAGGAACTTATTTTGTCTAAAACATTGGGTGAAAAAGTTTCTTCAATTTGTCCGTATTCAGAAGGGTTTCCGGTTTTTGCCGTTTGAAAAAGGTGATTTAAACCTTTAAACGCTACAATTTCAAAATTTCTGTTTCCTGCTTTCGTCAGTGAGTTTTTAATTCCGGCTAAATTTTCTTTCGCAGAAACCTGCAGATCTAAACTTCCATTGATTGCTAAAACAGGAATTTTAACCTTAGATAGATAATCATCCGGATTAAATTTTAAAAAATACCGAAACCATCCATCAGAAAAACGTTTTGTTTGCTGCTCCGCAACGGCATCTATTTGATCCGGAGATATTTGATCTGCAGGCAATTTTTGCAGTTCGGAGATAACTATTTTTTTTAAGTCATCTTTTAGGTTTCCTCCTTGATAATTTTTAATGTATGAAAACATTTTTCGGTTCAATAGTTCTTTCACCGCAATAGATTTATCATCTTCTCCCGAAATTTTCGCAATATCATTGGTTTGCTGTAGTAAGAGATCTTCAATCGGGATTCCCGGACCTGCAAGCAAAACCAAAAACTTGACTTTTGTATTTTCACCGGAAACCATTGGCGCAATCATGCCACCTTCAGAATGACCGATGAGACCGATGTTTTGATAACCCTGCTTTGCAAGATAATTGACCGCCGAACTTATATCCGTAGCAAAATCTGCTGTTGTAGCGCCATCTTTTCCTTTTTCAGATCCTCCTACACCACGATCATCAATCCGTAAAGTGGCGATCCCTTTTTTTGCCAGATCATCGGACATCACTAAAAAAGGTTTATGGCCATACAGCTCTTCATTTCGATCCTGTGCACCACTTCCGGTGATCATTATAAGAATTGGATTTTTTTTATTGAAATTTTTTGGACTTGCAAGTGTACCTGCTAGCAAATTGCCGTCGGAGTCATTCTTAAAATTAATATCTGTTGTATCGTAATTGAATGGTGGTTTTGGTTCTTGCGGTCTGTTCATCACTGCTGCCGTGTTTGTGCGGGAAAGTACGAAGGGGATATTCATGCCGTTTTGAGAAAATGTTCCGTCAATAACTTCACCATTAAAACTTCCTTTGAAACTGACTCCCATATTGGAAGCATCTAGAATTAATTCATTATTAATAAAAGTGGTGGTTTGAACGGCAATTCCTTTCGCACCCTGCATCGGACTATCGAAAGTCGATTTGTAATTGTTGCCCTCTTTTTCAAGGTGAACAACAAGTGGAAGTTTTTGTGTTTGAATGTCCAAAATTCCGTACCAGGTTCCCAAAATATTTTGAGCAAATACAAAATGCAGCATCAATAAAAAAGCGGTGGAGAAAATTTTTGTTTTCATAGGTTCAAATTTAAAATGGTTAGTTGGTAGATAATCAAAAATAAGATCAGGACGCCGGCAAAAACTGAAATATTTTGCCAGGTTTTAATATTTGTTGCTGTTTTGAAGCCGTTGTAAATCAGCGCGATACTATAAATTAGGAAAGGTAATACTAAAACAAGAAAAATGGACAAAGTGAAAATGTCCCCTATTTCCAGGTGAGGTCTGGTAGAAAAATCGATAGAATTACTTATTCTTTCATTAAAATTTTTAAAAAAAGGAATATTATAGATAAACATTACAAATAATAGGGGCAGTTGCGAGATTCCGACTGTATTGACAATATCCACAACTCTGGTTTTTGAATTAAAAAATCTCCCTAGAATAACAAGCATTACGATCGCCGAGCCATAACTTAATGCAGCGTAAAAAATAGAACTTAAGATGCTGACTTCTTCCACATTTGCAATTTTGAAAATGCTGATTAACGGACTTTCAAATACGGAACCGAAAAACCCAAAACCCAAAAGTCCGACCAGGGAAAGCAGAAACATTTGCTTTTCAGAAAATTTTAAAAACGGGTTGAACACATATTTCCAGTTCATCTTAGTTTGTTTTTAAATTGTTAATGGTTTGGATCAGATCATCCATTTTATTCCGCATGGTCGGATAGGAGAGTTCTGCTTGCTTGGCCATTTCTTTAATACTTCCGCTGGACAGAAAAAACTCCAGAATAAAATCCTGCTCCTCACGACTTAGTTGTAAGTAGAGCGGTAGATCATAATTACCGTTGACTGTCGTGTCGCAATGATTACATTTCATCTGACTTACATTTAGTGAATTATCACAACTTGGACAAAGTATCGGGATTTTCATTGCTTTCTTGATTTTTATTTTAACAAAATTAAAAATTTATTTAACAAAGTTAAAAATAATATTGATATTGAAGAATATTTGTTTAATAAATGTCAAATTAATTTTCACAGATAAAATTTGAATTGATGATCATCTTAAATTCATGATGAAATATTTATCTTTGAAGTTCTATTTATTAAAAATCTAAAATCTCAAATAAAATGAAAACATACGCAGATATTCCAGAAGAAAATGCGCAATTAGAAACCTCAAAAGTAATGTTGGTTACGGTTCCTTACGATGGAACTTCAACTTGGGGAAAAGGTGCTGACAAAGGACCGGAACTTTTTTTAGATGCCTCGGAAAATATGGAATTGTATGATATCGAAACTTCTACAGAACCTTATTTAGAAGGCGTTTATCTCGCAGGAGAAATCACGGAAAAATCTTCGCCCGAAGCAATGACCCAAGCGGTTTACAATAAAACCAAAGAACTCCTTGCGAACGACGGAAAATTATTTACCCTTTTCGGTGGTGAACATTCGGTGTCGATTGGTTCCATTCGCGCGGTGGGTGAGAAGTATGAAAATCTAACCGTTTTACAATTGGATGCACATACCGATTTACGTCCTGACTTTCATGGTTCCACTTCTAATCATGCTTGCGCAGTTTACGAAGCCAGCCAAAAACATAATTTGGTTCAAGTCGGGATTCGTTCTATGGATGTTGAGGAAATGGAATATGTGAATAAAGAACAGTGTTTCTGGGCACTCCAAATTGCAAATAATGAAAACTGGATCAATGAAGTTCTGGAAAAAGTTTCTGGTAATGTTTATATCACCATTGATTTAGATGCCTTTGACCCTTCGATTGCGCCATCAACAGGAACGCCTGAGCCAGGCGGTTTGCAATGGTATCCAACTTTGGAACTGTTGAGAAAAGTTTTTGAAAAATGCAATGTTGTCGCTTTTGATATTGTAGAATTAATGGATTCTCCAATGCCAAAACCAACTGCTTTCTTAGCCGCAAAATTGTACTACAAAATGTTGGCATATTATCACATCAGCAAAAACTAAGAAGTTAGAAACCAATAAAAGTGAACCCATAGATTTCTATGGGTTTTGCATTTTAACGCTCCAGTAAAATATCATCAACATCTTTCATTCTGCTCATCACGGATCGCGCGTAGGAGCAATGTGGGTAAACTTTCCACTCATTTTCTCGGGCAAACTTGATGGCCTCGTCGACCAAGTATTTCCCCATCCCTTTTCCTTCAAATTTTGAATGAACCAAAACGAAAGAAATAATGAGTTTGTTTTCCTCTGGGAAAATCGTGTAGGTTAATCTGCCCACTTCTTCTTCTTCATTATGCAAAGTAAAAACGCCGCCGTTTCCGGATCTGTTATTTTCGTATTTCATCGTAATCTTTTTTAGTTGCTTAAATTTAAGGAAAATAAATGAAAACAGGTTTTTATCATTTTAACTGACCTCCTAAGGTTGCAAGCTCTGCAGCCCGACTTGAGTGGAGCTCTTTTTATGGAACGCAGTGGAATAAAAAAGCGGGAACGGAAGGCGGAAATCGCTGCCATAAAAAACAATAAAAAATTAAAGTAGACTCTACTTTGACAAATGGTTTCCTAAATCATAAGAGTTAAATTAAAGATCTTTTCCCGTGTAGAAATTATAATCTTTGATGATGATATTGATGAATTGTCGCTCCGTCATTTTGGTGGGATCAACTTCAATTTTCAGGATTTCTTTGATTTTCGTGGAGAGTTTAGAAACCACGGCGCGGTCATCTATTTTAAGTGCTTTTTGATAATTTTCTTTAATGATTCGCACGTCGTTATCAGTCAGGGCAATGACTTGCGGGAAAAGTGGAATGTAGTCCTCCTTCAGGTTTTCCAGGATGGTATGGGAAATATTCACTTTATTTTTCAGTGAAATTACGGCGGTTCCGGAGGCGATGTCGCCCAGTCGTTGGTTGTTTTTGGAAACGATCATACTGATTAAGCCAACGACTCCAGAATTAGAAAAAACATCGATCAGGCGGAAAAACCAACGCATTAAATAGTCGCCGAAACTGGCTTGAAATCCATCAATCTTGACGACTTTAATTTTGAGCATTTTTTTTCCAAAGGTTTGGCCTTCCATCAGACTTTCGCTTACCAAAGTGTACACGTGAATTGGCATGGTGAGAACGATATACACGGCCATTTGCGACCAATTGTCGAGACTATCAATGAACGCCCCGAAATTAAAAACCTTAAATAGAAACCAAAAAAGAATGATGATATAAGCTGCCTTAATCAGAATATCGATAAAAAAGGCCAATATTCTTTCGCCAATGCTAGCGGTATTGAAATTTATATTTACATTTTGTGAAGTATTTATAGCAATGAGCGACATATTTTTATTATTTTAGCATCGGATGAGAGAGGTTGCATTTATCAAACAAAATAAAGAAAAATGGTTGGGAATCGAGCAGGTTATCGCAGGAAAAGTTAAAAAAAATCCGGATGACCTCTCTTCACTGTACATTAATTTGGTCAATGACTTGTCATTTGCCCAGACCTACTATCCCAAAAGCAAAACGACCGTTTATCTGAACAACCTTTCATCACTTATTTTCCAACGAATTTACAAGACCAAAAGAACTGAAAAAAATCGTTTGCGACAGTTTTTCGCAACAGAAGTGCCACTTTTGGTTCATCATTACCGCAGGTATTTGTTTTATGCCTTCGGTTTTTTTATTGTATTTACGTTAATCGGTTTTATTTCCGCGTATTACGATAAAGAATTTGTTCGGATTATTTTAGGCGATGAATATGTAAATAAAACCATTGAGAATATAGAAAAAGGAAATGCGGTCGGAGTTTATCAGCAGGGTTCTAACTGGGGCACTTCGATTGCTATTATTTTTAATAATTTAAAAGTGGGTGCCGTTCTTTTTATTTACGGAGTTTTCGGTGGGGTCGGAACTTTGTATGCCTTGTTGCAGAACAGCATTATGCTCGGGTCTTTTCAATATTTTTTTCATGAACATGGTGCCTTAAAAGAAAGTGCCAGTGGGATTTGGCTGCATGGCGTTTTCGAAATATTCAGCATGGTTGTAGAAGCGATGGCGGGTTTAATTTTAGGGGCTTCCATTTTGTTTCCGAAAACTTATTCGCGATTCAATTCCTTTAAATTGGGTTTTAAGGATTCCTTTAAAATATTTTTAAGCACCGTTCCTTTTACGATTGTGGCGGGAATTATAGAGGGTTATGTCACGCGTTATGCGTTGGTGATGCCTGGGATTATCAATATACTTCTCATCTTTGGGACGCTTTCATTGATCGGATTTTATTATTTAATCTATCCTTATTTAGTAGCAAAAAATACAAAAATACATGATGCAGTTTTATCAGAAAAGGGACTTCGGAACCTTCATTAGCGACACGTTTGCTTTTTTCAAAGAACACGGAAAAAATTACTTTAAAAATTATCTTTTAATCAATGGGATTTTATTAATTCTGATGGTTGTGATTTTTGTGCTGGGTTATCGCGAGTTTTTCGCACAGATGATGGGATCCAATACCGCTGGACAGAATTATTATTTTGAAGCCTATTTTCAGGAAAACCAAGCGATGCTCATTTTGGTTTCCAGCATTGTGTTTTTCTTGTTCTTGGCCGTTACCATGGTTTCTTATTCATATCCTGTTTTGTATCTGAAAAGATTGAGTGAGACCGGCAATAAAGACATCAAAGCTGATGATATTCTAAGCGATTTGAAAAGCAATGTCGGACGGTTTTTACTCCTATTCCTGGGGATGTTATTTATTGTAACGCCGTTGGCAATGATTGTTTTTGGACTCTCTGTGGTGTTGATGTTTATTCTGATTGGTTTCTTTTTAATCATCATCATGGGGCCGGCTTTAATGAATGTGGTTAATTTTTTAATGTTCGATTATTTACATACCAAAAAAGGCTTTTTCGAATCTTTAAGTTATTCCATTAGAGCGCAGTTTTCATATCGAAATGGTCGGGAAAAATCGCCGTTTTGGAAATATTGGGGTTCTACCATCGTGATGTATTTTATCATTCAAACAGTGTCGTCTATTTTCACGATGATTCCGATGATGTTTATATTTGGTGGGATGATGACCGTTCCGCAGACGGGAGAAATGCAACAAAATCCTTTTGAAGGTCCCATGGGAATTTTTATTTTTTTGCTGTACGGCGTTTCGCTCTTATTTTCGTTTTTGATGATTAATGTTATTTTCGTTATGTCCGGATTGCAGTATTACGACAGCCGTACAGACCTTCACCGCAATTTAGACTTATCAGAAATCGATACGATTGGCACCCATGAAATTTAGGATACTCTTCTTCATTTTTACAGTATTATTTATATCCGGAAATTCTCAGGAACTTCCGCAGGCTGACCTGGCCAACTACCAAGATTCCACGGCAACCTCCTACGATCCACAATTTTATACCGATTCTCTTTTGTTGGAAAAGCCGACCACCAATAATACAGTGTTCCCGAAAAATTTTGAGGAAAAATTTCAGACCAAATACCGAGGCGCAGAATACGATTACACAACCATTAAACCACGAGAATCACTCTGGGAGAAAATTCAGAAGAGAATCCGCAAAATTTTAGAATCTATTTTTGGGAAAGTTGATCCAAACAAAACCGGGCAATACGCAGAAATTTTTATTCGGATCTTCGCGGTAATCATTATTGGTTTTGTACTGTATTTTTTAATTAAATTTTTGTTGGGCAAAGACGGCAATTTCTTTTTCAGCAAAAAGAATAAAAAATTTAATATTGAAAACCAAGATCTTCACGAAAATATCCATGAAATTAACTTCAATGAGGCGATTCTGAAATTTGAAAGTCAACAGGAGTACCGATTCGCAATTCGGTATCAGTTTCTCATGGTTTTGAAAAAACTGGCTGATAAAAAACTCATCAACTGGAATCCTGAAAAAACCAATAAAGATTATTTGTCAGAGTTAAAAACCAAAGAATTAAAAATGGGTTTCAAAGAACTGGCTTATATTTTCGATTATGTTTGGTATGGTGAATTCCAGGTTGATGAAGAACATTATCATAACTTCAAGCAGAAATTTTTAAATTTTAAAATCTAATATGGTTTAAGGAAAACATGAATAAAACAGTCAAATTATATGGTTTAATTTTCATCATCGTGATGGTGGTTTTGGCGTTGCTAGAATTGGGCAAATCCGAGGTGACCGATTGGCGTAAGAATTTTGATGTTAATGAAAAAACACCATTTGGCTTATTTGTCTTTTCTAAAGAAGTGGATCATCTTTTACAAAATAAAGTTAAGCGAACCGATCTTTCGCCGTATGATTTCTATAAAGCTCAAAAATTACCGCCTCATAATATATTGATTGTCCAGTCCGAAATTGATGTGGAATCTTGGAATAAAATCCTGCAAAATGTACAGGAAGGATCAGATGCGCTCATTATTTCAGATTTTTTTCATCGTGAAATTACAGACTCTCTTAGTTTTACGACTTCAAAAATAAGTTATGAAGAGACTAATTTGTTAAAGTTGACCGATGAAAAATTTGCTCAGGATTCTTTGCAGTTGGATAAATTACCCTCAGGAATGGGGTTTGAACTCATAAAAGCGAAAGATGAAATTTTAGGAAAAGAAGAAAGCGATGCTAAAATGGCAAATTTTATTAAAATGAGGCACGGCAGAGGGCATCTTTACTTGCATTCAGAACCTTTAATTGTAACCAACTTTTATTTGCTAAAACCGGAATCTAAAAATTACGTGCAAGATGTATTTTCTTATCTTTCTGAGCGGGAAACAGTTTGGTTCTCCGGTGCGAATAAAAATGTAGCGGAGTCTCGCTCGCCATTGCGTTTCATTTTAGCGAATCCGCCGTTGCGTTATGCGTGGTGGTTGCTGTTGGCTGGACTTGTGCTCTTCATTATTTTTAATGCGAAACGGAAACAAAGAATCGTGCCCATCGTAGAACCTCTGAAAAATAAATCGGTAGAATTTGTAAAAAGCATCGGGAATCTTTATTTGCAAGAAGGTGATTTCCATGACATGATGGCGAAGAAAGCCCAGTATTTCCTCAACCGAGTAAGAATGGATTTGTTGATTGATACCAAGAATTTAGATGAAAAATTCATCCATCTGCTTCATTTAAAAACCGGAAAAAGCATCGAAAAAATAAATGAAGCAACAGTGTTGATTAAGAAAGGACAAGACCCTTATGCCACTGTAATGAAAGAGGATTTAATAAAAATGAATAGATTATTGGATGAGATCTTGCTGTAAAATCCCATCAACTTTAATAAAAATACCAGACCATTCAACGCAATATAATTATGGAAAATTTAGAAAACCAAAATCAAGAAAACCTCAATACAGAATTTCAGTCTCGTTTAAACATGACCGAACTTCGACAAAGTTTGGAAAACGTAAAAGCAGAAATTGGAAAAGTCATCATCGGTCAAGAATCAATGATCGAACATCTTTTAGTCGCACTGTTATCCAATGGTCATGTGCTCATCGAAGGTGTTCCAGGAGTTGCGAAAACCATTACCGCAAAATTATTGGCAAAAACCGTTGATGTTGGTTTCAGCCGAATTCAGTTTACCCCCGATTTGATGCCTTCAGATATTTTGGGAACGTCCATTTTTAATGTAAAAAATTCTGAATTTGAGTTTAAAAAAGGACCCATTTTTTCCAGCTTTATTTTGATTGATGAAATTAACCGTTCTCCAGCAAAAACGCAATCTGCTTTGTTTGAGGTGATGGAAGAAAGACAAATCACAATGGACGGAAAACAATATGAAATGCAAGAACCATTTTTGGTGGTTGCCACGCAAAATCCGATTGAGCATGAAGGAACGTATCGACTTCCTGAAGCGCAACTCGACCGGTTTTTGTTCAAAATAAATGTGGGTTATCCGAATCTTTCGCAGGAAGTTGAAATCATCAAAAACCAGCATGAAAATAAATTGGCAGATAAAACAGATGCGGTACAAAAAGTGATTTCTGGAACGCAATTGAAAAACTATCAAAATCTGGTGAAAGACGTGATTGTAGAAAAACAATTGTTAGAATATATTGCGAAAATTATTGTGAATACGAGAGAAAATCAGTTCTTATATTTAGGAGCTTCACCGAGAGCAAGTTTGGCATTATTGACGGCTTCAAAAGCTTTCGCCGCAGTTCGTGGACGAGATTTTGTGACTCCAGAAGACATCAAAGAAGCCAGTTTTGCTGTTCTTCGACATCGAGTGATGGTTTCTCCCGAAAGAGAAATGGAAGGTTTAACCGCCGATGAAATCATCCGACAAATCTTGGAAGTGATTGAGATTCCGAGATAGAAAATTTTTAACCACAAAAGGCATAAAAGTTTTGTCTTTGGGATGAGTAAAGTTTTGTGACTTTTGTGGTTAAAAAAAATATCCCACAATAATAAAAACAACGCTTTTTTCTACCTTTAAAACGGATTGAAAGTAACTTTTAAAAATGAAAAACTTTTGTGGTTAAATACAAAAAAATGAAAAAACTACACCTCAATAACCGCTTATTCTTCACGCTTTTCGGAGTGGGAATTTGCTATGTTCTGGCTTTTTTCTTTCCGGTTTTAATGAATGTTACTCATGGATTTTTGGTCTTGGTTATTCTTACATTTATGGTCGATTATCTGTTTTTGTTTAACCAAAAAAATGCCATTCAAGCGCAAAGAGTTTTGCTCGAAAAATTATCAAATGGCGATCAAAATTCCATTAAAATTGATATTAAAAATAATTATCCTTTTAAAGTAAAAACCAAAATAATTGATGAAATTCCGTTTCAATTTCAAAAACGAGATTTCTTGATTGAAAGAAATATAGCCAGTCGCAAAAACATATTATTTGAATATATTCTCGAACCGAAAGAACGTGGCGAATATAGTTTTGGGAATCTGAATGTTTTTGCAGAATCTCCGTTAGGACTTGTTTCCAGACGATTTACTTTTCAAAAAGATGCAATGTTGCCGAGTTATCCGTCGTTTATTCATCTAAGAAAATACGAATTAATGGCACTTCAAAACGAATTTCTTTTGGGTGGAATTAAGAAAGTTCGAAAACTCGGACACACCATGGAATTTGAACAAATCAAAGAATATGTTCCAGGAGATGATGTTCGAACAATCAATTGGAAAGCAACTTCCAAGAGAAATCAATTGATGGTGAATCAGTTTCAAGATGAAAAATCGCAACGTATTTTTATGTTGATTGA
Source organism: Kaistella yonginensis (assembly GCF_030409525.1). Lineage (GTDB taxonomy): Bacteria > Bacteroidota > Bacteroidia > Flavobacteriales > Weeksellaceae > Kaistella > Kaistella yonginensis. The sequence goes on along the minus strand of NZ_JAUFQB010000003.1, from coordinate 38,208 downwards.
TACTGGAAGAACGATGCAAATGCCTTTCAATGGGTTAAGTTTACTCGATTATTCGATCAATGCAACGATGGCGTTAAGTCATATCATCCTCAAAAAAAATGATCGAGCCGGAATGATGACATTTTCCAAAAAAGCCGAAAATAAAATTGCAGCCGACAACAAATCGGGGCAATTGAAAAAGATTTCTCAAATGTTGTATAATGTTCAAACCAACTTCTACGAAAGCGATTTCAACCGATTGTATCAAGATGTAAAATTTACGATTGGGCAAAGAAGTTTGATTTTATTGTTCACCAATTTTGAAACTTTAGATGCGGTAAACCGTCAAATGAAATATTTGCGAGGAATTGCGAAAAATCATTTGTTGGTGATTGTTTTCTTTAAAAACTCTGAACTGCAAAAGGTAATCAATAGCAATCCGAAAAACATCCAGGAAGTGTATGATGAAATCATTGCTGAAAAATTTGAATACGAAAAGAAACTCATTATTCAGGAACTTCGGAAGTATGGAATTTACTCGTTGTATACTTTACCGGAAAATTTGAACATCGAAGTCATTAATAAATATTTGGAAATTAAAGCAAGAGGAATTTTGTAAATTAAAATTTATTTGTTTTGTGCGCTGCATAGTTCACAATCCCGTAAATAGCCAAAATAATTAGCAGCGTAGTAAACCAGTTCATCTTTGTTGTATTTTTGACTAAATTAGTAAAAAATCTGGTTTTCATTAACCGTTAAATCACCCAAATTATATGAAAATTACCCTTAATAGAATCAACGATGATTATTTATTTGAATGCAAAAACGCTGTAGGAAACACCATTCTTTTAAACAATAATTCACAATCTGAAAGCTCAGAAGGAGTTTCGCCCATGGAAACTATTTTGATGGCTGTGGCAGGTTGCAGCGGGATTGATATGGTCTCGATCCTAAAAAAACAAAGACAAGAAATCACAAAATTTTCTGCTGAAGTAGAAGGCGAAAGAATTGAAGTGGATGAAGCAAAACCTTTCAAAACTATTTTGGTGAAATTTTTTGTTGACGGAAATATCGATCCAAAAAAAGCAGAACGAGCCGCTTCACTTTCTTTTGAAAAATACTGTTCGGTTTCTAAAACAATGGAACCAAATGTGACGGTGAATTATGAGGTTTTTGTGAATGGGGAGAAAGTGATTGCCTAGAAAGTGATTGCCTAGAAATTCTTAAATTAAACACAAAAAGAGCAACGTTTCTTAAAACGCTGCTCTTTTTAGTATGTAGATAAAATCTTATTCTGCAGTCGGAGCTGGAGTTTCAGAAGTAAAATCTGCATCAGTTTCTGCTGATACTTTTTCTCCTTCTTCTTTCGATTTTTCTTTATCGGCTTTTCTTTGAGATAAACCTTCTTTGATTGATGATGAAACAATGCTCAAGATCATATCAATTGATTTAGAAGCATCATCATTACCTGGGATTACGTATTCTACTTTTCTTGGATCAGAATTCGTATCAACGATTGCGAAAATAGGAATGCCTAATTTTTTCGCTTCAGTTACTGCGATGTGCTCTTTCATAATATCAACAATAAATAATGCTGATGGAAGACGAACCATGTCAGAAATCGAACCTAAGTTTTTCTCCAAATTTGCTCTTTGACGATCAACTTGTAGTCTTTCTTTTTTAGATAAAGTTTCGAAAGTACCGTCTTTCTTCATTTTATCAATATGGTTCATTTTTTTAACGGCTTTACGGATGGTAACAAAGTTTGTTAACATTCCTCCTGGCCATCTTTCTGTAATATAAGGCATGTTAAGTTCAGCAGCATATTTTGAAACTACTTCTTTCGCTTGCTTTTTAGTTGCTACGAAAAGAACTTTTTTACCTGCAGAAGTGATTTTTTCTAAAGCTGAACAAGCTTCATCTAATTTCACAGCTGTTTTATGTAAGTCGATGATGTGAATACCGTTCTTCTCCATAAAAATGTATGGAGCCATATTTGGATTCCACTTACGGGTCATGTGACCGAAGTGTACGCCTGCCTCTAAAAGGTCTTTAACATTTGCTTTTGCCATGTCTCTTTTTTGTTTTTAGTTTACGTGCCGCTTTATGCAATCAACAATTTCTTTGATGGGAGAAATGTTTGGGTGCTAAACTAACGGGGCATTTTTGTTTGTTAGATAATAGATTAATTTAGATCTGAGATTGGTAGATATTAGACATGAGACAAGAAAGTCTCTAATCTTAAATCTTATAATCTCAAGTCTCGTATTAACGTTTCGAGAATTGGAATTTCTTTCTCGCTTTTTTCTGACCTGGTTTTTTTCTTTCCACCATTCTTGCATCTCTCGTAAGCAATCCGTGTGGCTTCAAAAGCAAACGGTTTTCTTCGTTGATTTCGCACATGGCTCTAGAAATAGCGAGTCTGATTGCTTCAGCTTGACCCGTGATTCCACCACCGAAAACATTTACAGTCACGTCATATTGACCTGCTGTTTCTGTTAACAAAAATGGTTGATTCACTTTGTAAACCAAAACGTCAGTTCCAAAGTATTCCTTAGAATCCTTTTTGTTTATGGTGACAACACCAGAACCTGGTCTCACATAAACTCTAGCAACAGAAGTTTTTCTTCTTCCAATTTTATGAACTATTGACATATTAATTATTTGAATTCGTTAATATTAATTACTTTTGGTGTCTGAGCTTCATGCTTGTGGTCGGTTCCTTCATATAAATAAAGGTTCTTAAACAATTGAGATCCCAATTTGGTTTTTGGAAGCATTCCTTTAACAGATTTTTCCAATACCTTCAAAGAATCTTTCTTTTGAAGTTCGAGCGCAGTCATTGACTTTTGACCACCTGGATAGCCAGTATGCCAAATGTAAGTTTTGTCAGCCCACTTGTTTCCAGAAAGGGTAATTTTTCCAGCATTCAAAACGATTACATTGTCTCCGCAGTCTGCGTGAGGCGTAAAATTCGTTTTGTGCTTCCCTCTCAAAATCTTTGCAACCTTGGAAGCCAATCTTCCTAAAGGTTGTCCTTCAGCGTCTACCACAACCCATTCTTTATTTGCGGTAGCTTTATTAGCTGAGACGGTTTTGTAACTTAATGTATTCACACTTTTTCGTTTACGATTAAACATAATTTTCCCCAAAACGGGTGTGCAAAGGTATGAATTTTTTTTCTATTATATAATATAGATTCATAAAAATATTTATGAGTTTATCAAAATTCCCCTTACAATTAGACTGAAAAAAGGTATTTTTTTCCTCTTCCCCAAAAGATTGAAAAATTTCTTTAACATTCATCAAGATTCCAGCCCTTAGGGATTGTGTTTATGAGTCTTCATAAATTTGAATTCACAAATACATAGCTAAATTTTTGAATCGAATAAGTTTATCGATCAGCATCATTATTTTTGGTTTAAATTTGTTTAAAATGTATTCATGAAATTTTATTCCAAATATTTTCTTCTTATCGTTAGTGTTTTTCTTATAATTTCTTGTCGAAATAGCGAAATTATTCCCATAAAACCAGAAGAGCCCAAGCCACCTATTGAACTCGTGCAACAGCCTTACGATAATCCATACACTCTTTCTGCTTCGCAAAAATATATTTATGATATAAATGCTGTCCCTGATATTAACCTGGAGATTTCTAAAGAAGAATGGAACAAAATTTTATCTTATTACGACCAAAATCCCCACAACGAAGAATATATCGTGGGAAACTTCTCCTTTAATAAAAATGGAACTCCAGAAAAATTAGACAGTATTGGCGTAAGATTGCGCGGAAATACAAGCAGAAGAAGACCAGAAGGAAATACAGGAGAAATGCATAATGCAACCAATCCCGATTGGAAACACGCAAGTTTTACCGTAAACTTTAAAAAATATCGGAAAACCCAACAATTTCATGATTCGGAAAAAGTAATTTTAAAATGGTTTAAGGACGATCCCAATTATGTTCGAGAGGTGTATTCCTATGATTTATTTGAAAAATTTGGAGTTTGGACTGCGCCACAGTCGAGCTATTGTAAATTGACCATTAAAATTAAAGGAGATGCAAAAGCCGCTTATTTCGGAGTTTATCAAATGATTGAACCCGTAGATGATACGTTTTTGGCAAACAGAAATTCTTTCTTTAATAATACCAATGGAAATTTATGGAAAGCAAGTTATGGAGCCGATCTTAAAAATATTTCAACTGCGCCGGAAAGAATGGGAATCGAGAAAGTAACTTTAACATCTAACTATTCACCAGTTTATGATTTCAAAGGAAAAAGCAGTGGTTTAGAAAATGCAAAAACCCAATTGGTTGATTTTATCACCCAAATCAATTCAAAATCTGGGACTGATCTTAAAAATTATGTGGCTACCAAAATGGATGTGAATCTTTTCCTGAAAACTTATGCAGTCAACGTAACTCTCGGAATGTGGGATGATTACTGGAATAACAAAAATAATTTTTACTTTTATTTCGATTCAGATAATCAATTTTATTTCATTCCTTATGATTATGACAACACTTTGGGAACTTCTTATTTGATGACTGATTCAGGTTTGCAAAATCCTTTGCAATGGGGAAAAGATGCCGAGAATCCATTAGTCGCAAAAATTTTAACCATTCCAGAATACAAAACGCAGTACGTGAAATATTTGAATGATTTAGTTGACAAAAAATACGATTTGTTCTACAGCACTTACAGCCAACAAAGAATTTTGAATTGGCAAGGGAAAATTTCTGCATTTATTACCAATGATACTGGAGAAGATATGACGCTTTCTGATCGACCTGCAAGTTGGGGAAACCAAACACGATACCGACTTTTATCAAATGATCAAAATAATTTTTTCACTCAAAAAGCGTCTTCAATTCCGAAAAATTAAATTAAGATCGTAATGATTTCGAAGATCGAAAACTCGCTATCAAATAATAGGCAACAAAAACCATAGAAAACTTGATGAGCGAGGGCACCGCCAATTCCAAATTAAAAAGGAAGTAACCTATGACCATCAAAATCCCCATTCCTAAAAAAGAGTACATTAATTTCTGCGGAAGAGCAAACTTTTCATCATCCAGAAAATAAGCAACACCCCAAGCCAGACCAAAAGCAAAGCCGTAATATAAATCCAATTCCCAACCTTGGCTGCCCAAAAGAAAGTAGTTCAATAAAAAACTGATTCCGGTTCCTGCGACTAAATAAAGTAAGGCTCTTTGCATTTGAATTTAATTTCAGCAAAAATACTCAATTTTAAAGTTTGAGCAATTTTTAAATAAAACGTTTATTCCAAGTGTTTTTTATTTTTTGATGAAGATTTTTAAGGGATTTTTCTCTTGTAAATTTTATTTCGAAAATATATATTTGCACAAAAAACAAATGAGATTTTATAAAGTAGGTTTATTGCTGATTATTTTATCCTTTACTTCTTGTCAGCAATTGGCCGATAATTATTGGGATCGCAAAGCAGAAGAAAATTACGTTTCTCCATATAAAGGAGTTTATGTTGGAGCCTATTCCGGTTCAGATCAAGGAACGTTGCGAATAGAAATTTCTGCGAAAAATTACGTTCAAGTAAAAAGGGTTTCTACAACGAATTCTTTTTCGGAAACTTTTGAAGGTGGATTAATTGGACCGTCGTTCAATAAAGTGCAATCTCGTGTTTCTGGCTTTACCGTTTTAGGAAATATTTTAAATACACCGCCCAATTCTTATTCTGGTTCTTGGAAAATAGATGACGCAAATCTTGGAACTTGGACACTAAAGAAAGAATAATTTTTACCTAAAACCCTTTTGAGAAATTCGAAAGGGTTTTTCTTTTCTATAACTTTCAAAATTTCTTATCTTTGAAAACAACCTAAATTCAATTATGGAATCCCAAAAATATACGCCCAAAAATAAAGTCAGAGTCGTTACAGCAGCTTCATTATTTGATGGACACGACGCTGCCATCAATATTATGCGAAGAATGATTCAGGCAACCGGAGCGGAAGTTATTCATCTTGGTCATGATAAATCTGCGGAAGAAGTAGTGAATTGTGCGATTCAGGAAGACGCCAACGCCATTGCCTTAACATCTTATCAAGGGGGTCACAATGAATATTTTAAATACATCTATGATCTTTTGCGCCAAAAAGGGGCACCTCAAATCAAAATTTTTGGCGGCGGTGGCGGTGTAATACTTCCCGAAGAAATCCGAGAATTAATGGAATACGGCATTGACCGAATCTATTCGCCCGACGATGGTCGTGAAATGGGATTACAGGGAATGATCAATGATCTGGTGCAAAAATCAGATTTTGCAACCGGTGAAAAAATTGAAGTTTCAGATTTGGATAAAATTAAATTCGAAGATTCAAAATCCATCGCTGAAGTTATTTCCGCTGTTGAAAATTTTTCAGATGAAAAGCAGGATCTGGTAAAAGCCATAAACGAAAAAGCGAAAGATTCCAAAATCCCAATTATCGGAATCACCGGAACTGGTGGTGCTGGAAAATCATCCTTAACCGATGAATTGGTTAGGCGTTTTTTACGTGCAAATCCAGCTCAAAAAATCGCGATTGTTTCCGTAGATCCTTCTAAAAAGAAAACAGGTGGAGCGCTTTTAGGCGACCGTATTCGTATGAATTCCATTAATGATCCGCGCGTTTATATGCGTTCCATGGCGACCCGCGAGAATAATGTTTCGGTTTCCAAATTCATTCATTCTACGTTAGATGTTTTAAAATTGGCAAAACCAGATGTCATCATTCTCGAAACTTCAGGAATCGGCCAATCAGGTTCGGAAATTACCGATATTGCAGATGTTTCCATGTATGTGATGACACCTGAATACGGAGCGTCTACCCAATTGGAAAAAATTGACATGCTGGATTATGCCGACTTGATCGCTTTAAACAAATCCGACAAACGTGGTGCTTTAGATGCACTCCAAGCCGTTCGGAAAACCTATCAGAGAAACCATACCGCTTTTGACCAACCCTTAGAAGCAATGCCGGTTTTTGCAACGAAAGCAAGCCAATTTAATGATTACGGCATGACGGAATTGTATAATGCCTTGGTTCAAAAAGTAAACGAAAAATTTAGAGATTTAAACCTTCAGGAATATGTTGAACAAAATGTTTCCGAAGATTCTACGGTGATCCCTCCCAAGCGGGTCCGCTATCTTTCAGAAATTGTGGAAAGTAATCGAGTATATGATAAAGAGGTTGAAAGTCAGGCGCTCATCGCCAAAAGAATGTATCTTTTAGAAGGTGCAAAAGTTCTCATCACCGATGATCTGCATACCACAGAGAAACTAGAGAAGGTTTTCCTTAAAACGAAAAAAGAATTATCCGAAGAAAATATAGCTTTCCTAAAAGGGTGGAAAAACTTTAAAGAAGAAATGTCGGGAGACGCTTATTCCTATTTCGTTCGTGGCAAAGAAATTAAAGTGGAAACCAAATATGAATCTTTATCCCATCTAAAAATTTCAAAAATATCTTTACCCAAATTTCAGGATTGGGGAGATTTGCTTCGATGGAAAGGACAGGAAAATGTACCTGGTCAATTTCCTTATACCGCCGGACTTTTCCCTTTCAAAAGAACCGGTGAAGATCCAACCAGAATGTTTGCCGGAGAAGGTGGCCCCGAAAGAACGAACCGAAGGTTCCACTACGTATCTGCAGATATGGATGCAAAGCGCTTATCTACCGCGTTCGATTCGGTGACTTTATATGGTCAGGATCCTGGTTTCCCGCCCGATGTATTTGGTAAGATCGGAAATGCTGGTGTTTCCATTGCGACTTTGGACGATGCTAAAAAACTCTATTCCGGGTTTGATTTGGTCAATGCCATGACTTCGGTTTCAATGACGATTAATGGACCTGCACCAATGCTGTTGGCGTTTTTTATGAATGCAGCCATCGATCAAAATGTAGAAAAATATTTGTCTGAAAATAATCTTTGGGAAAAAGTAGAAGAAAAACTCAAAGCTAAATTTGAAGATCAAGGTTTGAAAAGACCTGCTTACGAAGGAGCACTTCCAAAAGGAAATAATGGGTTAGGTTTAAAATTGTTAGGTCTTACCGGCGACGAAGTAATTGATGCCGAAACGTACAACAAAATAAAATTAGAGACCATCGCAACCGTTCGCGGTACGGTTCAGGCAGATATTTTAAAAGAAGATCAAGCACAAAATACCTGTATTTTTTCTACGGAATTTGCCTTGAGATTGATGGGTGATGTACAGCAATATTTTATCGATCAGAAAGTTCGAAATTTTTATTCCGTATCTATTTCCGGCTATCATATTGCAGAAGCGGGCGCAAATCCGATTACGCAGTTGGCATTTACCTTGGCAAATGGATTTACGTACGTGGAATATTACTTAAGTCGCGGAATGAATATCAATGATTTCGCACCAAATTTATCTTTTTTCTTTTCAAATGGAGTCGATCCAGAATACGCCGTAATAGGTCGTGTTGCAAGAAAAATTTGGGCAAAAGCGATGAGGTTCAAATACCACGCAAACGAAAGAAGCCAGATGTTGAAATATCATATTCAAACTTCCGGACGATCTTTGCACGCACAAGAAATTGATTTTAACGATATCCGAACTACTTTGCAGGCTTTGTATGCGATTTATGACAATTGTAACTCACTGCACACCAATGCTTATGATGAAGCAATCACGACTCCGACTGAGGATTCTGTGAGAAGAGCCATGGCAATTCAGTTGATTATAAATAAAGAATTAGGTTTAGCTAAAAATGAAAATCCGCTGCAAGGTTCTTTCATTATTGAAGAATTAACTGATTTGGTAGAAGAAGCTGTTTATAGCGAATTCGACCGAATCACCGAAAGAGGCGGCGTTTTGGGTGCCATGGAAACCATGTATCAACGCTCGAAAATTCAGGAAGAATCGATGCATTACGAAATGCTGAAACATACCGGAGAATATCCGATTATTGGTGTAAATACTTTCCTCGGAAAAGATGGTTCACCGACCGTTTTACCACGAGAAGTGATTCGTTCTACTGAAGAAGAAAAGCAACTGCAGATTCAGAATTTAGAAAATTTCCAGAAATCTCACGCCGATAAAAGCGAGCAGATTTTGAAAGATTTGCAAACTGCAGCTATCAACCAAGAAAATCTTTTCGAAAAAATGATGGAAGCGGTGAAATATTGTTCACTCGGACAGATTACAAATGCGTTGTTTGAAGTGGGTGGAATGTATAGGAGAAATATGTAAATTGTCAGTAAAAATAATTTAAAAAAAAGAAAATCTCCTACAAATTGGGAGATTTTCTTTTTTAGGTTAATCATTCAAATTATTTCCTTTTCAGAAATTTTTTAGAAAATTCTTTTCCATATTTATCAGTCCCTGTTAAAATATAAACTCCGGGTTTCAGGTGAGAAATAGGAATTGAGTTTTGAACTAATTCACCTTTTTTGATGAGTTTTCCTGTGGCATCATACACCTTATAAGCGAATGGATTCTCCATGTTTTTAACAAATAATTCCTCCTGATTTTCAGTTAAATAAATGGCGATTTGCCCTTTTGTACTTTCAAAGGTAGCTAAGCCATCGGTAGGATAAACTTTCACATCATCAAAAATAGCCCTCGTGTTTCCTGCATTTCCGGCCATCAATATTAGCTGAGTAGGAGTAATGCTTGATTGTAAATCAAATTCGTAATAGCCCAGACCGTTTAAGGATCCGGTAACCTGCTCTCCATCAATATAAACCTTTGCTTTTTTGGTGGTTAAATTATGCTCAATTTTTACATGATACCACTGATTGGCTTGGTAAGGAACAGACAAAAGATAGCGTGGTCCAGAAGAGCCGGCGTAATAGGTCATGTATATTCTCCCATTGTTCATGAATTCTAGTCGAGAAACCCTAGTCCCCCAAGTTCCCGTGTTCATATCGCCGATTCCGAATCCTGCAGAAATGCCATCTGCAGCTAAAGTTACATTCAGCCAAGTTTCGGTGGTTACCAAATCGGGAAAGGTTACGGGTTTGTTGATTTCAGACGACCAGCCGCTTCTGCCTTCCAATTGAAAGGCGTGCGATCCGTTTTTTACAGGATTGTCTACCACTTTTTGATTTGCGGTTCCTGTTCCATTGTATGAAATGACATAACCCGCAGGAAGTGCTCCTAATGCATCATCTTCGAAATGATCATTGACCAATACTTGACCAAAAAATAAAATTGGAAGTAACAAAAAGCCTGTTATCAATAGATGTGTTTTCATTGTGTAGTATTTAAAGTTATTATTTTATCAGCATTCAGTAAGTCTGCCTATTTTACTTAAAAACATGTAGATGTTAAAAATTTCATCTTTCAAAAAAGTACAATCAGAAATGCTCGTGTAAAATTGTGCCTCTGTCTTTCTTTACTTAAAGTTACCGCTTATCTTTATTTTTTCAAAAAAATAGCCATTAGCTTTACTTGAAAATGACAAATGTCATTGCTTTAAATTTGGTGTCTTTAAAAAAAAATTTAATTTCTAGGCTGATCCGGATTGTTATCCATTATTTTTTCTAATTTATCCATTCAAATAATTTCTCTATTTTTATCAAAATTTCAAAAAGTGATTCAAAATATTCGCGCGATTTATTTTCTGTTTTTATTAATGTTCCTATTTTCCTGCAAGTCTGAAGTAGAAAAAATGGCTGAACATACTACGGCAAGAAATGCGCTCATTGATTCTACCATTTCCAATTTCCAGAAAAAATTATTGAAACAACAGATTGATTCCGTTTTTTCAAAGTATGATTTTAATGGTTCTGTTTCCGTTCTTAAAAATGGAGAAGTTCTATATCAAAAAGAAAATGGTTTTGAGAATTTTAAGCAAAAGAAAAATCTGGACCGTAATTCTGTTTTTGCGATAGCTTCGGTGAGTAAACAATTTACGGCAGTCCTTATTTTACTGCAGGAAGATTTGGGGAAAATTTCTATCAATGATAAAGTTTCAAAATATTTGACGGAATTTCAACCAAAAGAATTTGAAAATATCACGATCAAAGAATTATTGAATCACACTTCGGGAATCAGTGATTTCGGGCATGGTTTACTTTCGAAACCCGGTGAAAAATTTAATTATTCCAACAAAGGATATTTCCTTTTAGGAAAAATCATCGAAAAAGTTTCGGGAAAATCATATGATGAAAATTTACAAGAACTCTTTGAGAAAGTGGGAATGAAAAATTCCTTCACGGCCAATACTTATCAAGGAAAAAATTTGGCAAGTGCTTTTGTAGGAAATTCCAAAAACTTCACTGAAGTTGAAAACATGCCGAAACGACTCGCTCATGAATCCATCAGTGTTCCGGCCGGCGGAATTTTATCAAGTGTAAATGATCTGCACCAATGGAATTCTTCATTATATCAAGGAAAAATTCTAAAGCCAGAATCTTTAAAAAAGTTGCTGGAAAAATCTTCCGATCGAAATCATCCGATTTTAGGGAAAATGGGTTACGGTTTTGGGATCATGATGAATGTAGGAAAACCACTCGCTTACTTTCATACGGGTTATGTGAAGGGTGCACCATCGCTTTTGATTTATTATCCAGAGAGCGAAACATCAGCGATTATTTTATCGAATATCGCCAATGAATTGACGGGTAAAAACGCAATTTTTAACCCACACAAAGAGGTGAAAAAAATTACTGATGTTATTCAGCAAACGGTGAGCGAATTAAGAAAGGAAATGGTTAAACCTATACTTTAGCGCTAAAAATAATCCGACCTATTTCTAAGTCGGATTATATTTATTTAAATACGATCTATTTCTTATTAAAGTCTCCTGCATACACCGAAGTTAATCGGTCTAAACTCAAATATTTTCGGAGTGCAGCATTTACGTCCTCTAATTTTAATCCTTGAATTTTGGTTTGAAGTGCATCATATTCATCCAAAGAAACGCCATATTGCAATTTTCTGTTGACCAAATTAATCAAGGTGTTGTCTAATCCCAACATGGTTTTTTGGATGTTTGCGTAGCTTTTTTTGTTGGTTACCAATTCATCTTCGGTGAAACCATCTTTCAAAGCTTTACTTACTTCTTCTTTCACCGCTTTTTCTACGGCATCTCTTTTTGTTGGATTCAGTAAAGCGTAATATCCCCAAGAAGCGACCTCATTGGAAACTGGAATATCAAGGAAAGAACCAACTCCATAGCTGATTCCTTCTTTTTCGCGCAACCTCATCGGAAGTCTTGCTAATAAAAATCCGCCACTTCCCAAAATTTCATTCGCTAGAACTAAGGCAGGATAATCTGCACTTTTCTGATCCATTTTGAAACTCTCTGTTCCCAATGCCATTGCATTTTCTTTGTCTGGAGTGATGAAATTTTTATCTAATTTTTTGGTTTCGAAATAGGTCGGTTTCACTTCGGTATATTTTGATTTTGCATTCCATTTCCCGAAAGTGTTTTCCAAAGAAGAAACGGCGGTTTTCGCATCTACATTTCCTAAAACCGTTCCGAACCCATTATTGGCTCCCAAAATATTTTGGTAAAAATCTACGATTTGATCACGGGTAATTTTTTTGCTGTTGTCTATTTCTTCCTGCATTGATGGGGTGTAGAAAACACTTTCTTTCGGATAAGGTGCAGAAATTCTTTGTAATTCATTTCCTGCAATTGCTTGTGGGTCTTTCAATTGTCCTTCCAAATAAGTGGTTTCCTCAGAAATACTTTTGGTGATTTCATTTTGTGGAAAGGTAGAATTAGTCAACATATCTTTCAAAATCGTCATCACTTCTGGGAAGTTATTTTTGTAAGTATTTATAGAAATTATCAAATTTTGTCCAAAAATTCTGGTGTTAATTGAAGATTTCAGTTGGTCGAGTCGATCCTGAATTTGCTCTTTGGTTTTTGTTTTCGTTCCGGCATTTAAAAGTGAGGCAGTAAAACTTCCGATTTGGTTTTTACCGGCTAAATCTTTTTCGTTACCGAGAAGAAATTTGAAATTTGCTATCACTTTGTCGCCTTTCACTTCTTTATTAATTAAGCCGTATTTCATGCCATTGGAAAGAACTCCTTCGGTAAGGTTTTTTTTCAAATTCGCAATACTTGCTTCAAAAGGAGCCACCTCTTTTTCTAATGCTTTTCCTTTGTAATTGGCAGTTAATGAAGCGATTTGGTTGGGAAGAAATTCTGCGGGTTCTACTCTTGTTTCATTTGCAGAAGGCACGAAAAGACCAGTTGTTCGGTTATTGCTTTTGAAATATTTTTGGGCAACTCTATTAAGATCCGCAACAGTTAAGTTTTCTACATTATCGCGGTACAAAAAAGCGAGTTTATAATCTCCAGCGCCAATAATTTCCGTTAGCGAAATCGTATAATTAATGGTATTATTTTTATTATCGGCAATTTGTTTGAGCAATTTCGATTTTGCTCTTTCCAAATCTTCATTGGTGTATTTAATGTCTGCAATTTTGTCGAGTTCAGTTTTTACGAGGTTTTCAGTTACATTCAAATCTTTGTCTTTCGGTACATCAAAATTGAAATACATCAATCCAGGATCTCTTACTTCGGGTGAATAAACCCAAATGCTGGAAACTTTTTGAGTTTCTACCAAACTTTTATATAAATATCCGGAAGGATTTGCAGTTAAAACTTCACCCAATGCAGCCAAAGCAGCAAAATCTTTATCAGCATAAGCAGCAGTGTGATACGCCGCAGAAACCAGTTTACTTTCTCCTGCACGTTTTACCTCTACCGTTTTTTCTCCATCTTGCGGTGGTTCTACCGTGTAAGTTCCCCCTAAAGTTCTGGTGGGTTTTGGTATGATGGAGAAATTCTCTGCAATATATTTCAGTGCATTTGCTTCATCAAATTTTCCGGCGATGATTAATGTTGCATTATCGGGTTGATAATATTTTTCGTAGAATTTTCTTAAAGTTGGCGCTTTTACACGTTCGATATCTTCTTTACTTCCGATGGTTGAATTACCGTAGTTGTGCCACATATAAGCAGTTGAAAAAACTTTTTCCATCAAAACTCCAGTGGGCTGATTTTCCCCAATCTCAAACTCATTTCTTACCACAGAAAATTCTTTGTCGAGGTCAGATTGTAAAATAGTGGCGTTGACCATTCGGTCTGCTTCCATATTGATCGCCCACTTCAGATTTTCATCATTGGACGGAAAAATTTCGTAATAATTCGTGCGGTCGTAATAGGTTGTTCCGTTTGCAACACCACCTTTGTCGGAAAGTTGCTTTTTGATGTCGCCCAAATTTTTGGTGCTTTTAAAAAGCATATGTTCCAGCAAATGCGCCATTCCTTTTTCGCCATATCCTTCGTCTTTGGAACCAACATTATAGACGATATTCACGACCATATTGCTTTGCGATCCATCTGGAATCAGCAAAATTTTCATTCCGTTATTCAGGGAATATTCTTTTATTCCTTCTACGTTTCCGATGTATTTTGGTGTTTCTGTTTTTTGTGCAAAAGTTAAAGCAGGAATTGTGAAGACCAGCATCAAACTTAAGCTGAATAGCATTTTTTTCATGGTTTCTGTTTTTAATTAATGCTCAAATTTAAGAAGATAAAGGCTTTATTGTTTAATATAAAGTATAAATATTTGTTAAATTTCAATGAATTGGCTTTTTAATTTGAAGAAAGTATATTTTAATCTGCTTTAAAAAGGATTTTATTATTTAAGAAATTTTTAAGTAATGGTTAATGCTTTGTTTTCATCTATTTTGATAATAAAAGTTTGAGGCAAAAGTTCCTCAGTATTTACAGAAAATTTCCTATTATTCTTAGTTTCTTCTTTTTAAGTTTTATTGGATATTCTTCATGAGTAAGATCGGTTGAATTTTAAGTATGATCAGCACTCATTCTTTGAGAATCACAACTAGAAAAGCGAACAATTAAGAAAAGAAATAAAGGAATAGGAAAGTAGCATATCATGTATTTTAACAGATGACACGAAATCATACCATGATAAATGCACAGCGGATAAGTAACTTTTTTTAAAAGAAATTTATCTATAATTCTTTATTTTATATAAAAGATTTTACATTTACAAAATGCGAGTGGAAAAAATAATTTTGGGTATAGATCCAGGAACATCAATTATGGGTTTTGGCATTATTTCGGTGTTAAAAAACGAAATGAAAATGGTGGTGATGCACGAATTAATTCTAAAGAAATATCCCAATCATGAAACCAAACTGAAAATTATTTTTGATAAAACTTTGGCATTAATTGATGAGTTTCACCCCGATGAGGTTGCTTTGGAAGCACCGTTTTTTGGTAAAAATGTTCAAAGTATGTTGAAGTTGGGAAGAGCGCAAGGCGTTGCAATGGCAGCGTCTCTCCACCGAAATATTCCCATTACCGAATATTCTCCGAAGAAAATAAAAATGGCAATCACCGGAAACGGAAATGCCAGCAAAGAACAAGTCGCCGGAATGCTGAAAAATCTTTTTAACATGAAAGAATTCCCGACCAAAAACCTTGATGCTTCTGATGGTTTAGCGGTTGCGGTTTGCCATCATTTTAATTCTGCAAGCGTTTCAACAGAGAAATCGTATACAGGGTGGGATAGTTTTCTGAAACAGAATCCTGAGCGATTGAAATAATACAACAGACTTATTATCAGTTTTTTATTTTGTAAAACTAATTTACAAGAACTTCACAATAGTTTTACTTGGCTAAACCTAATACTATCTGTAACATTGTTGCGTTTTAAAAGACGAATTAGGAGACAATAAAATTTACAATTATGAAAAATCAACCTATAAATCCTTTAACCCACACTAATCAGACCATGAATTGGTTTCAAAAATTCTTGATGGTTTGCTCTGGCGGGAGTATTCATATTTTAAAAAAAACTCCCAGTGAATGGAATAAATTTTCTGGCATTGGTGGGATTGTACTATTTACCGCAGTTTTCGCAACGCTATCTGCCGGCTACGCGATGTTTACCGTTTTTGATGATCTGTGGATTTCTATTGGTTTTGCAATTTTATGGGGTTTAATGATTTTTAACCTAGACCGGTATATCGTGTCTTCCATTAAAAAGACCGGAACCTGGTGGAATCAATTATTAATGTCGATTCCACGGTTGATATTAGCGGCTTTTTTAGGAATTATCATCTCTAAACCTTTAGAGCTGAAAGTGTTTGAAAAAGAAGTGAACAAACAATTGAACACGATTATTCAACGGAATAAAACCCAACTGCAAAAGGAAATGAACGGACGAATTCTACAACAGTCAGGGCCATTTGCAACAGAAAAAAAGCAGATTCAAACCAAAATCGATGATTATCAAAAATCGTATGATTCTGCTGCGGTAGAATTAGAAAAAGAAATTCTGGGCAAACAAAGTGGGCTGACTAGCGGGAAAGTGGGCTACGGGTCTAATGCAAAACGCAAAGCAGAATTGAAAGAACAACGCCGCCAAGATTTAGAAAATTATCAGAAACAAATAGCACCGCGGGTGGTGTATTTGGATCAAGAAGTGTCTAAAGTCTATACCAATATCGAAAAAGAAAGAGACAAAACCGAAACTTTTGAAGATCAGTTTAATGGCTTTGCTGCCAGACTACAAGCATTAGATGAACTCGGCAAAAACTCTGCAATTATTGGCATTGCCGCTGCATTTATCATGGGACTATTTATTACTTTGGAGATTGCTCCGGTTCTGGTAAAATTAATTTCGGCAGTTGGACCTTATGATCATCTTTTAGAAAAAACAGAAAATGATTATAAATTATACGCCAAAGAGAAAATTGAGAAAGGCAATGCGTTAACCGTTTTTAGAATTGATGATTTTAAAGATAAATTGCAAAAATAATTTGTAGATTTATTAAAAAAATTAATGAAATTATATTATACTGTTTTCTTTTCATTGCTAATGCTGTCGCTTAGTTTTGGACAGTCAAAAAAAGAAATAAAGCGAACTGGCTTGGCTGCTTTTGTAACCGGAGATTTTAGTACAGCCAAAGTGAATTACCTAAAGTTGTTAGAAAAAGGCGATAAGACCTGGGAAACCTACACCATTTTAGGAGATTGTGAATTTCAAACAGGAAATGCTGATGAGGCTTTGGTTTATTATCGAAAAGGACAAGAGAAAAATCCAATTTATTCGGGACTTTATTTGCGGATCGCAACCGTGCTGAGACAGCAAAAGAATTATGATGAAGCGATTCTAAATTTTAGGAAAATGCTCATTACCAATCCTGGAAATCCGCAAATTTATAACATGATTGCAAGCACTTATTATGATAAAGGCGAGTATGAGGCGGCGCTAGCTGAAATAAATCACATGGTGAAACTGGGTGGCGAAAATTTAGACTCCAGTTACGGACGTGGTATTTCCTATCTTAAATTGAATAAAATTACTGAAGCTTGCGTAGAATTAGAAAAAGCAGATCAGTTTGATACCGCAAATGAAAACAAAGAAATTGATGTTATGAAAGCACAATTTTGTTTGAAATAGTTTCTACCATTGCCTACAAAAAAATACCTGCGAAATTTCTTAAGCAGGTATCGATGGCTGATTGAGTGTTATTTTAATTCAGGCCATTAACTGATTTTGCAACTTCATCGGAATTCGTGATCCCTTCCAGCTGGTTCACCATTTCACCATTTTTATTAAATACGGTAATGATGTTGGAATGAGAGAAAACAATGGGTGATATTTTTTTATATTTTACTGCCAGAACATTTGCCAATTCTCGCACTGCATCTTTATCGCTGCGTAGGAAGATCCAAGGTTCACCTTCCATATTATTTTGTTTGGCATACGCTTTCAAAATTTCTGGCGTATCATTTTCAGGATCAATGGATACCAAAACCATGTTTGTTTCTTTCAGTTTATTTTTGTCGATTTTCTTTTCTATTTTTTGCATTTCGGCCACCAAAAGTGGACAAGCTGTGGTACAGCTCGTAAAAATCATCACGACGACCATGTTTTTTCCTTTCAAATCCTTGAGTTGACGTTCTTTGCCGTCTTGATTTTGCCAGGTAGAATTTAAGACAAAAATAGAACCTGTAGAAGTTTCTTTTTCATTAATTTTTTCCGTCTTTTTTTCTGAACAAGAAAAAAGAAATAGAATCGAAATTAAGGTGAGGAATAGATTTTTCATTTTGAAGTATTTTGAGGATCTTTTGCACATCGAAACCCCAGATTTCCTACGGTGTAATTTGCTTTTAAACTGGAGCGAAATGCGTATCTCATAAACGAAGCATAATTTAGAACATCGGTTGTGGTTGTGGCCGCCGAGGCGCAGAACAAACCTTTGTCATCAAACTCCGCCGTTCGGGAGTCGCTGGTAGTCATGATAGAATTGAAATCGTCCGTCCATTCCCAAACCAAATCGAACATATTGTAAGCGCCCCAATAGTTGGGTGCAGAAATTTTCACTTTATTTTTTTGTCGATTTTTTTCGTTATAAAGGTTAATCAGATGAGCAGAGTAGTCCGGTTTGTCTCTGGCATTTGCAGTCTCTTCATCTGCCATTGCGACATATTCCCATTCATCTAAAGTAGGAAGTCTTTTGCCCGCACTTTTTGCGTAGGCTTTGGCAGCAAACCAAGAAACATACACTACGGCTGCATTTGGATCTGCATCTTTAGGCAGTGTTTCATCGTCCTGCCAATCTTTCAGATAGGTGTCATCTACATAAATTGTTTGAACCTCGCTGCGTTTCCACTGCGGATTCTTTTTAACAAAATCAAGAAACTCTGCAATGGTAACAGGTCTTTCATCCAAAAGAAAGTCATCTACTTTAACCAACGTGCTGTCTTCACCATAAAAAGGTTGGTAATCCCCGCCTTTAATTAAAACCATTTGAACATCTGGTGTAATTGCGGCATCTTTTTCAGTGGTATTATTTGATGCTATTTCTTTTGATTGAAGTGTATTTGCTTTTTCGCAGGAAACCATTAGAAAAAAGAAACCACCAAGGAACAAGAATATTTTAGCAATTTTGATCATGGCGGTTTCTTTAACTTTATTAATAATAATTGATTTATTGAACTTTGTTATAAACTTTTGGATTTTTCTCACCAGTTACTTTCAAGATTCCGATGGCACCTTTGTTAAACGCTCTGAAAATAGAGTGGTCTACTAAGATATAATCTCCAGGTTCTTCCACTTTAAATTCTACAATCGCTGCGCCGCCTGATGGAATTACCGTAGTTTGAACGTTTTCGTTGATCTTGCTTCCACCTTCTACATAAACCCTATCGAAGATTTCACCAATTACGTGGAAAGAAGAAACCAAGTTTGGCCCACCATTTCCTACGAAAAGTCTTACGGTTTCACCCACTTTTGCTTCCAAGGCATTTTTGCCCATCAAGGCATTTTTCTTCCCGTTGAAAACAACGTAAGTAGGTCTTTCATCGACTCCTTTGTCTTGGTCAAATTCCTGAAGTCCTTTCTCATCGGTTTTCCCTTTGGTATAGAATTCCCCTTGCATGATGTAATATTCGCGGTCAACTTTTGGTAATCCGCCAGCAGGTTCTACTAAAATTAAACCATACATTCCGTTGGCAATATGCAAAGGCACTGGTGCTGCGGCGCAATGGTAAACATATAGACCTGGATTAAGGGCTTTGAAATTAAAGATTGCTTCTTTCCCTGGTGCAACATTGGTCGCTTCTGCACCACCACCTGGGCCGTTTACTGCGTGTAAATCAATGTTATGTGGCATCACACTGTCGCTTCTATTGGTTACATGAAGTTCAACTTCATCACCAACTCTAATTCTGATAAAAGTTCCGGGTACAGTACTATTGAAAGTCCAGAATTTGTAAGTTACCCCATCTGCCAATTCACCTACCTCTTCCGTTGCTTCTAAATGAACAACTACTTTTTTAGCGGCGCGATCTCCAATTGGCGCAGGAACCATTGGTGGATTCACAATGGCTTGGGTTTCGGTTTCACCACTTAGTTTAATATCCATGGTGTTTTCAGATTTTGTCGGGTTTTCTGTCGGGTTTTGTTTACATGCCTGTAAAGTTAAAAGGGCTAATGCAAAGCAGGTTACGATTTGTTTCATTGATTGATTTTTATACTGTTTTTAATAGGACAAATTTATCCGAATTAATTTATTCTATGAAATTTTGCGATATGAGTTTTGTCAGATTAAAAATAAAATAGGGTGATCTTTTTTCAAAAGATAGCATCCAAAACAATTGCTAATCAGCTAAGTGAAATTTTGCAGAAAAAAATTACTGTTGAGACAATTTTAAAATAAGAGGTTCTATAATATTTTTCTGCGAATAGTATTTTGCCTGGCAAATATTAGATTTAAGCGTGTAATTTCCTTTTTGTATTACAAACTGATTTTCACTATTTCTCGAAATTGGGAGGTTATAAATTTTACCATTCGTAATATTGACGACCCTTAGGATGATGTCACATCTCGACGCATTTTCAATAATAATTGCCGTATTTTTATCTTTCGAATCAGTATCACTAAGCAGGTACGTAAGCACCTTTGCATTCACTTCTTTTTTATAAAGTTGATCTTTTTCTATTAAGGCAGCGAACTCTTTAGTCTCGTTTGAACTGTTGCCTGAATTTGATTTGGGGCTGTAGATCGTATTCCCTGTGGGAAAAACGTCGCAACTTGTTATAAACACCAATGAAATAAGCAGCGCGAATCGTTTCATTTTAATTTTAAAAATATATAATAATCAATATTGGACTGAAAAGCAAATACCAACATTTTATTTTGGTATTTGCTTATTTATTACAAAGAATAATTCGGTGCTTCCTGCGTAATAATGACGTCATGCGGGTGTGATTCTTTTAAACCGCTGCCGGTAATCATGACCATCTTACCATCTTTTTGCAAAGTATCAATGTCTTTGGTGCCGCAATATCCCATTCCAGCACGAATTCCGCCCGTTAATTGAAATACAACATCTTCTAATTTCCCTTTGTGCGGAACTCGTCCTTCAATTCCTTCCGGAACGAATTTTTTCGCTTCACTTTGAAAGTATCTTTCTTTACCACCGCGCCTCATGGCTGAAAGGGAACCCATTCCTTGATAGGCTTTGAACTTTCTCCCCTGAAAAATAATTTCTTCTCCTGGTGCTTCATCGGTGCCGGCTAATAATGAACCGAGCATCACCGCACTTGCGCCGGATGCCAACGCTTTTACAATATCACCCGAAAGTTTAACACCACCATCAGCAATGACGGCTACATTTTGACTTTTCGCATATTCAAACACATTGTAAATCGCAGAAAGTTGTGGTACACCAACTCCAGCTACCACGCGTGTTGTACAGATCGATCCCGGACCGATACCCACTTTCAGTATGTTGGCCCCAGCATTAATTAAATCTTTGGCAGCCTCTGCCGTTACGATATTTCCGCCTACAATATCAAGGTCAGGAAAGTTTTGACGGATTTCGGTAATTTTATCTAAAACACCTTTTGAGTGGCCATGTGCAGAATCTACTGCAATAATATCTACGCCAGCTTTTACCAACGCGGTAACCCGGTCAATCGTATCTACACCAATGCCAACACCGGCTCCAACGATTAATTTTCCTTTGCTGTCTTTATTTGCATTAGGATATTCCATCTGATTATCGATATCTTTAATGGTAATTAAACCCACCAGCTTAAAGTCTTTGTCAACGATAGGAAGTTTTTCGACGCGGTTTTTTAACAAAATTTCTTTGGCTTGTTCCAAAGTAGTAGCTTTATCAGAAGTAATGAGTTTGTCTTTGGTCATCAATTCTTCGACTTTTGCTTCTAGATTTTCTTGGTATTTTACATCGCGGTTGGTGATGATTCCTATTAAAGTATTTTCATCGTCAACCACGGGTAAACCAGAGATTTTATAATCTGCCATTAAGTCTTTGGCATATTTTAAAGTATGGTCTTTGGTTAAAGTAACTGGATCAGAAATCATCCCGTTTTCAGAACGTTTTACACGATAGACTTGTGCAGCCTGCTCTTCGATGGGCATATTTTTATGGATGAAACCTAGACCTCCCACTCTCGCTAGGGCAATAGACATTTCGGCTTCTGTGACCGTGTCCATCGCTGCGGAAACGATGGGAACATTAAGCGTGATTTTATCTGAAAGGCGTGATTTTAGGGAAACCTGATTAGGTAAAACTTCTGAATAAGAAGGGATAAGAAGTACGTCATCGAAAGTGATGGCCGTTTCTACGATTTTGTTGTGGATAGACATCTTTACTTTCTGCGCGAAATTAAGTTATTTTTGTTTAAAATGAAAATTTCTGCTTTTTATTAACATAAATTTAATTTGCGTTGTTCATGATTAAATAATTAATGCAATACTTTTTTATACAGGTCATTCTTCTCTGAATAATTAATCAAGCGCGAAATATCGTCAGCAGTGAATTTTCCGGAGATGTTAACCAAAACCAATTCACTTCCGGAAGAAATACTAATCATTAATTTTCTGATTTCATCGCCTTTTTGTTTGGCCTGAAAATTTACGGTTTCCGTTTCTTTTTTTACGGTCATCCATTCTTCATACTGCTCATTTTTTAAATATTTTGCAAAATCAGACACCATTTCGGCATTGCTATTTTCAATGGTCATCACTTTTACCTCCGATACTTTTTTAATGAGTTTGATGAGTTCTTCATTTTCAGCCTCTGAGCGTAACGATTTTTTAACGATAGGTTTTGCCAGAAACATCGGAACATTAATGCTGGTAAATCGTGCAGTACCGTAATTGTACGAAGGATCATCAAAAAAACTTACATTGGGTTTTTGCGAGATGATGCACGACTGAAAAATAAACGTAATAAGAATGAGTATTGTTATAATAAGATGCTTTTTCATGATTTTAATCTATAGGTTTAATGCTTCCTCCGCTTGATGATTTTAGTTTTTTATCCGTCATTTGAGGATGATCAATATAGCGTACAACCGCTCCTGAACTCGCTGAAGCCGTAAGTGTACTCATGGCGTTGATTTTTATATTTGCACCAGATGAAGCAATGGCACTGCCGTTTTTAG
Source organism: Kaistella yonginensis (assembly GCF_030409525.1). Lineage (GTDB taxonomy): Bacteria > Bacteroidota > Bacteroidia > Flavobacteriales > Weeksellaceae > Kaistella > Kaistella yonginensis. The sequence continues at coordinate 15,262 of NZ_JAUFQB010000003.1, read as the reverse complement.
AAACCAAACCTTCAGCATTACAAGTTGCTGCGCTCGATACTTTTATGGATGTATTTTCAGCACTTCCGACAATCGAGGCCATCGATCCACTACTTCCTTCCAAGTCGAAATTAGTAGTTTTTACAGTCATTCTCATGGAAGATCCCGAACTGATACTGACGTTCGTTTTGTTTTGAATATTTAAATCGGCGTTCAAATCTGCGCCCGAAGAAATAGCTGCTTGAAAATCATTTTCGTAAATCGTATTTAAAGTGGTTAGCACTGAACCTGAACTCACTTTAACCGAAGAAAGGTGCGGTGCTTCAATCGTCACGAGTAGTTTTTTGAAGTTGAGTTTACGGTTGTTTTTATTTTTTACTGCAATGACTAATATTCCGTTTTCTACTTCGGTAGAAATGTATTCTTGTAAATTCGGATCGGTTTCTACGACAACAGATTGGTTTTTCCCCTGGGTGAAATTCACCTTAATTCCACTTGAAGCTGAAACTCCAGAGAATTGACCAACGGTTCGAACCTGCATAATACCGGTGGAAGTTTTGTTTTCTGTGGCTACAATACTTTGTGTGGTGGATTTTTGAGTTTCATTGATGAGGTTGTTCACATCATCCATGGAGATTTTACCATCGAGCATCATCAGCAAGATATTTCCATCGGAGTTGATACTCAATAGAAGGTTGTCTAAAAAACCGTTTTTCGCCTCAGCCGCTAGAAATTTTATTTTATTTCCTTTGCTATTTACGGTGATCAATTCTTCATATTTCATCAGTTTGATGGAGGAAGAAATATCGGCTTGCAGTTTTTCAACCTGTAAAAGCGGTTTTTCATTATCAGATTTCTCGATAATCAAAATTTTCAATCCATTAATTTTACTGAGCAAAGGTTTGATTTGAGCCAATTCTTCATCTGCAATGTTCAAATTATTAAGGAGGTTGAACATTGGTTTTGCAATCTTTATGGAAGTTATGCCTTCCGTATTCTGGTATTTTTCAAAAAGTTGATCCAGTTGTTCTTTCTGTGCATTCATTAGAAAGAAATAGGAAAAAAATAGGGCGAATATGATTAGTGTTTTTTGCATGATATTAATTTTAGTAATCATTGGTAAAAGAGTTAAGAATCTCGGTTTGGGCTACCGTTTTTGATACATTTTCAGATAAAATACGGAAGGAATATTTCGTCAAGTCTATGGCTTCCTGTTCGTTTTCTATTTTTTGCCCATTAATAATTACGTAATTGGGTTCATATCCAATGGTTTGGGTTTTTTCTTTGATTTTTGTCGGTGTTGTAACTTCAGCATAACTTTCTCGTGCATTTCTGTTGATGCGGCCGCGTTTTGGTAAAATTTGATCCATAATATCGCCCTCTTTTTGATCGACGGTTGACGTGGAATCAGAAATAATACGGTCAGATTTTACTTTTAAAGTATCGTTAATTAGGTTAACGGCTAAGTTTGAGTCTTGTTGAAAAGTGTCTTTTTGTTTTAAAATTTCATTTTGAACCAACTGATCGTTTTCAGAAATAGTATTTGCGTTTTCATACTTAAAGAAGAACCCTGCTGACAGTAACAAGATCACACTCGCCGCCATCCAAAATATTTTTGGGATCGATCCACCTTTCGTCTTAGTGACCAAAGGGATCATTTTATCTTCTTGTGTTGTTTTTTTTAGAAAATCATCAAACTCCCACTTCATTTTCTCTTCTTTGAGTGATCGGGTGATTTCTTCGTATTTATCTTGAGATTGGTCATTTTTCATGGTAAAAATTTTATAAATTTTCGATCATTTTATGTTCAAAATCCATGAGTGTTTGGATTTTTTCTTTCACTTTTTGGCGAGCGCGCATTAAATTGACCCGCACGGCATTCTGCTCCATTTCCAATATTGCAGAAATCTCTGCAATATCAAAATCTTCAACATCTTTCAAATGAATCACTGCTTTTTGTTTCTCTGGAAGTTGGTTGATAAAACCGATAATCTGTTCTTTCATATTATTGGCTTCCACTTCATGACTTTCAGGTCTGTTTTTTTCAAAATCAGCAAAACCCATTTTTACATTTTCGTGTTTCAAGCGGTTCAGGCATTCATTCTTTACCGATTTCATGGCATAAGATTTCAGGTTTCCGAGGTTGGCGATTTCCTCTTTTTTCTGCCAGAACTTCATCATCAAATCTTGTACAACATCTTCGGCTTCATCACTGCTGATCACGAATCTTTTCGCAAAACGATACATCTCATCCTTGAGACAGAATACCGTATTTTTGAATATTTCGTGGGTCATAGTTTCGTTTCTAAAAGTAAGACAACTAATTTCAGGATTATATTACATCAAAATAAAAAAAACTTCAAAATAGTTTTTGAAGTTCAGTTTTAGAGCAATTTTTCGAATGATAATTTTTATTTGGGCAGCTTAATCCGCCTTCCACTCCCGCTTTTTTTGCGTCACTTCGTTTTGCAAAAAAGAGCTCCGTTCAAGTCGGGCTGCAAAGTATTTTACAAATCTGTCACCTTCTTCTCAATTTTATAAACCGTTCCTCTAAATGTCGCCACCAAAACTTGATGCTGATTCGTAATCGAAATATCATAAACCCCGGTTTTTCTGGTATCCGAAATCAGTACACTTTCTGCGGTTAAAGTATCTCCCAACCGCACCGCTTTTGTAAAATTCATCGAGCAATGTAAAGCCACCGAAGCTTCATTCGTATTATTGCTCGAAAAAGCCAAAGCCGAATCCGCCAGCGAAAACGTGACGCCACCATGAACGGTTCGCAATCCGTTGATCATTTCCTGTTTGACGGGCATTTCGATCAAACAATATTTTTCACGCACTTCAATGAGTTTTATTCTCATCCATTGCGAGAAATGATCCTGATTGAGCATGTATTGAGCGAGGTCGAGTGGAGACATAAGGTAATGTTCTGTTTGGTTGAATTGCAATTGCGTATTAGAATGCGGACAAGATTTATTTCAAATTTCGGGCTTTAACCTCCTTCTCTAATAGCGTCACCTGAAAATATAAGGGCATGGTAATCACCGGCAACATAAAAACCGGCACAAAGCTGGCTATTGATATGGCGCTGAAACCTTTGTTGAAAAAAATATAAACGAGGAGAACGATCAATACCACGCAGACCACGTACATTCCGATTAATATTCCTTTAAACATATCACGCCGTTGAAGTAATTTTTCATCAGACAGTTCAGAAAGTTTATTTTTTGGTTCCATTGCTCATAATTTAAAGTTGATTTTCCCGTGTGATGAGGTGATGGGTTGCTACAATTTACGTAGCAACGGACTTTGTCGGTATCTCTCTTCCTGATACGTTTCGTATAGATGTTGAAGCGTTTCTGAAATTTTTTCGAAGCCAATATCAAATCCCCACTGCAATAATCCTTTGGGATAATTCACCCCTTTTTGCATCGCCAGTTCGATGGCTTCATCGTTGGCAATTCCCAGTCGTTTTGCTTCTACCGCTTCATTGATGAGCATTGATATAATGCGCATGAAAATTTCATGGTAGAGTTCTTCGTCTTTTTCTGGCGCTGGTTTTTGTGCGTTTTCGGCATAATCATAAAATCCTTTTCCGGTCTTTCGACCGTGTAATTTCGCCTCGCTCATTCTTTGTTGCAGCAAGCTTGGTTTGTATTTCGGATCGTAGAAATAATCAGCGAAAACGGTTTTCGTGACCGAGAAATTAACATCAATTCCAATTAGATCCATCAGTTCAAAGGGTCCCATTTTGAAATTCCCTAAGGTTCGCATGGCCTCATCAACCTGTTCCGGCGTGGCGATGTTTTCTTCGACAATTCTCAAGGCTTCTCCATAAAAAGGGCGCGCAATTCTGTTCACAATAAATCCAGGAACATCTTTCGCAATCACAGGGATTTTCCCCCAACTCTCCATTAAAGCTGTAATTTCGTGGGCTAAATTTTTCTCGGTTAATAATCCCGGAATTACTTCCACCAAAGGCATTAATGGTGCTGGATTAAAAAAATGAATCCCAATAAACCGTTTCGGGTTTTTTAATTCTGAAGATAGGGAAGTAATTGAAATCGAAGACGTATTGCTCGAAATAATGCAGTTGTCAGCAACAATTTCTTCTAACTGCTGAAAAACTTTGGTCTTAATTTCTTTGTTTTCGACGATCGCTTCAATGACCAAATCACAATCTTTGAAATCTTTTAACTCCGTACAAAATTGGATTCTATTATAAATATTTTCGCTTTCGTCAAAATCGATTTTATTTTTCTCCACTAATCTTGCTAAAATTTTTTGTAATCCTTCTAAAGATTTTTCGGTTTGTGCACTATTTGCATCGTATAAAAAAACATCACAACCAGAACTTGCGGCAACTTGCGCAATCCCAATTCCCATGGTCCCAGAGCCTATTATTCCAATTTTATTCATTGTTCTATTTTTTTTAAAAAGTAAAATGTCGGAGGTAGAAAGTATTTAATTACATTTTACTTTGTACCTCCGACACGCTACAATGTGCTATTTGCCTTTATATTCCGGTGTTCTTTTTTCTAAAAATGCCGAAACGCCTTCCATGAAATCTTCCGATTCTGCGGCTTCCTGCTGTAAAATTCCTTCAATATCCAGTTGCTGTGTTAAGGTGTTATCATACGATTCATTGAAGGCTTTTTTCGTGAGCGAAATGGCTTTGGTCGGCAAATTAGAGATTTCAGTTAAAATACTCATCGCATTTACCGAGAAGTTTTCATCAGAAAAAACATCGGCAATTAATCCTAAATCTTTTGCTTCTTGCGCCGATATTTTCTTGCCTGTAAAAGCTAAATAGTTCGCTTGTTGTCGTCCCAAAAGTTTTGGTAGCCAATACGTTCCACCTGTATCTGGAATCAATCCGATGTTGACAAATGCCTGTGAAAAGTAAGATGATTCTGTCGCCAAAGTAAAATCGCAAATTAAAGCCAACATTGCTCCAGCGCCAACTGCCGGACCATTGACCAAAGAAATAACAGGTTTTCTGGCTTCAGCAATTTCTTTTACCAAAGGATTGTAATAATCGATTACGATTCGCTGGATCACTCGTTCTTCATCAGGATCGCTGAATGACATAGCATCTTTCAAATTCTGGCCGGAACAAAAGGCTTTTCCACGACCTGAAATGGCAAGGCAACGAACTTTTTCCTCCCGACTTCCTTCATAAATAAAAGTGCGAAGTTCAGCAAGCGTAGTTTTGTTTAAACTGTTAAAGGTTTTCTCGTCATTCAGATAAGCGATTTGTAATTTCCCATCAAGGTGAGATTCTATTTCGAGATGTGTGTACATGTTTATATAATTTACCAATTTATTAATTTACCAATATACCAATTATAGATTTATATTCACATAAATTTTCTATGCTATAAGCAGTTTAAATTCTATTGTCAATTTTTGATGTCGATAAAATAGGGAACAAGCATCACTAAAATCAATTTCGAAATCCTATTTTTTGGATCAACTAAAACACCGCCTAATAATCGTTACACTGGTAAATTGATAAACTGTTCCATTTATTAATGACATTTGAAATAATCGAAAGGTTCCAAGCAGTCATTGCATTGGTAACTGGCTTTGCAAAGCGTAGAACCGAATCGGCTAATTTGCTTGGTGTTTTCAGAATTGCATCTTGGGCATTTTTTTGGAACATTCAAATGATCTTCGTGATTTCCTTTTTCTGGTGGTGTAATTCCGTAGGCTCTAAGTTTTTCCCGAGCTTCATCGGTAATCCAATCGGTAGTCCAAACCGGAGCGATTTTCGTGATTACTTTAGCAGAAATTCCTTTATCTCTAAAAAGTTTAACAATATCTTCTTCAATATTAAACATGGCCGGACAAGCCGAATAAGTTGGAGTAATTACAATTTCAACTTCGTTTTCAGAAATCATTTTGGCGTCTCGAACAATTCCGAGTTCCACGATATTAATCACCGGAATTTCGGGATCGGGAATTTGGGAAAGGAGTTCGAATAAGTTATTTTCTATTTTAACCACGAATTTTTTGATTTAATATTTTAAACACAAAGTTTACAATTTTTTTTGGTAAAGATATCGCTGAGTGAAGTTTAAGTCAAAAATTAAGAATTTTGCAACCATCAACCATCAACCATCAACCATCAACTAATAGTTACCACGCGCAATTTGGATATGTTCTTTGCATATATTGCAATTCGCACAAAATAAAACCAAAATATTCGGTATGATAACCAGTTCGTGAACCTTTTTGCATAAAGTCACTTTCTGGAATTTCAAGGCCGAAATTTTTGAAATCTTCGATGATCGTTTTTTTCCAGATTTCATGAATGTTTTTTCCCTCGGGAACGACATCTAATTTAACCAAATCTTCTTCTCCAAAAGTTTCCGCAAACATTCCGCCTGTATATTCCCAAAGATTTTCAACCGCATTTTTTACACGCATTTTACTTTCTTCGGTACCGCCGGCAAACATTTTAATCCAAGTTGAAGTGTGGGTATAGTGGTATTTTACTTCTTTCAAAGATTTTTCAGCAATTGCCGCAATTTGTTCATCGCTGCTTTTCATTAATTCTTCGTAAAGAATTTTCTGATATACCGAAAAGAAATAGACCTTCAAAAGGGTGTTCGCATAATCACCATTCTGAAGTTCGGATAACTGGCAATTCAGGTATTCTTTTTCTAATCGTAAGAAAGCCAAATCATCTTCCGATTTTCCTTGATTTTGAATTTGGGCTGCGTATTTGTAAAAGTTATTGGACTGTCCGAGATAATCTAAAGCGATATTCGTCAAGGCGATATCTTCTTCCAGATAAGGTCCCTGTCCGCACAATTCGCCTAATCTTTGACCAAAAATCAAAGTATCATCGGCTAATTTTAAAGTGTAATTATATAGTGGATTCATCTTATTAAATTTTTAGACATTAGATTAAGAGATATGAGATTTGAGAATTAATAATAAAAGAGCCAAGTAAAAAGTAAAAAGTAAATGATTTCCACTGTTAGTAAGGTGGGTGAAATTTTCTGTAAGTCTTTATCATTACCTAATAATTAAGAATAAGAAAGTCTCATATCTAAAATCTCCCCATCTCCGATCTAATTCTACATATTCTTCACATCATTTGGAATTTCGTAAAAGGTCGGGTGGCGATAAAGTTTATCGTCAGCTGGATCAAAAAACGCTTCTTTATCAACGCCTTCAGAGGTCACGATATATTTACTAGGTACTACCCAAATTGAAGTTCCTTCCATTCTTCTGGTATAAACGTCTCGTGCGCTTTGTAGCGCCATTTCTGCAGTTGCTGCTTGTACAATTCCGGCGTGTTTATGCGAAAGTCCCGGTTTTGTTTGGATGAAAACTTCCCATAGATCTAAGTTGCTCATTGTTGTAATTTTGATGGTTTAAAGTTAAGGATTTTAATTGATTCCGAAATGCTCAAAGGACTGCCAATACTTATCTTTATAGATTTCCGAGGACATTTTATACGCAGAAAACTCTTTGATTGTTTCGTCCAAAATTTTCGAAACTTTCCTAAAATCTTTGCTCGCAAAATAAATTTCCCGTATATTTTCTGCGGTTTGCCTGCCAATATTTACATGTCCTTCTTCGGAAGTAAGTTGGCTGATTAATCCATCTTCAATTTCATTCATTTTTTCATAATCTTCGGTATCGGGCAATCCATTCGTGTTTTCTCCGTCAAATTCAATTCGCAAAACAGAAAGCCATGGATGCGATGCTTTCAAATCCCATTTTAATAAATCCGTATTCAAGACTGCAATTATGGGTAAATCGTTGTGCAAAGTTCCTTCCAGAAGAGAATGAGAATCTTCGATAGTTACTTTGGTTCCAGCGTATTTTTCGGTAAATTCTCTTTCCCGCCAACTCAAAAAATCTTTCAGTTTCCAGATCGGAACCAGTTCTTTTTCGGCTTCACTTTGTCCAATAATCTCAAAACTATCTATTTGAGTGGCAAAATTAAGTTCACCCAAATAATTATCTATAAAAATATAGGTGCCGTTGCTTATTTCATTTGCATTTTCCTCATTTAAATCTACATGAACAAGTTTTAAAATAATTTCATCCGGATAAGTGGGATCCTCTTCCGAATAAAAAAAGATATTGTCTTTATTAAAATGAAAATCACCCATTTTAATATTTACATTTTCAATATCCGTTTCGGGTTTTAAGGCGGTAAATTTCCAATTTTCTAAACGCGGTGCAGTGTTGATAAAGTCTTCTGCGTAAACAATTTGTTTGATATTTCCATCCACTGTTACGATTAGTTCCGCCGTAGAATCATCACACATTCCTGTGAGAATATAAAAGTTTTCATTAATTTCCTGAAGTTTAGGAAGAACAATATCTAAAAATTTCTCCTCGATTTTTTCATGATTTTTCACTTCATTGAAAAAGTCTTTTTCGTTCTTTTCAAACCAGTTCCAGAACTCTAAATATGTTGCATTCATTTGATTTATATTTTCATTCATACTGTATATTTTTCTCCATTAATGTAAATACTTTCTGCTTTCAAACTTCCTTGATGATATAAAACATTCTGAAAATTATCGGTTTTAAAAGTGACGAAATCGGCTTTCTTTCCTTTTTCTAAAGTTCCTCGATCTTCTAAATTTAAGGCATAAGCAGACCTGAAAGTAATTCCCGCCAAAACTTCTGCAGTTGATAATTTCTCGAAAGTCGCCAAAATACTCGCTTGGTTGATGAGGTTTCCCATCGGTGCAGAACCGGGATTCCAATCCGAAGCAATGGCGAGAATTCCACCTGCATCTAAAATTTTTCGAGCTGGAGTAAATTTTTCGCCCAAACCCAAACTTGCTCCAGGAAGTGCAGTTGCAACCGTATTTGATTTTGCTAAAAACAAAATATCTTCATCAATAGTTGCTTCTAAATGATCGGCAGATTTTGCGCCAACTTCTACTGCAACTCTGGAACTTCCCGAAGTAAATTGATCGGCGTGAACCGTAATTTCAAAACCCATATTTTTCGCTTTTAATAAAAACGCTTTGCTTTCGTCGGGTAAAAACGCTGATTTTTCAATAAAAATATCCACCCGATTTGCCAAGTTTTTTTCTTTTACTTGAGGTAAAATTTCGTCGACGATAAATTGTAAATATTCAGTAGAACTTCCTTCAAAATCTCGCGGTTTCAAATGTGCTGCAAGACATGTCGGAACCAAAGTCGCTTTTGTGAAAGTTCGAGCTTTTTTGATGACGCGCAACATTTTCAACTCATTTTCCACATCCAACCCGTAACCAGATTTTATTTCAATGGTGGTAATTCCGAGGGAAATCAGGAAATTTATTCGGTCTAAAGTTGTTTTTAATAATTCTTCCTCGGTCGCAATTCTGGTGTGTTGAACCGAACTCCAAATTCCGCCACCACTTTCTGCAATTTCAAGGTATGTTTTTCCGCCATTTCTCATGGCAAAATCATTCGCGCGATTTCCACCGAAACAAATATGCGTGTGAGAATCGGTGAAAGCAGGAAGTGCAATTTGTTCGCCTTCAACGAATTCTATTTTAGCATTGGGAAAATCATTTTTTAAATCTTGAAAAAACCCTACTTTCTCGATTTTTTCTTCGTTCAATAAAACCCCTCCGTTTTCGATGATTTCTAATTGATGATCCGAAAGTTTTCCACGCAAAGGAAGATTGGCAAGTGTAACGATTTGTTTGAAAGGTCCGATTATCTTCATGAGGTAAAAATAAGAATTTTATGTTTTATTTTAAAACTTTGTCAAAGTAACAAAAATGCTTCTGAAAACTTTGACAAAGTGCAAAACGCTAAAAACAAAACTTTGATAAAGTAAAGGTTTATCATTTTGACAAAGTTTATTAAAAAACTTATCTTTGAATGATTAAAATTTAAAATAATAAAATGCCCGATTTTCTGCATCCCGATCAAGAGAATTTTTCTGACGAAGAATTACTGCACGAGGAAAAAATCCGCCCGCAGAGTTTTCAGGATTTTGCCGGCCAACGTAAAACTTTAGACAATCTGGAGGTTTTCGTGGCCGCCGCGAAAAACCGTGGTGGTGCTCTGGATCACGTATTGTTACATGGTCCACCAGGATTGGGAAAAACAACTTTAGCCAATATTATCGCCAATGAATTGGGAGTTGGTTGCAAAATAACTTCAGGTCCAGTTTTGGATAAACCGGGAAGTTTGGCGGGATTACTCACGAATTTAGAGGAAAATGATGTTTTATTTATTGATGAAATTCACCGACTTTCGCCGATCGTAGAAGAATATCTGTACTCCGCCATGGAAGATTATAAAATCGACATCATGCTCGAAAGTGGTCCCAATGCAAGAAGTGTTCAGATCGGATTAAATCCTTTTACTTTGGTTGGTGCAACAACAAGAAGCGGAATGTTGACCAAACCAATGCTCGCAAGATTCGGAATTCAGAGCAGATTAGAATATTACACGATTGAACTTTTATCCATGATTATCGAGAGAAGTGCGCGGGTTTTGGATGTGAAAATTTATGAAGATGCCGCAGTTGAAATTGCAAGAAGAAGTAGAGGAACGCCGAGAATTGCAAATGCACTTTTGCGAAGAGTTCGAGATTTTGCAGAAATAAAAGGAAATGGAGAAATCGAAATTAATATTACCAAATTTGCCCTCAATTCTTTGAATGTGGATGAATTCGGATTGGATGATATGGATAACAGAATTATGCGCGTGATGATCGAAAACTTCCGTGGAAAAGCGGTAGGAATTTCGGCTTTAGCAACTTCGATCGGAGAAAATCCCGAAACTTTGGAGGAAGTTTATGAACCATTTTTGATTCAGGAAGGATTTATTATTCGAACTCCGAGAGGAAGAGAAGTAACGGAAAAAGCGTATAAACACTTGAAAATTGCGGTTCCAAGAAGACCGGATGAACTTTTCTAATGATTGATGAAAACTGATTTATAATTGAATTTTAAAACGGAAATTGTAGTTTTAAACTATTGTTTTACAACCAATGTACATTCCAAAAATCTACAAAAGCGAAGACGAAATATTAATGAAATCCATCATTAATGAAAATGGTTTTGCGCTTTTAATTTCAAATAAAACTCATAAAATTTTGGCTTCACATTCGATGTTTTTATGGAATGAAAGTGAAGTTCCTTTTTTGGAAACGCATATTTCCAGAGCGAATCCACAAGCGAAAACAATCAAAAATGGCGATGAGGTTTTATGTGATTTTTTGGGCGCTCATTCTTATATTTCGTCTTCGTGGTATGACCATAAAAATGTTTCGACGTGGAATTATGAAGCAGTTCAAATTTACGGAAAAATTGAATTGATGAATAATGACGAACTTTACAACCATCTCGATAAACTGACAGCAAAATATGAAAATTCGCAAAAATGTCCAATGTTGGTAGAAAAAATGGGAAAAGATTACGTGGAAAATGAAATGAGAGGTGCCTTCGGAATTAAAATTTATCCGACCGAAATTGATATTTCACAAAAATTATCTCAAAATAGAAAAGAAGCAGATTATCAAAATATAATTCTTAATTTAGAGCAATCTCCTCAAGAAAACGAAAAACAAATCGCGGAAAAAATGAAGAAAATTCGTGAATATAATTTTTTTTAACGCAATAGACGCAAAGTAATAATATTTGATGTGCTGATTTTCCGTTCGCAAAGGCGTTTCACTCAGCAAGGGCTTTCGCAAATGATGTTGAAAAGTAACGTATTAAGAATTAGAATGTTTTTTTAACGCAATAGACGCAAAGAAATAATATTTGATGTGCTGATTTTCCGTTCGCAAAGGCGTTTCACTCAGCAAGGGCTTTCGCAAATGATGTTGAAAAGTAACGTATTAAGAATTAGAATGTTTTTTTAACGCAATAGACGCACAGTAATAATATTTGATGTTCTGATTTTCCGTTCGCAAAGGCGTTTCACTTTGGAAAGGTAAAATTTTTAAATGAAAATTTGTTTAAATATGACTGAAAATGAAATTTCTAAGGTTATTTTTGAAAGTGGATTAAAAATTCATCGAAAACTTGGGATTGGTCTTTATGAAGCAGTTTATGAAGAATGTTTGATTTATGAATTACGAAAGAAAGGTTTAAAAGTTGAACCGCAAAAGAATATTTCGATCGAATATGAAGAACTCACGATAGAAAAAGCATTTAGAGTAGATTTGTTGATTGAAGGAAAAGTGATTGTCGAAATTAAAGCAGTCCCGGAAATTAATGAATATCACTCCTTTCAGTTGCTAAATTATTTGAGAATTACCAATGTTAAATTAGGAATGATTTTAAATTTTCATTCTATATTATTCAAAAATGGTGTAAAAAGAATTGTAAACAAATTATGAAAAATGATCCCATTGCTAAGTGAAACGCCTTTGCGATCTTCTTAGAAGATTGAAAACAGCATTTAAGTAAAAAGAATCTTTGCGTTCTTCGCGTTAAGAAAAAAACAGTGGTGAAAACTTTGTATAAAAAAAATATTATGAAACTATATCCAATCCAATGCGGAAAATTTAAACTTGATGGCGGTGCAATGTTTGGCGTTGTTCCGAAATCTCTTTGGCAAAGAACCAATCCAGCCGATGAAAAAAATCTCATCGAATTGGGAACTCGTTCACTTTTGGTAGAAGATGGCAAAAAATTAATTTTAATTGATTGTGGACTTGGAAACAAGCAAGACGAAAAATTCTTCGGGCATTATTCACTTTGGGGCGATGATACTTTGGATAAAAATTTAAAAAAATATGGTTTTGTAAAAGAAGATATTACCGATGTTTTTCTCACGCACCTTCATTTTGACCATTGTGGTGGAGCAATCGAGTGGAATGATGACCGAACTGGTTACAGACCGGCTTTCAAAAATGCACAATTTTGGACGAATGAGGAACATTGGAAATGGGCAACACAACCAAATCCGCGAGAAAAGGCAAGTTTTTTGAAGGAGAATATTATGCCGATACAAGAAAGTGGACAATTGAATTTTTTGCCAACTCCACAAAATGGAAATTATGGTTTTGCGCCAGACTTGAAAATGGATGTCATTTTTGTCGATGGACACACGGAAAAACAAATGCTTCCTGTCATACAATATCAAGAAAAAACGATTATTTTTGCAGCAGATTTAATTCCGACGGTTGGACATATTCCGCAAGTTTATGTGATGGGATATGATACCCGACCACTTTTGACGATGGAAGAAAAAGCGAAATTTTTGAAACAATGTATTGATAATGAATATCTTCTGTTTTTTGAACATGATGCGCACAACGAACTCGCTTCTTTAAAAATGACAGAAAAAGGAATTCGATTGGATGAAACCTTCAGTATGAATGAGGTTTTCGGTTATTAAATTATCGTTATCATTGTCTTCTGATGAGGATCAACCAAGTTCGAGACTTCACCATAAATTTTCATAAATGCAATCTTCCATTGTGAAAATCTTAAATTGCAATTTTGCGTACTTTTGCAGAATTAAATCAAAAAGAAGGAGATAAAGAAGTTGCCTCTTTATTTAAAATTAGATAGTTTAGAAAATTAAAAAATAAGTATGATAGAAGAAGAAGCCGAACCTGAACCCAGGGGGAAATCAAAAATTATTGGTATCACGGGCGGAATTGGCTCCGGGAAATCAACCGTGTCGAAACTGATTGAAGAAGCGGGTTATCCTGTATATTATTCAGATATACGTGCGAAAAATATTGTGAATGATCATCCACAGCTTCAGCAACAGATTAAAGAAATCCTAGGGCCAAATTCTTATGATGATAATGGTTTTTATGATCGAAAGTACGTCTCGGAGATGGTCTTTAACAATAATGAATTACTCTTAAAACTCAATTCACTGATTCACCCTGCAGTGAAAATCGATTTTGAAGATTGGGTTGCACGGCAAACCGCTGGATTTGTTTTTAAAGAAACCGCGCTTTTATTTGAACTTAAATTGAATGAAAGTTGCTATAAATCTTTATTGGTTACGGCTGATGATAACAGCAGATTAAAAAGAGTGATGGATCGCGATAACAAAACCTATCGGGAAGTTGAATCGATTATGCTAAAACAAATGCCAGAGAAAGATAAAGTGAAATTAGCTGATTATATTATTTTTAATAATGATGGTTTAGAAGAACTGGAAGCAGAAACAAAGAAAATACTGACTGAAATAACGGCGCTATAACTAAAGTTTTGGCCAAATATAAAACCTGAATTCAATCGAGTTCAGGTTTTTTTATAATATGATAAGAAATTTATTCTCTGGTTTTCACCAAAACCCAACCGGTCAATTTGGAAATGGTTGGTGAGCCTGGTTCCTGCCATTGCAATACATACCAGTAACTTCCTGTAGCGACTGTTTTTCCGGCAGTTTTACCATCCCAGGAAAAGCTGTTGTTTTTATCACCTTTAAAAACAGATGTTCCGTACCGGTCAAATATTTCTAAAGACGGATTATCTTTTCGAAGCAAATCTGAATAGTTCAGAATGTCGTTTTTGCCATCATCATTTGGGGTGATTACATTTAAAATCCTAAGAATATTGATTTCTGTAGTAGTCGGAAGACATTGATCGGCAGAAATTACGTAGATCGTGTAATCACCAGAAGGAAGATTGCTAAAGATGTTCGATGCTTGATAATCAACGCCATTGATGGAATATTGATAGGGCGGTTTTCCGCCAGATACCAAGACCGTTACCGTACCGCCCTGAATTTCTACACCTGTAATTATCGGGAGTGAAACTGCTTTTACAGAAACAACTTGTCTATAAATACAACCATCGAAAGTAAGATCAACCCAATAATCGCCAACGGGAACGATAATGGTCTGCGCCGTAGAACCATTGCTCCATAAATAAGAGCTAAAACCAGGACCTGCGTCTAAAGTAATTTTTGCTTCAGGACAGATATTTTTATCGGACAGAATGGTTGATTTCTTTGGAACTTTAATTTTAATTGTTATAGTGGCGATATTATCGCAAATCCCATTCTTATGAAAACGCAGATAATAGGTGCCGCTATTGGTAATTGAAACATTACTAGGAATTGATCCTACATTATTTTGTGCGTCAGCTAACGTTTTGAAGTAGGTTGGAGTTACCCCATTTTCAATGGTGAATTTCGAAATATAAACACTTAAATCAACGGTTTTTATTCCGTCAAAATCTGTATCACATTCTTCATCAAGATGAATCGTTTTTATTAAACTGATTTTCGCACCAATTTTAAAATCAATGGTTTTCACCTCTATCGGACAGAAAGCAGAAATAGTTCTTACATAAACCGTGGTGTTTGCATTGTA
>NZ_JAUFQB010000029.1 GCF_030409525.1 Kaistella yonginensis | reverse complement strand
CCCGACTTGATTTCTATGACACCGCCAAATGATTTTGATGGTTATTTTCATATTTTCTTCCAGATTTCAGGACCGCAAAGATGAGATGAATAATTTTGTTTCGTACATTGTTTAAAACCAGCATTTTATTCTTGCCTGCTGATACTTTTCTCTGGTAATATTTTGCAAGATCATTCTCTAGTTTTATAATGCTCATCGCTCCTAAATGTAAGGTGCTCTTCAAAGTTTTGTCTGCGAAAGGCGATACTTTAGGTCTGTATTTTAGGGAGGTTCCGGATTGATGATCAAAGGGAACAACACCACTGTAACATGCTAATTTCCTCGCACTGTCAATCATCTGAAAATTGTCAGTTTTAGCCAAAACCATCCAAGTTAAAACTTTTCCAACTCCCGGAATACTTTGCATCAATAAACTTTTTGCATTCAATTCTGCATCTGATTTTATCACTTTTTCCATTTCCTGTTCCAGAAATTTAATATGCTCATTCAGCATTTTTATTTCCTGTTCATTGATTTTTAAGAGCATTTTATCCAATCCGATCCCTGTAATGCTTTTATAATTTTTCTTCTGCTGTAGCAAAGATGTTTTCAATTTTACTTTAGATTTTCTTTCAGTTAAAAGTACTTTCAGCTTCTTGATCGCCTCAGAACTTGGTTGCCAAAGCTCACAATCCTGTGCATTTCTTTCTATAAAATGAGCAATTCTCTCTGCCTCTATCTTATCATTTTTGCCTCGCATTAAACCCATACTTTTTTTCAAATGCAGCGGATTTAAAACATAAACTGAAAAGGTAAACTGCTCCAAAACTTCATAAAGATTCCAATTATAACGTCCTGTGTTTTCCATCGCAACTACGATCTCAT
>NZ_JAUFQB010000028.1 GCF_030409525.1 Kaistella yonginensis | reverse complement strand
TCTCAACGAGTTTATTTACAAATTAAACAGACGGTATTTTGGAGACAAACTCTTTGACAGACTAGTAATTGCGAATATAACAGGTGCATAAACGGATAATCAGAAAAATCTATATGAACATTATAATTTAAAACCATATGTCATAAGTTATATTGACACAATGTTATTTGCAGATAAACTTGGGATGCCTAAAAAAATAAAAGATTTAGCAGAGAGTTTGGACTTAGAAGTAACAAATCATCACGACCCAGAATTCGATGCAAAACTTTGTGCTTTAATATTTGGCGAATTGACTGACAAGTATCCAAGTTATCAAGAACTAATAAGAAAAATTGATGACCAGCCTAAAACAAATAATAATTATTTCAATCAACCAAGTGAAGATGTTTTAGAAGAAAATGAAGAGCATTTATCAAATTATCAAATAACTCAAAACGAACTTGAAAACATTGATTTAATAGGAAAAGGAATAGTTATTACGGGCAACTTTTCAATAGAAAGAGAAGAAATAAAAACTTTTCTAATGAAAATTGGTGGACAAATAAAATCAGGAATAACAGGTAAAGTAGATTTTGTTTTTGCAGGTGAAGATTGTGGTTGGTCAAAAATCCAAAAAATAAACGACTTAAACCAATCAAAAAAAGCAAACATTAGAATTTTAAACGAAGCTGACTTAAATTATCTTATCAAAAAATACGGCATATAACATCGGTAACCGTTGCACAACCCCAATATTTTCGAGATTACCCAAAATTTATAACAAAAAACGACCTCTTTTAAAGCGATTTAAGGGAGCTTTGTTTTTGG
>NZ_JAUFQB010000027.1 GCF_030409525.1 Kaistella yonginensis | reverse complement strand
TTTCCACGTTCAGAAATTAGCAACAGAAGCTTTGCAAGAAATCCGAATCGAGCATCGTTGGGAAGCTATGGATAGGGAAAATGATTGGATAACCGAAAATAAATCGAAAGACAATCCTTTACCCATCGAAGTTTTTGAAAACGGAGACACCAGAAAACAACTGTTGGCAAGAAGTAGATACTTACTTTATAAAAGTCAAGAAAAATGGACAGAATCTCAACAACAACGAGCAAAAATTCTTTTTGAAAACTATCCAGATATAGAAAAAGCGTACGGTTTAACCAATGGATTACGACAAATTTACAACCAGAGAACTGTGAAGGATGTGGCGATGTTAAAACTGGCGCATTGGTTTAAAGATGTAGAAAACGCAGGATTTAAATCGTTTACTACTATAGTCAGAACCATTACTCAACATTATAATGATATTCTCAATTATTTTATAAACAGAAGTACAAATGCATCTGCGGAATCCTTCAATGCAAAAATAAAAAACTTCAGATTACAACTACGAGGAGTGAAAGACCGGAAATTTTTCTTGTTTAGATTA
>NZ_JAUFQB010000026.1 GCF_030409525.1 Kaistella yonginensis | reverse complement strand
TGCTGCTTGTTTTGTGGGAGCGTTGTAAATGTGCTTCATGTCGGAAGTAAAGGATTTTCGATCCTTCCAAACCACGTACTTACACGCGTTTCTTATTTGATGAACCACACAAATCTGGGTTTGAGATTGCGGGAAAACAGAGCGTATTGTTTGGGTAAATCCATTCAAATTATCGGTTGCAGTTATGAGAATATCTTCTACACCACGAGCTTTTATATCGGTTAAAACACTCATCCAAAAACTGGAACTTTCATTTTTGCCAAGCCACATTCCCAGAACTTCTTTTTTTCCATCGCGTCGTAATCCAACGGCAAGATAAATGGTTTTGTTGATGACTTTGGAGTTTTCACGAACTTTAAAAACAATTCCATCCATCCAAACAATGAGGTATAAATCCTCTAATGGTCGGTTTTGCCAAGCGACAATTTCACTGGAAACAGCATTTGTAATCCTGGAAATTGTTGATGTTGAAACATCAAAATCGTACATTTCTTTGATCTGGTCTTCAATATCACTTACGCTCATTCCTTTTGCATAAAATGAGATGATG
>NZ_JAUFQB010000025.1 GCF_030409525.1 Kaistella yonginensis | reverse complement strand
GTGAAGCTTCACATCAAAAGAAGAAGATGGACAGACAAAAATTCTGGAAAAATACTTCAAAGAGATTGGAATCTCATCGCCAAAGGAACTCGCATGACAACAGATTTTGCCGAGTTTTTAAAAAAAATCAGCCGATACTAATGCTCTTCCCTGCAAAACGATTGGTGAACTTTATGGCGTGGATGGTAAAAAATTTCAACGACAATACAAGAAAAGCATCAGCAATTATAGAAATTGGGAGCAAAAGTCTCATGCTGAACATTACGTGCTTTTCCCTGAAAACCTTTCCACAAAACTTTCCTTAGACGAAGTTGCACTGTCTGACGGCGAATTATATTCTGTTCTCACTTCCAAAAAAGCAAAGGGTAAAAAAGGAAGTATTGTAGCCATTATTAAAGGAACAAAATCGGAAATCGTTATTGAACATTTATTTAAAATAAGTAGAAAGGAACGGCTAAAAGTCCAGGAAATCACTTTAGATAGGGCTGGTTCTATGAAATTAATAGCGAAAAGATGTTTTCCTAATGCCGTGCAGGTAATCGATC
>NZ_JAUFQB010000024.1 GCF_030409525.1 Kaistella yonginensis | reverse complement strand
TTGAACTTCGGCTACAAAAACCAAAATATCGGAAGACTTAATGTTCAAAACATTTAGCACGTTAGCGCATGAGGAGCTTCATTATTATGGTTCAATTTAGATTTCCGTCACGCTGTACGCTGTATCTTTATGATCTTGTTTAAAGAACAAGACCATAAAGGATGCCACTTCCATCGTGGCTATAACTTCAGGCAGGTTATCATACGGGGAACTTTAAAATAACATTTGCAGATAACTTCGAGGGGTAAAAGAAAAAATATTTTTTCTCTTCAGATTATTCAAAAGTTTTGCGTAGCCTCCACGTTTTGTGCTTGATCTGTAATCTCACCCATCTTAGGCACACTCAAATAATCCTTGTTTTGGGTTGAATGGTTTCTTTGTTTCGCAACTCTTTTTCTCTTTTCTCTAAGCTCTAATTTCCGTTGCATTTACAGCATAAAAAAACCTCAAACAATTAGATGTTTGAGGTTTAAAAAAAGACTGGCGGCGACCTACTCTCCCGCGTTAGCAGTACCATCGG
>NZ_JAUFQB010000023.1 GCF_030409525.1 Kaistella yonginensis | reverse complement strand
TTCTGATTATCCGTTTATGCACCTGTTATATTCGCAATTACTAGTCTGTCAAAGAGTTTGTCTCCAAAATACCGTCTGTTTAATTTGTAAATAAACTCGTTGAGATACAACTGTAAGTATTTCCTTTTGATTTTATGGTAGTTGCCCAGCAATGTCCGTTTTGCATTACTGATTGCGATATGCACCCATTTGAGTGTTTCCTTGGTGGTTTTGGCGTCTGATTTCTCGGTGACGTGCAATTCCACCAGATCGGAGATGTCAACGTAAGAAGTGCTTTTGTCCGAAAATACGATGGCATCATCCTCCATGCAGTCCCTGACCACGCCGTTGATTCCTTCACTTTGATGGCTATCCAGTACCCTGGCCTTGAAATAACGCACATGCTTCTCCTTTTTGCCCGTTTCGATATCTTCCAACGGGGTGCTTTCGGCCATCACCGCAACGTTCTGCTTTCCCTCGGCTCCCCGGCCACGTGTACCCTTGCCTCGCTCGATTTCCTTACTGGCCACCGAAAAGT
>NZ_JAUFQB010000022.1 GCF_030409525.1 Kaistella yonginensis | reverse complement strand
TCTAAAATCACTTCCTTTACAATGATACAGTATCTGAATTTTTTCGTTTTTAAAAGAAGTATAAATAAAACAAAAATTAATTTATGCTAAATGCACAACAGGTTTCCATAATAAAAAGCTATCTTTTTAAAGCCTAAAAATCTTAAATAAAATGCGGAATAAAAATTTAATCCGCATTTCTTCAAATATATAAAAGGTTATTAGTTTTTTTAATTTCTATATCAGTAAATATTACTTTTTAATGATTTTAAAAGTGGTTTGTTTTGTATCATTTGTTGTTACCGTAATTAAATAAACACCGGGTGACGCTTTTAATTCCAGATTGAGGGTTTGTTTATTTTGATGCGTTGATTTTGAAATTATTTGGCCAACAGTATTGGTTATAATGACATTGATTTCACTATGTGTTCTTCCCAAATCCAAGGAGAAAATGCCGGAAGTCGGATTTGGATAGACGGTTACTGCTCGGTCAAAAGTGTTTTTTTGAGTTTCCAAAATCTGGGTAGATGTTTTGAAGACCCAAAAATCCCTAGACCCTCTGCTATTATCCGTTTTATCACCGGAAATATTGGAATTAGAATTGGAGAATAGAACTAAATTGCCATCTTGCAACTGATGGAGGTACGTTTCTTGTTCCCAAAGAGATCCACCAATAGAATTTTGTTTAAGAATCTGACCTGTTGTACTTAAGTTGACCAACCAAATATCATAATCGCCATTTGTATTTTGGGTTTTGTCGCCAGAGATTGGACTTTGGCTGTGGCCAGAAACCAAATACGTTCCATCTTGCAATTGCTTGACTTCTGATACGTAATCTGCTGCGTTGCCGCCGATGGTTTTTTGCCAAACAAGACTTCCAGTACTGTTTAATTTTAATATCCAATAATCGTAGTTAATTCTACTTGGTTCAGTTTTATCTCCTGATATGGATGATCTGGAAATTCCACCAAGCAAATAGCCACCATCTGTTGTTTGGATGACATGTTTGAGATCGTCTTCTAAATTTCCGCCATAGGTTTTGTCCCACAGAATGTTTCCATCAACGTCTATTTTTACAATCCAATAGTCAGATAACCCTCTGCTTACTTCGGTTTTGTCGCCAGAAATCATAGAAAATGAAGTTCCGTAGAGAAGATAGCCGCCCTCAGAAGTAGGCAAGCTGCCTGAAAACATATCATTTCCACTTCCACCGATGCCTTTTTGCCAAACAATTCCGCCTGTACTGTTAAGTTTTAGCAGCCAAAAATCGACCATGCCTTTTGAGGGAATAGTTTTATCACCAGTCACATCGCTTTCCGAGCGCCCAGTTACAAAATAGCCACCATCTGGCGTTTCCACAACTCGAGTATTTGCTTCTACATGTTTCCCACCATAGGTTTTCTGCCAGATAATATTGCCAACAGCATCTAATTTTAAAATCCAGTAATCAGAAGTTCCTCTGGAATTTTCAGTTTTATCGCCAGAAATACCAGAATCGGACATCGCTCCTACAATATAACCACCATCTGCTGTTTGCTTGATCGAATTAACACCATCAAATAAATTACCTCCAATGGTATTCTGCCAGATGATATTTCCAGCAGCATCTACTTTTACAATCCAAACATCAATACTGCCGTTAATATTGTTTTCAGTCTTTTCGCCAGAAATTTTACTGTTGGAATGGCCCCCTAAAATAAAGCCTCCATCTGCGGTAGCATCAAAAGCGGTAATTTGATCTAAATTATCTCCGCCTATGGTCTTTTGCCAAGCGATTGAAACATTTTGTGACCAGACGATTGTGGTGATTGTTAGGGTTGCTATAAATGTTAGAATTGTTTTCATTTTTAAATAGGTATTCGGTTAGGAATAATTGCCGCGATCGCTCTAGAAAACCGGTCGTTATTTCATAGCGATATTTTCTGGTTTTAAATCTTATTTTTTACGGATTCCAGCTCATGTCGGGTTCTGTTGATGAAGTTCTGGTACCCGTAATTCCATTGATATTGTAAGGGCTGTAATTATCTAGCTGCCCATCACGATGTTTTTTATCTTTAATCATAATATATCCCGTAAAAGTATTTAGTGTAGGATTTTTAGAATTAAGTTGAAAGTAGAAAAATCCTTCTTTACCGTCTGTGTCTTTGTATGGTCCAGCAAAGGCATATTTATTATTATAACCAGCGAGTCCTGATATTTTACCACCTTTTAATTCTGCTGTTCTTATATAATCTCCGCTCTTAAATAATAATTTCGCTTCAATACGGTCTTCGCTATACCATTTGATTTTAATTTGACCCATTTTATTGGTGTTCCAAGTACCCGTCCAAAGTACAGGCTCAATTTTTACCTGAGGAATCGGTCTGCCACGAATAGACTCTACTTTTTTAGTGGTAGTTTTTGCAGTAATTATCTTAGAGCCTGTCCAAAAACCATCGCGATTTGTTTGAGTATTGGTAAAGGTTCCTTGGTATTTTTGATTAGTAGCGTCCAGCACAAAAGAGAATTTACCTTTCGGTCCCAAAGTGCTGTAATGTTGAATTTCTGTGGTAGTTTTTTTTAAATTCGGTTTGAGCATATAAGTTCCTGAAAATATATTATCCTTTTGAATAGCATCGCTGCTTATTGAACCTTTTAATACATAATCTCCCATGTTCGCTACAATATTTGATAATTGCTTAGAGTTGATCGAGATTTCGCCAAAAGAGGTTGACCAAGTGCCCGTCCAGTTTGAGGCATGAAGACTAGTGGTAATTGTTAACATAGCAACAATTGCGAGCATCTTCTTTACGATTTGGTGTACTGGGTTCTTCATTTTCTCTTTTTTAGGTTATCGTTTTTTATCGTGGTGGCACATTGGAATTATGAAAAATATATAATGCTCAATTCAAATTTATGTATTTTGGGAATTGATGTTTTATCTATTTATATCAACTTCTTTAATAGATGTATAAGATTATACGATTCTTGTATGAATACTTTTTAGTACATTAATTCCGAAAAAAGGCAGTTCAAATAGGAAAATGATTCGTTCATACAAATATTTTTTTACTTATTGTTAAAAAAGTATCTTTGTGTATACACGCTTGTTGCATATGATTACCTCCATAATTATTGATGATGAATTGATGGCCATCAAAGGTCTGGAGTTAGAGTTAAGAAACTTTAAGGACAGGCTAGAAGTATGCGCGAAATTCACAAGTGCACAAAATGCGATTGATTATATTCAAAATAATCCCGTTGACGTGGTTTTTCTAGATGTTGAAATGCCTGGTATTTCTGGTTTTGATTTTCTGAATCGTTTTCAAAATAGAAATTTCTATGTTGTTTTCACCACTGCTTACAGTAAATATGCCTTGAACGCGATAAAAAATGAAGCCACCTATTATCTACTCAAACCTATTGATATAGATGAACTTGAGCAATGTATTGTACGCATTGAAAAAGTATTACAGAAAGACAGTTTTGAAAACCGTTTGGAAGATGCCTTGGATAAATTAACTGAAATCGGACTTGGTTCCCGAAAAATTAAGCTTTTGTACGATGGTAAGATTGCGTTTTTTGATCCGGCAGATATAATTTATTTCGAGGCGAGCGGTAATTATACCTATGTTTTTCTAGCTGATCGCACCAAAATTATTTTAACGCGTCAATTAAAACAGATTGAAAACGATTTACCGGAATCTTTATTTTTCAGAATACATAAATCGTATATCGTAAACCTAACTAAAGTGAACGCGTTCCTCAAAAATGAAGGGATGCTCTTAGTCGATAAAAACATCTCATTACCAGTTTCGGTACTCAAAAGAAATGAACTAATGACCCGACTGTAATGGAAAGGCCAGATGAAATAGAACTGTATTTCTGGAGCTTTACAATGAGTATGCTCATTCTATTTATCGTGCTTTCTCTTTTAATCTATCGTACAAATAAAAGGAAAATGTATTTGTTCTATGGATTGTACTGCCTATTTACGCTGGTTTATTTAAGTTTTTATAATAAAATAACTTCTATCTCTCCCTTTCTGAAAAGTCATGACATTTCAGAATTTACCATTTATATTCAGTTTTGGTTTCATGCTATGTATATGCATTTTGGGATTCGATTTTTAGGGTTTGATATTCATTACCCCCGATTTTTAAAATTCTCAAAAGTATACATCATTGCCTTTCTTAGCTTGGCAACCCTTGTTTTTTTACTCCAAAATTTTAATATATTACCCAGCCAATCTGCTCGGTTTTGTTTTTATAAAGTTTTTGTACCGATTCATCTTATTGTAGCAATAGTAATTATTACAAAGTCGCTTCGAACCAAAGAAGATGGGCGCTTCATTTTTTTAACAGGTTCTTTTTTATATATCTTTTTTGTATTAATCGCGCTATTCACCTCTGGGATGAGTGGCAGAAGATCATTCATCATCCAACCGATGGTCTATTTTATGATTGGGATTATCTTAGAATGTTTATTTATCAGTTATGGTCTTGGCTATAAAATCCGTAAACTCTATATTAACCGCCAATTTTTGCAAACCCAATTAAATGTCATGCTTGAGGAAGAGAAAACACTTCGGGTAAAAGAAAAACAATGGCATCTACAGGAGAAACAAGAACAAGAACTGCAGACGCAAATGGCAGACTTACAGCAAAAAGTTTTGCGCAGCCAAATCAATTCTCATTTTATTTTTAATGTGCTCAATTCCATTAAAGTATTTATTATCGATAATGATAATAAAAATGCTGTAAAATATCTGAATAAGTTTGCCAATTTTATCAGATTGATATTGGATGGCACTATAAAAGATAATGTCTCGTTGGAAGAAGAACTCAATTCCATAGAACTTTTATTGTCGATTGAAAAAATGCGTTTTTACGGACGGTTTAGTTATCGCATTGAAATCGAAAATCCTGTAAAACTTAGCACGCATTTCGTGCCCGCTTTTATCCTGCAGCCCTTTGTAGAAAACGCCTTGTGGCATGGGATTATGAATAAGGAAGATGAAGGCATTCTTCTCATCAGCGTCACAGAAAATCAAGATCATGTACTTGTTGAGATCGATGATAATGGAGTAGGTTATAATGCTGGATTGTTGAATAGAAAAAAATCCCATCATTCAATAGGACTATCGCTTGTTGAAGACCGCATCAATCATCACAACCAAAATACAATAAACACTTTGCATTTCTCGATTTTCGACAAAATGGAGCTGGGAACTGGCGAAGGAACTTTAGTAAAAATTTATCTGAAAAAAAGGTAGTATTGCAGTAAACGATTTTCCTTTTTTGAGTTTTAATTTGCTAAATGATGCTACATGTGTTCAGATGTATTCCTGTTTTTTGAGCAAAAAACAATATCATTTCTTAAGATCTTGTCGGGTAGTTATTTATGAATGAAATTGCTTTATTTTGATTTCTTAGTCATGTTTCCACCTGGATTTAATCTTGAGCAGCGTATGGTTGTGTGTTTTGGTAAGCTCGAAAAAACAGAACAATCCTATACTTCTATTAGTTCATTATTTAGAAAATTTAAAATTTTTAAATGCGATATCCTCTAGAATAAATTTGTGTTAAATAGGGCTCAATTATAAATATTTCTACTTATATCAATACTAAAAAAGCACAGCTTAAAACTGTGCTTTGCTGGATTTTCCTCAGAAATTAAGATTGATGGCCATACATTTCGTTATACAGTTTTAGGTATCTTTCTTTTACTGCTTTTCTTTTCAGTTTTAAAGTAGGAGTGAGCAGACCCAATTCGATCGACCAAACTTCTGGGGTGAGTTCGAATTTTTTAATCTGTTCCCAATTTCCTAATTTGGTGTTGAGGTAGGCGATTTCTTTTCCGATTCTTTCTTTTAATTCCGGACTTTTTACCATTTCCGCTGGCGTTTCTCCGATTTTTAATTCTTTTCTTTCGGCCCAATTTTTAATGAAATTGAAATCGGGTTGAACGAAGGCGCATGGCATTTTTTCACCGTCACCGACCACCATAATTTGTTCAATAAACTTGGAGGCTTTCGCTAGATTTTCAATAACCTGCGGTGCAATGTATTTACCACCCGAGGTTTTAAACATTTCTTTTTTGCGATCGGTGATGTGCAAATATCCTTCTTCATCAAAATGTCCGATATCTCCTGTTTTAAAAAATCCATCAGCAGTAAAGGCTTCTTTGGTCATTTCTTCATTTTTGAAATACCCTTTAAAAACAGAAGGGCCTTTTACCGTAATCTCGCCATCTTCCTGAATTTTTACTTCCAGATTATCCAAAGGATGACCTACGGTTCCTACTTTAATTTTACCAAAACTATTTACCGAAATCACCGGTGAAGTTTCCGTCAAACCATAACCTTCCAAAATTGGGATCCCTGCATTTTGGAACATTTTATTCAGTCGTGCTGACAAAGCCGCCGACCCAGAAACCAAGGTGATGATATTTCCGCCTAAACCTTCTCTCCATTTCGAAAAGACCAGTTTATCAGCAATAATTTCCTGTAAACCAGATGGTTTTCCTAATTTTTCTTTGGCTTTATTTACGCCTAGAGCCCACAAGAATATTTTGCTTTTCAATCCACCAGCGCTTGTTCCTTTGTCATAAATTTTATCATAAACTTTTTCAATGAGTCTTGGGACAACCGACATAATATGGGGTTGTACTTCCTTGATATTGTCGCCCATTTTTTCAATGCTTTCTGCAAAATATATCGCGTACCCATTATATTGATAAAGATAGAAAAGCATGCGTTCGAAAATATGGCAAATAGGCAAGAAACTCAGAATTTTAATATCACTGAAATCCATTCCTTTGATTTCAGGAATTCTTGGATTAGAACCCAATACATTCGATACAATATTCTGGTGCGTAAGCATCACCCCTTTTGGTCTACCAGTGGTCCCCGATGTATAAATAATCGTAGCTAAATCTTCGGTATTGATCGATTTAGAAATATCTTCAACTTCACCTTGCGTTGCATCATCTGCACCCAAATCAAGCACTTCTCGCCAGTTTGGTGCTCCATTTATTTCGTCAAAACTGAAAACACCCTGCAAAGTGGCAACATTATCTCTGATTTTCATGACTTTATCATATAAATCAACATCCGATACAAAACAGTACTTTACATCTGCATTATTAAAGATGAAATCATAATCTTCGGGTGAAATGCTTGGATAAACAGGTACGGAAATTGCTCCAATTTGCGAGATTCCCAATTCCATTACAGCCCATTCCGTGCGGGTTGCAGTGGTAATCAGTACAATTTTATCGCCGGGTTTTATTCCTAACTTTAGTAAACCACGTGACACTTTATTCCCTAAGGCAATAAATTCACTGGTCGATGTTTTTTCCCAATGACCATCGTATTTGGTGACGAACATATCCGCTCTCGAATATTTTTCTAACGCATTATGCGCAAAATCAAAAGTCCTTTTTATTGACATATCATAGTTTTATTTAATGAATAACATAACTTAATTCATATTTAATTCTGAATTAATGTAAAAATATCATTTTTATTTAAACCCGCAATAACTATTTTAAACTATGTTTTAAATAAATTTTTTAAGTTTTAGAATTATTGTATTTTTACCACCAAACAATTTTTAAACTTTATGAATTTTAATTTATCTGAAGAACAGTTGATGATTCAGCAGGCAGCAAGAGATTTTGCACAAGCTGAACTTTTACCAGGAGTTATAGAAAGAGACAACGCACAGAAGTTTCCGCACGAACAGGTAAAAAAGATGGGAGAATTAGGATTGCTCGGAATGATGGTGGATCCTAAATATGGCGGAGCCGGTATGGACAGTATTTCCTATGTTCTTGCTATGGAAGAAATCGCAAAAGTAGATGCCTCTGCTGCCGTAGTAATGTCGGTTAACAACTCATTGGTTTGCGCTGGATTAGAAAAATATTGCAACGAAGAGCAAAAGATGAAATACCTAAAACCGCTAGCAAGTGGCGAAGTAATTGGTGCATTCGCTTTATCTGAACCAGAAGCTGGGTCAGATGCAACTTCACAACAAACCACAGCCGTTGACAAAGGTGATCATTATATCTTAAATGGTACAAAAAACTGGATTACCAACGGAGGGAATGCAACATACTATATCGTGATTGCTCAAACGGATCCAGAAAAAAAGCACAAAGGGATCAACGCTTTTATTGTTGAAAAAGGATGGGCAGGTTTTCAAATCGGACCTAAAGAAGATAAATTAGGAATTCGCGGATCCGACACGCATTCTTTACTGTTCACAGATGTAAAAGTGCCTAAAGAAAACCGAATCGGAGAAGATGGTTTTGGATTTAATTTCGCGATGGCCGTTTTAAACGGGGGTAGAATTGGAATCGCTTCGCAAGCCTTAGGAATTGCCTCTGGTGCCTATGAATTGGCCTTGAAATATGCAAAAACCAGAAAAGCTTTCCGAACAGAAATCATCAATCACCAAGCGATTGCATTTAAATTAGCCGATATGGCAACCTCGATTATGGCGGCTAGAATGTTATGTTATAAAGCAGCGGTAGAAAAAGACGAAGGAAAAGATATTTCTGAAATAGGAGCGATGGCCAAATTGTATTCCTCACAGGTAGCGATGGATACGACCATTGAAGCAGTGCAAATTCACGGAGGTTACGGTTATGTGAAAGAATATCACGTAGAAAGAATGATGCGTGATGCCAAAATTACGCAGATTTATGAGGGAACCTCAGAAATTCAGAGAATTGTAATTTCGAGAAGTATCGCTAAAAATAGTTAATAAAATAAATAAACCATGAAAAAAGTTGGGATCATTGTACTCGCTGTATTGCTCGTATTGGGCGTTTTTGTCTGGTATAAATATTTTTTTGTTTTTGCGGAAGGAGTAAAGTCTGGTTATCTTAACTACGCAAACAAGAAAGGATATATTTTTAAAACCTACGAAGGAAAACTCATTCAAGAAGGTTTTGGACGCGGTAAAACCGGTGGACTTACCAGCTATGAATTTGAATTTTCAGTTGAAAATGAAGCAGTCTTTAAACAACTAGAAGAAAACAGTGGTAAGCAATTCGATTTGCATTATAAAGAATACAATGGAGCCATCCCATGGCGTGGTAATACAAAATATGTAGTTGATAAAGTAGTCAACATGAAATAAATAAGAAATCCTTTCAGCAATCTGAAAGGATTTCTTATTTTTAGAACATGAAAGAATATATATTACAAAAGGAAAGAATTTTTCACTTTTTATCACTCGCCTTAATTGCTGGGTCAATGTTTATTGAAGAACCCATGCACAAACTCATTGTTTTAGTCACGGGAATTTTAGGACTATTGGTTTTATCTGCCTTAAAAAAGCAAAGAATATTGGTGATTATATATTTGGTGTTGTTTTTCGGTGCCGGAATTTTCTACTATTTATTAACGACTGGAAAATTGAATTATTAAGAACATCAAAATGAAGAAACTTTTTTCAATTGCAGTCTTTGTTGGTTTTGCTGTAAACGCTCAACTCGTTCCAAAATTCACAGATGATATGGCTGCTAAATTGGCCGAGAAACCACTAAAATGCATTCATCAAGAATATCCCAATAAAACAGCTCATATCATTAATAATGAAAAAGAAGCTACCTTAACTCCCGTAGAATTGCATCCAAGTTTTTATGGTTGTTTTGATTGGCATTCTTCTGTGCATGGCCATTGGATGTTGGTTCGACTATTAAAATCGAAACCAAAATTGGCCAATGAAAAGGAAGTTTTAGACTTATTAGAAGCGTCTTTCAACCCGGAAAAAATAAAAGAAGAAGCCGCTTATTTTACAAAATATGCAATCTCTGCCAACTTTGAGCGAACCTACGGTTGGGCGTGGTTATTGAAATTAGATGAGGAACTCATGACTTGGAATCATCCGAAAGCGAAAATCTGGCATCAGAACTTAAAACCTTTAACCGGTGAAATCCTGAGGCTTTGGAAAACTTATTTACCCAAACAAACCTATCCTAACCGAACCGGAGTTCACCCAAATTCTGCTTTTGCCATGGCATTTGCGATTGATTGGGCCCGAAAATCGAATGATCATATTTTCGAAAATCAATTGGTAGAAAAAGCAAAATACTTTTATTTAAAAGATCAAAAAACGCCCGCCTATCTTGAACCAGATGGAAGTGATTTCTTTTCTCCAAGTCTTGAAATTGCAGATTTAATGCGTAGAATTTTGCCGCAAAAAGAATTTGCAAAATGGTTTAATCAATTTTACGAGAAACGAAGTATTGCGAATATTTCGCAAATTCCGATCATCAGCGATATTAATGATTTCCAAACCGTTCATTTGGTCGGACTATCGTTTAGCAGAGCATGGACGATGAAAGGGATTTCGAAATCTTTACCCGAAAATCACCCGCTTAAAAAGCAGCTTTCCACGACCGCAGATCAATTTCTAGCCAATGCCTTGCCTTTGCTTTTTCAAGGGAATTATGGCGGTGATCATTGGCTCGCAAGCTTTGCTGTGTATGCTTTAAGTGAAGAGTAATTTGCTAGCTAAAAATGAATTAATCTAAAAATAAGAACGGGCTTTGGCCCGTTTTTTTGTGTTAAAACCAAAACGCTTTAGCTAAAACGAAGGCAAAATTTCCTATTTTTTTGGTAAATATTTTGAATAATCTGGTTCTCCCGAATCTTCATCATTTTCTTCTGGACTTCTAATTTCTGTTTGTTGAGCTGAATTTGTAAATTGATTTTCCAGAGCTTTCAACTCTTTATTTTTCTTGCTTTTGCGTACAAAATAGAAAACCAATCCAGCGATAATAAAGACCGGCCAAAAGGGTAGGATTACAAGCATAAAATCACCCAATATTTTAAATCCACTCATAAAAGCCGATGAAAATTTTGCGCTAAACGAATCAGATTCTCCAATTGTATCATCGGTAACTAATTGATTTGATGTAAGGTTTTCTTTTTTAACTAAAGTAATTTCGAGGTCACACATTTGGCCGGAAACATAATCTATTCCTTCACTTTCTGTGCTTTTAGATTTCACTGCTCCAAGTTCATTGGCAAGGCTAGAAACCAATTGATCAAAATTATAGAGCGGAACTTTCGCCGTCAAATATTCACGTTCAAATCCT
Source organism: Kaistella yonginensis (assembly GCF_030409525.1). GTDB lineage: Bacteria > Bacteroidota > Bacteroidia > Flavobacteriales > Weeksellaceae > Kaistella > Kaistella yonginensis. The sequence goes on along the minus strand of NZ_JAUFQB010000022.1, from coordinate 167,165 downwards.
TCTTTTTGGCTGAAATTTTCAGAAACCAAATCGGCATTATTTTCCCTAATTTTTTGTTTTAAAATCGCTTTTGCTTGGTTGATATCTGCAACTTCAATTTCTAATACCGCTGTTTTGACAATGGGACTCTTCTCGATAACTGGTAGTGCAATTACCGGATTGTTTTGCATTTTTGGGTTAGATTCTTCTTTGGGAATATTTTGAGGCTGTGTTTTGGCACGTGTTTGATTTAGAATTTTATCAGCAGTTTTACTTAAAACTGAAATCACATTTTCGCCTTTTTGTAAAGCTTGATTAGCAGAGTCTAATGTTGACGCAACCTCTGTTCCGACTTTTATGTTCTTCGTAATTTCTGCAATATCTTTATTAATGGAATCTATTTTCCAACTACCTGATTTCAAGGTGCTGTCGATTTTTTTGCTTTGTTTTTCGATTTCCGGAAGGACTACTTTTCTCGCAATTCCATTGGAATCATTCACTCGTTTAGAAATAGAATCCAAGGTTTTTAAACCATCATTGGCTTTCATAAAAAGACTGTCGGCTTTTTTTATAGAATTCGTTGCCTCGGAAAATTCCTGTTTGCTGCAAGAATTTAAAACAGAGATCAGCATGAGCGTGGCAAATATTTTTTTCATTTTGATTTTTAAATTTTAATCGGTGCAAGATAATCAAATAGCATTCCCTTAAAAATAAAAAAAGACCTTTACAATATGTAAAAGTCTCTTTATCTGTATTTTGCAAATCAATTTACAAAAACTTTACAAATTAATCTTGCTTAAATTCACTGATGAAATGCAATTTTACATTTGGAAACTTCTCTTGTGTCATGTGGATTGTAAATGAAGAATCAGCCAAAAATACCAGCTGTCCGTATTTATCTCTCGCCATAAATCGCTGTTTTAAACGGGCAAATTCTTTGAATTCTTCGGACTTTTCATCGGCTTCAATCCAACAAGCTTTATGTATGGAAAGTGGTTCATAGGTACATTTTGCACCATATTCATGTTCCAAACGGTATTGAATAACTTCGTATTGAAGCGCTCCAACTGTTCCAATAATTTTTCTATTGTTCATTTCCAGCGTAAATAATTGCGCCACACCTTCATCCATTAATTGATCGATTCCTTTGGCTAATTGTTTCGCTTTTAGCGGATCATCATTATTAATGTATCTGAAATGTTCCGGTGAGAAATTCGGAATTCCTTTGAAACTCAATTTTTCACCACCCGTTAATGTATCACCAATTCTGAAATTTCCTGTATCGTGGAGTCCAACGATATCACCTGGAAAACTTTCATCAACCACTTCTTTTTTATCGGCAAAGAAAGCGTTTGGTGATGAAAATTTCATTTTCTTATTTTCTCTAACCAATAAATAGTTTTCATTTCTTTTGAAAGTTCCCGAAACGATTTTCACGAAAGCCAATCGGTCGCGGTGTTTCGGATCCATATTGGCATGGATTTTAAAAACAAATCCTGTAAAATCTTTTTCTTCTGGATAGACCATTCGCGTATCACTTTCCTTTGGTTGTGGATTTGGCGCGATTTCGATGAATGCATCAAGCAACTCGCGCACCCCGAAATTATTTAAGGCAGAACCGAAGAAAACCGGTTGTAAATCGCCGTTCATATAATCTTCCCGATTAAATTTAGGATACACTTCCTGAATCAACTCCAGTTCCTCACGCAAGGTAGCTGCAGCTTTTTCACCGATTGCTTCATCAATTTTGGGATCCTTGATATCATCAAACTTAATTGCCTCGCCAACCCTTTGTTTTTTCTCTTCTAAAAATAACTGAATATTATCTTCCCAAATATTATAAATTCCTTGAAAATCTCCGCCCATACCAATCGGTAGGGAAAGTGGCACAACGGTTAATCCTAGTTTTTGCTCCACTTCATCCAATAAATCGAAAGCGTCTTTTCCTTCACGGTCTAATTTATTGATGAAAACAATCATCGGAATATTTCGCATTCTACATACCTGAACCAATTTTTCAGTTTGTTCCTCAACTCCTTTTGCAACATCTACAACCACGATTACTGAATCTACCGCCGTTAGAGTTCGATAGGTATCTTCGGCAAAATCTTTGTGACCTGGCGTATCTAAAATATTGATTTTATGACCTTTGTATTCAAACGCCAAAACAGAAGTTGCCACAGAAATTCCACGCTGTCTTTCAATTTCCATGAAATCGGAAGTCGCTCCTTTCTTAATTTTATTCGATTTTACGGCACCAGCTTCTTGAATTGCACCTCCAAAAAGCAAAAGCTTTTCTGTAAGCGTCGTTTTTCCAGCATCAGGGTGGGCGATAATTCCGAAGGTTTTTCTTTTTCCTATTTCTTTGAGTAGATCTGACATAATTAAATTTGAGACTGCAAAAATCGTTTTTTTTTACCGAAAATGAAAACGGTTGTTTGGTGGGCTAAATTAATCGCTTTTTTTAATCCATTTTAAAATAAGCAAAGAAAAAAAATTTAATTAAAAATAAATTATAAATTTACTTCTGAAAAATTCATTCTCTTTAAAATTAAATAACCTTTACAAATGAAAAAATTTATAATTCTATCCGTCTTAATGTTTTCCAATTTATTGTTATTTTCTCAAATTGCTTATAAAATGCAAGTTGGTGATCAACTCGTGTATCAAGTTGAAGCGGGCAATATGGAATATGATTTCATCGTAATGCCTACAAAATTAAGTGCCACAGGAGTTACATTTGAGTATAAAATGACAGAACCGATCAACAAAACAGGTACTATTGCCATTACTGCTGATGCGCTGAAAAATTCTTTTGCAATGTACAATCGATTTTCTGGTGGAAAAATAGATTTAACGAACCAAACTTCTGTTTTCGCCAGTAAAAAAATGATGGATGCTGCGGAAAAAGGAAGTGCTGATTTTTTATTGAAAGGCGTAAATTCTCCGGCAGAAAATTTTACAACTTTGGAAGGTGATACCAGTCCGAAAAATAATTCAACGTATATAAGATGGATTAAAAATATCAACGGAACTGCTTATTTCTTAGATGGTTCAATAATGGAAAATAGTGATGGTTCTAAAGCAATTCGTTTTACTGATGGAGGAGGTTTCCCTTTTATTACCTACATGCAACTTGATTTTAAAATTTATCTGAAAGAAATTCTTCGTAAATAATACTTTTTAGGTGGAAATGAACTTTGCATTTTTACTTACGCCAAATTTCGAGTTGTTTCATCAAAACTATCTTCAATTTTAATTTATCTTTGTTGAAATTTATTTCGAATGGAGAAAAAAAACCAATTTAAATTGGATGGCAAAGGCATATCAGTTTTAGTATTTTCATTTTTATTTATTGCACTTTTATTGGGATTGGTTGTAGATTTTTCATTAAAATATTTTAATGAAGATTTAACAGCCAATATGTTTTTTAATTTATTGTCTTATCCTGTCATCTTTGTTTTTCCTATATTTTGTTTTGAGTTTTTCAAACTAAAACCCGAGAATAAAAAACTATTTTTTAATCTCTCCCCAAAAGATTTTCAAACCTATGTTTTGATTTTTCCCATGATGTTTGGGATGATGTTGGTTTCCGAGTTTTTCACAAGTTTAGTTCCAATAGAGGGAAAGTATTTGGGGGATCTTTATCAGAAATTTAGTCTACAAATGAATTTTCTGATTTCAGATCAATTTGCAACCATCGTTTTAACAGTTTTATTTGCACCCATCATTGAAGAAATTATATTCCGTGGAATTATTCAAAAAGGGTTGCTTAATAAAGGCGTAAAACCTTGGAAAGCAATCTTAATTTCTGCTTTCTTTTTTGGACTCGTTCATGGAAATCCTTGGCAATTTATAGGTGCGGTTTTACTGGGTTCAGTTTTGGGGTTGGTTTATTACAAAACGAAATCCTTGCTTTTGCCAATTCTACTGCATGCTTTTAACAATCTGGTCTCTTCTCTTTTAATTTTCTATGTGAGTACCGATAGTTTCGGTACTACCTTTAAAATTTCTGAAATTCAAATATTAGGAGTGGGAGTTGTGCTTTTTGCTGTTTTTTTTATCTTGTTTTTAAAGAAATATCCGGAAAGGTTAACTCAAATTTAACTTCTCTTTGTTCAATTTTCAGACTTTAATAAAGTTTAATTTAATCTGAATAAAAAATGAAATTATTATCTGAACTCTTATTTGCAGAATTCTTTGCCAGTCGTTTAGTTCATAAAGTTGCTGGATTAAAAATTGCGAAAATTGAGGGTTTAGAAATTCAAACAGAATATGATGTAAATTCAGATTTCAAGCATTTTTTGGATAATGCTTATAAAGAATATTTAGGTGAACCAGAAGAATTAGAAGAAATCATCACACGATATTTAAATACTTCAAATTCCCTCTACTTTAAATCAGATGAGAACATCAATATTAATGATATTTTGCCTGTTATAAAAGATTATAGATTTGTAGCGCATTTAAAAGAAATAAATCCAGATTTTGAACAGCATATTATATTTGAAAAATACAACGAAGAACTTTTTATTTTCTATGTTGAAGATTCAGAAACCAATATTAGTTATTTAAATAAAGAAGATTTAGCCACTTTAAACATTAGTTTCACCGATTTAAAATCAAAAGCGATTGAAAATTTAGAAAATTCAATCAATATAGAAAGACATGGTGAGGAAGATTATTTTATGTTGACCATTGATGGGAATTACGAAACGAGTTTGATTTTATTGGATATATGGTCGAAAGATAATTTTCCTGTAAAAGGAAATTTAATCATCGGAATTCCCGCCCGCGATGTTATTTTAATTACCGGAAGTGAAGATGAAGAAAATCTACTACTAATAAGAGAAAGAATTAACCATATTTTCCAAACGGGAGATCATTTGGTTTCAGATAAAATTTTCGAATTTGTAAATCGTAAATTTGAAATATTGTAAAAATAGAATTTAAATACACAACTCAATTACTCCATACTGCTTACCCATTACTTATGAAAAAGGAAATTCTTATCGCTACGCATAACGCACATAAAAAAGAAGAAATTCAGCAAATTTTAGGGGAGAAATTCAAGGTTACTTCTCTCACAGACTATGATATTCATGATGAAATTGTAGAAGATGGCCATACTTTTCACGCCAACGCCTTGATCAAAGCACAATATTGTTTTAATAAAACGGGTAAGCCAAGTTTGGGCGATGATTCTGGTTTGGTCGTTGACGCACTAGACGGACGACCGGGAATTTATTCTGCTCGCTACGCTGGAAATCATGATTTTAGCAAAAATATGGCGAAAGTTTTAGCGGAATTGAAAGATCAGCAAAACCGAAAGGCCTATTTCGTGACGGTAATGTGTTTGGTTGACGAATCCGGCGAAAATTATTTTGAAGGCCGCGTTTATGGTGATTTAACCCAAGAAATTCGGGGAGAACAAGGATTTGGATATGACCCCATCTTTGTTCCCGATCATTACCAAATGACCTTTGCCGAAATGAAAGCCGAAGACAAAAATAAAATCAGCCATCGGAAAAAAGCCATCGAAAAATTTTTAGATTTTATGAAATAATTTTTCGCAACAAATACCTGAATTTACTGGCAAAGACTTTACAAAGTTCTTTAAAACTTCGTAGTTATGTTTCAAATTTTAGAATAAATCGGTGTGCTTTTTCTAGCACAAATTTTGCAATTTAATCATTATACGTTCATCCGCGGTTTCTTCATTTTCCACAACAAAATTTTAGTCATAGCGTGTTAAAAATATTTCATTGAAAAATCGTATTTTTGCATCCAATTATATTTAAAGAAATGTTAGAAAAGATTGAGGAATTATTGATTGAAGTAGGAAATTTCAGTTCGACAAGTAAAGAAGAGATTGAACAATTCCGCATTAAATTCAGTGGTAAAAAAGGGTTGATTAATGATGTTTTGGCGCAGTTTAAAGAAGTTCCAAACGAGCAGAAAAAAGAATTCGGACAAAAAATTAATACACTGAAACAAGCGGTAGAAGCGAAATTAGAGGTTTTAAAAAACGCCAACATTGCTACGATCTTCGTTGAAAAAGATGATTTGACCAAACCAGGTTTTCCCTCAGAATTAGGAACCCGCCATCCCATTAATTTGGTAAAAAACAGAATTATCGAAATCTTTAAATCCATTGGTTTTGCAGTGGCAGACGGACCAGAGATTGAAGATGATTGGCATAATTTTACCGCCTTAAATCTTCCAGAATATCATCCCGCACGTGATATGCAGGATACTTTTTTCATTGAAACGAATCCTGATTTGTTATTGCGAACACATACCTCTTCCGTTCAGATTCGATATATGGAAGAAAATCAACCGCCAATGAGAATTTTATCGCCCGGAAGAGTCTTCAGAAATGAAGCGATTTCTTCACGTTCGCACTGTATTTTTCATCAAATTGAAGGGTTATATATTGATCAAAATGTGAGTTTTGCCGATTTAAAGCAAACCATTCAGTTTTTTACAACTGAACTTTTCGGAAAGTCTAAAATTAGATTAAGACCTTCATATTTCCCTTTTACAGAACCAAGTGCAGAAGTCGACGTGTATTGGGGTTTAAATTCAGAAACCGATTACAGAATTACCAAAGGAACGGGATGGTTAGAAATTATGGGTTGTGGTATGGTAGATCCTGCTGTTTTAACCAATGTTAATATTGATCCAGACAAATACTCCGGGTATGCCTTCGGAATGGGAATCGAAAGAATCGCTATGCTGATGTACCAAATGAGCGACATCAGAATGTTTTTTGAAAATGATAAAAGAATGTTGGACCAGTTTAAATCGCTGTAAACATTGATGTAAATTATAAAAAGACCGTTTCAATTTTATTTGAAGCGGTTTTTTTGCTTTAATCTAACCTTCTTAATTCTTTTTTTTAAACCAATGTTTCGCCTGATTATAATCGATGTAATAGGTTAGTTTTAGAGAAATATTATTCACCATCGGCTCTTGAAAAAGACGGTCAAAATTATTTTTAAGACCAATTTTCGACTCATTGAGATAGTTGCCTACTGCATTTCGATAGAGTAGTGTCAACTGACTTCCCGGCGCAAACCACCAAGAATAACGCAAATCAACATTCCAGGAATTGAAAGTTCCATCTCTGTTTTCGCTGAAAAGGTGAGTGTCAGTCGTGCCGCCATCCCTATTTAAAGTTGAGAAATCTTTGTAAGTAACTTCCGAGAAATAATGTCGGAAAGATAAATTCAAAGCCATTTTATTGTTAAAAGTATATTGTGATGTGATGGCGTTTTCTACCGTAAAACGGTTTCGCTTGCCCATAAAAATATCACCTTCTATTTTCCCAACAAAGCCTTTATCATTGTTTTCATAATTGATATTTGCATTATAATAAAACCGAAGATGATCAGAAAATTTGTAACTGGGATTAAAATTATAATCCAACTCGTATCGTCCTTTTTCATCAAAAGCGTAATAGTCGATATAGGTGTTTATTCGAAATTTCTTGCGACTGTCGGTATTAATAAAAATCCATGAATTTATCATGGCAGGAACTTTTAAGAATCTACCATCTGTTCGAGGTTCAAAAATGTCATTTTTTCCGATCGGCCAAATCATCAAGCCTCCACCGAAATTAAAATATTTTTTCGTTTGCATTTCAATACTGTTATGAAGTATCAGCTCGGTAAACAGATCGTTATCTAATCTTCTGGTATGTGTGATCGTTAAATTATAATTCAAAATATTTAAATCTCCTTTTGGCTGTAAAAATCGGTAAGAATACTTCGCATTCAGACGATGAAAATTAGTTTGATTCAGATATCCTAAATCATTGATGTCAAACTCTTTAGTGCGTATAAAATAGTTGGCGCCAAACCGATTTTCGCCCGAAACCTTGTTAAAACCCAGTGCGCTTTCGTTCCCTGATTTTGTGCCATCTTGCAGCACAAAACTCGCTTTTGAGGATCCATAATAATTGTAGGTGTTTTTCTTGTTATTAATATCAAAAAGTAATGCTGTAACATTAGCATCGCGGAACTCCCCATTTCTGGTCACATTTGTATTAACAAATGATACCGAAGAATTTCCGCTAAATCTTTGATCCAAAACAAAGACATTATAATTCGCCCACGGCTCGGTGGTTTCTTTTCTTATTTCACCCGTAATCCCATTTTTAATCACCGCTTCTGTTTTTTCTGTAACGGCATTAAAGAAACCAACTCCAAGTCCTTTATTGGTTCTTCCGGAGATTTTTAGTGCATTGAATAATTTTACTTTATCGGGATTTTCTAAAATAGTTTCGTCCGCATTTACCTCGGGATCTCTGGATGGATTTCCACCAACCCGTCTAGAATAGAACAAATCGCCCTTGCTAAACAGTTCTGTTCCTTCGGTAAAGAACGAGCGTTGTTCCTCAAATTGCTGCTCGAAGGGGGAAAGATTCAGTTCAGATCGGTCGAAAGATGCCTGTCCGAAATCTGGAATTAAAGTGAGATCCAATGTAAAAGCATCATTAATTCCATATTTCACATCCATTCCACCATTTAAATTGGCGGTTGTTTTCCCCTCATAATTATTCAAATAAGTAGAGAAATAGGGTAAAAAGGAAAGTCTTGTTGGAGGATTAATATTTTCAATTCCTTCTAAAACGCCGTCATACAGCATGTAAGATCCTTTTTTATTGTCCACAAAATTCCAATCATACATGGTGCTTGTCCTGTTGACATGTCTTAAGAAGTTAATTCCCCATTGCTGAATGTTTTTATTGGGGAATCGCAATTCTGAATAGGGGATTTTCATCTCTACAATCCAGCCATTATCGGTGATTTTGGCTGCGGAATACCAAACCGCGTTCCAGCTCATATCTTCACCCACATCGTTGGTGATTTTAGCATCGATTTGAACGCCATTCGGTAAGACCAAAAACTCTAAACTTTGTTGATGGTCGTTATAGCCATTAATGGTTACTCCAAAAATATCGTCCATTTCAATTTGGTCTCTTTCCGTTAATTCATGAGCAATCTTTGCTGGATTTTCATCAAATAAGATGGCACCGAAATAAACGCCCGTATCGTCATACAACACCTTCACTTCGGTTCTGAAAGAATTTGAAATAGGAACTCCGTTTTGAGGTCGTCGCTCAATAAAATTAGTGGCAATCATTGCATTTTGCCAAACCTCTTCATCTAAAATACCATCAATTTTCGGAGCTTGTGTAATTTTAACAGCCGCTATTTTTTTACGGGTAATGCTGTCATTTTCTGTGACCTGAGTGTAGAAAAGTTGATTGGTAATCATCAATATCAAAATAACAGCGTAAAATTTCATGGAATATTTTTAAATAAGACAAAGCTTTGTATGGTTTTGTTACATTTTTATATTTTTTTTATAAAAAAAAACGAACCGTAGTCCGTTTTATAGTGAATTTATCTTTTGATTTTTTACATTTTATTTTGAAAACGCTAGAGGATATTTTACGTTCGAATACGAATCAATATCAGCTTTCAAGGAACCAACAGCCAACTCCGCTTTGATGGCAATTGGAACGTGGTTTTTATCATTACTTACCCACAGGGTAACCCCTTCTTTATCTTTAAAAACTCTTCCGCTCAATACCTGAGGAACAATTTTAAGGGTATTGATGTAACCAAATCTCGTTTTCACATTCTCAATTCCCACCACTTTTAATTGAAAAGGAAACATTTCATCATCGATCCAAATATTTAATTTTTTTATGCTTCCAACTTTCAACTCGCTGTTATCCAAACTTCTTAAGTAATAAAAAGCAGACAACATGTCCTGAATTCCTGCGACTGAATTAACGGATTTCGTAGTGTTCTTTTCTTTATCTGTCAATAAAAGCGTTTGATTACCATGGTTAAAAACGGTTTCGAAATGTTGTGTGTACGATCCTTCTCGTACATTTCTCACATAAAAACTAGGTAATCCCGTGTTATAATTTATAAAACTTTCATAATGATCTTCTACTTTAAAAAATGCACGAACCGCTCCGGTGGTCTTACCATAGCCTTTTACATAATAATGGGGTTGTCCCTTATACGTGGTTTTTAACGTTGTCAAATTGGCGATACCTGCATTTAAAAGTCCATAATGAATGCGGTAACTTAGTTTCTCACCTGATTGGATGTTTTGGAGTTTCTGGGCTTTTCCAAAAGTTACCGATAATAGGATAAGTAATAATAAAATCTTTTTCATGCGTATGCTTTTGCAAATAATTTGCCACAAATATAAAACATTCGTTTAAACTGTTAATCTTATGATATAAATCACAAAACTGCTCTGCTCGATTCTTTTAATTTTTGTAAATTTGTAAGATTATTTCCAAAAATTTAGATTAATGATTACGACAGATATATTGATTATTGGAGCCGGCCCAACCGGACTTTTTGCTGTTTTTGAAGCAGGTTTATTAAAATTAAAATGTCATCTCATCGATGCTCTTCCGCAACCAGGCGGTCAATTAACAGAGCTGTATCCAAAGAAACCTATTTTTGATATTCCAGGATTTCCCTCCATCAATGCGGGGGATTTGGTTGATAATTTAATGGAGCAAATTAAACAGTTTCAACCGGGATTTACCTTGGGAGAAACGGCCCAAACTTTAACCAAATTAGAAGACGGAACATTTGAAGTAATTACGAATAAAGGAACAATCCACCGTGCCAAAGCAGTTGCAATTGCGGGAGGATTGGGAACTTTTGAACCAAGAAAACCCCTGCTGGAAAACCTGGCAGATTATGAAGAAAAAGGGGTGGAATATTTCATTAAAGAACCAGAACATTTTAGAAATAAAAAAGTGGTAATCGCTGGAGGTGGTGATTCTGCTTTGGATTGGAGTATTTTTCTCGCAGAAATTGCAAGCGAAGTTACTTTAATTCACCGTCGAAATGAATTCCGAGGTGCACTTGATTCTGTAGAAAAAGTTCAGGCTTTAAAAGATCATGGAAAAATTCAGATGATGACGCCTGCCGAAGTAATTGGCTTAAAAGGCGACGGGAAATTGAATGCCATTACCGTTGTAAAAGAAGGAGAAACTTTTGATATTGAAACCGACTACTTTATTCCACTTTTTGGTTTAACGCCAAAATTAGGAGATTTAGGAAATTGGGGATTGCAAATCGAGAAAAACGCCATCGTTGTGAATAATGCCCTAGACTATCAAACCAATATTCCGGGGGTCTATGCGATTGGTGATATTAATACCTATCCTGGAAAATTAAAATTGATTTTATGTGGCTTCCACGAAGCTACATTGATGTGTCAAAGTATTTACAACATGCTGAATCCTGGTAAAAAATTCGTCTTGAAATATACGACTGTTAGCGGAATTGACGGTTTCGATGGAAGCCGTAAAGAAGCCGAGAAAGCAGTGGTAATGAAAATCGATTAAATAAAACCCTTAAAAAAAGTACTTAGAATAAGACCATGCAGGATATTAATCTTAAAATTACAGCTCGAAACGGTGATGTGCACGAAGTGGTTGCACCCACTGATATGTCGATGAATTTGATGGAAGTAATTCGTTCGTACGAGTTAGCAGAAGAAGGAACCATCGGGGTTTGTGGTGGAATGGCGATGTGTGCATCGTGTCAAGTTTATGTGCTGAAAGGTTCAGATAAGCTCACCGAAATGGGTGCAGAAGAAGATGCAATGTTAAGCGAAGCTTTTCATGTTTTAGAAAATAGCCGACTTGGCTGCCAGATTCACATCACCTCCGAAATTGATGGCTTGGAAGTGGTTATAGCGCCTTACCCTTAATACCTCTTATATTTTTACCCAATCTAAAAAACCAAAACTACAAATATGAAAAAAGTAATTAGCGCAGTAATTGTTATCGGTTCATGGTGGACCGTTCACGGACAAATTAATCTTGGTAAAATGACAAAAGCTGCCTCAAAAGGGATTACAGCCTTATCATTTTCAAATGCAGATGCTCAAAAATTAGCAAAAGAAGGAGTCGATTGGATGGATGCGAATAATAAAGTTGCAAGCACCAAAGATCCGTATACCGTTCGGTTGAACAAATTATTTGCAAAACACAAAAATGAAGACGGGTTACCCTTAAATTACAAAGTTTATTTAGTTACCGACATCAATGCCTTTGCCGCGGCAGATGGTAGTGTACGCGTCTTTTCTTCATTAATGGATATTATGAATGATGATGAACTATTAGCAATTATCGGCCATGAAATTGGTCATGTAAAGAATGAGGATTCCAAAGATGCGGTAAAAAATGCTTACCTCCGCGCAGCAGCTGTTGACGCTGCTTCTGCTTCTTCTAATACGGTTCAGACCTTAAATGAGAGTCAATTAGGAGAATTTGCGAATGATTTGTTGAATGCAAAACACAGCAAAAAACAGGAAAGCCAAGCTGATGATTATTCCTATGATTTTATGAAAAAACACGGCTATAATGTTGTAGGCGCCTATACCGCTTTTAAAAAACTAGCTTTACTAGGAAGTGGTGAAAAAGCAAGTTCCTATCAAAAAATGATGAGTTCCCATCCAGATAGTGAACAACGTGCAAAAATAATTATGAAAAGAGCAGAAAAAGATGGGGTTTGGGTTGATCCAGGCGAGGTTACCTTACCAAAAACAAAGTTAACAAAGTAATTTTTTTAAAAAGAAATAATTCCTTCATTCAATTTGAAGGATTTTTTTTTTCAATACTCTTAGGTCAAAATAGTTTTTGAATCTCTTCTACCAGGTAGGTTTTTCGTTTTATTTTAGGAGCCACGTATTCCACGATTTCAAGCCCATTCCATTCTTTTTTCTGATAGACGGAGGCAGATGATTTCCATATTTTTTGTTCAATTAATTCCACCGATGCTTTAGAAAATTCTTTAATCAATTGAAGCAAGTCTTTTATTTTTGCTAAAGGGATATTCTTGACCTCATTTTCTGGGTGAATTTTACTTAAAAACAAAACTTCATTCCGAATTATATTTCCCAAACCTGGAAAAGCATCTTGATTTAAGAGAACATCGCCAATTTTTTTATCAGCATATTTTTCGAGTAAAATTCTTTGTGTTTTATCCAATTGATACTGTTCGGAGAATACATTTAATCCCTGATCAAATTCATGGTCTTTGTCGAGTTTTTTAATCCTAACCACATAGAAATTAATAAATTCATCATCGAAAAAAAGAGCAAAACTAGCATTGACTTTCTTTGTGTCATTAATCAAAAAACGACCGAATAAACCAAAATGAACGGTGATCAAAAAATCTTCGAAATAGAGGAGAAGATACTTTCCATAGGAATCGACTTCGAGTAATTTTTTGCCGGTTATTTCTTCTGCAAACGGATTATTATAGCCGCTACTTTCAGTAACTATTTTTCCTTGAAATGAATCTATTTTTTTTTTAAATACTACGAGTGTTGGTCCTTCTGGCATCTTTACTGTTTTTCATTTTTTAATATTTTCATCACGACCAGTTCTTCTTTTGTTAAACCTGATTTACCGTCATCTACCTCAATTTCATCTAACTCGCTTAAATATTTTTTGATAGAATCATTTTCATAAAGATTTATAACAAGCGGATGAATATAGTATTTGCGACAAACGGTACTGGTGTTTCCCAATTCACAAGCGACCAATTCTATGGCATTTTTTATTTTAGTTTTTTTATTCTCTTGCGTCTTTTGGGTTTCGATTTCTTTAAAAGCGATTAAAGCATTTACAGTTCCTGACCATGTTCTGAAATCCTTAGCCGTAAAATTCTCACCACTTATTTCTTTAATATAGTCATTGACCATCCCACTTTCTATCGGATGGCGCTTTCCGTACGCATCATAATATTGAAAGAGCTCTTTCCCTGGAATATCACGACAGTTTTTTACCGCTTTTGCTAGCTTTTTATGCTTTATATCAATGTCATGATAAATCCCTTTTTTACCTTTAAAAGAAAATTTTATCTTTTGACCTTTGATGTCTACATGACGATCCTTCAAAGTGGTTAAACCAAAAGAACCATATAATTTTTCATAAATCGAGTTGCCAATTCTAATGTTGGTTCGTTCCATTAAACTCACTACCAACGCCAGAACCTTACGTTTATCCAAGTTGTCATGGGATAAATCTTGTTCTAATTGCATGCGGATCTTGGGCAATATTTCACCAAACTGCAACATGCGGTAAAATTTAATGTGCTTTCTCAAAGCGGTCCACAGCGGATGATAGCGGATGATAGCGGTATTGCTTGCGCTTTTTGGCATCTAAACCTGTGGCTTGTAAATGGCCGTTTTGCAATGCACAAATCCAGACCTTTTCCCAAGCGGGAGGAATTGCCAATTCGTTTATTCGCTTAATTTCGTTTTTGTCTATAACTCTTTGCTGACCCGAGAAATAGGAAAATGATTTCCCGCTTTTTTTACGGATAATTCCTTCAGTATCGTTATCATTGGTATATACCAAATTGACCGCAGATGCAGATTTTTCTGGATCCTTCATTATTTTTAAAATTTTAGAAGGACTTATTTTGGTGATTATATCTAAAGAAGAGCTTTCCGATTTCATACAGTCTCTGTTATTTTTTTCCGCGGGTCAACAACCATAAAATTACGGCGATTACGGCACCAACCAAAAAGAACGCCCACCACATTCCTGCTTTAAATATCGTTCCGATGGCATCGCAACCAGTTAAACTCAATAAAGCAAAAACTGCTAGGGTAAGAATTGCATACTTTTTCATAATTTTTATTTTTAAAGTTATTAAATGTTTCATGTTATTTTTTATATTCGATGATGATCCGGTTTCCACCGGGAAATCGACTTTTTAATTTCGTCGCCAGATATTTTTTGTTCGAGAGCTTTGGTCAGTAAAGTTTTGAACTCGTCGTCATAAGCAAAACGCAAAGCCGCCAATTGTCCGAAAGAAAGTTGCGCTTCTACTTCATCTGATCTATTTCCGTATAGTTCAAAATACCTTAATTTAAATTCTAAACGTACAATCCGATTTTGATTTCCCAGGGCGTAATGCTGTCTTAACATGAGCGCTAAATAAATAAAGAGAAAGATTACCACCGAAAATAAAGTCCAAACTAATTGGTGGGGTTCATCATTAAAAACCTTCCAAATTCCCAATACTTGTAAAATAAAAAGAAGCGGAAGATAAACGAAATGATGGGGTGCGTAAAATTTTTTGTGGTTGATATAGTTTTGATTTTTCATAAATAATTCTTATCAAAAAGTTAACCATTCTAAACTTCAGTAAATGAAAAAACCTTATGATTGAGCACTTTACCATTTTTATTAAAAAGAAAAGCCGGCAAAATCTTCACGCCAAGCGCTTAGAAATTACCGACTTTTATGAATAATTGCTTTTTTTAAAAGTACAACATCAGCTTAATCAAAACCACCTTTTCGGGTTGGTTCTTTTACTTCTGGCCATTTCATTGGTTCGCCAGTTCTTGGGTTATTTGGCATTTTTATTCTTTCAGCGGATGCCTTTTCAGGATCTTCACTCGCCATATAAGTTAAGATGGCAATTGTTGCCACGTTGCTTTTTACATCATCGAAAATAATTTTATCGTAGGTGTCTCTGTTGGTATGCCACGTATAATTGCCATAACTCCAGCTTAAAGAACTCAGCATAAAAGCGGGTGCTCCAGCAGCAATAAATGAGGCATGATCAGATCCGCCACCACCTGGGTAACCAGGGAAAGAGGTTTCAATTCCTTTGGTTAATTCCTTTGGTACTGCACTTAACCATCTGCCGACATAATCATAAGAATGCAAAAATCCTTGTCCGCTAATATTTGCGATTCTGCCCGTTCCGTTGTCTTGATTAAATACGGCCTGTACCTTGGGCATTTTTTCTTTATGTGCCCAAACGTAGCCACGCGAGCCATTCAAACCTTGTTCCTCGCTTCCCCAAAGTCCAACAACGATCGTTCTTTTAGGATTAGGATAATATTTTTTTAGAATTCGTGCAACTTCCATCATGGTGATTACGCCGGTTCCGTTATCGGTTGCACCAGTTCCGCCATCCCAAGAATCGAAGTGTGCCGAAAGAATCACGTATTCATCTGGTTTTTGAGAACCTTTGATGACCGCAACGGTGTTGAAAGTAGGAGCGGTTCCTTTATCTTTTGACTGCACGTTTATTCTTAATTTAGGTGTTTTTCCGTGCTGAATCATCCGGTATAATTGCCCGTAATCTTCCAAAGAAATATCGACGACAGGAATCGTATTGGTTCCAGCAGAGAATATTTTATTTACACCAAATCCTCTCGACCAATAGGAAGAAACGATTCCAGCCGCACCGGCTTTTTCCAATTTTAAATTTAAAGTCCGGGATGATTCACCAATGGCAGTGATAGAATTTCGCCATTCCTCGGAAGCGGCTGCGGATTCTTTTTTCATTTTTTCAAAAGACTCGGGAGTTGCAAATTCTTTCCAATTATATTCTGGCCTTCCGCTCGGTTGGTATTGCGAAACCATCACTAATTTTCCTTTTACTTTTGGAAGCCAGGTATTAAATTCTTCTTTGTTTTTAAAAAGTGGCAGCATGACCACCTCAGCGGTGAGTCCTTTGGTTGAAGTTGCTGGGCTGAAAGCCAATTGTGTTCCTTCAATTGATTTGGCATAAGGTAAAATCATTTCGATGGTAGAGGGACCTCTTTCCCAAGATTTCCATTCGCCCCATTTTTCATTTTCAGCCTCGATTCCCCAATTCTGAAAGCGTTTTACCGCCCAATTATGTGCTTGTTGCATTTTTGGACTTCCAACCAAACGTGGGCCGATATCATCCATTAATTCAAAAGCAAGGGTTTCCAATTGAGAGTTTTGATAGGTTTCATCCATGATGGATTTAACCATTTGATCTTTGGTTTGTGCGTTTACGCTTACGGCAAAAACCGTAGAAACCATCAATAATTTAGCATAGTTCTTCATTGAATATAATTTTTGCGATGAAGATAATAAAATTTATTCGAAGCAACTTCGCGTTCATGGGCAAATATAAAAGGCGATAAGTTCTTGCGGAGTCACTTTAATTTTTTAATTTTATAAAAAAATAGATTATGAATTTAATTATCCGATTATTGGTGACTGCAATTGTCGCTTTCTTTTTAACCAAAATTTTGAGTGGCGTTCATATTGACGGCTTTGGTTCAGCGGTTATTTTCGCTTTGATCTTAGGCATTTTAAACTTGATTGTCACACCGATTTTAAAAATCTTGGGACTGCCTTTGACGATTCTTACTTTAGGGTTTTTCTCTTTGGTAATTAATGCTTTGGTCATTTTATTGGCCGCAAAATTTGTAGACGGAATGGCGATTGATGGATTTTGGTGGGCTTTTATTTTCAGTATTGCCTTGTCACTGGTTACCTCATTAATTAACGGAGTTATTGCGCCTTCAGAATAATTCAAGTCAATTATAATGGGGCGGTTTATGCTATTTAAATCGCTTTTGTATTTAAATGAACGCAATAAATCGCGTAAAATCTAGCTCAAATTAATGAATATGAAAGAATTCAGTACCGCTAAAATGGACGGAAGGACCAAAACTATAACGATTATTGTTTTGTTATTTCTCATCGTATTTCCCATCGCTTCACTTTTCTTTATTCCGCCAAAGCCTGCGGTTTCGATACCCAGTTTTATTTTGCTGTATGGCGTTATTTTTATTTCGTATGGTTTTATTCCTAAACGAATTGCGGTCTCTGACGATCAAATTTTAATTAAAAACTTATTCGGTTCTGTTATTATTAATATCAATGAAATCGAAACAATCGATAAAATTGAAAAAACAGGATTGAACCTAAGAACATTTGGTGTTGGAGGTGTGTTCGGATATTTCGGCTATTTTAATGGGCGAGACGTTTGGTATGTGACGAATATTCATAAAAAAGTAAAAATTACTGTAGACTCGGGTAAGATTTATATGATCAGTCCCGAAAATCCTGCCGATTTCGAAAACGTGATTTCGCAAAGAAAAGAGGCTCTTGACTAGAGAAAAGTCTTTTTTTTAATTTCTATATTTGTAGCACTCTAAAATTCTAAATTAATTTTAATGAAAATCAAACATACTTTAGTCGCTTTTGCAGCGCCTTTCCTTATGAATGCTCAAAATGTGATGATGCCAGAAACGCTTTGGACCCTAAATAAGATAGGAGTGTCGGCCGTTTCACCCGATCAGAATTCCCTTATTTACAGCGTGGGAAAAACCGATTTGAAAACCGAAAAAACCAACAAAAAGAACTTTTTATTTACGATCAAAAATGCCGAGGCAACGGCTTTGGATTTAGGAAAAAAATCTTTAATTCAATGGGATGCCAACGGGATATACGCGCAAGAGGGTGAGCAGATTTATCTTTCTAAAGATGCCGGAAAAACCTGGTCAGATTTTTACACCGTGGGAAAAGTTGACAATATCGTCATTGCTCCTGATGGAAAAAAAATCGCTTTCAGCAAAGAAGTTTTGGTCGAAAAACTATTGGGAAAAGAAAAATACGCTGATACACCAAAATCTACGGCGCATATTTATACGGACCTAAACCACCGTCATTGGGATTACTTCAATGAAGGCAAATACAATCATGTTTTTGTGGTTGATGTTTCTAAAACAGTTGACCTTGCCAAAGATTTATTAGAAGGAAAACCGTGGGATTCCCCGCAAAGACCTTTTGGTGGAACCGAGGATTTTATTTGGACTCCAGATTCTAAGCAGTTACTGTATGTGACCAAACCTTTGAGTGGTTCCGAATATGCCCATTCAACCAATACCGATATTTTCGCTTATGATTTGCAGACAGGAACCTTAAAAAATCTGACAGAAAGTAACAAAGGATATGATGTTTCTCCTAATTTTTCACCAGATGGAAAATACCTTTACTGGATGTCGATGGAGAGAGATGGTTATGAAGCCGATAAAAATGACCTAAAAATCATGGATTGGAAATCCGGTAAAACAACAAATTTGACGAAAAGTTGGGACGAAAGTATTACCGGCTCTGTATTCTGGACACCAGATGCGAAAACCATTTACTTTACCACGGCATTTAGAGGAACCAAACACCTATTTTCCTTGAATCCCAAAAACGCTAAAATTCAACAAATTACCAAAGGCGATTTTGATGTTAATGATATCTACGCACTCCAAAACAACGCGTTGTTGGTTTCTAGAAACGATATGAATCACAATGCTGATTTATTTACCGTGGATTTGAAAAATGGCACAATGAAGCAGGTAACAGCAGTGAATAAGAAAATTTATGAAAGTATTAAACCGTCCAAAACAGAACTTAAAATGGTGAAAACCACTGACGGAAAAGAAATGGGAGTTTGGTTTATTTATCCCCCTAATTTTGATCCGGCAAAAAAATACCCAACTTTATTATATTGTCAGGGTGGGCCACAATCCGCTTTAACCCAGTTTTTCAGCGTTCGTTGGAATTTTGCATTGATGGCTGCAAATGACTATATCGTAGTTGCACCAAACCGACGTGGTATGCCAGGTTGGGGAACGAAATGGAATGAAGATATTTCTAAAGATTGGGGTGGCCAAGTCATGCAGGATTACTTAGCTGCGGCGGATTATGCCAAAACTTTAGCGTATGTAGATGGTGACAGAATGGGCGTGGTAGGAGCCAGCTACGGAGGTTATAGTGCAATGATGTTGGCAGGCATTCATGAAAACCGTTTCAAAACGTTTATCGCACACGATGGACTTTTCGATATGAAATCCTGGTATTTGACCACTGAAGAATTGTTCTTCGCAAAATGGGATTTAGGGGGTTCGCCGTACGATGAACCGACACCCAAATCGTATACCGAGTTTAATCCATCAAACTATGTGAACAAATGGAATAAGCCAATGATGATCATTCAAGGTGGAATTGATTACAGAGTTCCTTACGAACAAGGTCAGGAAGCTTTCCAGGCAGCGAAACTGCAAGGTTTAAAAGCGAAGTTCCTTTATTTCCCGAACGAAAACCACTGGGTTTTACACCCACAAAACGGTTTGGTTTGGCAGCGAGAATTTTTCGATTGGCTGAAAGAAACTTTATAGATTAGAGAAGTTCAGAGAAATCTGAACTTCTTTTTTTTTGAGATAATAGAAAAACGATTCCTCTGCAAACTAAGGAACGAGTTTTGAAGATTCAAATAAAAAGAACCAGATGAGTCAATCGTCGCTGCTCGGTCGCGTTTTAGATGAAAAATGATTTATAAAAATAATTATAACTTTTTTAAAAAAAATAATATATTTGTTTAATCTACAAGAACATAAATGCTGTTTTCCCTTAAATAAGAAAGAAAAAATTAAACCATCTTTTTATGAAAAAAATTTCTACTTTAATTCTTATAACTTTTTTCAGTTTCGCATTTTCTCAAACTTATCATTTTGATTTTCTTACCAAATATTCAAGTACCAATTTTAAAACAAAGAACATACGTGAAATAGTATCCTACAATAATTCTGATGATTTTTCTTACTATTTACGACTGAATAAGACCAAAGAGGATTTCACTGCAAGTTTGTACGATCATGAAAAAAATGTGGAGCATTATTTTTCTGTAAAAGAAACAAAAATAAATGGCGAAATTAGATTTCAGTTTACATACATCAATACTGCAAAATTGCTTACCTCTACTTTAATGAAGAATTATAGATATGAATTTTCGGAGATTTCTGCAAATAGTCCTAAAGTTGTTTCCTTGAAAATTTATCCATCCAAAAGAGCAAAGAAACCGATCAATGAAAAAGAATTTACTTTACAAAAAGCCAATAAAAATTTAATTGGATTATACCGTTCAGAATGGTTGCATGAATATTCAGATGATGGCGAGTTACAAAAAGTAGGAAATTATTTTGTTTCAAAAGCAATCGAAAAATATAAAACGGTTACCTGTGAAGTGGTTTTGAAAGAATACAAAAATGTGGAATTGCAAATCGTCGTTCCTGAAAAATTAAAAATGTAAATCTTTGTTTTCAATACTTATTTTGAACGCTAAAGTAACCTCGTTTCACCGCTAATATTTCTACTTTTAAAACTTGTATTCAGCCGGAATATTATTAAAGAGGGCAATTACTTGACTTTGCCTTTTCAATGTCGTATATTTGCACTCCGAAAATTCTCATTTTTCGGATCTAATTTTTAAACCGTAATTTAAAAAGATGAAAACATCACATTTTAATTTTGACTTGCCAGAAGAGCTTTTGGCAGAACACCCCGCAGAACACAGAGATGATGCAAAACTCATGGTTCTAAACCGTGCGACCCAAACCATTGAACACAAACAATTCAAAGATGTTGTAGATTATTTCGACGAGAAAGATCTTTTCATCTTCAATAATACCAAAGTTTTCCCGGCCAGACTGTACGGAAATAAAGAAAAAACAGGGGCGAAAATCGAAGTTTTCTTATTAAGAGAGTTGGATAAAGAAACCCGCGTATGGGATGTATTGGTAGATCCAGCGCGTAAAATAAGAATCGGTAACAAATTATTCTTTACAGAAGACGAAGGTTTAGTGGCCGAAGTTATTGACAATACCACGTCCAGAGGAAGAACTTTGCGATTTTTATACGATGGTTCTTACGAAGAATTCCGCACGAAATTAAAAGAATTGGGCGAAACTCCACTTCCAAAATATATCAAAAGAGACGTAGAACCAGAAGACGCAGAACGGTACCAAACGATATATGCAAAACATGAAGGTGCGGTAGCCGCACCAACAGCAGGGCTGCATTTCTCCAGACATTTGATGAAGCGATTAGAAATCAAGGGAATTGATTTTGCTGAAATTACCCTACACGTTGGTTTAGGAACTTTTAACCCCATCGAAGTTGAAGATTTATCCAAGCATAAAATGGAGTCGGAAGAAGCCATTATTACGCAGGAAAACGCTGATATCATCAACAAAGCAGTTGAAGAGGGTAGACGAGTTTGTGCCATTGGAACTACCACCATGAGAACGATTGAGACTTCCGTTTCTTCAAATAGAAAAATCGGACCTTACCATGGTTGGACCAATAAATTTATTTTCCCACCACATGATTTCGGTGTAGCAAACTGTATGATTACCAATTTCCATACGCCAAAATCTACCCTAATGATGATGGTAGCAGCATTTGCAGGAAAAGATTTCTTAATGCACGCCTACGAAGAAGCTGTAAAACATAAATATAAATTCTATTCTTACGGTGATGCCATGTTAATCATCTAAAGAAGTATTTTAAAAGAGCCTAGTAAAAAGTAAAAAGTACCAAGTGAAATGCCTGGTACTTTATTTAATTAGAAAGGTTAACTTTAGTAAATCGAAATTTTTTATTATGAAAAAGAATGATTTACTAGAGAGAACTTTTTGGTTTGGAATTCATTGTCTGAAGTTTCTAAGGAAGCTTCCAAATGATCCCGAATCTAGATTAATCCGATACCAATTGGGAAAGTCTTCAACTTCACTTGGTGCTAACTACGAAGAATCCCAAGCAGGATCTTCAATAGCAGATTTTAAAAATAAGGTTAAAATTTCTTTACGAGAAACAAGGGAATCCAATTATTGGCTAAGAGTTATTAAAGCACTCGATGAAAAGGAGAATGAAGAATTGGATCAATTACTTGCTAAAAGTTTAGAATTAAAAAACATTTTTGGAGCGATAGTAAATAACACAAAGTTGTAAAAACTTTGCTCTTTTTACTTTTTACTTGGCTCTTATTCATATTATGAAGGATATCCGCACTTTATCACTCGAACAATTACAGGAATATTTCGTCTCTTTAGGCGAAAAACCTTTTCGAGCAAAGCAAGTTTATGATTGGCTTTGGAGTAAAAATATGCATTCGATTGATGAAATGACGAATCTTTCTAAGGCGTTAAGAGACCGCATTTCTAAAGAGTACATTATCAATCCCATCTCGGTAGACCAACTTCAAAGGTCGAAAGACGGAACCATAAAAAACGGCGTAAAATTACACGACGGACTTTTGGTAGAATCCGTTTTAATTCCGACCGAAACGCGAACAACCGCTTGCGTTTCTTCCCAAGTTGGTTGCTCACTAAACTGTGAGTTTTGCGCAACAGCACGCCTTAAAAGAATGCGAAATCTGGAAGTCGCAGAAATTGTAGACCAAGTAGCCCTAATCGATCAGCAAAGTAAATTATACTTCGACCGACCGCTCTCAAACATTGTGTTTATGGGCATGGGTGAACCAATGATGAATTATAAAAATGTTGTAGAATCCATCAAAAAAATTACTGAACCTTCAGGTTTAGGAATGTCGCCCAGACGAATCACCGTGTCAACCTCCGGAATCCCGAAGATGATTAAAATGTTGGCTGATGAAGAAATCAAGGTAAATTTGGCCTTGTCTTTACATTCTGCCATTGAGAAAAAGAGAAATGAAATCATGCCTTTTTCTGATAAATTTCCCTTAACTGATATTATGGATTCCCTGAAATATTGGTACGAGAAAACAGGAAATATCATCACTTTTGAATATTGCGTTTGGAAAGGAATTAACGATCAGGATGAAGACATCAAAGCTTTAATCCGATACTGTAAACAGATTCCAAGCAAAGTGAATTTAATTCAGTACAATTCGATTGGCGACGGGAAATACGATCAATGCAACAAATCCGCAGAAGAAAATTACGTGCGACAATTAGAAAAAGCAGGAATTACGGTGATGATTCGCAGAAGCCGTGGCGGCGATATCGATGCTGCTTGTGGACAATTGGCCAACAAAAGCAGTGAGTAATGTTTTCGCACATCGGCAAAACCAGAACACCCAGCCATAACCTTGCAATCGCTTCATTGTTGTCTTTTGTAGCGGGTTTGGTGAATGTTGTTGGCTTTTTTTCGGTCCAAAAACTAACCACCAACGTCACCGGACATTTCGCCTTTTTCGTCGACGAAGTTTTTAAACTTAATTTCAACAATGCTTTTCATCTGGCGCTGTTTGTATTTTACTTTTTCTTAGGCGCTTTTTTCGCCAATTTCACGGTCGAAACTTATTCCAGAATCAAGGAAAACGAAACCTATGTTTTTCCCATCATTACCGAAGCTATAATCCTTGCTATTATCGCAATCACGGGCAATTATCTCATCAAAGTAAATCCAGATGTCATCGCTTACAGTTTACTTTTTGCCATGGGCATGCAAAACTCATTGGTCACCAGTATTTCGAAATCAATTGTTAGAACCACCCACCTCACTGGACTTTTCACCGATATGGGTATCGAATTTTCGCAGCTTTTTTTTTACAAAGACAAATTCCACAAACGCAGATTACTCAAATCCATAAAATTACGCCTCACCATCATCACCATGTTTTTCTTTGGTGGCGTCACTGGTGGCATCTTATTTGAGCATTTTGGCATCAAATCTTTAATACTCGGCTCTGCTATTTTGTTGGGCGGATTATCGTACGATTTTATCAAAATCAAACTCCTTCTCCTAAAACGCCGACGTGGATGAATATAAATAGTCTTAATTTGGGCGACTATTTCCGTCTTCCATTCCCGCTTTTTTTACTCCACCTTGTTTCGTAAAAAAGAGCTTCATTCAAGCCGAGTCGCAGGGTAGGATTTCTCATTAAAGGTCAGTCAATTTTTTAAAAATAAACAATGAAGCAGTTTTTTCTCTTATTTTCAGTATTCTTTTCCCTGAGTTTTTCTGCTCAGCAAGATTATGAGTGGTTCAAAATCAATAAATACCGCAATGCAGTTTTAAACGACTCCATCAACGAAAATTCGGGCTTAGATTTTTTCAACAATCGCCTATTCACCCTAAACGACAGTGGAAACAGTTCCGAAATTTTTGAAATCAGTAAAGAAACAGGAAAGATTGAAAACGTTTTTAAAACCAATTTAGTCAATATAGATTGGGAAGCCATTACTTCAGATTCTAGCAATTTATACGTGGGAGATTTCGGAAATAATCTGGGCACACGCAAGGATTTGGTGGTCCATAAAATTCCGTTTACCGATTCTTTAATGATAACCAAAATCAGCCAGCATCCTTTCTATTACCCCGAACAAGTCGATTTCAGTCCCAGAAATTTAAACCAAAATTTCGATGCTGAAGCCATGATTTTCCTCAATGAAAAAATTCATATTTTCACCAAAGAATGGGCCGCTAAATCAACGACTCATTATACGATTGATCCAACGATTTCCACCAATCAAGCGGCACAGAAAATAGAATCCTATTCCACAGGTTATGTCGTTACAGATGCTGCTTATTATAACCAAAAATTATATTTGGTAGGGTATACCAAAAACGCCGAAGTCTATCTGTCCATTTTCAAAGAATCCGAACCTGGAATTTTCTTTAATGAAAAGCCCAATAAATATTATCTCGGCAGTTCTTTAAACCTTGGACAAATTGAAGGAATTACAGTTGATGCCAAAGGCATCTACATTTCCGGAGAGCAATTTATATTGCCAATTGTGAAAGCAAAACCCTATCTGTATTTTATCCCGTTTGAAAAAATGAAATAAATCAAGTTCAAAACACGAATTAATTCAACATATTCTTTATTTATAATTATCTTTGTAGCTATTCATCTATTCTAATTTATTATCATTCATTCGTGGCGAACATCGTAGAAGAAATTAAAAAACCGATCAATGCAGAGATGAAACTTTTCGAGCAGAAGTTTTACGAATCAATGCAGAGCAATGTTGCACTTTTGGACAAGGTTACGCGATTTATCGTTACCACAAAAGGGAAACAAATGCGCCCGATGTTTGTATTTCTTTGTGCTAAACTCGTGGGCGAGGTGAACGAAAAATCCTTTCGTGGCGCATCAATGATAGAATTGATTCACACCGCAACTTTGGTTCATGATGATGTGGTCGATGAAAGTTTTAAGCGCCGAAATTTCTTCTCTATCAATGCCTTATGGAAAAATAAAATTGCCGTTCTGGTTGGCGATTACTTGTTGTCTAAAGCTGTTTTATTATCTACCGATCACAAAGATTACGATTTACTTTCTGTAATCTCACGAACGATTCGCGAAATGGCCGAAGGAGAATTACTGCAACTCGAGAAAGCTCGAAAATTAGATATTACCGAAGACATTTACTACGAAATTATCCGGCAGAAAACAGCGACTTTAATCGCTGCGTGTTGCGAAATCGGCGTACTTTCTACCAGTGACGATATTTCATTGGCCAAGAAAATGATGGAATTTGGTACTTATACCGGAATGGCGTTCCAAATCAAAGATGATTTATTCGATTATTTGACCACGACGATTATTGGTAAACCGGTGGGAATTGACATCAAAGAACAGAAAATGACTTTGCCGTTGATTCACGCATTAACAACAGCAAACGAAAAAGACCGTAAATATTTCTTCAATTCAATAAAGCGCTACAACAACGATCAGAAGAGAGTTAAAGAACTCATCGAATTTGTAAAAAATTCAGGTGGCTTGGATTATGCGGTTGACAAGATGAAATCATATCAACAGCAAGCTAAAGGTATTCTCGATGATTTTCCCGATTCAGAAGCGAAAAAATCCCTTCAATTAATGCTTGATTACGTTATTGAAAGGAAATTCTAATTCCTTCAAAAAAGATGAGCGGAAATTGAACCATTAAGTTTTCAATTAAGAAGTTAAGATGATTAAGATTTTCTACGCAAATTATTAGGCGCAATAGTGGTCTAAACTTTATATTTCATTGCACTTATCTCCAAAATTCACTTACAAAACTTTAAATATTAAGATTTTATAGAAATCTTCCTTTGCTGATTGAAACGCCCTTGCGTCCGTAATTTTAAACACTATATTTCTCAAAAATATTTGCGCCTTTGCGTTAAAAGATTTCTGCCTTAAGAAAGTCTTCAGCAAAAAAACTCGTGCCTAAAAAACATTACTTGATTTTTAAATCAACTCCATTTAATCTTAATGAATTTAAAATCACCGAGACCGAACTGAAACTCATTGCCGCCGCTGCAATCATCGGACTCATCAAGATTCCGAAAATAGGGTAGAGCAATCCTGCTGCCACGGGTATTCCTAAAGTATTGTAGATAAATGCAAAGAATAGATTTTCTTTAATATTTTTCAATAATTTTTCACTTAGAATTTTGGCTTTTGCTACGCCCAAAATATCGCCCTTTAGTAAGGTGATTTCGGCACTTTCAATAGCCACATCAGTTCCTGTTCCCATGGCGATTCCCACGTTGGACTGCGCTAAAGCCGGAGCGTCATTGATCCCATCTCCCGTCATTGCAACGATTTTTCCTTCGGCCTGAAGTCGCTTGATTTCGGCTAACTTATCCTGTGGTAGGCAGTTTGCGAAATACGTTTTGATACCCAATTCATCCGAAACCGCTTTGGCTGTTTGTTCATTATCCCCCGTCATCATAATGACCTCTACATTTTGCGCCTGTAAAAATGCAATTGCTTTTTTAGAACTGGCTTTGATATTATCTGAAAAAGTAAGCATCCCCAAAACCTCTTTTTCATTGGCTAGAAACGAAATGGTTTTTGCCTGGGTGGTGTTTTTTTCAATAATACTTCTAAAATAAACGGGAATTTCTAAGTTGAATTGTTTTAAAAGTGATTCATTACCCAATAAAACAGTATCGCCTCCAATCAATCCTTTGACTCCTTTACCGGAAATATTTTCGAAGTTTTCAACTTTTTCAAACGCTTTTTCTTCTTTTCTAAATTCCGTTAACACCGCACTCGAAAGTGGATGTTCTGAATTTTGATTCAAAGAAGCTGCTAATTTTAAAACCAATGTTTGTGCACTGTTTTCATTCGCAATTACCTCATCTAATTTGGGTTTTCCTTCTGTTAATGTTCCTGTTTTATCAGTGATGAGCACATTTACTTTATGCATTTGCTCCAGAGCTTCTGCATTTTTAATAAGGATTCCGTTATTCGCACCTTTGGCGATTCCAACGGTTAAAGACATCGGTGTAGCCAAACCAAGCGCACATGGGCAAGCGACAATTAAAACTGCAACAGCATTGACGAAGGCGAAAATCAAGGCATTTTCTCCCCCGAAAATTCTCCAGACGATAAAGGTGATTATGGAAATTGCGATAACGACTGGCACAAATATTTTCGATATTTGATCCGCTAATTTTTGAATCGGTGCTTTACTTCGCGTCGCCTCATTTACCATTTTTATAATTTGGGAAAGCAAAGTTTGGTCGCCCACTTTTTCGGCGGTCATCAAAAAAGTTCCGTTTCCATTAATCGTCCCCGAAGTTATCTTCATTCCTACATTTTTTTCTACAGGAATGGGTTCGCCGGTAATCATACTTTCATCTACATTAGAGTTTCCCTCGGTAATCTTTCCGTCCACCGGTATTTTTTCTCCCGGTTTTACTCTTAAAATATTCCCAATTTGAACTTCGGAAAGCGGTACTTTCTTTTCAATATTATCCACGATTAGATTGGCTTCATCAGGCGAAAGGTTCATCAATTCCTCAATCGCCTTGCCGGTTTTTTGATGGGCTCTGGCTTCAAGCATTTGTCCCATAATAACCAAAGTTAAAATTACCGCAACCGATTCAAAATAGAGTGGTATTTTTCCGCCGTGGGTAATTTCATGCGGTAAAATATCGGGGTATAACAACGCAATGATGCTGAACAGAAAAGCGGCGACAGCGCCTAAGGCAATCAATGAAAACATATTCAGATTCCAGGTTTTAAAGGAAACCCAGCCGCGTTTTAATAAAAACCAACCAGCATAGAATATGACGGGAATTGAAAAAATTAATTCTAGTATTCCCTGAACTTTATTTGAAAAAGGAAAATCAAACCACATTCCGCCCATCGATAAAATAAAGACGGGAATGGTGAAAACCAACGCAATGAGAAACTTTTTTTGCAATAATTTATACGTGTCGTCTCCGGCAGATTGTTCGCCTTTTTCTGGAATCTTAACCAGATCCATGCCGCATACGGGGCAACCAACATTAGAATCATATACTTTGTCGCCTTCGCAAAACATCGGGCAATAATATTTTCCGGCGTTGCTATCCTGGTCAATGACTGGTTCACCTTTTTTCTCCACCGCATGATGGTGGTGATGATGCGCTGAAGCATGAAGCAATTCTGGTGTAATTTCCTCTAGATGCATATGACAAACAGGACAACCAACATCAGAAGGGTAGGTTTTATCGCTTTCGCAAAACATAGGGCAGAAATATTCACCCACTTTATCTTGGAAAGTTTCTGGTAAATTGGTTTTTGAAAAAGTTTGTGGTTTGTTTTTATAATCCGCTCTTTCTTCAATGGGGACCAAAAACATGTTGCAGGTTGGGCAACGCTGGCCCGGTGTGAAATAAACTTTTTCGCCTTCGCATTCCATAGGACAGTAATAAACGGAACTTGGCGAGATTCTCTCAGACGGTGGTATATTGGGTGTAGACATTGTATATATTTTAATTACAAATTACCAGCTTTTTCTTTTAAAGCTGTTATAAAGATAAGGAAGTTTGTTGTAAAATTTAGAATGAGCCTGTTCGGCTCGATCTTCCTAAATTAAATCTGATCGAGGGCAATTCGATTTTTAGATTTTAATTTTTTAAATGAAGTAGGATTGAAGCCGGTAGAATTTTTGAACTGAGCAGAAAGATGTTGTACACTTTTATAGCCCAACTGCTGGGAAATTTCCGTTAGGGTAAATTCATTGTATAAAAGAAGTTCTTTTGCTTTTTCTATTTTTTGCAGAATGAAATAATGCTCTAGAGTTACGCGTTCATGCGTAGAAAATGTTTTAGAAAGGATGCTGTAATCCTTTGCAAATTGGTCACTGATAAATGTTGATAAGATAAAATCTTCCGCAATATCCAACGTGCTGATTTTTAGAATAATGGCTTTTTTAATTTGCTCAATTTGGGTGTTTACCGCATCTTCCAGGATTTGAAAGCCCAGTTTTTTCAAGTGATTGTTAAGCCTATTTAATTCAGAATCATCCAGCGGTTTTATGGTTTCTGCTTCGCCCAAATGCAGGGTAGAAATTTCGATCTTTAAATCTTTAAAAATAGTTTGAACCGCCGAGATACAGCGGTCGCAAACCATATTTTTAATATTGATTTTCATCTTGTTTTTTTAAGCGATCGGCAATAAATTCAATTTTTGTTTTACCATGTTTGGTGGGTTTTCCTTCCATATCAACCCCAACGAAAATTATTTTATCAATGGTAATGATGGTTTGGCGGGTCATCATATTCCGAACCTCACAACGTAAGGTGATGCTTGTATTTCCGAAGTCGATGGCTTCTATGCCAATCTCGATAATATCGCCTTGTTTGGCAGAACTGATAAAGTTGATTTCTGAGATAAATTTGGTGACGCATCTGGGTGTTTCTAATTGAATAATCGCGTACAGTGCTGATTCCTCATCAATCCACTGCAATAAACGGCCGCCGAATAAGGTTTGGTTGGGATTTAGATCTTCTGGTTTAATCCATTTTCTGGTATGATAATTCATTTTTTCTTTATTATAATTAAATACACGTTTTTTAAGGTAAAACTTCTTTTGTTTTATCTGGTGAACACCAATTTTGATTCTGTGGAAAGTTTTTCGTCGATGCGGTAATTTTCCAGGTTAAAACCTTTTACTTCATCTAATGTTTGCACGCTGTTCTGTGCGCAATATCGAGCGACCAATCCACGCGCATGTTTGGTGTAGACCACAATGGTTTTAAGTTTTCCTTCTTTGTATTCGTAGAAATCGAAATCGATAATGGGTGCTTTCAGTTTCTTTTTATCAATGACTTTAAAATATTCTTTACTCGCTAAATTGAGCACCAAATCTTTTGTTTTCAGTTCGCTGTTGAGTTGGGCGGTTACTTTTTCAGTCCAGAATTCGTATAGATTTTGATGTCCCTCGAAGTTAAATTTTCGGCCCATTTCCAGGCGGTACAGCATCACTTTATCGGAAGGTTTAAGCCAACCGTACAAGCCCGACAGGATTCGGTAGTTTTTCTGTAAATAGTGAACCGCTTTTTCATCCAATGATTGGGCATCTAAGCCACGATAAACTTCACCGCTAAAAGCCATCAAGGCGGTGGTAGATTCTTTGGTTGAAGGTTTGGCTTTCCAGTTTTGGTTTCTTTCCCAGTTTTCATCTGCCAGTTTGGTAGAAATTTCCATTAACTCAGAGAGGTATTTGGGAGATTTGTGTTTTAAAGTGGATTGTATGAAGTTTGCTTCTTCGATGAAATGAGGATGGCTGGGTTTTAAAAAACCGGTGGTGTTTTCTATATTCATCAATTTTGCGGGCGATGATATGATTTTCATGTATGTAGTAATTAAAATAGAATGGTTGAACGATTGGTGATGAGGGTAACTGCACTGCGTCCCGACTTGAGTGGAGCTCTTTTTATAGGACTGGCGGAGCGTAGCGGAAGCCAGTCCTATAAAAAAGCGGGAACGGAGGGCGGATGAAGACGCCCAAAATGCATTTAAAAAATTCCTTTTCCTTGTCGCAAAATTTCGGGTTGGCCGCTGGTGAGATCGACGATGGTAGAGGCTACATTTTCGCCATAACCGGAGTCGATTACGATATCGACCAGATGATCGTATTTCTCGGCAATCAATTCGGGGTCGGTGGAGTATTCGATCACCTCATCATCGTCTTTGATCGAGGTGGAGGCGATCGGATGTCCTAATTTTTCGACAATCATTTGGGGGATGATGTGGTCTGGCACCCGGATTCCGACGGTTTTATTTCCTTTGTAGGCCAGGGGCAAATTTTTGTTGGCTTCTAAAATAAAGGTAAAGGGGCCGGGTACATTATTCTTTAAATATCGGAAAGTGCTGGTGTCAATCGGTCGCGAAAATTCGGAAAGGTGACTTAAATCGTTACAAATTATTGAAAATTGGGCTTTTTCTAACTTGATTTTTTTGATTTGTGCGAGTTTTTCCATGGCTCGAATATCAAAAATATTGCAGCCCAAAGCATAAACGGTATCGGAGGGATAGATAATTAATCCACCGTTGTTGAGTACCTTAACTACTTCTGCAATTAGGTTTTCCTGTGGATTGTCGGGATAGATTTTAAGAATTTTTGCCATATACAAATTTAGTAAAAATAGCTGAATAAATATTTTTTAGAAATAATTTGGAAGTTTAGATAATAGTTGTATATTTGCACCACAATAACGCGGGGTAGAGCAGTAGGTAGCTCGTCGGGCTCATAACCCGGAGGTCGCACGTTCGAGTCGTGTCTCCGCTACTAAGTAAAGAGAATCAAGAAATTGGTTCTCTTTTTTTGTGGGGTTGAGTCTCTGTTTTTTGTGAATTTTCTTGGAGTTTTTAATTTTAAAGATTCTTCGTTCGTCAGAATGACAGAGTAATCCTAAATAAACACCTCAAAAAATTATTAAAAATTTTCTTTAAAATATCTTTCTGTTGTGAATTTTAAATAATCTTGATCGTCTTTTATATAGTCACAAATCTTTTTTAACGATTTCAAAACAGAAAAATACTGCTCTTTATCAAATTTAAATTGCACTTCTGGATGAAATATTTCTCCAAAACTGCTTTGGAAACTATGCATTTTCACAGTATTGTTTTCAGTATCGCAGTCTAATTTCATTTTTATATGAGAACATCCTGTACTTCCGCAAGTATGAACCAAACAGATGTTGCTTTCTTCTAATGTGTAATCTGATAAGTCATCTTTTAAATCATTTAATTCTTTCTCGGTTAAACCGATTTCATTGGATTTTAAAAAAGGTTGAGATAAAATGACCAATGTTTCATAAGGTGAAAATCCAACCATTTCATGTTTGAAATCTACATGCATCAGATTTTTTGGGAAATTGTAATAAAATAGCATTTCTTCGGTTAAATCTTCTTGAGGATAAATTTCAAAATTATAAGATGCTGGGATAAAATTCTTCTTTTCTACATCATTAGCAAAACCCAACGCTGCATGTTTGCAGATAATATAATCGTACAGTGGAATATTATTAACTAAAATGGTAGCAATAATTGCAGAATCTGATTGTTGTAAACAAAAATTGAGTTGATCGAGGTTTTCCATAGTTTCACAATTTTCATTTCTTTTCACGAATCCTTTTCTACGATTCGGATTTGTTCAAAATTTTTATTGATTTTCATTTGTTTTCAAGAATTCTCTACAATCCCAATTTGTTCAAAAATTTTATTGATTTTCATTTGTTTTCACGAATCCTTCTCTACAATCAGGATCTCCTCCTCACTCAACCCATAAAGTTCATAAACCATTTGATCTATTTCTTGATCTGTACTCTCAATTTTAGATTGAATTTCTAATGCTTTGCTTTTTTCTTGGTCAAAATAGTCTGCCCATTCTGCTTCTTCGGAAAGGGAGCGTTTTATTTTTTGTTTGCTTAATTCTTTGATGAAATCTGCATAAGAGAGATTGTACCAATCTTGCAGTTTTTTGGTTAAGTTTAAATTCTCAAATTTCCTTTCGCAGGTTCTTTGGAATTTTGCGGAAATTTCTTGGAGCGCTTTGTTGAGAGAGAGCATTTGATCTGCTTTTTCGATGAACGGTTCTTGCTCTGAAAGTGAAATTTCTTTGATTGGCAATTTCTTAATATTAACAATTTTAACTTCCGAAAATGCTTTCCCAATTTCAGGAACTATAATTTGATATAAAAAATTCAAAAACTTTGAATTGACTAAAACTAGAATATATTTTAAATTAATGTTTTTATCTTCAGTAAAAAGCAAATGTGTTGTGTCCATTGTATAATTTTGGTTATTATCAAAAGAAGCAACCAAATGATCGGAAGTTTGCCTAAATATAATTTTATTTTCTACTTCAAACATTTTTTCGTTCGTATTACTCCATAATTCCTCTTTTCTGAATAATACATAAATTACATTTTTTATAGGTGTGTATTTATAAAAATCTCTTCCTCTAACTATTGGCTTATATTCATCACTAATTTTAATTTCAGAAAGAAACTTTTTATTATCTCCAGTTTTAACACCATTATAAAATTTGAATTTTTCATTTGATAAATAAATTGAATTTTTGTAGGATTTTTTCCAGATACTAATTTTTGAAAGATTAAATATTATTTTATTTTGCGGTAATTCTAAAAATTCTAATTGATTCAGAATGTCAAATTGTTTAGTAATTATTTCTTCAAAATTATCGTAATTAATTATTTTTGAAAACTGATTTGGATGAAGATGGTTTTGTATTACCATAATTGAAGCGCCTCCTGTTACAGCATCTTGGAAAATCTCAAAACTAAAATTACAAATCAAATTCAAATAATAATTTTTAATTAAATTTTCTCTAAAATCTTCATAAAAATAATTCAAATAAATAGTATTAGGAATAATAAATGATAATATGCCATTTTTTTTAATTAAAGCTAATGCTCTTTCTAAAAAAATTAAATATGTATTTACTTTATAAACTGATGATTTTGGATAGTTTTTTTTATAAAAATCAATCACTTTTTCTTCAGATTCTTGATTTTTCCCAAGTGCAGTTGTGACATACGGCGGATTTCCAATCACCACATCAAACCCAGATTGCTTCGTTCCTCGCAATGACGTGTTGAAAACCTGTGGAAACTCTTTCTCCCAATTAAATGCTTTTTCTCCGGCAACTTCAGGATCATCTATTAAAGAATTTCCACACTTGATGTTGTTGTTCAAACTGTTCAGTTTTCGGTTGGGTTCTGCAGTTCGCAACCAAAGTGAAAGTTTTGCAATTTCTACAGATTCTTCGTTCAAATCAACTCCAAAAAGATTATGTTCTAAAATACTTTCGCTGTGATAAGAAAATATAATAGGTACATTTCGCAGTTTTGCTTCCAGTTCATCAATATATTGGTGTTCATTAATTAAAAAATTCAAGGCTTCATTCAGAAATGCTCCAGAACCACACGCAGGATCTACAATGGTAATTTGCAACAACCACGCTCTGTAATTATCTAATTTTTCGAGCAGATTTTTACTTGTTTTCTGTTGTCTTTTTTTATCGGTTGAATATTCTTCTTCTACAATTTCGAATTCGGTTTTCTTTTCTTCACATAATTTTCCTACCGTATTTTCTACAATGTATTTGGTAATGTATTTTGGCGTGTAGAAAACGCCGTCTTTCTTGCGTTTCGATTTAGATTTGTCTATTTCCTGACCTTCTAATTCGGCTTTTATTTCATCAATTTCATTCAAAGAATTTTCGAAAATATGACCGAGAATATTTACATCTACTTCACTTGCAAAATCATATTGAGAGAGTTTGTAAGTGTGTTCATATAAGATTTTGTCATCAATTTTGATGTGATCCAGAACTTCATCTTCTTTAAACAAACCACCATTATAAGCATAAACTTCTGGATTTTTGCCTGAATTCAAATACTCGAAATTTTGTTTGTATCTGTCATAAAGCGGAAAGTAAGCATCTAAATCTTTCAACTTATTCCAATCTCCAATTATTTTCCTGATGTAGTTTGGTGGCAATAAACCTCTATCTTCTCCAAAGAATAGAAAAAGCAAACGATCCAATAATTTTTGCGATTTCTGAAAAAGTATTAGTGGATCATATTCCGGATTAAGTTGTGTTAAATTTTGAAATAATTCCCTTTTGAAAACCGAATAATCTTTGTACAATTTTTTGGTAATGATATCTTCCTGGTTGAGCGATTCATCTTTCAGTTTTTTTGGAATATCATTTTTAATATTTTCAAAAGCCAAAATCAGGTACATCAAATTAAACTGTTCTTGCGATAATTCAAAGAGATTAAACGTAATATTTTCTATGGCATTATCCACATAAAACCTCAATTTCTCAAAGTTGGAAGTTATCACATATTTGCAATTTTCCTGATTGTTTTTGTAGCCAAAAGCTTGATCTTCAATTTTGGATAAATCGGTGGTATTGGTTCCTTTCAACTCAATGATCGCAGTAACTTTATCATTGATGATAATGGCTCCGTCTGCTTTTTTGCTGTCTTTTACATTTTTATATTCTGTGGTAATATTGAAGTTTGGCGTTGGATTTTTCGTGTACCCTAAAACATTGACAAAAAGATCAATTAAAAATTCACCTTGATATTGTTCTTCTTTAGAATTTCTAATATTTTGCTGGATGGTAGGATTGTGAAAATGCGCCCGAAACAAATCCCACTTTTCCAGAAGAATTGCAGGATTTTGCGATTGAAGATATTTAGAGATTACCGTTTTCTGAAACAGAGCCATAGTGCGTTTGAGTTTTTAAAAAAAATAATAGTCTACCTCACAAAACGAAAAAAAATTACATTGGGTAGTTTTCTCAGGTACCAAACAAAAATAGTTAATTTTATTCGTTAAATACTTCAAAAAAAAGAATTAAATCGCCGCGTCTTCACCAATCGTTTCTTGCTGCCAAAGTCTTGCAGAATAAGACTGACCTCACCCGCTAAAAGAATCATGGCATCGCTTATAAGAAATAGGCCATAACTCGTGGGAAATACGCCAGCAAAATGATTAAAATGAAACGGTAAATTGCGTGTTCAAGTTGAACTCAGAACCTATCGCGTGGTGTTTTTTAATTTATTTAAAGTTCCTTCGCTTCATATTCACTTTCATTTCCTAAGCGATCAACGGTTTTTAGCGCCACGGTAGTCAGTTTTCTGCCATTCTTTAACAACGGATAATTTTTAGCGACAATTCCTTTTTCAAAAATTAAGGTTTCCCATGTATCGCCATATTTAAGGAATAAAACCCATTGAAAAA
Organism: Kaistella yonginensis; assembly: GCF_030409525.1. Taxonomy (GTDB): domain Bacteria; phylum Bacteroidota; class Bacteroidia; order Flavobacteriales; family Weeksellaceae; genus Kaistella; species Kaistella yonginensis. The sequence goes on along the minus strand of NZ_JAUFQB010000022.1, from coordinate 130,521 downwards.
CCTGTTGATGATCCAAAGAATTCCACTTCAACTGAATGGTGTTGCCACTATTTTCTGCAAATAAAATGGGTTTCTCTAAAGCCTTTGCTTTAATCCACGGTGATTTTGGAATCAGTGCTTTTTCTTTATAACTATTTTTAATCGCTTCATACATGGCTGGGTTTTTAGATAATCCATCTACGCTGTAATGAATTTCACCTGCGCCATTTTTCAGGATTTTTCGGGTCGTATTGATTTGATTCACAATCTCGGTTGGGCGATCGGCGACCTCTTTAATCCCGATGGTGTTTAAACCTGGCCAAAGATGGCGTTTCTCTGTGTTTTCGCTTTCCCACCATTGCAACAAAGCGGTGTAACTTTGTGGCCCCTCATTTTTCCAATAAAGCTGCGGCGAAAAATAATCCAACCACCCTTGATTCAACCATAATTTGGCATCTGCGTAAAGTTCATCATATTGCGAAGTGCCTTTGATGCCCTCCGGAAAACCGGGTTTCCAGATTCCAAACGGACTAATTCCGAATTTTACATAACTTTTTTCTTCTTTAATTTCATCGTGAATCCTTTTGATGAATTTATTCACATTCGCTCTTCGCCAATCTGCTTTAGAAAGATTGCCACCACGCTTCAAGTACCCGTTCCAGGTTCTGGAATCTGGGAAATCTTTGCCACCGTTGTATTCTCGGTACGGATAAAAATAATCATCAATATGAATAGCGTCAATATCATATCTTTTGACCAAATCTTTAATCACTTTTGCGGTATGATCCTGGGTTTTCTCATCAGAGGGATCCATCCAATACATTCCGTTGCGGAGTTTAATAATTTGCTCGGGCATTTTTTTCACCATTGATTCAGCAGTAATCGGTCCGCCTGTTGTATGGTGCGCACGATAGGGATTTAGCCACACATGCAATTCCATTCCACGTTGATGTGCTTCTGTAATCCAAAACTCCAAAGGATCATAAAATGGAGTAGGAGCCTTGCCTATGGAACCGGTCAGAAAATAAGACCACGGTTCGATATCACTTTTATACATCGCATCTGCCGAGGGTCTTGCCTGAAAAATAACTGCATTAAAATGGGCTTCTTTTAGTAAATCGAGGATTCTAATGGCTTCCTCTTTTTGTTGCTGCGTTGAAAGGTTATTTTTCGATGGCCAGTTGATATTCGCCACCGTTGCAATCCAGGCTGCACGAAATTCGCGCGGAACTTCCGGCAAATTAAGTTTGGCTTCCGGTTTTGGAACAATCGTTTTCGATGGAGTAGGTTTGGTAGTTTCTGTTGATTTCTTCGTCTCTTTTGCAACTGGTTGTTTGGTGGCACAAGAAGTAATGAAAAGGGAAAGAATGAGTAATAATATGGTCGATGCTTTTGCAAAAGAATATTTCATAAATAAGTTTTAAAGGAAAAATAATTAACGTCCTCATTTTATTAAAATTGTTTGTTTCAGGTGAAGAAAATTCAATTTAATAATTTGAAAAATGACAGTCGCAAATATATAAAAAGCAATGTTGTTAATGGTTTAGATTTAAAAACAAAAAACTTTAAAATAGTTTAATTTTAAAGTTCAAAAATTGTTTCTTTTTTATGAAAGCTTTATAACAACGACTTATAGAATAAACTTTTATTATAATCGTGTATTTTTACAATCTTCTAAGTAAGTCTCTTGCACCATGATGTATTAGAATAATATGAATTTCATTTTTAGAAATTGTTCTGTAGATTATTCTATAATCACCTTCAAAAAGTTCTCGTACGTTTTCATTATTAATTTCAAAGACTTTTTTACCAATAATAGTTCCTTCTTTTAAAATTTCTGTTTTCTTTTGAATTTTTTTACTTGATATTGAGCATATCTTTTAGAATCCAAAGCAATGAATTCATAAATTTCTTTTAAATCTAATTTGGCAGATTTTAACCATTTTATTCGAACCATGTTTCCATTTCATTTTTTAGGTCTTCTTCAGAAATGGTTTCATTTTGATCGGATTCTTTGATTCTAATTTCCAATTTTTCGATGACAATTAATCTTTCGATGACTTCATCGATACTAATCTCGTCGGGAAACGTTTCAATCTGTTTTATTAATCGCTCTTTTGTAATGGTCATGACTTGATTTTTAATAATGCTAAATTAGAAAATAAAAAACAAAGAGTCCTATATTAATTTGAAACTCCTTATACATCAGTGTTGTACTTTTTTTTAAAATTCTACTATATAGAACAACTGATGAAATCGCTCGAACATGATCGAAAAGTAAAAGTTTACGTACGTACAAAATTATTCCATTAACCATATATTAATTTCTTCAAATGTTTTTTCTGACTGTTCAATCCAGGGAAAATGACCAGATTTATCAAGTAAAAGTAATTTAGAATGTGGTAAATTTCTGTGTAATTTTTCTGCAAATTCTGGTGGATTATTGGTGTCAAATCTGCCATTAATAATTAAAACTTTTGTTCCTAGATTTTTAAATTTTTTCTGAATATCTAAATATTTTTGTCTTTCAGCAGGTGTTTCAAAATAGGCCTTACCACCAATAGGTTTTCTTCTTCCATTTTGAGAAATTAACTTTGTAATTGGAATTACTTTTTGAGAACTTTCTTCGTTATAACACCACCATTTGATTGGTGAATCGGCTAAATCTCTTCCGTTTTTGTCAATTTCAGTTTTGTGGTCGTACATGTAATCCCAATCATTGATAATTTGTGCAAACCATTCAGACTCAGTTTTCCTTTTACTCTCGGATTGTTTTCTCCGCTTGATGGTTTCATCCAGATCGCCAATAAAACTTGTTCCAGTCAATATTAAACCTGAAACATTTTGAGGATGCTCAACTGCATACTGCAAGGCGATTGCACTTTGATCAGAATGACCGAAAATCCAAATTTTATCGGCACCTATTTTTTTGCGTAAGAAATCGAGTTCCCGGGTTAAATGCTCATTATTGTAAGCTAGCAATTTTTTTGGAGCTTCAGATTTACCAGTTCCGCGAGGATCATAATAAACCACCGTGAATTGATCTTCAAGTGGTTTTAAAGTAAGTTCGTAACCGACTTTTCCGGAGTTAGGATGTCCCACAAAAAGAAAAGGACCGTTTCCTTTTACTGTATAATTTAAAAAAATTCCATCTATCTTTTCGTAGAAATCGCCTTGCTCAATTTTGGATGTTGAGGTGCAGGAATTCAATAATGAAAAGAGGAAAATTGATAAAGCTGGGAAATAACTTTTCATAATGTAGTTGAAATATTATCTGTTAATTAATAGAAAAGCAATTTAGACATAAAAAACAAAGAGTCCCAAATTAATCTGGAACTCTTTTATTCAGTTGGCAAAAGCCATTTTATGGTAATGATCTCGAAAGATTAACCTTTCGCACCTCTTTCAATCCGTTTTCTTTCGTTTTCAGAAAGTACTTTTTTACGCATTCTGATGAAGTTAGGCGTTACCTCAATCGCTTCATCACCTTGGATGTATTCCATACATTCTTCCAAAGAGAAAAGGATTTTCGGAGCAATACTACCGTCTTTATCTTTACCAGAGGCACGCATATTGTTCAATTGTTTGGCTTCAACAATATTTACCACCATGTCGCCCGGTTTGTTTTGTTCTCCGATAATCATTCCTTCGTAAATTTCTTCACCCGGATCTACAAAGAACTTGCCTCTATCCTGTAATTTAGCAATAGAATATTCCGTAGCTGGACCTTGGGTTTTACTGATTAAAACACCAACCAATCTTCCAGGAATCGCACCTTTGAAGGGTTTGTAATCTGTAAAACGGTGGGCCATAATTGCTTCACCAGCAGTTGCGGTTAGCATTTGAGAACGCAATCCGATCAAACCTCGGGACGGAATTTCGAATTCCAAGTGTTGCATTTCACCTTTGGTTTCCATGATATGCAAATCTCCTTTACGTTGCGTTGCCAAGTCGATTACACGGGAAGCATATTCTTCTGGTACATCCACAACCATTGATTCATAAGGTTCACATTTTACACCATCAATCTCTCTTAAGATTACTTGTGGCTGACCAATGGTCATTTCATAACCTTCTCTTCTCATCGTTTCGATCAAAACAGAAAGGTGAAGAATTCCACGTCCGAATACCAAGAAGGTATTGGCATCTTCCGTAGGCTCAACCTTCAAAGCTAAATTTTTCTCTAACTCTTTCATCAACCTTTCTTTCAGGTGATTAGAAGTTACATATTTACCATCTTTTCCGAAGAAAGGAGAGTTGTTAATAGAGAATGTCATGTTCAAAGTGGGCTCATCAATTGCCGTTCTTGGCAATGGATCTGGGTTTTCAAGATCAACGAATGAATCTCCGATCTGAAATTTGTCGAATCCTACGATGGCACAAATATCTCCTGCTTTTACTTCTTGAACTTTCTTTTTACCAAGACCTTCAAAAACATAAAGTTCTTTTACTTTTCCTTTAACAATCGTACCATCTGCCTGAGCTAGACCAATCCATTCGGATTCTTTTACAGTACCTTGGTTGATTTTTCCAATTGCAATTCTTCCTAAAAATGAAGAGAAATCCAAAGATACAATCTGCATTCTTAGCGGACCTTCTTTAGCTTCTGGAGCGGGGACATGCTCTAAAATTCCATCTAATAATGGGAAAATATTTTCTGCAGGCTCTAAGGACGTGTTAAACCAACCTTGTTTAGAGGAACCGTAGAACGTGGGGAAATCCAATTGCTCTTCTGTTGCATCTAAGTTAAAAAACAAATCGAAAACCTGATCATGAACTTCATCCGGACGACAGTTTGGCTTATCAACTTTGTTGATCACCACCACTGGTCTTAATCCTAATTCCAAAGCTTTTTGCAGGACGAAACGCGTTTGTGGCATTGGCCCTTCAAAAGCATCTACTAAAAGAAGTACACCGTCTGCCATTTTCAAAACCCGTTCTACTTCACCACCGAAATCGGCGTGACCAGGGGTATCAATTACATTAATTTTGGTGTCTTTATAGGTTACCGAGATGTTTTTTGATAAAATGGTAATTCCTCGCTCACGTTCCAGATCGTTATTATCCATAATAAGATCTCCCGATTCTTGATTTTCTCGGAAAACACTGGTAGCGTGGATGATTTTGTCAACCAAAGTTGTTTTACCGTGGTCAACGTGCGCAATAATTGCGATATTTCTAATGTTTTGCATAATCATTTTTTGACGGTGCAAAAGTAATCTTTTTTCGTGAAAAACGAACCCATCTATTTGAATTTACTAAAATTTTATCCTAAAAATTAAAGAAAATTTAATATTGACCTTCTCTTTACCAATCAACTACGCTGAAAAAGAGTGCCGCTTCATCAAAAAAAAGCGATCTATAAGACCGCTTCAGAAATGAAATTTTTAAACGAAATGTTTTATTTCATTAAATAGGAATAAAGATCATCTTTTAAATGAACTCTTTTTTTTCGTAAATCCGTTAAGTGTTCATCAGTCGTATGATTTTGGTCGCCTTCTTCGTAATGCTGAATGAGTGCATTGATTTCTTCGTAATTCACATACATTTTTTTGAAAACGTCGTCATTCAATTTAAAGGTGTTGATTTTTTCTGCCAGTTCAGGGAATTCGTTGGTGAGATTGTGATTTTCCATGACGATACTTTTTAATTATTTAATACCTTAAAGTTAAGAAAAATCCAGTCTAAAGAATGATGAATATTATCAGTAATTTTAGAAAACCGCGATCATCGGTAAAATCATTATTCTAAAGACTACTTTATCCAGAATTGTCCTTTTTTTATTTAAAACCCAATCAAAATCTTTATCTTTGCCCATTCTTAATAATAAGGTATAAAGCCTTCAATTTTAAACTTTGAACTCAAGATATGAAATGTGGAATCGTAGGTTTACCCAATGTAGGCAAATCAACCCTTTTTAACTGTTTAAGCAACGCCAAAGCGCAATCTGCTAACTATCCTTTCTGTACCATAGAACCCAATATCGGGACGGTCTCTGTACCAGATGAACGTTTGTTTGAACTGGAAAAATTAGTACAACCTGAAAGAGTTTTACCTGCAGTGGTAGAAATCGTAGATATTGCAGGATTGGTAAAAGGAGCCAGTAAAGGAGAAGGTTTAGGAAATAAATTCCTGGCTAATATTAGAGAATGTGAAGCGATTATTCATGTGCTAAGATGTTTCGAAAACGGAAATATTGTTCATGTGGAAGGTTCAGTAGATCCAATGCGCGATAAAGAAATTATCGATATCGAACTTCAATTAAAAGATATTGAAACCCTGGCAAAAGCAGTTGAAAAGGCAAAAAAATTCATTAAATCTGGGAAGAAAGATGATGTGATGACTTATGAAACGCTCCTTAATTTACAGAAATTTGTAGAAGAAGGCAAAAATGCACGCGAATTTCCAACCGATGATTTTTCGAAAGCTATTATTGCCGATGTGCAGTTATTGACCAACAAACCGGTTCTTTATGTTTGTAATGTAGATGAGAATTCCATTAAAAATGGAAATGAGTGGATCGCTAAAATAGAAGAAATGGCTGCCCTGGAAAATGCTGAAGTGGTAGTTCTTGCAGCACAAATCGAAGCCGACATTAATGAGCTGGAAACCTTTGAAGAAAGACAAATGTTTCTGGAAGAACTGGGTTTAGCTGAACCTGGAGTGAACCGATTGATCCGTAAAGCATACGACTTACTACATTTACAAACCTATTTTACAGCCGGGGTAAAAGAAGTTCGTGCCTGGACCATTGGAAAAGGTTGGACTGCTCCGCAAGCAGCGGGCGTGATTCATACCGATTTCGAAAAAGGTTTTATCCGTGCAGAAGTTATTAAATATGAAGATTTTTTAAAATTTGGTTCAGAAGCCAAAGTAAAAGAAGCCGGAAAATTATCGGTGGAAGGAAAAGAATACATTGTTCAAGATGGCGATATGATGAACTTCCGCTTCAACGTATAATTTCATTTTACATAATATAGATCGTAAAGTGGGCTCCTGAGCTCGCTTTTTTCTGTCTAATCAAAAATATCAGGCATTTTCAGTAATATGCTATCAGATTAAATTGCGATTTGTATATTTGAAATAAATTGATATTATGACAAAAAATTTATTAGTGCTCTCAATGCTGACTTTTGGGATTTTGGGATTTTCGCAAACGGTAGTTTTTGAAGACAATTTTAATGATCCTGTAAAAGTGGCGTTATGGGAAAATACGGATCGTGATGGAGATGGTCAAAAATGGGAATTTTATAATGCAGAAGAAGATGATATGCCTGCATTCACAGGTGATTTTGCAACCTCTTGGTCTTGGTATTTTGAAGCGTTCACGCCCGATAACACCTTAACAAGTCCCGTATTTACTTTGCCAAATAGTTCCGGGCAGCTCACTCTTCGATTTAAAGTTGGCGCTTTTGATGAAGAAATATTTGAGGAACATTATGCCGTCTACGTCATTTCAGAAAACGCAACATTCACCGGAACAGAAACTCCGGTTTTTGAAGAAACTTTAGATGCAGGTTACACGCAAGTTGCGAAAAATATTTCTGTAGATATTTCAGCTTATACGGGCCAAAAAGTGAAATTGGTGTTCCGTCATTACAACTGTACAGATATTGCCTTCATTGGTTTAGATGATGTACAAGTGGTTTTCCAAGAAAATATGGGTGTTGCGGCTATAAACAAAATCCAATTATCAATTTATCCAAATCCAACTTCTGACTTTCTGAACATTCAAAATGTAAAAGGATTACAAAATGTACGTATTTTTGACATGACTGGGAAAAAAGTAAAGGAAACTTCTTCCGCTACTGTTGATGTTAAAGATCTTTCCAACGGGCAATATATTCTTAATGTTTATTATGGAAATGAAGTAATTTCAAGGAAGTTTATTAAAAATTAAAATCAAATACAAATTTTAGCGAAGTGAAGAGTAATTCTTTTACTTTTTTAAGGAAATGATATTAAAATTATGTTAAAAATAATTTGGAATCGAAATGTAAGAACGAGTATTCGTATCTTGAGTTCAAATTAAAAATATGGAAAAGAAAATCACCGTTTTAGTCGGAAGTTTACGTAAAGAATCATTCAACAGAAAAATCGCCATGGAGCTGATTCGTTTAGCACCTAAATCTTTAAATATGGAGCTTGTAGAAATTGGGGATTTGCCATTTTACAATGAAGATTTAGAGGAAAATCCACCAAAACAATGGACTGATTTTCGGGAAACAATTAAAAATTCGGATGGCGTACTTTTCGTTTCGCCAGAATACAACCGCACCATTCCCGCCGTGCTGAAAAATGCCATTGATGTGGCTTCTCGACCGGGTGGAAAAAGTGTTTGGAAAGGAAAACCGGGTTCGGTGGTAACTGCTTCTCCAAGTGGTATTGGTGGCTTCGGAGCTAACCATAACATCCGTCAGGCCGTGGTTTTTCTTGATGTTCCCATGATGCAACAACCGGAAATGTACCTTGGCAAAGTTCACGAATTATTCCAAGAAGATGGAAAAACTGTCATCGAAAGAACCGAAAAATTCCTAAAAACCTACATTGATGCTTATGCAAATTGGGTTTACAAATTCTAAAAATCCAACTATTTTCAAAAACCTTTTCTAACGAAAGGTTTTTTTTATGGATTAATTCATCCTTTAATCCTCATGAAAATACCTTTTAATAAAAGAATTATCCTTAAATTTCAACTTCATTTTATGTACCCTTATTTTTAAATATAATCTCACGATGTGGTTTACAAAATCGATAAAAGACACTTTAAAAGAACTTAAAGTTAACCCCGAAACAGGACTCTCTTCCGAAGAAGTTCATCAAAGAAAACTGAAATACGGTCCGAATCAATTAGAGGCTAAAAAAAAGAAAACAGTTTTTCAGATTTTTCTTTCTCAATTGAATGACTGGCTGATTTTTGTATTGTTAGCAGCCGTAGTCATCACTTTTTTTATGAGGGAATACGTGGATTCCATAATCATTATTTTAGTAATTCTCATCAATGCTGGGATTGGTGTTTATCAAGAAGTTCAGGCGGGAAAAGCCATCGAAGCACTGATGAAAATGTCCTCTCCAAAAGCATTGGTAAAGAGAGATTCTCATACCACTGAAATTGACAGTGCTGAACTTGTACCCGGCGATATTGTTATATTGGAAGCGGGTAGAATTGTGCCAGCAGATTTACGCCTCATCGAAGCCGCCAACCTCCAGAGTGAAGAATCTGCCCTGACCGGGGAATCTGTTCCGCAAAATAAGATGACCGAACCGATTTTCGAAGCGGTGAAAATTCCTTTGGGTGAAAAGAAGAATCAGGCTTTTATGTCTTCCATTATCACCGCCGGACGAGGGCTTGGTGTGGTTGTAGAAACAGGGATGAAAACCGAGATGGGCAAAATTGCGCATCTAATTGATCATGAAGAAAACAGTAAAACGCCGCTCGAAAAACGCCTAAATCAACTGGGAAAAATGCTGGGCAAAATCGCCGTTGCAATTTGTATTTTTATTTTTATCATTTCTTGGTTTCAAGGAAGAGATTTAGCGGAAATGTTTCTGATCTCGGTTTCGTTGGCAGTGGCTTCTATTCCTGAAGGTTTGGCAGCGATTGTTGCAGTCGTCCTTTCCATAGGAGTTACTTCAATGTCAAAGAAAAATGCCATTATCAGACAACTTCCGGCGGTGGAAACTTTAGGTTCTGTAAATGTAATTTGTTCGGATAAAACGGGAACATTAACGATGAATAAAATGACCGTTACCCAGGTTTATACCGCCGATGGACTTATCGATATTGAGCTTACACAGAAAAATAACCTTCCGCATTCTGTCCGGTTTTTAACGAAAGGAATGATTCTTTGTTCAGACGCCACTCTTGAAAAGGGTGACTCAACGGGCGATCCCACAGAAGTTGCACTTTTAGCACTCGGCGATACCATTGGGCTTAACCGCGAATTTCTAAAAATTAATACAAAAAGAATCGATGAACAGTCATTCGACAGCGATAGAAAAATGATGTCGGTTCTGATGAGAGAAGAAGATGGCGACTACAAGATTTTTACAAAAGGTGCCTTGGGAAGCCTCAATAAAATTAGCACCAGAATTTTTGCAGATGGTGAAATTCGGCCTATTACCGAGCTCGATTTAAAAAACTTTAGCAAAGCCGCCCGAGAAATGTCCGATCAAGCATTGCGCACTTTGGCTTTGGCTTATAAACCAGCATCACAGGAAACAAAACCTGAAGAAATGGAGGAGGATTTGGTTTTGCTCGGTTTGGTAGGAATGATCGATCCTGCTAGAGATGAAGTAAAACCTGCCATAAAACGAGCAAAAGAGGCCGGGATAAAAACCATCATGATTACCGGTGATCACAAAAATACCGCCTTTGCCATTGCAAAAGATTTGAACATTGCAGCACACCTGAGTGAAGTTCTTACAGGTCCTGAGCTCGATGACTTCAGTGACGAAGAATTACGAAAGAACGTAGACAATTATTTGGTCTATGCCAGAGTATCACCCGAACATAAGGTAAAAATCGTACGTGCTTTAAAGGCCAATGGAAACGTGGTTTCTATGACCGGCGATGGCGTAAATGATGCGCCTTCTCTTAACGCGGCCGACATCGGTGTTGCTATGGGAATTACCGGAACTGATGTTGCCAAAGGCGCAGCCGATATGATTTTGACGGATGATAATTTTTCAACCATTATCAAAGCGATTGAATTGGGCAGAAATATCTATAACAATATTAAAAAATCAGTCCTATTTCTACTTACTTGCAATCTGGGTGAAGTGATTCTGATGTTTATTGCTTTACTCATCGGTTGGGCTTCACCACTGATTGCGACACAACTTTTGTGGATTAACTTAATTACCGATTCCTTACCTGCCATTGCCTTGGGGATGGATAATGATGACCCTGATGTGATGAAAGAAAAACCCCGTGAAACCACAGAGAATTTCTTTTCTCATGGTGCTGGCCTGCAAGCGGTTTTGGGCGGAATTTTTATTGGCTTAATCAGCATCTTTGCGTTTTGGTACGGCTTTTATGAACTCGGCTATTCCCCTATGGATAAAAACATTCCCGATGAAGTTTTGAAAAATGCACGAACTTTGGCTTTCATGGTTTTAGTCTTTGCACAGCTTTTCTATTCTTTAGGCTTGCGAAACAGCAAGAAACCACTATATGTTATCGGACTATTCAGCAATAGATATTTAATTGGATCCATTATTCTGGGGATTTTACTACAGGTTTTGGTGCTTTCACTCCCAATATTACGCGACGCATTTAAGCTTCACATGTTGGATCAAAAAGGCTGGCTCATGGCGTTCTTTTTGGGACTGCTACCATTAACGGTTATAGAATTGTATAAAATACTATGGAGATTTAAAAAATAAAAATTTATCCCGTTTTCATCAAACTTAATTAAGTAATGTTTTATACATTTGATTGTAAATTAATGAAGTATGCAAAAACTTTTTGAGAAAATAAATGTTCAGAAAGCCCTTCTATTTATTGCGCTTCTGCTCATTCTGATTATTTTAATTGAATTAAACTATTTTGTCTCCGGCTTATTAGGCGCCATTACTTTGTATGTGCTAACAAGAAAATTTTATTTAAAACTGATCGAAATAAAAAAATACAACAAAAACCTATCAATTTCCCTGATTATTTTTTTAATCATCATCACCTTTGCGATACCATTGTGGATTATTCTTGAAATACTGGTGCCGAAAATCAATGAACTCATCAGCAACAGAGAAGTTATTGTAGAAAAATTCAATGCCGTTCGTATCTTACTTGAAAATAATGAATTTTTGCAGCGGTTTGATTTCAGTGTGACACATTCCCAAGTTTTACAATTGGTCAATAAAGTGGCCTCCTATATTCCTTCAACAGTGCAATGGGTGGGACAAACTTTTGCGAATATTTTCGTCGCTCTTTTTATTCTTTATTTTATGCTTTTAAAGGCCCGAAGTATGGAAGCGATTTTGAAAGAACTTCTACCACTATCTAAAGCAAGTAAGCGATTTTTAATTCAGGAAAATATTGCGCTTATTAAATCCAATGCATACGGAATTCCGATTTTAGGTTTCAGTCAGGGGGTCATCGCTATCATCGGTTATTCCATCTTTGGGGTCGACAATGCGATTTTTTGGGGGTTGCTCACGGGCGCAGCATCCATTGTTCCTGTTTTGGGAACCATGTTTGTTTATATTCCGGTTTGTATCTACCAAATTGCCAGCGGCGATGTTAGTGGCGGCTTAATTCTAACGGGGTACTGTTTAATTTTCGTGGGCGGCATCGATAATGTTCTGAGATTTACACTGATGAAAGAGATGGCCGATATACATCCACTGATCACCGTTTTTGGAGTTGTTTTAGGCTTAAAGATTTTTGGAGTGATGGGATTGGTTTTCGGTCCAGTAATGCTCTCTTTACCCGGAATTCTTTATAGAATTTATAAAATTGAAAAAAGTATTCTTGACCAAGAATCTGCCAACCACCAATCATTGCCACAAACATAAATCTACTTGAATTAAGGTTTATAGAAAATGAATCAATTCAAGCTTGAGTTCCATATTTTAAAACTTTAAAATTATTTCTCCCCAAAATTTTTAAAATTGGTTTGCTTTCCCTATTTTTGTGAGTTACTGATTTTATAAAACAGTCCCATCAAAATATGAGCGAAAACACTATTGTGAACTATTCCGAAGATAATATTAGAACCCTCGATTGGCAAGAGCATATCCGACTTCGACCGGGAATGTACATCGGCAAGTTGGGTGATGGTTCTTCGGCGGACGATGGAATTTATATCTTGCTCAAAGAAATTATCGATAACTCCATCGATGAATTCGTTATGAAATCTGGAAAAAGAATCGAAATAAAAATTGACGATGGCCAAGCAACCATTCGTGATTATGGTCGTGGTATTCCTTTAGGCAAAGTAGTCGATGCGGTTTCTAAAATGAATACCGGTGGAAAATATGATTCCAAAGCCTTTAAAAAATCCGTGGGATTAAATGGAGTAGGATCGAAAGCGGTAAATGCCCTTTCAGAATTTTTCAAAGTAAAATCAATTCGCGATGGAAAAATGAAAATCGCTGAATTCTCTCAAGGTCTCATTACCAAAGAGTTTAAAGAGGCAGAGTCCACCGATAGAAACGGTACGGAAATCACGTTTATTCCTGACACCACGATATTCACCCATTTCAAATTTAGAAAAGAGTATATCGAGAAAATGCTCAAAAATTATTGCTACCTCAATCCTGGCCTGAAAATAATTTTTAATGGCGAAACCTACTTCTCTGAAAATGGATTGAAAGATTTGCTGCAAGAAGAAATTGAAGGTGAAATTTTATATCCGATCGTTCATTTAAAAGATGAAGATATAGAAGTCGCAATTACGCATTCCGATAAGTCACAGTCGGAGACCTATTTCTCTTTTGTTAACGGGCAAAACACCACGCAAGGTGGAACGCACTTAAACGCATTTCGGGAAGCCTATGTAAAAACCATTCGGGAATATTTTAACAAAAATTTCGAGGCAGCCGATATTCGCAAATCAATCATTGCGGCGGTGGCGATTAAAGTAATTGAACCGGTGTTCGAATCGCAAACCAAAACAAAATTGGGATCCAACGAAATTGAACCTGGCAAAGAAACAGTCAGAACCTTTATTACCAATTTCCTAAAAAATAAACTCGATAATTTCTTGCACCAAAATCAGGATATTGCAGAAGCCATTCACCGGAAAATTATTATTTCTGAACGAGAAAGAAAAGAACTTTCTGGAATTCAGAAATTAGCCCGCGAAAGAGCCAAGAAAGTTTCTTTGCACAATAAAAAATTGCGTGATTGCCGACAACATTACAACGATCAAAAAGCTTTAAGAAAAGCAGAAACCATGATTTTTATCACCGAGGGTGATTCTGCTTCTGGTTCAATTACCAAATCTCGGGATGTGGAAACTCAGGCAGTGTTTTCGTTAAAAGGAAAACCTTTGAATTGTTATGGTCTGACCAAAAGAGTCGTGTATGAAAATGAGGAATTTAACATGCTTCAAGCTGCTTTAAATATTGAAGATTCACTGGAAGACTTGCGGTATAATCATGTGATAATCGCCACTGATGCGGATGTTGACGGAATGCACATCCGACTATTGATGATCACTTTCTTTCTGCAATTTTTTCCTGACTTAATTAAAAACGGACATTTATATATCCTGCAAACGCCGTTGTTTAGGGTTCGAAATAAAAAAGAAACCCGATATTGCTATTCTGAAATAGAACGGATAAAAGCCTTAGATGAATTAGGAAAAAACCCCGAAATCACGCGATTTAAAGGATTGGGAGAAATTTCCCCTGATGAATTTAAACATTTTATTGGCAAGGATATTCGCCTAGAACCTGTTGTTATCGGAAAAGATCAGACCATTGACCAATTATTAGAATTTTACATGGGTAAAAATACGCCGGATCGCCAGTTATTTATCCTCGACAATTTGGTTGTTGAAGATCCAGATATTGATAAAAAAGAAATCGCCGTAGAAATTGATTCAGTTGAAAATAACTAGCAGAATACCTTCCTAAATGAGACTTAATAATAAAAACAAAGCCGACTACTTTAATTTCTTGAGTACTTTGGTGATTGTGGTTTGGGTTTTTGGTTTAACCGCCTTTTTGTTTGAATATTTTATTTATGATTACTTCGGTTGGTCACAATGGTTACTCCTTATAATCCCGCTGCTTTTGATGGGAATATTTTTTTTCAGAGGCAGGCAAATTTTTGAATATGACAGCGATGGTGAAGCCTTAAACTTTAAGAATAGAAACGTAATTTCATTTTTAGATAAAAACCTTAATGATGAATTTCCGAAGTATAAATTATTACATTATGAAGTAATAAATGGCCTTGTTTTGAAAAGGTTATACCTTACGATTGCCAGTAAAAGAAGCAATTCACTAATATTAAGATATGATATTTCCTATCTTTCAAAAAAAGAACTCAATGACTTAAAATTTTCGCTCAGCAAAGTCATTAAAAATAACAAAGAAAAAAAGAGCACGCAGATTAGTTGATGGAAGAGCAAGAAAATCACAAAGAAGAATCCCTAAGAAAAGTTTCAGGTCTGTATAAAGACTGGTTCTTAGATTACGCCTCATATGTAATTTTAGACCGCGCCATTCCTTCTATTTTTGATGGGTTTAAGCCTGTACAAAGAAGAATAATGCACTCCATGCGGGAGTTGGAAGATGGCAGATATAACAAAGTAGCGAATGTCGTAGGAAACACCATGAAGTATCACCCGCACGGTGATGCCTCAATTACGGATGCGATGGTGCAAATTGGTCAAAAAGAATTATTAATTGATACCCAAGGAAACTGGGGAAATATTTTCACCGGAGATTCTGCCGCCGCCGCCAGATACATTGAAGCCAGATTAACGCCATTTGCTTTGGAAGTCGTTTTTAATCCAAAGACCACCGATTGGGCTAAATCGTATGATGGCAGAAATAATGAACCCATTGATTTACCCGTAAAATTTCCCTTATTGCTTGCTCAGGGTGTCGAGGGAATTGGCGTCGGACTTTCTACCAAGATTATGCCTCATAACTTTAATGAGCTTATTGATGCTTCTATCGCCCATTTAAAAGGTAAAAAATTTCAGATTTTTCCGGATTTTATTACCGGTGGAATGCTCGATGTTTCTAATTATAATGATGGTGAACGGGGTGGAAGAATCCGTGCCCGAGCCCGAATTATTCAAAAAGATAAAAATACACTTTGCATCACCGAACTTCCATTTGGTAAAAATACGGGAGATTTAATTGATTCCGTTATTAAAGCCAATGAAAAAGGGAAAATTAAAATCAAGAAAATTGAAGACAACACTTCAGATGAAGTTGAAATCAATATCTTCTTGGCCAATGATGTTTCACCAGATAAAACGATTGACGCGTTATACGCTTTCACCGATTGCGAAATCCCAATTTCGCCCAATGCCTGCGTGATTGTTGGCAATAAACCAATGTTTCTGAATGTTTCGGAAATTCTGAGACAAAATACAGATCATACCGTTTCTTTACTTAAAAAAGAACTGCAAATTGAGTTGCATGAATTGCAAGAAAATTGGCATTTTTCTTCGTTGGAAAGAATTTTTATCGAGAACAGAATCTACCACGATATTGAAGAAGTTAAATCTTGGGACGAGGTCATTGCGACCATTGACAAAGGATTGAAACCGCATACCCAACATTTATTGCGGGCCGTAACCGAGGAAGATATTCTGCGATTGACCGAGATTCGAATTAAGAGAATTTCCCGATTTGACCTGGATAAATTCAAAGAAAATATTCTTGCACTCGAAGGAAAAATAGAGCAAGTAAAACACCACTTAGAACATCTGATTCCGTATGCCATTGACTATTACGCAAATATTCAAAAAAAATATGGCAAAGGAAGAGAACGTCAAACAGAACTAAGGATTTTTGATACCATCGATGCGACGAAAGTTGCGGTAGCAAATGAAAAATTCTACGCCAATTTTGAAGAAGGTTTCATCGGGACATCGCTGAAGAAAGATCAGTATTTATTTGATTGTTCTGATATTGATGATATTATAACCTTCCAAAAAGACGGAACAATGAAAGTGGTAAAAGTGGAAGCCAAAACTTTCATCGGTAAAAATATCGTGCACGTCGCCATTTGGAAAAAGAACGATAAACGTACCGTTTATAATATGATTTATCGGGAGGGGAAAGACGGATCTTACTATATGAAACGCTTTTCTGTGACGGGTGTCACTAGAAATACCGACTATAAATTGGCCTCTGATAAGAAAGGTTCGGATATGTTATATTTTTCTGCAAATCCTAATGGTGAAGCAGAAAAAGTAAGTGTTTTATTAAAACCCAATGCACGTGTTAGAAAAAATAAAATTGATATTGATTTTTCTGAATTAACAATAAAAGGCCGTGATTCCAAAGGAAATCTAGTCACGAAATATACCGTAAAAAAAGTAGATCTTAAAGAAGAAGGTCATTCTACTTTGGCGCCCCGAAAAATTTGGTTTGATGATACGGTTCGACGATTAAATGCAGATGCACGTGGAACTTTACTAGGAACTTTCAAAGGTGATGATAAAATATTGACCATCAATGCCCAAGGAGAAGCTAAATTAGTAAGTTTTGAATTAAGCAACCGTTTTGATGACGACTATTTAATTTTAGAAAAATGGAAACCAGAGCAACCGATTACCTGTATTTATTTTGATGGAGAGAAGCAGATTTATTTTATCAAAAGATTCTTGCTAGAGCATACGACCAACATACAGAATTTCATGCCTTCAGACCATCCAAAATCTTTCGTCGAAAATATTTTGGTAGCGAATAATGCCACGGCAGAAATTACTTTTGTTAAAGTAAAAGGTTTAGAGAAAGACCCAGAAACCATTAATATTGATGAATTTATCGCGGTTAAAGGAATTAAAGCCCTCGGAAATCAATTCATTAAAGAAAAAGTAAAATCCATTAATATAACGATTCCTGAAGTTGTGGAAGAAATCAATGAAGGCTTTGATTTGGTAGAAACTACAGAAGGCCATATCAGTTTCATCGATGAAGATGTAAAAGATGAAGAAATTCCAGAAGAAGGAACCATCGGTGATCTGTTTGAATTTCCAGAAGAGTAAGACGGTTTAAAAAACTGAAGAAATATAAAAGAGACGCTTTGTGGAGCGTCTCTTTTTGCGTAAATTTTTAGAGATTTTAAAACTTCACTTTTAAAATGACTTCCTTACCATCGCGTATAACCGTCACCGCAAGTTCGTCTCCGGAGTTGATTTTTGCTAAACAGTCCATATAAGAATAAACTTCTTTGATCTCACAGCTACCGATTTTGGTGAGTACGTCTCCGGCTACCATTCCTGCATTTGCGCCGGGCCGATTTTCCGTCACGCCATCAACATGCAGTCCATCTTGGCTATCTGCATAACTCGGCATAATTCCTAGAGTCACTTTGTATTTAGGAACCGATTTGCTGGCGCTCATTTTGGTTTTGGTAAAAGTAATTTTATCTGACTCCGACAGGGCATTCGCTAAACCGAAAATATAATTGGTAATCATTCTCACCCCATAGAAATTGATTTTTTCCGTATCATCACTCGGTTTATGATAATCGCTGTGTGTCCCGGTGAACATAAATAAAACAGGAATATCCTTCAGATAGAAACTGGTATGATCAGAGGGTCCAACACCAGAACTATCAATGGCTAAATTAATTCCGGCGGGTTTATAACGATGAATATACTTGGAAAAATCTGGTGAGGTGCCAACACCACCCACTGACAAATCTTTGTCTTTGTTCAAGCGGCCGACCATATCCAAATTAATCATTAAATCGATATTTGTTCCTTTTGGTAAATGGTCCGCCATATATTTAGAGCCCATTAATCCATCTTCTTCTCCAGAGAAAAGAGCAAAAATATAGTTGGCTTTTTCGGTTGTTTTATTGGTAGAAAACATTCTTGCCAATTCTAGCACGGCCGAAACTCCGGAAGCATTGTCATCAGCTCCGTTATGAATTTGCCCCGCAGAATTCATCAAAGTAGAGTTGTGGTGCTCGTTTAAGCCCAAGTGGTCATAATGCGCTCCGATCACAATTGTTTTGCTCGCTTTATTGTCCAAATAACCAATGACATTTCTGGCATTTATTTTTACAGATGAACCTTCTTCGTGTGGATTTAGTTTTATGGAATAGTCAAAAGTTTGAATAAAGTCCTTACCCATAAATGGTTTCAACCGTAGTTTAGAAAATTCGCTGCTAATATATGCAGCCGCTTTTTTTTCGCCCAAGCTTCCGGCTAACCTGCCTTGTAAATCATCGGAAGCGAGATAAGTAATATGATTTTTAAGATTTTTTTCTGAAACATTTTCGGCCATATCTGTCTCCACCCAATCGGCAATAAAGACATTGGTCTCATTTGGTTTTTCACCCTCACGATTGCTAGAAAAAACCAATTTTTTTCCATCAGGAGAAAACATAGGGAATGCATTGAACATACTTTCATAAGTCACTTGTCTCAAATTACTTCCGTCGAGATCTACGGAATAGATCTGAAAATCGTACCCTCTAGTGGAATGATGATTTGAGGAAAACAAAATCTTTTGATCAGAGGGATGAAAATAAGGTGACCAATTCGCTTTTCCCAAGTGCGTAACTTGTTTCAACGCTGTGCCATCAATATTCATGGTGTAGATTTCCATATTTGTAGGCGCCACAAGATTTTGAGCCAACAATTGTTTGTATTCATTAATATCGTCGGAAGTTGTAGGGCGTGATGATCTGAAAACCAATTTCTTCGAGTCGTGAGAGAAGAAAGCTCCACCATCATATCCCAACCCAGTTGTTAATTGTTTTAAGTTCTTACCATCGATATCCATGCGCCAAAGTTCCAAATCACCACTTCTGCTGGACGTAAACACAATGTACTTTCCATCGGGTGATACTACGGCTTCTGCATCATAACCAGGTTCATTGGTGAGTTTCTTTACTATTTTTCCTTTAAGGTCTGCCATATAAATATCGAATTCTGCGTAAACCGGCCATAAATATTTACCATCTGCCCGAGGCACTGGTTTTGGTGGACATTCTTTATTGGAATCATGCGTAGAAGCATACAGAATATGTTTGCCATCTGGCATGAAAAATGAGCAAGTGGTTCGGCCATATCCCGTAGAAACAAGCTGTAAATCTTTGGTATCAATATTTTTTTTGTGGAGATCCAAAAGATAAATCTGATCGCAATGCGCACCAATTAATGGATTTGTAACCTGCAGGGTTAATTTCTTACCATCTGGTGAAAAATAGGCTTCGGCATTATCGCCCCCAAAAGTTAATTTCTGAATATTTCGAAGGTTATGCTCCTGTGAATATAAAAATGCCGAAAAACCTAAAAATGTGATTTTTAATATCGATTTTGACCAACTCATAAATAATTGCTTTTTTTAGTGACCTAACAAATGTAATAAAAAAAATCGCAGAATAACCTGCGATTGAATTTTTAAAAAGGATAGCCGAAGGCAAAGTTCAGCACTGGTTTTAACGGTTGCCATTTACCAATTACCCAGCGATCACCACTAGGTTTATTGGGATCATACACTTTATATGCAGCATCTAAGCGCAAAGTAATATATGCCACATTAATTCTTAAACCTACACCGGTACCGACTCCCATTTGCGAAATAAATTTGCTAAACTTAAATTGATCACCAAAACCACTGTCTTTTAAACTCCAAATATTACCGGCATCTACGAAGGCCGCACCTTCAAACATCTCTGTAAAAGGCATTCTGTATTCGATGTTGGTGGTCAGCTTTACATTATCCATAACGTAGGAGCGCACTTTTTCATCGAGTTGGGAATCTGCAGGGCCTAGACCGCCAAAAACGCGCCAGGCTCTAATATCATTTGAT
Source organism: Kaistella yonginensis (assembly GCF_030409525.1). Taxonomy (GTDB): domain Bacteria; phylum Bacteroidota; class Bacteroidia; order Flavobacteriales; family Weeksellaceae; genus Kaistella; species Kaistella yonginensis. Next base: position 110,073 of record NZ_JAUFQB010000022.1, on the reverse strand, counting down.
CCACCATTAAAATAGGAACGTACAAAAGGCATGGTTGATGAATTTCCATACGGAATCCCGATTCCTACAAATTGTCTTAAAGCAAGGGTTTGTTTTTCATTATTAAAGGTGAAATATTTTCGAACATCAATATCAAATTTTACGAATTGAGAATAAGGAATACTAAAAATTGTTCTGGATGGTCCAGAAACTATCCCATCGTCTCTTCTGCTGCTGTTGAAAATACTGAAAATATTGCCCGCAAGTTCTACTTTTCCGTTAAAGTAAAACGGATTTGGGCGGTCTTTTTTACCAATTTCATTATACACAAAATTATAAATCATGGATGAAATCAGGATGTTTTGGGTCTGCCGGTCTTTGTTAATCAATGATTGAAGAAACGTATTCAATGCATTAAGATTATCGCCAGTTAAGGATTGCTGAAAATTTTGATCTGCTACAATCAGGGTAGAAAATTCATCAGAACTAATGTTTCCGGCTATAAAATCTTGGTATAACGTAGGAGAGTAAATTTCAAAAATGCGGTCGCGAACATCTGCATCACGGGGAAAGAAATCATAATATCGATCTTTATTTCGGGTCAAACTTAACTGCGTATTAAAAATCGACAGCCGGTGGGAAACAATATCATTGGCATTGGCAAAATAATTTAAACTTGCGTTAAAGCCAATGCGTCCTAAGCCTATATTATCTTGAACAGAAGTTCCTAAATTAATAGAAGAAGTGGGCGAATACCTTTTGGGCACTACTTTCCAGGTTTGAAAAGGGAGCAATAAGCGCGGAAAATTGAGTTGCGTTTGCGCAGAGACCTCATACGCTAAGGTTCTTTTATCGGTATTTTTAGAACTAATGACCGAACCAAAAATACCCGAAAGGCTGGTGGTTAAGTTTTCTGCACCGCCAAAAAGGTTTCGACTGGTAAGATCAACAGAGGGTGATACACCGAAATTTAAAATTTGCGAATAATTAAGATCAGTTGCAATTTTTAAATCATATTTTGGTAGCGGCGCTAAAAAATAGGTTACATCTAAAATACTATCATTAGACTTCCGTAGAATTTCATCATATTTAATAATACTGAAATTATTGGTTGCAGCAATATTTCTCTTGGTAAGGTCTAAATTTTTCTGACTGTAAATTTCACCCGGGCGTAAAATAATCGGTCGCCACAAAGACATGGTTTTATACTGATTGTCGAGTTTATAGAAATTAATTCTTAGCAGCGAATCTTTTACGGTATCTGTGGAATCTGAAAGTTTTTCAAGCAAGTGAACTTTTACCTTGCCAATGGTAGTTAATTTATAACGGGAATCAGCAGAATCCTGGTGGATATCCATCGTCAAGGGAACATTTTTTCTACTCTGCAACGTATCTGCCGTAAAATATATTTCTTCGTTAGAATTATTAAATTTATAGTAACCTCTGTCTTTCATCAAATCATTAATTCTCTTCACTTCTTTTTCCAAAACAGCTTGGTCGAGTACTTTTTTGCCGCGCACGAAACTCTTATTCAGGTTTTGTTCATAAATATTTTTAATGGCTAAATCTGGAATATTATAATAGTAATCGCTAATGTAGGTTGGATCTTTAGGTGTAATTAAATAATTGACTTGTGCTTTCTTCGCTGCAGAATCCAAATCTTGACTGTATTTTACATCGGCATCCCAATATCCTTTATACACCAAGAATTTCCGAACAGAATTGGCGCTTTCTTCAGTTTTTCCTTGATCTAAAATAACCGGCGGCTGGCCAATACTTTGTAAGAATCTTTCATAAAAAAGACTTTTGCCCACATATTCCGGATGCTCAAACTTTACAAAAAGTGAATCTCGTAGTTTTTGATCTCTCATTTCTGTAGGATAGGTCATATATTCCGCAAGAATTGAATCGTATTTGGGATTGGTGGCATTATACATCCATAAACCGAAGGGCAGAAAGTAGAGTTGTTTTTTGTTCGGTTTTTGATTTACATGGTCGGATACTTCTTCTTCATGAACCTTTTTTCCTTCATATCTAAAATTATTTTTGGTCAACAGAAACTCGCCATCAGGAACTTTTTTTGTCGTGCTACAGGCGTACAAAAAGAGGATAGTGATTGCAGATGAAAAAAATAAGTAATACTTTTGAAAATATTTTGAAAAATGCTTACGGCTCATAAAATAAAAATTTTACAATCTCTTGATAAAAAGAAGTTCAGACAAAAATACAATTTGTTTTTGGTTGAGGGCAATAAAACGATCAAAGAAATACCCGCTTCGACCTACAGAATTAATGAAATTTTTTCTGTAAATCCGTCTGACTTAATTCTGGAAAGCCAATCCATTACCCCAATATCTTCTGCTGAATTAAAAAAAATAAGTTTTTTACAGCATCCTAAAGATTCAGTGGCGGTTTGTGAACTTAAAGAAGAATCATTGTTAAAAGAAACTGGTGTGCAATTAATTTTAGATGGGATACAAGATCCTGGTAACCTTGGTACCATCATTCGATTGGCAGATTGGTTTGGGATTTCGCAAATCATTTGTAGTGATGATACGGCAGATTTTTACAATCCAAAAGTTATTCAGGCAAGTATGGGATCTTTCCTCCGGGTGAATATAGTTTATCAGGATTTAGAAAGTTATCTTGCTGAAAATACGCAACCCATTATCGGAACTGATATGAACGGCACCAGCTTTTATGAGTATCCATTTCCAAAAAATTTTAATTTGGTTTTGGGAAATGAAGGAAACGGAATTAGGCCTGAAATAGAAAAACTGCTCACGGATAAAATAACGGTTCCTCGCTTTGGCAAGTCGCGGGCTACGGAGAGTTTAAATGTGGCGATGTCGGCGGGAATTATCCTAGGACAAATTTTCAAACAAAAATAAAAGCCGGTAAAAACCGACTTTGTATCTTATATTAATTGTTCAAAACTAGAGGTCGTTTTTGATTTTTCATAGTCTTCAATTTTTTTACGGATAAATCGTAAAGCAATAGGAGCCAGGTAAATAAGCGCCAACCCAATTAGTTTTTTTTTCCAACTTTTATTGTAAAGACTTTTTCTGGCATAATTTCCGACAAAAGTTACCGCACCTAATTTCATGGCATTTTCTACAATGCTCATTCCTCCTTCGCTTTTTGCAAAATTCAACACAGAACTTCTGCTTAGCAAAGAATCTTTAATACTACCGGAGATTTCTTTCACAATTTCATTCGTTTTAAGGGAGATTGTGGTTTCGCCCTCGAGGTTGGTATCTTGTTGCAGAAATTTATCGGTAAAGCCATTGGTCAAAACACTTAAACTTTCTTTGGTGTTGTCAAAGGTAAGAAGATCTTCTAACTCAGATACTTCCTTTTTTAGCAATGCTTTCTTACGTCTAAGTTCCTCCAAACTATTATATTTTGCGCTCATCTTTAAGAATTTATAAATTTAATAATTGTATCAGCTATCTTATATTTAATTGAATTTCGGAGGGCAAAAATCAACAGTAAAATCAATAAATAAAAACCTGCCATCATTAAAATTCCGTAGCCATAATTCCCTAACCAAGAGCCAAGTAACAACCCCAATCCAATATTAAATAGTATGATAAAGAATAAAGCCGCTACCGTTCCTAATAAAAGATAGGTTAATGTTCCAACGGTAATCGATGATTTCTCGGTCATCTCCATTTTAAGAAGATCAATTTTCTTTGTGGCAAATTCTTTTACAATGTCAACCATAATATTTTTTTTAAAGTTACAAAAAAAGGAACTTAAATTAAGTTCCTTTTTATTTTTAGGAATAAAACAGGTTTGAGATTATGATCTCATTCCGTCTAATTCACTTTCTACATCTTCTACAACTTCTTTTGTTTTAGCAACCGCTTGATCTTTGTATTTATCATAACCGTCTTTTACAGAAGTTACTACTTTGTCAGCCGTTTCTTTAACTTGAGTTGAAATATTTTCGTATTGGTTTTTTACTTTACCAGATACGTCTTCAAATTGCTCTTTTGCTTTTTCAGAAACTTTTCCATATTGATCAACTGCTTGATCTTTTAAATCATTCGCTTTGCTCTTGATTTTTTTTCTCGTTTCTGCACCTTCTTCTGGAGCATAAAGCATTCCCAGAACAACTCCTGCTGCTGCTCCAGCTAATAAACCTGCTAATACACTTGCTGCGTTATTACCTTTCTTTGACATCTTACTTAATTTTTAATAGTTAATAATGATTACCGAATGAATTTCTTCATCTCTTATAAAGTTACAATTAATATACCAAAGAAAAAAGTAGGGGTATTAATGTTTTGTTAAAAAGTTTTTAAGTAAGACAAAATCAAATCAATTGTTTCTTGTTTTGTAAAAAGTGAATTATCGATAACAATTGCATCATCAGCTTTTTTCAAGGGTGCAACTTCTCTTTCGCTATCTGTTTTATCTCTGGAAATTAGGTTTTCACGAACGGTGTTTTCATCGGTTTTGATACCTAAACCTTTCAACTCCAAATAGCGCCTTTTTGTCCGTTCTTCTACACTTGCTGTCAAAAAGAACTTAAAATCGGCGTTGGGTAAAATCACAGTGCCAATATCGCGGCCATCCATTATTACGCCACCTTTTTCAGCCATCTTTCTTTGCGCATCGAGCAGGAAATCACGAACTTCTTTTTGTCTGGCAATTAAACTCACATTTTCATTCACCTCATTGCTTCGGATTTCTTTTGCGACATCCTGTCCATTTAGAAACATCACCAATTCTGTATCGATGGGTTTAAATTCGAGTTGAATTTCTTTAAACCTGCTAAAAAGATCAGATAAGTTGATCTGACCATCTTCACCAATACAATGATTTAAGGCAAAATAAGTAATTCCACGATACAAAGCCCCAGTATCCAAATGGACCAAGCCAAGCTTTTGTGCAATGATTTTCGAAATCGAACTTTTGCCAGTAGAGGAGTAGCCGTCGATAGCAATTACAGGTTTTCTCATAAGGCAAATTTCCTGAAAATATTTGAATGAAAAAAATTATTAAGGGTGGTTTGGCTGAGAAAACCTAATAAAAGACAGGAATAAAAATACAGATTTATCTGCGATTCCCAGAAACTTCGATTAAATCTAAAGTGATCCCGAACATATTAATATTAGAGGCATTATGATACCTTACATGCGCATAATCGAAACGAAAACTTGAAATCTTGATGCCGAAACCGGCAGACAAACCTGCGAAACTTCTTTGGTCCAGTACAGCAAGTTCATTACCGCGACGGATGTTATAGCCAAATCGGATATTAAAAGCCTGTTCAGGGAAAAGTTCGGCACCCAAAGAAATATGATCTGCAAGTTTTCGGGTCCAGTTAATGGGTTGGCCGTTATTATTCAAATCCTGCGAAATATTGAGCTTTTGCAAGTCATGTGCGGTAATGGTAAAGGCCAACGGAAATTCATCTAAAATTCTGGTGTATCCTAAATCCACCCTAAAAGCCACATTTTCCCGGGTCCCGTTAAAAGATTTGAATTGATAACCGAAATTACGAAAAACCAAAGCCAATGTTTCCCGACTTTTATTGTTGTGGTAGGTAATTCCAGCGGTACCGACTACGGCCATTGAGGTATAGCTATCGATTTTAGAAGTGATAAAATTTGCACCACCAGCGATGGTGAAATTTTCATCAAACTGATAGGCGTAGGACAAGCCAATGGAGGCGTCCATCGCACCAAAATCACCATTGATCTCTGCGCTTTCATCAGTTCTTGGCATTTTACCATAATCCATGTAGCGGGCATTAAAACCGATCAGATGTCCTTCTGCCAAATCCCTTACATAACTGATGGTTCCGTATTTTGAGTCGGCGAGGTAAGACGCGTAGTTTACCGAAATCATTTCATCTTGCTCTAAATTCATCAACCCGGGATTTACTGCCGCAAAACTCACATCAAAATCACGTACAGAAACTGCGTCACCGCCCAAAGCTGCTTGTCTGGCAGAAACAGGAATATTCAGAAAAGGGTACACGTTGGTTCCTTCCTGAGCAGTAAATAAGCCAGCAATTAATAGCGTGGTAAAAGCAATATTTTTTTTCAATGGTGTTGGTAAAGATGCAAAAATAATTTATTTATGTACTTTTCAAAAATTATTTCGGTGTAAATATAAATCTATTAACGAAATTATTTGTGTTTCCTTATATTTGCAGCGTAAAAAAGTAATAAAACTGTAAAAATGAAATACGAACGAATTCTTCTAAAATTAAGCGGTGAAGCCTTAATGGGAAACCGCCAATACGGAATCGATAATGACCGACTGAAAGAATATGCCGCAGAAATCAAAAAAGTAGTCGATATCGGTTGTCAAGTGGCGATTGTAATCGGTGGTGGAAACATCTTTAGAGGTCTTGCTGGTGCTGCCACCGGAATGGATCGAGTTCAGGGCGACTACATGGGCATGCTGGCAACGGTTATTAATGGAATGGCATTGCAAGGTGCCTTAGAAGATGCTGGAATATTTACCCGTTTGCAAAGTGCCATAGAAATGGATAAAGTAGCAGAGCCCTTTATTAAAAGAAAAGCAGTGCGTCATTTAGAAAAAGGCAGAGTGGTTATTTTCGGGGCTGGAACTGGGAATCCTTATTTCACAACTGATACCGCAGCAACTTTGCGAGCGATTGAAATTGATGCCGATGTTATTTTAAAAGGAACCCGGGTTGATGGAATTTATGATTCTGATCCTGAAAAAAATGCGGATGCCGTAAAATACAATTCACTTACTTTTGAACAAGTATATGAAAAAGGTCTGAAAGTAATGGACATGACTGCTTTTACCTTAAGTCATGAAAATAAATTACCAATCATCGTGTTTGATATGAACAAGGAGGGTAATCTTCTGCGTGTGGTGCAAGGCGAAACTATCGGTACTTTAGTGAATTTATAAAAAAATAATCCTATTTTTGAATACTTCATTTTAATTAGTAAAACAGAAATTTAAGATATAATGGAAGAATTAGAACTTATTGCAGGGATGGTCAAGCAGGAAATGGATGCGGCCATTAAACATTTGGAACATGCTTTTCAGAAAATTAGAGCCGGCCGGGCTTCTACAACCATGGTACAAGATGTTATGGTAGAATATTACGGTGCGCCAACACCATTGAGCCAAGTCGCCAATGTGATGGTTCCCGATGCGATGACAATCTCCATTCAACCTTGGGACAAAACAGCGATTGGCGCAATTGAAAAGGCAATAATCAATTCTAATCTTGGTTTTGCCCCTTCTAATAACGGAGAGAACATTATTCTAAATGTTCCGCCTTTAACAGAAGAAAGAAGACGTGAACTGGCAAAACAAGCGAAAGTAGAAGCAGAATCTACAAAAATTACGGTTCGTAACGCACGACAAGATGGAATGAAAGAATTACGCAAGCTAGATGGTGTTTCTGAAGATTTAATTAAAGATGAAGAAGCAAAAATTCAAGTATTGACCGACAAATATATCAAAATGTGTGACGATCATTTAAAAGTGAAAGAAGCCGAGATTATGAAAATCTAACCTTTTGTATTTGCAACATAAAAGCCGTTTCAGCCTGGTTGAAACGGCTTTTTTTTCTTAAAAATATCACAATATCATCGGTATTTTTGCAATTACCTTCTTAGTTATGTTTCTGCGCAAAACTGAAAATACTTCCCAATTTAATTTTAGAATAACCATTGGACTTTATCTTGGCAGCATTAATCATTGCATGAGCCAAAACGCTAGTGGGTAAGGGTTTCTGACTTTTTAATAGGCCAAATGAATTTAAAAAGTGAATGACTTTTGCGCCGACGACTTCACCAAAACGATTTGAATGTTTTCGCTCCAACATTCCCGGTTGAAAAATGGTGACTTTATTGAAGTGCAATTCTTTGATTTTTCGCTCCAGTTGTCCTTTAATTCGGGAATAAAATACATTAGAATTGGCATTGGCTCCATAGGCAGAAACCAGAATAAAATCTTCTACATTATTCTCCTTCGCACTTTTTGCAAAGTTATATTGATAATCAACATCTACTTTTTTCTGAGCTTCTTTACTTCCAGCCGCTTTCAGCGTAGTTCCCAGGCAAGAAAAAGCAACATCGCCATTCACCAAATCTTTCCACTCCTCAGGTTTTTCGAAATCTACGATATGAACTTTCAGTTGAGAATGGTCTGTTTTCAAAGGTTTTCTTACGAAAACATGAACTTCTTTAAAAGTGTCATCTGCAAGCAATTGTGCTACGAGATCTTTTCCGGTGGCACCTGTTGCGCCGATGATTAGTGCGATCATATATAAATAAGTAAGAGGTAATAATTAGTTGGTCATCTTTTCTGAGATTGCGAATTATAAAATTACTAAATTTGTGGTAGATTTAACCCATAACTAATTGCTTATTACGCATAACTTAAAAAGATGGATGTAACCGAAATTTTAGATTATTGCCAGCGCAAAAAAGGAGTTGAAGAAACCTTTCCCTTTAATCCAGAGACTTTGGTCGTAAAAGTAGCTGGGAAAATGTTTGCTTTAATTCCCTTAGAAAAACAACCTGTAAATCTTTCACTAAAAGCAGATCCCGAAAAAAGTGCAGAACTTCGGGAGCAATACCCACAAATTACTGGAGCATATCACATGAATAAAACCCATTGGAACTCGGTGCGGTGCGAGGGTTTGAAAAAGGAATTGATTTTTGAGTTGATCGATCATTCGTATGATCTGGTCGTAGCTTCTTTAACAAAGAAAAAAAAAGAAGAGTTGTTGAATTCCTAAAAATTGAATTCAGAGGTCAATCTTCGATCCTCATCTAATCTCACCATCAGTTCTTCTAAACCATTAAATTTAATTTCTTCATGTAAAAATTTTCTGAAGTTTACGGAAATTTCTTTGCCGTAAATATCTTCATCAAAATCTAAAAGATAAACTTCTACAGAAAGTGAATCTCCCTGAACGGTTGGATTAGTTCCAATACTCAGCATTCCTTTATAATGCAGGTTTTTTACAAAGGCATCAACAATATATGCACCTTTTTTTGGCAATAATTTTATCAGATCAACTTCAATATTCGCTGTTGGATAACCAATGGTTCTTCCGATTTTTTTACCGTGAATTACTTTACCTGAAATAGAGTAGTTGTAACCCAGCATTTCATTGGCATAAATTACGTTACCATTTGACAAAGCATTCCTAATTTGGGTAGAACTTATATGATGGTCGTTATAATTTACAGCTTGTACCTGCTCTACTTCAAAACCGAATTCTGGACCCATCTTCTTTAATAATGCAAAATCGCCACTTCTGTTTTTTCCAAACGTATGATCGTATCCTACAATTAAATGCTTTACCTGTAGTTTCTCTACCAAAATCTCCTTTACAAATTCTTCGGCTGTTAAATTTCTGAAATCTTGATTAAATTCTTTTAAAAACAGTTGTTGTAAACCGTTTTTTTGAAGCAGATATTTTTTCTCATCAATGGTGTTCAACAATTTTAAATCCTCATTAGGATTAAAAACTTTTCTCGGATGTGGCCAAAAAGTAAGAATGGCAGACTGCAAATTTTTTGTAGCAGCAATTACGTTGAGTTTCTGGATTATACTTTGATGTCCTATGTGCACCCCATCAAACATCCCAATGGATAATACTAAAGGATATTCTGAAAGTGAATCTGTGAAGTTTTCTGTAATTTTCAACTGAAATTCTTGCTAAGAGTGGAAATATTTGCCTTAAAAAAAGCCTTTAAATAACTTTGTGCAAATATGACAAAAATCTTCTTTTAAACCAATTGCAAATTTGCGAATATTCATTATATTTGCACCAAGAAAAAAATTAGCAATGGCAAACCAACTTAAAGGAAAAATTTCTCAAATTATCGGACCGGTAATCGATGTCCATTTTAGTGATGCGGCAGAACTTCCAAACATCTATGATGCCTTGGAAATCTTAAAATCCGACGGTAACAAAGTGATACTTGAAGTAGAACAACATATTGGTGAAGATTCAGTAAGATGTATCGCAATGGATGCAACAGACGGACTTCAAAGAGGTCAGGAAGTAATTTCACAAGGAAAACAAATTACCATGCCAACTGGTGAAGCAGTTTATGGTAGATTGTTTAACGTAGTTGGAGATGCAATTGATGGAATTGAACAAGTTTCTAAAGAAAACGGTTTACCGATTCACAGAGATGCTCCGAAATTTGACCAACTAACCACTTCTGCTGAAGTTCTTTTTACAGGAATTAAAGTAATTGACTTGGTAGAACCTTACTCCAAAGGAGGTAAAATTGGTTTGTTCGGTGGAGCAGGTGTTGGTAAAACAGTACTGATCCAGGAATTAATTAACAATATTGCAAAAGGTCACGGTGGACTTTCTGTTTTTGCCGGGGTAGGTGAAAGAACCAGAGAAGGAAACGACCTTTTGAGAGAGATGCTAGAATCTGGCATTATTAAATATGGTGATGAATTCATGCACTCTATGGAAAATGGAGGATGGGATTTATCTAAAATCGATTTAGAAGTAATGAAAGAATCGAAAGCAACCTTTGTTTTCGGTCAAATGAATGAACCTCCTGGAGCAAGAGCTCGTGTAGCACTATCGGGTCTTACGATTGCAGAAAGCTTTAGAGATGGAGACGGTACAGGTCAAGGTCGTGATATCTTGTTTTTCGTTGATAATATTTTCCGTTTTACACAAGCAGGTTCAGAAGTATCTGCACTATTAGGAAGAATGCCATCAGCAGTAGGATACCAACCAACTTTGGCTTCAGAAATGGGTGCGATGCAAGAGCGTATTACTTCAACTAAAAATGGTTCAATTACTTCCGTACAAGCGATCTACGTTCCTGCGGATGATTTAACTGACCCGGCGCCGGCAACCACATTTGCTCACCTAGATGCAACTACGGTATTGGATAGAAAAATTGCTTCCCTAGGGATTTATCCAGCAGTAGATCCATTGGCTTCTACTTCTAGAATCTTGACTCCAGAAATTTTAGGAAATGAGCACTACGACTGTGCACAAAGAGTGAAAGAAATTCTTCAAAAATATAAAGCATTGCAAGATATCATCGCAATTCTTGGGATGGAAGAACTTTCTGAAGATGATAAATTAGCCGTATACCGTGCCAGAAAAGTACAAAGATTCTTATCTCAACCTTTCCACGTTGCGGAACAGTTTACAGGATTAAAAGGAGTTTTGGTAGATATTAAAGATACCATCAAAGGATTTAACATGATCATCGATGGTGAGTTAGATCATTTACCTGAAGCTGCTTTTAACTTAAAAGGTACGATTGAAGAAGCAATCGAAGCAGGTGAAAAAATGTTAGCGGAAAACGCATAAATAATTTTAAATGATAAATTTTAGATTTTAGATTGTGAAAGCATTTTAAAATTTAAAATCTATAATCTATAATTTTAAAGAATGAATATTAAAATTTTAACTCCCGAATTTGTAATTTTCGAAGGTGATGTAAAATCAGTTTTACTTCCTGGAAAAAATGGTGAATTCCATATCATGAAAGATCACGCCGCTATTGTTACTTCCCTAAACGGAGGAAAAATTAAAGTGTATACGGATCAGATTAAGGAAGAATATAGCCAACATTTCACCAGAGAAAACGAAAAAGAAAGTGTATTTTCTTTTGTTATGAAAAGTGGAGTGGTAGAATTTAGCAATAACAAAGGAATTATTCTAGCGGAATAAGAGCTTTATTACAGATAAAAATTCCCGTCTTTTTTAGAAGACGGGAATTTTTTTGGTGTAAAACTGAATTTTAAAACTAAAAGCCTATTCTATTTTTGAAACTTTTTTTATAAATCACTCGCCGTATTTTCTTTTGAAAGTTGACGGTGTGAAACGAAGATCAATACAATCATGATCGCAATAGAAACCAATGAAGCGGGCAATGTTCCTAAATCCAAGCCACCCTTTGCGATTGGTTTGGTTAGAAAATCTCCGAAGGTAGCACCGAAAGGACGGGTGAAAACAAAGGCAATCCAAAATAAAATAATAGGATTAAGTTTTGTAAAATAGTGCAGCGTAATAACAAAGAGTATTACAGCTAAAGTGATCACTGCACCAGTCAAATAACTTAAACCCAAACCATCGTTTAAATAGTCTCCGAAAGCAGTTCCCAAACTGTTGGAAAATAGTACGGCGATCCAAAAATAAATTTCCTTTTGCTTTTCAAAAATAGGGGAGACTTCCAGATTGCCATATTTTTTATTCCATAAAAAAAGCGTTAAGAGCAAAAAGGCAAGCAGCACCATACTTCCTAAGGCATAACCCAAATGTAAACTTCGATCGATGAAATCAGAAATTTCAGTTCCTAAAGTCGTAGTTCCGATAATCACCAACCAGAAAAAAACGGGTGTGTATTTCTTGGCAGAAAGTTGCAGAAAAAGGGTCAATAAAAAGAAAACCAAGGTAATTGCTATACCTACCAAATATCCTAAATTCAAGGTTTGAGCAATAAAATCGCCTAAAGTTTCACCTAAGGTGGTGGCAATAATTTTCATCAGCCAAAAAAGCAGGGTGATTTTGGCTATTTTGTTCAGGGTAAATTCTTGTGCGGAGTTCATCATGGTTTATTTAAATTTCAATACCTGAATTTTAAGTCAGAATTCTTTAGTAAAAATAAACCTTTTTAAGGTGGAGTCGGTTTAAATTCAAGGATTTATTTTGAGCCCTATTAAAACTTACAAACTCAAAATTACGCCGTTCCGTCTTAATTGTAAAATTGGTTTTGAAAACCAAAATGATTCAAAATCCTCAAAAACTTCTTCAAACTGATTTTTAAGCTGTTGAAGGGTAATCTTTTTGGGATTATCGGTAAAATTATCGCTGAATATTTTCATGAGCCAATCTGCGTAATCTCTTTCCAATTCTATTTTAACAATATTGGTTTTTAGATGGAAAGTCAATCGTGTCAGTTCGAAAGAACCGGCTCTTGTGCTTTTTACAAAGTTCTCGACATTTGCATTTTTATCGAAAAATACTAACTTGGAGTTTCCTTTAAAAATAATTTCCTCTTCTTCCAAAAGACAGTCGTGGATATAATCGGGGTGAATGGTAGTTTTCGGAATTTTAAAATCAAACCAATCTTTCAATGGAAGATCAAAATTGATTCCATGCATGTAATTGAAGAGCGATTTCTTTAAACCGAAACTAAATAGGCTGTGATCGAGCCCCGATTCGTCAATAAACTCCACATCGTTATGTGCAAAAAGGATTTCTTTTCTTACCGGTTTAACCCCAAATTCTTCTGGATTATTCCCAATCGGTGAGTGCGCCGTCATCGAAAACTGGTGCCAGAAACCACTCTGCACGATTCCCATTTCAAAGAGTTGCCGGACCATTTCTAAAGAGTCTACCGTCTCCTGGATGGTTTGCGTAGGAAATCCGTACATTAAATAGGAGTGCACCATGATTCCGGCTTCCGTGAAATTTCGTGTTACATTTGCCACCTGATCTACAGAAACTCCTTTGTCTATAAGTTTTAATAAGCGGTCACTTGCGACTTCTAAGCCGCCAGAAACGGCAACACACCCGGATGTTTTCAGTAAAAAGCACAAATCTTTGCTGAAGCTTTTTTCAAATCGAATGTTCGTCCACCACGTAACAACCAAATTCCGGCGTAGAATTTCTAAAGCAACTTCTCTCATCAAAGCTGGTGGCGCCGCTTCATCTACAAAATGAAAACCCGACTCTCCAGTTTGAGCAATCAATTCTTCCATTCGATCTACCAAAATTTTGGCAGAAATGGGTTCATATAATTTAACGTAATCCAAAGAAATATCACAAAAAGTACATTTTCCCCAATAGCAACCGTGCGCCATGGTGAGCTTATTCCAACGTCCGTCGCTCCATAAACTATGCATCGGATTGGCGATTTCAATAACGGAAATATATTGGTTTAACAGTAAGTTGGTGTAATCAGGAGTTCCTATAAGAGCCTGCTTATAATCTGATCTCTTGGTATTATTTTTATAGCTGACTTGTTGATTTTCTAAAATGAACGTTCTTTTGAATTCGCTATCTGAACTGTTTTTTCCTGAACTAACATTTTCAAAAACTAATTCAATAGGTAATTCACCATCATCCAAAGTGATAAAGTCGAAAAATTCAAAAACGCGTGGATCCTTTAATTCTCGTAATTCGGTATTTGGAAAACCACCGCCCATCACAATATTAAGTCCTGGATAATTGGCTTTGATAAACTGCGCGGATTTAAAGGCTGAATATAAATTACCCGGAAAAGGAACCGAAAAACACACTAATTTCGGTTGTGCTAAATCTAATTTTTCCTTTAGTAATTTTAAGGTAAATTCATCAGTAAAAGTTTGCGGAGCATTTAATTTTTCGTACAATTCATCAAAGGAATTGGCACTTTGCCCAATGCGTTCGGCATAGCGGCTGAACCCAAAATCAGCATCGATATTTTCGACAATATAATCAGAAATATCCTCTAGAAATAGTGTTGCCAAGTGCTTTGCTTTATCCTGTAAGCCCATATTTCCGAAGGCATACTCCATATCATCTAACTGATTAAAACGGGAAGCTTCCGGCAGAAAATTCATGCTGCAGATTTGTCTTGCCAAAGTCGGATTTTGATTCTGTAGGAAAAGAATAACCTGATCGATGGTTTTAATATACTCTTCCCTTAAAGCAAAAATGCGCTTTGAATTTTCTGAAGTTTGAGTTAAATTGATGCTTTTTGAAAATACTTTTTGGATTCCATTTTTCGAAAATAATTCTAAAATCACTTCAATTCCCAAATCAATCTGATAACTTGAAATATTTTTGGTGTTCAAAAAACCTTTAATGTAAGCCGTTGCCGGATAAGGCGTGTTGAGTTGGGTAAAAGGCGGCGTAATGAGGAGCAGATCTTTCAAGCGTTTTCTTTTTGCAAATTTATTTTAAATCTTGGAGTTTAGAACCATTAAATTTTTTAAACAGTAAAAGTCACAAATAATCTGTGAGTTATGTGTTAAATGGCGACGGAAGGAAAAAGTATGGTTCTTCTCAATTTTCATTCTCTTAGTAAAACTTTCTGGCGTGAATTTTTTGGTAATTTTTTGGTGTAAACTTCTATCTACAAATCAAAATCTCCCGCAGCTTCTGGCTGATAAACAACTTCATCGATCACGATTTTGGTCATTCCTGAAGGAATCAGCCAATCGATTTCATCTCCAACTCTGTAGCCGATTAGAGCAGCTGCAACAGAGGAAAAAATTGATATTTTCTTTTGTTTTAAATCAGCTTCTGCAGGATACACCAGTTGAAACTCCATCGAAGTTTTATTATTTTGAAAGTGAATCTTTACAATTGAATTCATGGTGACCACATCACTTTCAATTTGGTCTTGCTCTACAATTTTAGCAGCTTTTAGTTCGGCGAGTAATTTTTCCGCTTCATCTTTTTTAATGCTGTTTTTTGCTTTAGCATCGGTAATGGATCGGTGGATTTTATTAAAATCTTGTTTGGTAATAATAACTTGGCTCATAATAATAGGTTTTAAATAAAAAACCGTTTGAATTTTTCAAACGGTCTATATTAGGAATATATTCTGAAAATTCTACGAGTTCTTAAAGTGAAGGTTTTTCTCCTCCATTAATTTTTGCTCCTGCTCTTTATAAAAGCCAGAAACTAATTTTTCATGAATGGCTTCAAATGCAGCCAGCGTTTCGTTTATTTCCGAATCGGTATGGGAAGCAGTTGGAATTAATCGTAATAAAATCATCCCTTTAGGAATTACAGGATAGATTACTACCGATGTAAAGATTCCAAAATTCTCTCTTAAATCTCTAGAAAGTAGGGTAGCTTCAACGGTAGAACCTTCCATCATTACTGGGGTTACACAAGTATCAGACCCACCTAAGTTAAACCCTCTTTCTTTCAACCCATTTTGTAATTTATGAACATTCTCCCAAAGTTTTGCTTTGATTTCCGGGCGCGAACGCAAAAGATCTAGTCGTTTTAAACCGCCGATCACCATAGGCATCGTTAACGATTTTGCAAAAACCTGTGACCGTAAATTATATTTTAAAATTCTAATAATATCTTTATCTGCGGCAATGAAGGCTCCAAAACCAGCCATTGATTTGGCGAAAGTAGAGAAGTAAACATCGATTTGATCTTGGCAACCTTGCTCTTCACCAGCACCGGCACCAGTTTTTCCTAAAGTTCCAAATCCATGCGCATCATCAACCAATAAACGGAAATCGAATTTTGATTTTAAATCACAAATTTCTTTGATTTTACCCTGCATTCCGCGCATCCCAAATACCCCTTCGGTAATCACTAGAATGCCACCACCTTGTTCTTGTGCAACTTTGGTCGCTCTAACAAGGTTTTTCTCTAAACTTGCAATATCATTGTGCTTATAAGTAAAACTTTTACCCATGTGAAGACGCACGCCATCAACGATACAGGCATGTGAATCGGCATCATAAACGATTACATCGTGCCTTCCAACGAGTGCATCAATGGTAGAAACCATTCCCTGATAACCAAAATTTAAAAGATAAGCAGATTCTTTTTCAACAAATTCTGCTAATTCTCTTTCTAATTGTTGATGCTGATCTGTTTCACCAGACATTGCTCTGGCGCCCATTGGATAAAACATCCCATATTCAGCGGCTGCTTTTGCATCAGCTTCTAAAACTTCTGGGTGGTTACAAAGTCCCAAATAATCATTCGCACTCCAGAAAATCACCTCTCTTCCTTGAAATATCATTCGTGGACCGATCGGACCTTCTAGTTTTGGGAATACAAAATAACCCTCTGCATAATCTGCAAATTGTCCCAATGGACCTGGGTTTTCTCTAAGGCGATCAAAAATATCTTTCATTATTTTTTTTGGTTTTAAATACTCAAAGTTAATTATTTAAACTAAAAAAACCTTTCGCTTACTACAAAAAGGTTTATTCTAGTGTTTCTCTTTATTTTGTTATTTAACAAATTCTGTTTTATATACTTCATCATAATTATGAACACAATTATTGATGAATCCTTGTTCTGCCATCCATTCGTCGCTGTATACTTTGGTAATATATCTGGATCCATGATCCGGGAATAGGGCAACTACCAGATCATTTTCTGTAAACTCATGAGAATTTGCATATTGTAAAAGTCCTTGGGTAACTGCACCGGTGGTATAACCTCCCATGATGGCTTCTTTCAAAGCAATTTCGCGCGTTCTGTAGGCTGCCATTTCATCATTAACGCGAACAAATTCATCGATTTTATCAAATAATAAAGCCGCAGGAATTAGATTTTTTCCCATTCCTTCAATTTGGTACGGATGAATATCTTCATTGTGAATTTCTCCTGTTTCATGGAAGCTTTTCAAAATTGAGCCAGAAGCATCAACACCGATTATTTTAATATGGGGATTCTGTTCCTTTAAAAATTTTGCAGAGCCCGAAAGTGTCCCTCCAGTTCCTGTACAAGCAATAAGGTGGGTGATTTTACCTTGGGTCTGTTTCCAGATTTCGGGACCAGTTGTTTGATAGTGTGCATCAATATTCAACTCATTAAAATATTGGTTGATATAAATTGAGCCAGGGGTTTCACTGGCTACTCTTTTAGCTACTTCATAATAAGATCTTGGATCATCAGCCGCCACATTTGCTGGGCAAATATAGACCACTGCACCTAAGGCCTTTAAATAGGCGATTTTTTCTTTCTTTGTTTTATCACTTACGGCTAGAATACATTTGTAACCTTTGATAATACAAACCATAGCAATTGAAAATCCGGTATTTCCGGAAGTAGTCTCAACTACCGTAGAACCAGGCTTCAAGAGTCCTTTTTTCTCAGCAGCTTCAATGATATGCATTGCAATTCTATCCTTCGTGGAGTGGCCAGGATTACAAGATTCTAATTTAGCATATACTGTAGCCGGAATCTCTTTAGTAACTTCATTTAGTTTAACCAAAGGAGTGTTACCTATTAAACCCAGAATGTTATCGTGAACATTAGTCATTATTTCGTCATTTTAGTCAATTAAAACCGTCTGCAAAAATACTAAAAAATAAATAATTCAACAATAAATCCAGAACTTTGTATTTATTCTATGAGATATATCATTCTCTATTCTTGTTTTCGGCGATTTGGCAGTAGGTAAAAAGCAGAATTCATGCTTAAATTTTGTTAAAATCAATGGATAATAAGTTAAAAACCTTATTTTCGCAACATTGAAAATTTAATATGAAAAATTGGTCTTTTAAACAGTGGAATACTTTAATAGGATGGGTGGTATTCGTTATTGCATTTTTTACTTATTTAGCAACCATCGAACCTAATTTTAGTTTCTGGGATACGGGCGAATATATTTCTTCTGCGGTAAAACTAGAAGTTACCCACGCTCCAGGAGCTGCACTTTTCCAGTTGGTTGGTGCTGTTTTCGCGGTATTTGCTTTTGGAAATGGCGAAAATTATTCGGTCGTTATCAATGCAATGTCGGCTCTTTTCAGCGCATTTACCATCTTGTTTTTATTTTGGACCATTACACATCTTGTGAGAAGGTTGTTGCATAAAGATTTTCATGAGATTACCAAACATCAGGAAATTTCTATTCTTTTCGCCGGCGTCATTGGAGCGTTATGTTTTACCTTTTCTGATACGTTTTGGTTTTCTGCGGTAGAAGGTGAAGTGTATTCAATGGCCTCCATGTTTATCGCTCTATTGCTGTGGTTAATTACCAAATGGGAAAATGAATACCTGGAAAACGATAACGAACGTTGGATTATTTTAATATTCTTTGTTCTGGGTTTATCTGTAGGCGTTCACATGATGGGAATGTTGGCAATACCAGCCGTTTGCTTTATCTATTATGCGCGCAATTATGAGTTTACTTGGAAGAGTTTTATGTGGGCAAATATTGTCACTCTAATAATTTTAGCCACGGTATTCAAAGGAATTTTCCCATTAATAATGACTTTATTCGGAAAAATGGAAGTTTTTGCCGTGAACGGAATCGGACTTCCTTTCCATTCTGGGACGATAATTGCATTTATGATTCTCATTGCAATTTGTTATTTTACCTTAAAATATGCCCGTACAACTAAAAAAAGCATTTATCAAACCATTGTTCTTTCCGTGGTCTATATGATGATTGGTTTTTCTTGTTGGATGGTAATTCCGATTCGAGCCAATGCTAATCCACCAATGAACTTGAACAATCCGGATAACGCCATTGGCATGTTGGATTATTATAATCGTGAACAATATGGTGATTGGCCAACTTCCTACGGACAAAACTACACGGCACATCTGGATGCAAATGGAATTCAAAAAAATGAAGACGGAAGTTATAAAACCACTAAAACTGGTGATGTGTACGAAAAAGATGAAAAGACACAAATGTACCGGAAAGTGGGCGAGCGGTTTAATTATGTGTACAGTAAAGAACATATAAGCTTTTTACCTCGTATGTTTAATGAAGATCCATCGGTGATGGAAAATTATATCTCCATGTACGGTGCGCCAGATTTTTCCTTTAATTATGGTAATGAAGAGGTGGCCGATAATCCAGAGGCCCTTCAAATTTTTGATGATCTCAGAAAAAAGTATGAAGAAGGAAGTATCAAAGCCGCTGATTATTTACAAGTGAAACCTTATAATTTAATCAATGTGCAAAGGCCTTCCTTAAGCCAGAACTTGAATTATTTCTTCACCTTTCAGAACGGATATTACTTTGTAAGATACCTGATGTGGAATTTTGTGGGTCGCCAAAACGACTTAGAAGGAAACATGGAAAACAACCGTGGGAATTGGATTTCTGGTATTTCATTTATTGATAATGCCATGTATGGTGATCAAAGCAAAATGCCAGCGAAATTTAAAAACGAAAGTACCGTTGCTTTTTTCTTCCTGCCTTTATTATTAGGACTTATTGGGTTTTTCTTCCAACTCAATAGAGATTTCGGTCGGTTCTATGCGATTTTGTCCTTATTTATCATTACCAGTGTTGGCATTATATTCTATACCGGTGTGAAACCTTTTGAAGTACGGGAAAGAGATTACGCGATGGTCGGTTCCTTTTACGCTTTTGCGGTATGGATTGGCTTGGGAGCAGGCGCCATACTTTGGTATATACAAGAGAAAGTAAAATCAGATGCTTTAAATATCGTTGCTGGCCTGGTTCTTCTCGGAATTCCTTTAATGATGGGCTTCCAGAATTATAATGTTCATGATCGAAGTGGTCGCTACACCGCTTATGATTACGCTTATTCTACTTTAAAATCTTTACCAAAAGATGATATCCTATTTGTTTATGGTGATAATGACACGTATCCTATTTGGGGAATGCAGGAAACTTCTGGTTTTAGAGACGATGTTAAAGTGGTTAACTTCACTTTGCTTTCAACCCCTTGGAACATTGATCAGGTGAAGAGAAGAACTTACAATTCAATGCCAGTTCCCTCAACTTTTGTTCATGAAGATTATCGAGATGGAACCAATGATCAAATCTTCGTAATGAATAAAAAAGATTGGGAAAATATTTTTGCAAATATGAAAGAGCAAGGTGCGCCAGATAACACCTTTTCGGAATTTAAAAAATATTTGACTCAGGATGCGATGACCATGAAAGAAGCCGTGAATTTTATTAAAATGAAATCGGATAATAAAGATCAAATATTAAAAATGATTTTTGGTGAAGCAAAATACGAGAAATTTAATTTCTTGCCGGTCTCTAAATTTATTTTACCGGTGAATAAACAAAATGCTGTAAAATCTGGAACGATTGCACAGAAAGATTTAGCAAATACCGTGGATCAAATCACCATTAATTATAAGAAAACCAGCATGTTCAAAAATAATTTAATTTTGATGGATATCTTGGCAAATTTCGATTGGAAACGGCCGATTAATTTTTCTTCAGGTGGAATTTACGACCCTGAAAATCTATTCTTTTTGGGTGATTATTTACAATATGATGGATTCAGTTACCGCTTGGTTCCCATTGAAACCAAAGAACGAGAGGATGGGGAAATGGGCAGAGTTGACGCCAATTCATTGTATCAAATTGTTAAAAATTACAAGTGGGGAAATTTCAAAGATCTGAGTGTGCATTTTGATGAAACTTGCACCCAAAACATTGTAAGTTATAGGAGTTCTGCAAGCCGTGCAGCCGAAGCCTTAGCGTTGTCTGGGCAAAAAGGAAAAGCAGCAGAAATATTGGATCTGGCCTCGAAAGAAATTCCTGTGGCAAAATATAATGATCCACGCTCGCTAAGTTCTATGGTCTACGGATATATCGTGGCTGGCCAAGAACAGAAAGGATTGGCGCTTGCAGAAGAACTGAAAAAAGGAATTTTTACGGAATATGAATATTACAACAGTTTATCAGAAAAAGAACAACGTTTTGTAAGCCGCCAAATGAGAGCAAAACCCATGGAATACTCCTTAGTGGTTGGAGCCGTAGCAGATGCGTATGCGAAAACAGGACAGAAAGTAAAAGGATATGATTATTTGGTAAAATCAATAGAACCTATTGACAAAAAGTTTAGCGCATTTGTTAAACATTTGCAAACAATGGGCAAAGAAAAAGCTTTTAATGAAGCTGATAAAGTAAAAAAAATAACTCCTTTTTACACCTATTTGTTTGATATTATGGAGCCTTACGACTCGACCTATTCAGAAGAAAAGGAAAGTCAAATTACCGCTGCAATGATGAAAGCAACGCAGTAAAAAAATCTTAAACGTAAAAAATCAAATTAAATGACCGTATTAGATTATATTAAAAAAGTTCCGAAAGCAGAATTACATCTTCATATTGAAGGTAGTTTTGAACCAGAATTGATGTTTGAAATTGCACTAAGAAATAAGATCGAAATTCCGTACGCAAGCATCGAAGATTTGAAAAAAGCCTATCAATTTAGTAACTTACAGGATTTTCTGGATATTTATTATGCTGGTGCAAATGTTCTTATCTATGAACAGGATTTTTACGATTTAACGATGGCTTATTTTAAACAATGTGCCAAAGAAAATGTGCTTCATACCGAAATCATGTTCGATCCGCAGACCCATACCAAAAGAGGTATCGCATTTTCTACCATTATTAATGGAATCCAGCGTGCAAGAGAAGAGGCAGAAACTCAGTTTGGTATTTCTTCGCTTTTGATTATGAGCTACCTGCGCCATTTATCAGAAGAAGATGCCTTTGAAACTTTACGACAATCACTTCCGTACAAGCATTTAATTAAAGCAGTAGGCTTGGATTCTTCTGAAAAAGGAAATCCACCTTCGAAGTTCCAAAAGGTTTTTGAAGCTTCGATAAAAGAAGGTTATGTTCCTGTGGCTCATGCAGGTGAAGAAGGTCCCGCAGAATATATTTACGAAGCTTTGGATTTGTTGAAAGTTGCCAGAATTGATCACGGAAACAATTGTCTATCTGATTCTAAATTGGTTGATCGGTTGGTTCAAGAGAAAATGGCCTTAACGGTATGTCCACTATCAAATACAGCCCTTCGAAATGTTGATCACCTCAATAATCACCCGCTGAAAAAAATGTTGGATTTGGGCTTGAAAGTCACTGTGAATTCAGATGACCCCGCCTATTTCGGTGGTTATCTTACGCAAAATTACATCAGTTGTATAGAAGCACTTGATTTATCTTTAGACGAAGTTAAGCAGTTGGTTCGCAATTCTTTTGAATATTCTTTCTTATCTGAGCAAGAGAAAAAGAAATTTTTGGAGCGGATTTAAGTAGCGATATTATCAATTATAGTTAAATTTTTACTACTTAAAATTTACTATGATCATTTTTTTTAGATTTAAAAATAAAGGGCTGGCTAATATGTTAGCTTTTTTTGTTAGCTTTTTAGCCTTATTTATACTTTAATATTTTTCTGAAAAAAGGTGTAATAACCCAATAAATTTAATGACGTTTTGTTACATTTGTAAAAAACAACGCCATGAAACAATTATTACTTATTTGTATGCTTTCGTTCGGAATGCTATATTCCCAACAAAGCACAGAAAACGAAATCCCGGGAAAGGTGTATCCTATTACAATCCTTTCTTTGCAAAATTCTGTTAAGACGCAGAAATCATCACCTAAACGAATTAAAAATTTGAGCATTACCTTGCCCAATTTTTCTGGTGAAAAAGTGAATTACAATTTAACTGAAAATGATTTAACCCATGAAAGAGTTGCAGATGTTACCACTTTCGATGGAGTATCTACCGACGGAAATTCCAAATTAAAGCTTTCTTTATTTCAAGATCATCTTGTAGCAATTGTGAAAAATAAGGATGGATATTTTTATGTGGAACCCTACAAAACTTCTTCTGGAAATTATCGAATTTATCCGGCGTTCGCTGATTTTGGAGTAAATTTCAGTTGTGATAATGCTGTAGACCCCGATTTATTGCAAGAATTGATTGCCGTAAAAGACAACCTTTCTTCAAGACAATCTGCACCTAATTTTCCTTATGGAAATCAATTAAGAAAATTCAGAATGGCAATCGCTACGACAGGGGAATTTACACAAGCTTTTGCCGGAAATCAGAATAATGCCTTAGCAGAAGCATTAAGTATGCTTAATTTAATCAATTTGATTTACGAATCTGAAGTGTCCATTAGCTTCAACGTAATATCAAAAACTACGGATAAAACCTTAATATTTACAGATCCCAATACTGATCCCTTTACAGTAGATCCTTCATTTGCGAGTGCTGCCAATTCCCAAACCGGTTTTAATACCATGAATACCAACGGAACTTTGGCCTATTCTTTATATGATATTGGCCACACTTTCCATATTATGACAGGTGGTGGTGCACAAGGACAAGCAGGAAATCAACCCTGCAATTCTTCATTTAAAGCAAGAGCTTGGAGCCAGTGGAATATCACCATGCCCAAAGCAATTACTGCAAATCTTATTGTTCATGAAATGGGTCATCAATTTACTGCAGGCCATACCTACAATGCAGTAGGTGGAACCAGCGGTAGCCCAACTTTCTGTACTTCTGGATGGAGCAGTACAGCAGCCGTAGAACCAGGTGCTGGTACAACGATCATGAGCTATGGAAATAACTGTACGGTTCCCGCTAATCAAACCAATACGGGGAATAATGGTTTAAGTTATTTCAATGCAAAAAGTCTGGATCAGATTACTGCTAATTTAGCGGGTCCAGGAAATTGCTATAATGTAGAAAATACGGCAAATCAGGCAC
The DNA here is from genome assembly GCF_030409525.1 of Kaistella yonginensis. Lineage (GTDB taxonomy): Bacteria > Bacteroidota > Bacteroidia > Flavobacteriales > Weeksellaceae > Kaistella > Kaistella yonginensis. Next base: position 85,922 of record NZ_JAUFQB010000022.1, on the reverse strand, counting down.
CTGTTGCTAATGCTGGAGTAGATATTACGATTCCAAAAAACACTCCTTTTAAATTAAATGGTACGGCTTCTGATCCGAATGATACCAATTTATCTTACACGTGGGAACAGGCAGATAATGCAAGTGCAAATGATAAAGGTGCTTTTGGCAGCACTATCGCTGGTGCAGGTGGTTATGTTGCAAGTAGCAGTACAGCCAGTGCTCCCTTGTTTAGATCAGAACAAAGTACTTCAAGCACCGAAAGAACTTTTCCTAAGCTGATCTATGTTTTAAATAACCAAAATTTACCACCGGTTAATGATGCAGAAGTGCTTCCCGGCGTGGCGAGAAACATGAAATTTAGATTTACGGTAAGAGATAATAATGCCTTGTCTGGCGGTGTAGATTCAGATGAAATCGTCGTGGCTGTAGACAATAGTGGACCGCTAGTGGTTACCTATCCGTCAGTAACAGGTATTACAATAGCAGCTTCAACTGGAACAATTATTACATGGAATGTGAATGGGACAAACGCTTTAAAATCAACAGTAAATATTTTACTTTCAGTAGATGGTGGAAGCAGTTACCCATACCAATTAGCGATGAATACGCCAAACGATGGCTCAGAATCGGTCACGATTCCAAATGTTCCTGGAACTACAACTGCAAGGGTCAAAATTGTAGCAGTTATTAATCCCAATGCAGAGTTTTTTGATGTTTCCGATAAAGATTTTACCATCAGCTCTGCTTGTAACGCTTATCAATCCTTTATTAATCCTACCACAGCAGTAACTACAAGTGTTGGATCTGCGGCTAGTAATCTAAGCATGACTGCACCTTCGGCAGCAAGTAATTCTTTCACTGTTAAAAATATCGATTACAGTACTGCAACATCAAATAATATCGTGGCTTACAGCGATGCTACAAAATCAACGCCTACCTTGGTCACTAATAATTATCCTTCCGTAACTTATAGTTTTAGAGTGACCAAAACCGGAAATTATGTATTTAGTAAAACAGGCGCTTTTTTAATCGTAACCATTCATTCTGGATCCCCTTATTCGACAGGTAATTTTGTTGCTTCTAATGCATATAATACAGGTGGTGGTAGTTATTCTTCGGCTGCATCAACCCAAAGTATGGTATTACAAGAAGGGGTAACCTATTACGCAGTACTATGTAATTTTAGCAATCCTGCAAATAATTTAACGTACGATATTACCAGTTCTGGATCCGGAAATTTATACAATCCGGTGACAACACCAGCTGGTTACAGTTATACTTTCATAGCGATTAACAATTCAGACAGTAAAATTAAAGCGGTAAGTTCTACAGCAAATTTCTCTACCTTACCAGTTGGGGAATATACTGTAAAAGGAATTTCTTTCCCTACGGCAACCAATAGTTCACTTTTTGTAAATCAAACAGTTGCAGAATTGGCAAGCGCCGGAACTTGTTTTGCGCTTAGTGGAAATGAAAGATCTTTGATCATCGATACTACTTTAGCTTCGATCGAAAATCCATATACAGGTAAAGATTTTGTGCTCGCTCCAAACCCAGTCGATAATTATCTGACTGTCAAGAGTAAACAAAAAATATCCGGTTACCAAATCTTAGATATTTCCGGAAGACTCATTGAGACCAATGTTTTAAACAATGAAACCATCAATTTTAGTCGGTTAAAAACCGGAAATTACATGCTAATATTATTAAATAATGGAAAAGTAATTCATCGAGAAAAAATAATTAAAAAATAATTAACTTTGAAAAAGCCATCGTAAAGGTGGCTTTTTCTTTATATTAGCATTTATGAAATTTATTTTAGTACTAACAGGTATATTTTGTTTTGGCTTAGTTTTAGGCCAAAATAAGCAGGAATATGTCTTTAAATTTAATGTGAAAAAATGGAACAAAGAATTTTTAAAACAACATAAACCAACTAAAGATGGAATGGTTTCTATCAATCTTTTTGATGTTAATGGAAAAGCCGTTTTATTTGAAGTACAAGAGAAAAGTATTTCAGAAGTGAACGTTCCAGATATTAAAATTTTTAAAGGAAAATCAACAGATGATACAAAGATAATCACATTGACCATCTTACCAAAAACCATGAGCGGTGCATACTTAGAAAAAGGCATTCAGTATTTTATCGAAGCTGTAAAAGGAAGTTGTAATCATTATAAAGTGTATACAAAACCGGAGATCGATAAAAAAATTGAAGTAGGACAAATTGAAGATTATATAAAATAGTTAATAGAAATTAAACCCAAGTCTTGAAAAAATATTGTGCTTTTCTTCGTGGTGTTAATGTTAAGGGTACTTCTATGAAAATGGTAGAAGGATGCAAAATATTTACTGAGGCAGGAATGAAAGAAGTTTCTTCCGTTTTAGCCACCGGAAATATCTTATTTTCTTCTGATAAAAATCGATCAGACCTAAAGAGGATTTTACAGCAAGTACTTTCGGAATATTTTGATTATGAAGCATTTCTATTCCTGAAAACCAAACAGGAAATTACAGAAATATGTACTAATAATCCATTTGTAAAATCCGAAGATTTGCATATTTATGTATTCATTGGAACAGAAGAAATTGAAAATTCACTTTTAAAAGAATTTAATTTAACCCTAAAATCAAAGAACGAAGACGGTAAAATTGTAGGAAATACGTTCTATTGGCAAATTGAAAAAGGAAACACATTGGATTCTAATTTTGGAAAGGTTCTGGGTAAAAAATCTCTGAAATCTCAAATGACATCTAGGAATATCAATACTTTGGAGAAAATTTCAAAGAAGTTTTAAATTAATTTTTTATAAATAATGATAAAAAAAATTCTATATACATTAATAATTTTGTTGACTTTCTTGTCATGCAATTTACAAAAGGAGTTTTATGAAAGTGGAAATTTGAAAGGGAAAGGAAAATTTGAAAATGGTCTGAAGAGTGGGAAATGGAAATTATTCTATGAAACAGGAGAACTTTATGAAATGGGAAATTACTTCAATGGGAAAGAAATTGGCGAATGGAAAATATATCACGAAAACGGAAAAATTAAGCAATTTGGAAGTTTTAACAACGGTAAACAAAATGGAGAATGGAATTTCTTTTATTCAAATGGTAATCAACAAGGAAGCGGACACTTAGAGGACGGGAGGAAAACTGGAATCTGGAAATGGTATTTTGAAAATGGAAATATTTTTACAGAAAGAAAATGGAAGGATGGTAAACTGGTTGAAATAATAATTTGTGTCGACGGAAAAGGAAACGATTTAGATAAAGGTACCTATAAAAATGGGCTTGGAACGGTACATATTTACGATGTCAATGGGAAATTGTTAGAAACATCCTATTTTGAGAAGGGTGAATTTAAAAATTAACATTTAATAAAAAAATCTACATTTAGTTTATTATTATTGACTAAAATTTTTATTAGAGGTAAATAGTACCATTGAAAATAGACCGAAAAATTCCGTATTTTTGTTCCTCTTAAAATTACATCAATCCAAATAAAAAAAATGATTCAATACCTCGATAACATCCACCACAAAAATTCTAAAAATTTCTTTCTTATTGCCGGTCCATGCATTATTGAAGGCGAAGAAATGGCCTTACAGATCGCCGAGAAAATTGTAGAAATGACCAATAAATATGAAATTCCATACCTTTTTAAAGGGAGTTTTAAAAAAGCAAACCGAAGTCGGGTAGACTCTTTCACCACGATTGGAGAAGAAAAATCTTTAGAAATATTAAAGAAAGTTGGCGAGACTTTTAATATTCCCACTACGACTGATATTCATGAAAACGAACATGCTGCACTTGCTGCAAATTATGTGGACGTTTTGCAAATCCCCGCTTTTTTAGTGCGGCAAACCGACTTATTGATTGCAGCTGCAAAAACCGGAAAATGTGTAAGTTTGAAAAAAGGACAATTCCTTTCCCCAGAATCTATGCAATTTGCGGTACAAAAAGTACAAGATTCTGGTAATCCAAAAACGGCGATTATAGAAAGAGGCAATTCTTTTGGCTATACCGATTTGGTCGTAGATTTCCGGGGAATTCCTACCATGAGAAATTACGCACCTGTGATTTTAGATGTCACCCATTCGTTGCAGCAGCCGAATCAAAGTTCGGGTGTAACTGGCGGAAGACCAGAGCTCATCGAAACCATTGCAAAAGCCGGAATTGCTGTTGGTGCAGATGGTCTTTTTATTGAAACTCATCCTGATCCAAGCAAAGCACTTTCCGATGGCGCAAATATGCTTCGATTAGATAAGCTGGAAGAATTATTGCAGAAATTAACCCGAGTAAGAGAAGCAATACTGTAATTTTTGTTACCTTTAAAATCTAAATTTCCAGCCTTGAAAAAAATCCTTTTATTCCTGTCGGTTCTGCCAATTTTTGCCTTTGCGCAAATTAATCTGAAAGTTTTAGATGAAGATGGGCAGCCTATTTCTGAAGCCAATGTTACCTATAACAATCAAACCTTTACAACAGACGATAAAGGTTTTGTAAAAATTCCGCTCGCAGAATCGGAGCAACTTTTATCGGTTCAAAAAGCGAGTTTCAGGGGCTTTAATAAAAATATTAAAAGTACACCCAAAGTTCAAAACATCAATGTTCTCTTTGTCAAAGCGGAAAGAGAAACCGAGATTGAAGAGGTTGTTTTTCAAAAGAAAGGAAAACCAAAAGTAACCGATCTTACTTCGATGGAAATTTCTGCGAAAGAAGCACAGCAAGTAGCATCTCTTTCCGGCGGAGTTGAAGGTCTTCTGAAAACGCTGCCTTCCGTAAACTCTAATGCAGAACTTTCTTCGCAATACATGGTGCGAGGCGGAAATTACGATGAAAACCTAATCTATATTAATGATATAGAAATTTACCGCCCCTTTTTAATTCGCAATTCTTTGCAGGAAGGGTTGAGCATCATTAATCCAGATATGGTAAAAGCCATTAACTTTTCCGCCGGTGGTTTCGAAGCGAAATATGGCGATAAAATGTCATCTGCGCTAAATATTTATTACAGACAGCCTACAAAATTTGAACTTTCTGGAGAAGCGAGCTTGATTGGTGGAAGACTCACTACGGGATTCGCCTCCAAGGATAAAAAATTATCTGCCATGATTTCCGGACGGTACAGAAATACCAACTTGGTTTTAAATACACTGAATGAAGACACCGATTTTAATCCGCAATACCTGGATTTCCAAACCTATATTAATTATAAATTAAATGATAAATGGGGTTTTTCTTTCATTGGATATTGGAGTAAAAACGATTATGAAATGATTCCGAAAGTGAAAGAAGTGGAATTCGGAACCTTACAATCCCCTTTGAAACTGAGCGTTTTCTACAATGGAAAAGAGGACGACAAGTATAAAAATATGATGGGTACGGCATCCATTAATTTTAAACCCAATAAAAAATGGGCATTTACTTTAGATAATTTCGCTTACCAAAATCGTGAGCGTGAATATTATTCCATCGCTTCTGGTTATCTGTTACAAACATTCGATCCGATTACCGGAGCACCCATTACGTCTTATGATGTTGGTGGACAAATCGATCACGCCAGAAATGATTTATTGGTTAAAACCTACGGTGCACAACTGAAAACAAAATTTTCGCCTGATGTAAATACAGATTTTGAACTGGGATTGAAATTTGAAAAAGAAAACCTAAGAGATTTTACGAATGAATGGCAATTGGTAGATTCCTTAGGCTACAGTACGCCTAGGACTTATGTAAATCCTGGGACTTTGGATCCGTCGCAACTGCGCTTGCGCTACAGTATCTCTGGCGCCAATCATATTGAACCGACCCGACTTTCTGGATATATGCAATATTCTAAAAAATTCTATTGGGGGGACAACCGCGTATTTATCAATGCTGGAGTTCGTGCTGCTCATTGGGATTTTAATGATGAAACAATTATTTCGCCAAGGGCTCAAATTGCCGTTAAACCAAACTGGGATATGGACATGTTGTTCAAAGTATCTGGTGGAGTTTATTACCAAGCGCCGTTCTATAAAGAAATAAAGGATGTTGATGGAAACTTTAATCCAAATATCAAATCACAACGTTCGATGCAAATTATTTTAGCCAATGATTATGAATTTCAAATGGCTGATCGTCCCTTTAAGTTAACTACAGAATTGTATTATAAGAAAATGGATCATTTGATTCCTTATTATTTAGATAATGTAAGAATTAGATATTCTGGTGAAAATAATTCTGAAGGATATGCGTACGGAATTGATACCCGATTATTTGGCGAATTTGTACCAGGAGTTGATTCTTGGGTTTCTGCAAGTTATGCCAGAGTATATGAAAATATTGATGGGCGCGGCGATATTCCAAGACCGACCGATCCAAGATTTAGATTCTCGATGTTCTATCAAGATTACATGCCAAAATTCCCCTCTATGCGCGTGAATTTGACTTTGGTTTATGCGAATGGACTTCCCTCTGGAACACCAATTTCTTTAAATGAAAATGGCCAACCAGATTTTGAAGCGCCTTATAAATACCAGCGAACTTTGCCGTCTTATAAAAGAGTAGACATTGGCTTATCTAAAGTTTTTATCGACCAAAAAGACAATAAAGTAAACGGTGGTTTCTGGGGTAACTTTAAGGAACTTACTTTGGGTGTTCAGATTTTCAATGCCTTCAATATTAGTAATACCGTTGCAAACCAATGGGTAAATGATGTGAATTCAGGGTATAATTATCCAGTTCCCGTGCGATTGACGGGCAGGTTTTTCAACGTGAAGTTAGAATTTAAGTTATAAAGCAGCCAAGAAAAAAGTAAAAAGAGCCCTGGTTTGTAGAAGTTCCCTATTAATTTAAAAAGAATGTCAGCATTTCATTACGCTTTCAAAGTAAAAGATATCGATTCGACCAGAAAATTTTATGTAGAGATTTTGGGATGTGAGGAAGGACGTTCTACTGAAAATTGGATTGATTTTAATTTTTTCGGAAACCAGCTTTCTGCCCATGTCAGTAAAAATTTGCCTGATTTGGATTATTGCGGAAATGTAGACGGAGTTATGGTACCGATTCCGCATTTTGGGTGTTTACTCGAAAAGGAGTTGTTCAATAAAATATTGGAAAAATTACGGACTGAAAACATTGAATTTCTCGTAAAACCCTATAAAAGATATGAAGGAAAAACCGGGGAACAAATGACGATGTTTGTATTTGACTATAGTGGCAATCCTCTAGAATTCAAATCATTTTCAAAAAATGATGAAATTTTTGCATAATATATCTTATATTGATTATTTAAAATGCTGCTAAAATAAATAGATCATATTTATTTCGGCTAAAACATAAAACTCATAAAGTTGTTTTTTAAGATTTTTTTTGGTTGAAAATACATAATTTATCAAAAATGTTAGACCATTAATCACATTTTAAAGATTATGGGAGGAAATTCAACAAAAAAGGGTGTTTTCACCTATTGTCAGAATTAAAATTATAATTATTTTTACTAAAGCTATATTTAAAGTTTAAGTATAAAGTTCGGCTCAACGATCATTGTGCAATATATTTTTAGTACAGTTGATCATTTTAATTTTAGAGAATTTTAGAAATCAGGTTTAATGAATTTTAGCACCGTGAATTTGCTTGAGTATTTTAAATAAAGCTAGCTTGCTTTTTCAGTTTACAAATTTTTGAAGAATACAATAACCATAAAGAATGTTACTAATGAAAAAACATTTACTATTTTTTAGTTTTATCGCTTGTATTTTTCTTTATGCGCAAGAATCGGTGACCAAAAAATATTTGGCTGAAGATAATATAACCTCGGCGAAAAACTTTTCTAAGGAATATATTGAGAATGTTTTATCTAAAAAATATACCCTGAGAACGATCGGAGATCCAGAAAGCAATAATTACGATATAGAGTATACCGTTGAAGATAAATTAGGTTTTGCAATTATCCTCATCAATTACGATTTCAGAGCCAACGATTTTACCCTGAAATTAAAATCGCTGAATTATGAAAGCAAAATAAATGGCAAAGTAATGCCAGTTACTAGCAATAGTACTGATCAATGGATTTCTGAATATTATGACAACACAAAAAAACTTCTGCTTACTTTACATTCTGATTACATTGCCCCAGATTTAAATGAGTGAGAGAATTAATAAAATCAGTTAAATATCTAACTTTTCTAAATTTAAAAGAAACATTGATTAAAATATAAACTCAAAAATAAACTATCATGAGAAAATCACTCGCCCTATTATTCGTATTATTCCTGTCTATCGTAACATTTGCGGCATCCAGAACAGGATATTATACCGCTGGACAAACCAGAGAATCAGTCTTGGAAAATGTAAAAACATTTGAAAAAGACATGTTGGAGTACAAATACTCCAAAGATGCAGAAAGGAGAACCAGCAAATATGATTATTCCCAATCTTGGTCTTACATGAGTGCAGGTGCTACAAGTGCCGCAACAATGCGCTATCAATTTTATGATGATAGAGTAGTAGTAACCATGTCCGACGCCATGTTTATCTCTAAAGAAGGAACAAAAATTCCTTTGCAAGAAAATGACCCAACAGAAGTAAAAAGAAAAGTGTATGAAAGTTTGGAAAACATTATGGTTACTGTGTTTTTTAAATATTTGCAAGTTTCTGAAACAAAAACAGCCACTTCGTCTTCCGTTGCTCCTACGCGTACAACTGGTGCAACGTATGATCAAATTACTGCAAATTACTTATCCACTGACAACAAAGATGCTGGGAAAAAATATTCTGCAGAATATGTAGATCAAGTTTTGAAAAAAGCATATGTGGTAAACTACATTAGTTCTTCAACAGCAGACAGTCAAGAAATAAAATATACTTTGGAAGATGAAAGCGGTATTGCAACAGCAGTGGTCACGTACGTATTTGGTCCCAAAAGTTTTACCATCAAATTAAAATCGATTAACTATTATCATAAAGGCAACAAAACCAACACGGTAATTTCTAAAGAAAGTAACACAGAAGCAACTTCTAAATTTTACAACTTAATAAAAGATTACTTCATAGACAAGCATGCCAATTATATTGCGCCGGGAGCTGCATAATAAAATTGCTTAAAGTATAAAATATTATCAATGATAATTAGAGGCACGTTTCATCTACAATAGAGTACGTGTCTTTTTTATTATACCAATACCAAAATTTTTCATTTTAAAATCATAATAGAAAATACAAAAGAATAAAAATTATGAAAAAATTAATGGTCTTTCTCTTCATTGGTCTCTTTAGTATTGTTGCTTTTGCAAGACCTAGAACAGGCTATTTTGAGGGTACACAAACCAAAGAATCTGTTTGGAATTACGCAAAGGAATATGAAAAACTGTATACTTCAAAAGGTGTTCAAATTGCTACCGTTAAAAGTAATTCTAAATACAATTATGAAAATGATTGGCGATATCCATCAAATAATGCAGTCTTAACCGCTAGGGTTCATTATCAATTTTTTGATGATCGTGTCGTTATACATATTTTGGAAGCAGGACTTATTCCTGATGGTAAAGCAAAAATTAACCTTACCGAAGAGGATTCTAATCCAACGAAAAAAAATTTGTACGAAGCTTTACAAAACATGATTGTTTTTAGCTTTTTTACCAATTTAAAATTGAGCGAAACAAAGCCAACTCATGCTTCTGTAAAAAACGAGACTAAAGAACTTTTCATTGAAAATGGATATGATTTCGTTACAAGAAACTACAAAGCCAATCAAACCAAAGAAATGGCGAAAGAGAAAAATCTGTCATATATTCTAAATGTTATCAAACCTACATTTCAGGTAACTTTTCTATCTGATAAAAATTCTGATAATTTTGATGTAAAATATTTTAAACATGATGAAGGAGAAATTTCTACCACTATAATTGTAAACTATAAGTTTTATAACAAAGATTTTTCTATTTATATAAAATCTTTAGAAGTGATAAAAGATATTGATAAAAGCAAGGTTATAGTTAATAAGTACATCAGCACAGAACCCCAAAAACAGTTCTATGAATTTATGAAAAGTTCTTTTGTAGATGGTCATGCAAATTATATTTCGCCGAAATAGATTTTGAATTATTTAAAATAAAATTTATAAAATGAAGAATCTATTTTCCATACTATTCTTTTTTGTATTCACATTTACCGCTTATTCTGCAACCAAAATTGGTTATTATTCAAAAAATCAAACTAGAGATGCGGTTATGAAAGAGGTGAAAAATTATGATGAAGACATGCATGCTTCAAAATTTAAAATGTCTCTTTTAAACATCAAAAATAAATACGATTTCGAAAAAAAATGGGAGAAAAACCATGTAGGATTAACTTTAATTACCAAAGTGCATTATCAATTTTTACAAGATAAAGTACTCGTTACCCTTGTAGAATCTACTTTTAGTATTGATGATGTAAAAACAGTTTCTCTCGCTGAAAATGAAACGATGAAAGAAAAAAGAGATTTGTATGAATATTTAGAAAAAGCAATGATCACCAATTTTTTTAGACGTTTAAAGATAACTGAAAACAACACCCTCAAAAAACCTGACAACACTTACCAAACACAAAATTACGACAGCGTAAATAAGTATTTTTCTGAAAAATTAACCAGAAAGCAATCTAAAAAATTAGCGACAGAATACATAGATATTGTTCTAAAAGACGCCTATGATGTGAAATATCTCGGATCAACGCCAGAAGATAATTTGTACAGTGTAAAATATACTTTGGACAATGAAGAGGGAAGGCAAACAGCAATAGTTACTTATGGTTTTAGTTTAGATGGTTTCAAAATAAGTATCAATAGCATCAACTATTTCAATAAAGCTGAAAAAACCACAACGCTCATTACCAAAAATAGTACGACCGAAAAAGAACAGAAGCAATACGAATTACTGAAAACTTATTTTTTAGATAAACACTCAGCGTACATTCTTTCCGGAGAATATGATGAATATTGAAGATTAAAAAATTATAAATGATAGGAACCAAGTCACTAATAAAAAAAACCCGAAAATTGAAGAATTTCGGGATTTTAATTTACTCGGCATCCGGATCATTACGATATGAAATCGTGTCATACAAATCTTTCCGGCGGTCGCTCATCGTTCGTACGGCGCCGTAATGATGTAATTCTTTCAGCAAATTTAAATCTACATCGACGATTAAAGTCATTTCGGTATTTGGCGTTGCTTCCCCTTTAATCGCATTGGATGGGAAGGCAAAATCAGAAGGTGTGAAAACCGCAGCTTGTCCATATTGAATATCCATATTATTTACCCCCGGTAAATTACCTACACATCCCGCAATTGCAACATAACATTCGTTCTCAATCGCTCTGGCAGAGGCACAATTACGAACACGCATGTAGGCATTTTGCGTATCTGTCAGGTAGGGAACAAATAAAATTTTCATTCCTTGATCTGCCAGAAGTCTTGGCAATTCTGGGAATTCTACATCATAGCAAATGACCAAGCCCACTTTTCCGCAATCGGTATCAATCACTTTTATTTGATCGCCACCTTTCATTCCGTAGAATTTTTTCTCGTTTGGCGTAATGTGAACTTTGCGGTGTTCATCAATTTTGCCATCGCGGTGAAGCAGATAACTTACATTGTACAATTCTTCATTTTCCACTAAAGGCATGCTTCCACCAATAATATTGATGTTGTAACCAATCGCTAACTGAGAAAGTTTATTTTTAATGGCTTCCGTAAGTTCAGCCAATTTAAACATGCTGTCTCTTTCGCTTAAATCATTAAATGGAGCGAGTAGAGGCGTATTGAAAAACTCTGGAAACATGATGAAATCTGATTTGTAATCGGCCATCACATTCACAAAAAACTCAACCTGTTCAAAAAACGCATCAATATCTTTAAAATGACGCATTTGCCATTGAACCAAACCGAGCCGAATAACCGAATCCTGCATGGTATTGGGTTTCTTGCTATAATAAATATTATTCCATTGCAACAAAACCGCATTTTCGGCAGAATGTAAATCTTCTGGCAGATAATTTTTTAGCACGCGAACTGGTAAAAAGTTATTGGCCAACTGAAAACTTAAAACGGGATCGTATAATTCTTTTTTTCTTACCTGCTGTATATATTGTCGCGGCGAAAGATCTTTGCTGTGCAAATGATAGTTTGGAATCCTTCCCCCTACGATAATTGATTTTAAATTAAGTTTTTCACACAATTCTTTTCGGGCATCATACAATCTCCTGGCTAAACGTAGTTCTCTGAATTCTGGATCTACAAATACCTCAATTCCATACAACACATTTCCGGTGTCAGAATGGGTGTTAAAGGTGTAATTCCCAGTAATTTCTTTATACGTGTGATCATCACCGTACAGTTCATATTGAACAATTAAAGAAAGACAAACCGCTGCAATTTTGTCATCAACTGTAATGCAGATTTGGCCGTCTGCGAAGAGCTTTATCAATTTTTTTATACTCGTCTTAGACCAAATACTTTCCGACATTGCCGGATAGGCTTTTTGCATGGTCTCTCTGAGTTCTTCATAATCCTCAATTTTCAAAGGTCTAATATCTATTTGCATCGATCTTTTTAATTTTTTTTGTTTAAACTAATAGGCCACTACAGTGATCGCGCAAACTGCCCGTTGCTGAAGAAAGCACATTATTTATATTATTTATTTTCAAAACACCCATGAACGCAAAAATCAACGCTTCTTTAAAGTCGATTATTTCTGGCGTAGGAATCATGATTTTTGTTTGTGTTTTACTTTGTATTCTTTCAATTAAATACGAGTTATACGTTCCACCACCTGTAAATAAGACATTATTAATTTTATAGTGATTAAAAACCTGCGCAATCTGTGTTGCCACATGTTCCGTAAAAGTAGCTAAAATTACCGCTGGATTTTCAGCTTTAAACTTGGGCAAAATATTTTCTGTAACCCATTCTATTCCTAAAGATTTCGGTGGACTTTCTTGATAGTAGGGAATAGCGTTCAAGGAATTTAAAAGGTTTTCATTAATGTTTGAATTTCTGGCAAAGTCACCATTTTCGTCATATTCTTTTCCTAATATTTTGGCCAAATGGTTCAGTACAATGTTCACCGGGCAAATATCAAATGCGATCCTCTTTCCTTTGTCTTTGAAAGAAATATTTGAGAAACCACCAATATTTAAGCACGCATTATATTCAGAAAAAAGCAACTCATCACCGATCGGAACTAAGGGTGCACCGTTGCCACCCATGAGAACATCTTGGCTTCTAAAATCGTAAATTACGGGAACATCAGTACACATTTTAATCGCCCGACCATCTCCTATTTGAACGGTGAACTTTTTATGTGGCTGGTGAAATACGGTGTGACCGTGCGAAGCGATGAAATCAACTTCTTTTAAATCATAATTTTCAATAAATTGTTTTGCTTTTTCTCCCAAATAAAAACCGTACTCGGTATGGAGTTCAAAAATTTCTAAGGAAGTTAAATGAATGGCATTCCGAAGCCGATTTTCCCATGTTTTAGAATAAGGAAAAGTAGCAGCATGTAGGATTTCAAAAGTCCATTTACCAAGGGCATTTTTTTTAAAAGAAGCGTGACAAATATCCAACCCATCGAGACTGGTACCAGACATTAAACCCAAAGCGTAGAAATTCATAAAATTATAATTTACTTAAATGTATGAATTTTTGTTGAAAAATAATCGTCTAAATCGTTTTATTAGCGGCCTTTTTCTGGAATTTTCTGAGCATTGATGTCGCCAGAATTGTTGTAGAACGTGTATTCAGAAAAATCATCTTTTGCGGTCATCCCGTTGGCGCCAACCAAAGTAGAACCATCTTTATCAGTTACGTACACCGTATCGGTCGTATAGATAATCTTTTTCACCTGATCCCAATAAACCGACTGCATGGCAAACATCTGATTTTCATTGCTGATGATCTTTACATTCCCCTTGGCTTCGTAAAATTTCTTTTTTTCATTAAATTTCGCATATTTCGCCGATATTTTTCCAGGAACATCTGGTTTCTTTTTATCATAAAAAAGAATATTAATTCCTTTTCTGGCAACGATGTAAGGCGAATCAATATACTCGAATTTCTCGATAAGTGGAGCCGTAGCACGCAGCTTAATCAGCCCAGAATCCCGTTGCACAATATTGGCATTATTGATAATCTGCGACGGAAAATTGGTGTTTCTATTTTTATTGATGAGGGCAAGATCTTCATCACAAGAGATTAAAGCAAAAAATATAGCGCAACTTAAAAAGACGGCTATATTTTTATAAAATATTTCTTTAATGAAATTCATTTTTAATCATAAAGTCGTTTGTTAAACCACTTATCAGCAAAATTAATTCCTATTTTCAAGTTCACGAAATTTTGACGGATCAAATTATTATCCAAAGTTCCTCGTTTTCCCAATTCAATCCCCAAATCGATTCCGCTCATTCTGCTGGCACTTTTATTTTCGAAAGGAAAAGTCATTCCACCCGTAATCGCAAATTGATTAATATTTGTTCCGTTAAATGCTAAGCTTCCTTTTTCGTAATAGGCTCCATATCGGTAGGTAACCCGTGAAAAATAATTTCTGAAGTTATTGTAGTTCGGTAAATACCAACCTCCGGCAGAAACTTTATAAGAATTTTCGTTTACAAAAGGTTTTCCTAAAAACTGAATGGTTTCGCCTTTTTTATAATCGACTTGTGTACCCACAAACCATTTGGCATCTTTGCCATAACCTGCACCCAGAGAGAATTCCATTGGGATCAAGTTTTTATCTTCGCTGAGTTTTTCCTCAATAATACTTACATTATTTTTAAAATCTCCCGCACCGTAATAATAGGTGCTGTTCATGTATCGGGTTTCCATCTGACCCGTATTCCCAAACGTATACGTGGCACCTAAAGTTAACTTTCGGTCTTTCTCGAGGTTTTTCTGATAGGCCGTACCCAAAGTGAAATTAAAAGTTTTTACTTTATTTTTAGTTTCATATCCATTGATTAATTCAGCATCTGAAAAAGTCAATTCATTAATATCATAAACATTACCGAAGAAAAAATTGGATCGAAGACCCAAGGCGAACTCTGGTGTAATCTGGTAGGAAACTGCGGTTTGTACGGTGCTGATTGTTCCTTCACCGCGATAAAGACTCGCTTGTTTATTCCCTCCATCCAGTACTGCGGTCGTTAAAACATTGTATTTTTTTGAGCTGTACGGTTGATAGCCCATCCCAAATTTCACTTTTTTTGAAATTGGAAAGGCAATTGAAATATTCGACAAATAAGAAGAATGTTTGGTAACACTCATATTATCATAATCGGATTTGAAGAAGTTATTTTCATTACTTCCTTCAACTTTTAAAGTGGTTAACTCTAAATTTTTATTCGCTGCTGGATTGCTGAAATTAAAACTGTTGTTAAAATCCCAAATATATGCGGTAGAAACGCCACCCATCGAGCTGATATCGGTCGTATTATCGTACTTAACATCACCGATCCCAAAGGCAGCATATGGAGAATTACCAATAGTTTGTGCATTAAGTAAATAACCTGCAGCAATCAATGGCAATACAAAAAATCTTTTCATTCTCTATTTTTAAAAATAATGCGCAAATATCTTAAATAATACTGAACTGTGAAAATAAGTTTGGTTAAAGTTTGTTAAGCTTATTCAATATTTTTTTCATCACAACAGAGGTAATAATCATATGTTATAAGGATTTTACCGGAAGTCGTATTTCAATATTTTCAAGAAAGCATTTCGTATTCTTACATTTTAATTGGACTTAAATTTTAATAATGAGCTGGATTTCCTTCGACCGAATTTTAACATTATAAGCATTTTTTTCTTTCGAATCATCCAACAAAAACATTTATCTTTGAAGCATGAATTGGGAACAAATTATAGGTCATCATGAACTGAAAAACCTGCTGAAAGACAGCATAAGCAGCAATCGCATAAGCCACGCACAATTATTTGTTGGTAAAGACGGGTATGGCACCATGGCATTGGCAATGGCTTTTGCGAAAGAAATTTTACGAAAAGAAAATGAACATTCTTCCTCAAAAGTAGACCATCTTAATCATCTGGATTTGCACTTCAGTTTTCCTGTTTTCAAAGCCAGTAAAAACGGTTTATCCGCTCAGTTTTTTGATGAATTTCGGGAAATGATGTTAAAAAATCCCTATTCAAATAATGAAGATTGGAACGCTATTTTAGAATCAGAAAATAAGCAGCTCAGTATTTACGTCGAAGAAATTGATGAAATCAATAAGAAATTTGCTTTAAAGAGTTTTGAAGGTGGAAGTAAAATTCTAATTGTATGGCAAGCCGATAAAATGAATACCGAGGCCGCTAATAAATTTTTGAAATTTTTGGAAGAGCCACCAAAAAACACCTACATTATTCTTACCGCCTCAACGACAGATTTTATGCTTCCCACCATATTGTCGAGAACGCAAATCGTGGAAATCCCCAGCATCAAAGAAGAAGACCTGGGTCATATTTTACAGAAAAAAGGGAGCGTAAGTTCCGAGAGGACCCAAGAAATTGTTTTTCAAGCCCAAGGAAATTGGAATACCGCTCAGAAAATGTTGCATTCTGAAAATGGGAATAATGAATTTGAAGAGCATTTTATCAAGTGGGTTCGCGAGGCCTTTCAAGTAAAAAAGAAACCCGAGTTTTTAAAGAATATCGTTCTTTGGGGTCGGAATATTGCCAGCTGGAACAAAGAAAAACAATTGTCTTTTCTAGAATATTGTTCGGAAATGTTTCGATTGGCTTTACTCCAAAATTATGGCAACGATCGTTTGGTGTATAAAAAAATAGAGACCGATGGTTTTAAATGGGATAGCTTCTCTAGATTCATTCATGGAGCTAATATTGAGGCGATTTTAGAAGAAATTTCATCCGCAGATTACCACCTGGAAAGAAACGGAAACACCAAAATCATCTGGACGGATTTAGGAATTAAACTCTCGAGGTATATTCATAAAAAGCCCTAAAACAAGTTTTTTTAAATTCTACATTGCAACTTAAAACACCTTTAATTAAATTTTATAAAAAAGTTGTGAAAATCGCATTGGTTTGAAAATCTACTGCAGATGATAAATGTTTAGATTTATTTAATTAAAACAATGATAGACTCGGAATCGATAATGTATTCTACTACTTGGTCAGGTGCTTTTATCCGAATAACAGCATCAAATATAATTTTAACCTCATACGGGCCAATTTTTTTGGTAAGCTCAAGATGATCCACCGTTTTATCTCCAATTGAAGACGTATTTTTAAATAATGCTATAATTTCTGGTAATAAATTTATTTCGGCATCATTAAATTCAACCGTAAAATTATTTCTTAAAATACTTCCAGGAGCTTCAACCTTAAAGGTATTATTTTCAAATTGAAATGAGGTATGCGACCGATCGATCTTGCTTAAATAACGATATTGTGAAATATCTGCGGCAAATGTCTTTGATTTTAACCGCATCCTTTGATAATCTGCTGTATGGTCATTATCATATTTTACATTTTCAAACTCAGAATGTATACTGTTAAAACTCCAAATATTTCCTTCCGCCAGATCTTTAGCATAATCATTTCTAAGGGTCATTGGCAGCAAACTTAACAAGAAGTCGTTTTCTTCTCTTTTCGCAAGAAAAGCAAACTTGTCAGAAACATCATTAACAGCGGTGCTCGAAATTTGTTTATCAAAATTAATAGTGCCGTTGGCCAATACCTTATTATCTTTTAAAGTTTTTAGCAGCTCACTTTTCTGACTTCTCTTGGCTACAGAAAAAGCGTTGAGATAAGGGAAAATCAAAGAAAATAAACCAAATATGAATAAACTAATTGGTACAAATCTGATGGTTTGTTTACGGCTGAAAATAAAATAAAGAACAACCGTTGTAAGCCAAAGAGCCAGCAACAGCACGAAATACCTAGGTTCTGTATACCCGTATTCTAAAATTCGTGTAAATATGGCTGTAAATAATAGGACGATTAAAGGTGCCAAAGTATAATAGAAAATTTTAGAAAAAATCTTAACCCATGATTTTGTAAAATCTTCCCTTAATGGATGAACCAAGAGAATGGCGAGAATCCCAACAACGGAGTAGGCAAGAATCAAATAAGAAACCCAACCTCTTGGCAATTCCCAATTGATCAGAATTTTAGCAGAATAAAAATAAAGAATGACCGCATAGATCAGTAATAGAGGAACTAATACATATTGCGTGAAAAACTTTAAAATCACAGGATATTCACCATTTTTTTCTAAATAAGGCAATCCTTCTTCATTGAAAAGAAGAAAAATAAAGGTACTACCGAAAATGGATAGGAAGCTAAAGGTGTAAGAATAATAACGCCCATTAAAATTAAAATCAAACAAATTATCGACTGCTACAATGGCAAGCATAATTCCGCCCGTTAAAATTCCGGTGAAGACAACCGTCAGAAATAGATTGATGAATAAGTTTTTGTTGTAATGCCAAAAACTGATCTCGCTATTTTTTTTAATAAATGCGATAAAAGAAACCAGTAAGTGGGATAGAATAAAGGTAGGAAAGATAATATAAGCGTAAACTTCCGTAAATCTTTCTTCGGTTTTCGGCAATAAAAAGTAAAAAAAGACCAAAAATAAAATACCCAACAATTGAAACAGTATTTCTTTTCCGATTCTTTGTGCCAACATCTTTAGCGCATACATCACCGATATTCCTAAAGCAGCTACCAGACCAAATTTCACATAAAAAAAGGAATACTCACGACTGTTGTAATCATAATTGATATAAAACATTGCGGAAACCGCTGCCAGAAAAGCCATCACTAGGACCATAGGGTACGCGCCAAGAATCGCCTCGGTTTTCCCGAAAATTTCTTTAAATTTTTTAATCATTAGGTGTAGGTATTAGGTGATGAAGAACAATCGCATTTTTGAAACAGTCTACAAATTCTTTTTCTTTTTATTTTTTTTCTTTTCGCCTTTTTTCTTTTTTTTCTTTTTTTTCTTCCTCTTGAACGAAATGATTTCGTTGATAAATTCAGTCAGGTCAGTGTCTTCTTCTTTTCTTTGTGGCGAAATTGTCGATGATTTGATCTCAAACAACTGCTTAGGATTTTGATGATCTAAAAGCTTTTCTGCAGCCAATATTTGGATGAGTTGTGTAGAAGAATTATTAAAGTAGTCTTGCAAAAACTGCTTCAATAAATAGATTCTGTAATCATCAAACGGAATGGCTACGGTATATTGAAAAACCCGGCCGTCTTTATGGGTGCTCAGAAATTCTTTTTCAACCAAAATTTTCAAAAAGGTGGAAATCGTATTGGGATGAGGCTTCGGTTCGGGATATTGCGCGATGATTTCTCGCATATATGCCGAATCGAGCCGCCACAAAACATTCATTAATAATTCTTCGCTTGGAGTCAGTTGACTTATTTTCATAATGTATTATTGGGTTTGGATCTGCGTATAAAGATAAATAAAAGAAACGAAACTCGAGATAACAGCACCGCTGAGAACTTCGGCCCGAGTATGCCTTTTTAAAACAATGCGGCTGAATCCCACAGCAATTGTAATCCCTAACCAAATAAGTCCGTACAGCGGATTTATGGTCACCATCAATGCTGCTACAAATAAGTTAAGAGCAGTATGCATGGAACTTTTAATAAAATAATTGCTGATTTGCATCGCGATTAATAAAATGAGGAGAAAAATCAAAACAAAATCAGTTCTTTCATATCGTAAATAAACAAATGTTAAATAAGTAAGAATAGAGGCTGCAATAAAAAAATAAAATCCCTTTCTCTGTTTACGGTCAGAGACATCAGTATCAGTATATTTTTTAGTTTTTACATGGTATATAATCCAAAATGAAATAGGAATAATGGTGAGGAGTAATAATGGTAAGAACTGGCGTACGGATTCTTCAATTGAAAAGTTTGCAGAGCTGAAGACGATAAAATAGATGATTAAAGAATTCATGGGATTAAAAATTTCCGATAGGTATTTAGAGACTTTTATCAGTGTAGGCGAAGGGCTTTTTAGCATAAATCAATTTATACTTTCAAAAGTAATATTTTTAAATGACTAATATCAGAACTTTGTTTTCTTATGCTAGCAATAAAGACAAAGATTTTTATTATTTTTGCTAAATATTTACAATGAACATGAAACCGTTCGGTTGCATGCTGTTATTAAAAAGCAATAGTTAACACATGAAAGAATTTTCGAAAGAGGTCTACCTGAAGTGGTATGAAGAAATGACAATGTGGAGAAGGTTTGAAGACAAATGCCGTTCTCTTTACCTAAAACAAAAAATCAGAGGATTTTTACATTTATATAACGGTCAGGAAGCAATTCCGGCAGGTTTTGCCCATGCGATGGATTTATCGAAAGACAGCATGATTACCGCTTACCGTTGTCATATTCATCCGATGGCAATGGGTGTAGATCCAAAAAGAATTTTAGCCGAACTTTGTGGTAAAGCCACAGGAACTTCTGGCGGAATGGGCGGTTCTATGCACATCTTCAGTAAAGAACACCGTTTCTATGGTGGGCACGGTATTGTAGGTGGGCAAATTCCATTAGGTGCCGGAATCGCGTTTGCTGATAAATATTTCGACAGAAATGCCGTGAATATCTGTTTCTTCGGAGATGGTGCTTCTCGCCAAGGATCACTACACGAAACCTTTAATATGGCCATGAACTGGAAGCTGCCTGTTGTATTTGTTGTAGAGAATAATGGCTATGCCATGGGAACTTCTGTAAAAAGAACCGCAAACCACGAAGATATTTATAAATTAGGATTGGGTTATGAAATGCCTTGCCTACCTGTAGATGCTATGGATCCTGTAAAAGTTGCTGAAGTTGCTTTTGAAGCGATCGAAAGAGCAAGAAGAGGCGACGGCCCAACCTTCATCGAAGCCAGAACCTATCGATACAGAGGACACTCCATGTCTGATGCCGAACCGTATAGAAGCAAAGATGAAGTTGCAGAATATAAAAAAAGCGACCCAATAGAAATTGTAAAGCAAAGAATCCTGGATAACCAATGGGCAAATGAAGATGAATTAGTAGCCTTAGACGAAAAATCTAGAGCGTTCGTAGAAGAATGTGTGGACTTTATGGAAGAGTCTCCGTATCCAGATTTGAACAAAGTATATGACTATGTCTATGCGCAGGAAGATTATCCTTTCATCAATAAATTAGAAAATAACTAAAAATAATTCATCTGAAATCTGATTTTGCTTAAAGTCAGATTTCATTTATTGAATCAAAAAAATAACAGAATATTATGGCAGAAGTAATAACAATGCCCCGTCTTTCTGATACGATGACGGAAGGTAAAGTGGCGAAATGGCACAAGAAAGTAGGAAATACAGTAAAAGAAGGAGATATCTTGGCCGAGATCGAAACTGATAAAGCCGTACAAGATTTTGAATCAGAAATCAATGGAACATTATTATATATTGGCACAGAAGAAGGTGGTTCCTCGCCCGTAGACACGGTGCTAGCAATCATTGGTAAAGAAGGCGAAGATATTTCAGCCCTAAAAGGAGGAAATTCTGCAGACCCAAAAACCGAAAACACCATTCCTGAAGAACATAAAACGGAAGGAAAAGTAACCGATATTGAAACGAACAAAGCAGGAGAAAAAGAAAGTACAGAAAATGCCGAAATTCCAGCGGGCGTTGAAGTAATTTCCATGCCGAGACTTTCTGATACCATGACCGAAGGAAAAGTAGCAAAATGGCATTTCAAAGTAGGTGATCAAATTAAAGAAGGCGATATTCTGGCAGAAATAGAAACCGATAAAGCAGTTCAGGATTTTGAATCAGAAGTCAATGGAACTTTGCTGTACACTAGCGTTTCCGAAGGAGAAGCTAGTCCAGTTGATACCGTCTTAGCCATTATAGGACCTGCCGGAACTGATGTTTCTGGTCTCACTTCTGGAGGAACAAAAAAAGCTGCTGCAAAACCTACTGCTGAACAATCATCCGAGAATGTTTCCGCTGCAGAAAATAAAGAACAACAACCTGTTGCAAATTCATCTACCGAAAGATTAGCCATCTCTCCTTTGGCTAAGAAAATGGCAGAGGACAAAGGTATTGATATTCATTCCTTGCAAGGTTCTGGCGAAAATGGCAGAATCGTAAAAAAAGACATCGAAAATTATCAACCAACTACCGCAGCACCAGCACTACAAAAAATTGCCAGCTCCCCAGCAGTTGCTGCACCAGCAACAATGGCCATGAATTTTGTACAAGGTGAAGATTCCGAAACTCCTAATTCTCAAGTAAGAAATATCATCGCCAAACGTCTTTCCGAAAGCAAATTCACAGCGCCACATTATTATCTGATTGTAGAAATCAATATGGACAAGGCGATACAAGCCAGAAAAGAAATCAATGCACTGCCAGATACCAAGATTTCATTCAATGATATGATCATCAAAGCTACGGCGATGGCTTTAAGAAAACATCCGCAAGTGAACTCGAGCTGGAAAGCAGATAAAATTATTCACCACGGAAACATCAATATCGGGGTAGCTGTTGCAATCCCTGATGGATTGGTCGTTCCTGTATTGAAAAACGCAGACCAGATGAATTACAATCAAATTTCTGCCAGCGTAAAAGACATGGCCGGAAGAGCAAAATCCAAAGGACTAAAAGCCAATGAAATGGAAGGCTCAACCTTCTCTATCTCTAATTTGGGCATGTTCGGTATTGAAACCTTCACCTCCATTATTAACCAACCAAATTCGGCGATCCTTTCCGTAGGTGCAATCGTTGAAAAACCTGTTGTTAAAGACGCTCAAATCGTGGTCGGAAATGTTATGAAACTTTCCATGGCGTGTGACCATAGAGTAGTTGATGGTGCAACCGGAGCGCAGTTTTTGCAAACATTAAGAACCTATTTAGAGCAACCTCTAACCCTGTTACTCTAAGTTTTTCTGGAAAAACTTTTATAGAATCCTTTCAATTCAGTTTGAAAGGATTTTTATTTGGGCGCCTCCCTCGCCACCGCTTGGCAGCTTCTCGGGTCGGTCTACGTGCAGTCGTTCTTTTTGTTTTTTCTGCGAAAAAACAAAAAGGAACTCCAACAATGCACTACGCCCTTGCGCAAAAACTCGCAAATATTACCCAAATATCAAATTCAATTCACTATTTTTGAAACCATGATAAAAGCGCGTAATATTCATAAATCCTATGGCGATTTAGAAGTGTTGAAAGGAGTTGATATTCACATCAAAGAAGGTGAAGTGGTTTCTATTGTCGGAGAATCCGGTGCTGGGAAATCAACTTTGTTACAAATCTTAGGAACTTTAGATAAACCCACTCATCCAAAGAAATTTAATACCGTTCTGGAATTGGCTGGGCAATCATTTGTCCATATGAACGATCGGCAATTATCTCGATTCCGCAATGAAAATATCGGATTTGTATTTCAGTTTCACCAACTTTTGCCCGAATTTTCTGCCTTAGAGAATGTTTTATTACCCACGAAAATTGCCGGAAAAAACGAAAAAGAATCAATAGATAAAGCCTATTCACTTTTTGAAGATTTGAATATCGCACATCGAATTCACCATAAACCGAATGAGATGTCGGGCGGTGAAGCCCAAAGAACCGCCGTTGCCAGAGCGTTAATCAATTCACCTAAAATTATTTTCGCCGATGAACCAACAGGAAATTTAGATTCGAAAAACGCCGATGATTTGCACCAACTGTTTTTTGATTTGCGAGATAAATACCATCAAACCTTTGTAATCGTAACGCACAACACGTATCTGGCAGACACAACCGATCGAAAGTTGGTTATGAAAGATGGAATGATCATTTAAAAAAGGATAAAACTTTTAGGTACGGTCGTTTATGAAATCGAAGATGAAAAATATATTTGCAGTACTCATTTTATTATTGTTTTTCTTTGAATCGAAATCACAAGAGAAACAACCTGTAGAAGAAATTTCGAAAGAGAAAATCGTTGAATTAAGAAATTTTTTAAAAGGAAAAGAATATAATCAAGATGTAGCTATTTTTATTAATTTTAAAATACCTTCTAATAAATTCCGACTTTTTATTTATGATTTAAAAAAAGGAAAAGTTCTTGAAAAAGCGATTGTTTCGCACGGTTCTGGTTCAGTTATTTCAAATTCAAATCAACTGAAATTTAGCTATATCGAAAATTCTTACCAATCATCTTTGGGAAAATATGAAATTGCAAATAAGTATTTTGGCGCTTTTGGTTTATCTTTTCGATTAAAGGGTCTTGATAAAACAAATAGCAATGCAATGAAGCGAGCCATTGTAATTCATTCGCTTTCTTGTATAAAAGATGAAGAGTCGAGCGAATTTGCTTGTTTGAGTTTAGGTTGCCCAATGCTTTCGCCAAAATTTTTAAAAACTGCTGAAAAATATATTGATTCCTCTAAAAAACGCATAATATTAGACGCATATTATTAAATTTGTAAACTGAGAACCTTTTTAAATTTCACCAAAATTACTTGCCCCCAATCCCTTAAGCATGTGATTTTGATGAATTTGTAAAATATTTTCTAGCCTTTAGGGTCGGTCATAAAGAAAATTTCTTTAAGAAAAATTAAACAAGCTCTGAATTATAATTAAAATCACTTCTAAAAACATGTCTATTAAATTCCTTGCAGAAGATGACCGACCGAGAGAGAAATTTTTACTAAAAGGTAAAAATTCACTTTCCGATGCCGAATTACTGGCAATCATCATGGGAAGTGGGAATAGGGAAGATTCTGCCGTAGAATTAGGTCGTAAAATCCTAAGTTCTGTCGGAAATAATTGGCATAATTTGTCCTTACTGCAGATTTCAGATTTAATGAAGTTCAAAGGTATCGGCGAAGCAAAAGCCATTTCAATTGCCACCGCATTAGAAATCGGTAGACGAAGAGCTGCCCAAGAAGTTCCCGAAAAAATACAAATTACCACCAGCCTTGAAAGCTATAAAGTCTTGCTCCCTTATTTATCAGATTTGCAGACGGAAGAGTTCTGGACAGTTTATCTTAATCAAAATAATAGAATTTTAGGGAAAAGTAAATTGTCTTCCGGTGGAATTAATCAATCGGTTGTAGACCTTAGAATTCTTTTTAAAAACGCTTTAGAACATCTAGCCACGGGTATCATCATTGCTCATAATCATCCTTCCGGTAATTTAAAACCCAGTTCCGAAGATTTAAAAATTACCAAGCAAATCGCAGAAGCAGGAAAAATTTTGAATATCCAATTGCTTGATCACTTAATTATTACACAAAATTCTTATCTAAGTTTTGCAGACGAAAATTTATTATGATTAGACTTCTGAAGTACAACGAAATCGATTTCGTTCAATATGCCCAATGTTTAGAAAACGCCTGCCAAAATACGGATTATGCCAACCAACAATTCTTGGATATTGTTTCGAACAAACAATGGTTTCTGCTGGTTTCAGGGAATTATGAGGCAATTATGCCGGTTTCCTATATCCGTAAATTTGGACTGACTTTTATTCTGATGCCAAAAATGTGTCAGCAATTAGGCGTTTTTTCAAAATTAGATCAACCTGAAATCAATCAACAGTTTTATGATTTCTTAGCGAGCAATTTTTTAGTTTTAATTTATGCTTTTAATGGAGACAATCATTTTATGCAACCTACCGCGAAGAAAACCTCCTATATATTAGAAAAAAATAATTACCAAACCATTAAAAAAAATTACAGCAGTCACCGCCGTAGAAATGTTCGGATTACTGGTGATTTAGTTGGCAATATTCATTTTAAAGAAAATTGGACTGATGATCTTAAACCTTTCTTTTTAAAAAATATAAAAGGAACCAATAAGGATAAAGACAATCATCAATATTTTAAAATATTCAAAGCATTATTAGAAAAAAACATCGGCCATCTCGGTGTATTAAAATATAAATATGCAATTCAGTCGTTCATTTATTTATATGAAGGAAAAAGAAACAGCTATCTCAGTTTGTTTATCAATGGTTATCCGCTAAGCAATCCAAATTTTCCGTCTCTAATGATTGACCACTGCTTGCAACGTTTTATTGAAAATAAAAATTTCGATTTTATGGGCAGTGATGTAGAAAATGTAGCGCGATTTAACGAAAGATTTGGCGCTGTTTCGTACAAATATTCAATTTTAACAAACGACAAGATTTCTTTATTGAAAAATTTATGGAAGAAATACAGAATAATCACTAATTTTGCACCGTAGAAAAAACCAATGATAGAATCGCCTTATTTTCCCTATGCATTTGCCTTATTGATTGCTGTACCGTTCTTGATATATACCAGACAATTTGTGTACAGTTATATCAGATTCAAAAAGCAAGAACTTAACTTTTTAACCGTCAAAGGACAATCGGAACAAAGGATTCAGGCTTACGAGAGAATTACGCTTTTCTTAGAAAGAATTAAGCCAGCCAATCTGGTAGCGAAATTTGATGAAAATCTAGCGACACACGAATACTTGTTTTTAATAGAAAAAACCATTAATGAAGAATTTGACTATAATGCCTCGCAACAACTTTATTTAACAAAAAACTCCTGGAGTAAAGTGGTAAACTGCAAGAATACCATTTTGCATTTGCTTCATAAAACCTATGATAACCTCAGCAATGAAAGCACATTGCAGGATTACAAAACGGTATTTCTAATGAATTATATGAATGAGCAAGATCATATTTCCACTTGTATTGAAGACTTGAGAAAAGAAAACCTAATTATAAATTAAAATAAATAAATGATACCGAATTTTAAAGCACATCCTTGGCATGGCATTCCAGTGGGGGATGAAGCGCCAAATGTTGTAAATGTCTTTGTAGAAATTGTGCCAAGTGATACCATTAAATATGAAATAGATAAACAAAGTGGTTATTTAAAAGTTGACCGTCCGCAGCAGTTTTCTAATATTATCCCAGCGCTCTATGGCTTTATTCCAAGAACATATTGTCATGATGAAGTTTTAAGATTAGCTTTGGAAAGTGGTGCAGAAAATGTAAATACGGGCGATTTAGACCCCTTGGATATTTGTGTGTTGAGCTCCCACAATATTCAATCTGGCGGTATGATTATGGAAGCGTTGCCCATCGGTGGATTTAAAATGATTGATAAAGGAGAAGCGGATGATAAAATTGTGGCTGTGATGAAAGGAGATCACGCGTTTGGCCATTTTAGAGATATTAGCGAATTACCACAAGCGGAAGTACAGCGGTTAATGCACTATTTTCTTACCTACAAGAACCTTCCGGATGAACCTGCAAAATGTACCATCCATGAAGTTTATGGTGCCGAACATGCTAAGAAAGTTATTCAGGCTTCACAATTAGATTATGCAAATAAATTCGGCGGTTAAACATAGAATTTTTTCGATAGATATAGACGAATGTTTTCATTCGTCTATTTTCATTAATATACGTCTATAGATCAACTTTTTCAACGCAACGCAATGATTGGAAATTTCTTGGCTATAGATAAACTTCACTGGCTTTGAAACCTCATGAAATTAATTTTAATGAATTTTATCAGCCTCAACCTAAAAAAGAACGTTAAGTTATAAAAAAATTGTATTTTCGGGTTTCGTTTTAATTAACAAAAATTTAACATTATTAAAATTAACATTAAAAAGTAACTTATGGATCTATTTATTTTAGTACCAATCTTTGGTATTATTGCTTTAATCTACACTTTTGTTCAGAGCTCTTGGGTGAGTAAGCAGAATGCAGGTAACGACCGCATGAAGGAAATCAGCGGCTATATTTCTGATGGAGCAATGGCTTTCCTCAAAGCAGAATATAAAGTGATGGCTTACTTCGTCGTTGTGGTCGCAATTTTATTGGCTATAATGGGCGGGTCGAGTGCAAACTCTCACTGGAGTATTGGTATTTCCTTCGTCTTAGGAGCAATTTTGTCTGCATTGGCTGGTTTTATCGGGATGAAAATTGCGACCAAAGCCAATGTAAGAACTGCAGAAGCTGCTAAAACTTCCTTATCTAAAGCCTTGAAGGTTTCTTTTACCGGCGGTTCTGTAATGGGAATGGGCGTTGCTGGTTTAGCAGTTTTAGGTTTGGGTGGTTTATACATTATCATTAAGCAAATTTTTGCACCAGGTGCAGGCGTTGATTCTCACGAGATGGAAAGAACCATCGAGATTTTGACCGGATTTTCTTTGGGTGCAGAGTCAATCGCACTTTTCGCTAGAGTAGGTGGTGGTATTTATACCAAAGCAGCCGATGTTGGCGCTGATTTAGTAGGAAAAGTAGAAGCCGGTATTCCAGAAGACGATCCGAGAAACCCTGCAACAATCGCTGATAACGTGGGGGATAATGTAGGAGATGTGGCCGGAATGGGTGCTGACTTATTCGGATCTTATGTTGCAACTGTTTTAGCCACGATGGTTTTGGGTAGAGAAACCTTATCTGTAGATGCTTACGGAGGTTTTGCTCCAATTCTTTTACCCATGTTGATCGCCGGAACAGGAATCATTTATTCTATCATTGGAACCTTGTTTGTAAAGATTGCCGAAACAACAAGTTTAGATACTGCTCCTGTACAAAATGCCTTAAATTTGGGGAACTGGGGAAGTATTGTCTTAACTGCAATTTCTTCGTATTTCTTAGTGACTTATTTACTACCTGACACCATGGTTTTACGAGGTCATGAATTCACCGAAATGGGTGTTTTCGGTGCAATCATCGTAGGTTTGGTGGTAGGAACTTTGATGAGTATCATTACGGAATACTATACCGCGATGGGTAAACGACCGGTTAAAAGCATCATCAAACAATCATCTACTGGTCACGCTACCAATATTATTGGCGGTCTTGCCGTTGGGATGGAATCGACCATGTTGCCAATACTTGTTTTAGCAGGTGGTATTTATGGCTCTTACCTTTGCGCTGGTTTATACGGTGTGGCGATTGCAGCAGCTGGTATGATGGCAACAACTGCCATGCAATTAGCGATTGACGCATTCGGTCCTATTGCAGATAATGCAGGTGGAATTGCAGAAATGAGTGAATTACCAAAAGAAGTGCGTGAAAGAACAGACGTACTCGACGCGGTTGGAAATACTACAGCAGCTACAGGAAAAGGTTTTGCAATTGCTTCTGCTGCATTAACTGCGCTTGCCTTGTTTGCAGCCTTCGTAGGAATTGCGGGAATCGATGGAATCGATATTTACAGAGCCGATGTATTGGCAGGATTATTTGTGGGAGCCATGATTCCATTTATATTCTCCTCCTTGGCAATTAGAGCCGTAGGAACTGCCGCGATGGCAATGGTAGAAGAGGTTCGTAGACAATTCCGCGAAATCCCAGGAATCTTAGAAGGTAAAGCAGTTCCGGAATACGAAAAATGTGTAGCAATTTCTACCGATGCCTCTCTGAAAAAAATGATGTTGCCAGGTGCAATTGCTCTTGTATCTCCTTTAATTATGGGCTTTATTTTCGGTCCAGAAGTATTAGGTGGATTCTTAGCTGGTGCTACGGTTTCCGGAGTATTGATGGGAATGTTCCAAAACAACGCAGGAGGAGCTTGGGATAACGCTAAAAAATCTTTTGAACAAGGCGTAGAAATCAATGGTGAAATGCATTACAAAGGTTCAGAAGCGCACAAAGCTTCAGTTACCGGTGATACCGTTGGTGATCCATTCAAGGATACTTCAGGACCATCGATGAATATTTTGATTAAATTAATGTCTATTATTTCTCTGGTAATTGCTCCGACTTTAGCAGTAATGCATAAAGATAAAATCGAGGAAAATAGAAGGGCTAAAATCGAATCCCTACAAGGATTTTCAAGCGTTGCAGCGCCTACACTTTCTGTAGAAGGTACAGATGCTAGCACAGCAATAGTTCCCGTAACCGTAAAAGGAACTTTGAATGAAGAGGGTGATTTCGTATATGACACGGGAAACATCCAAGAAATTAAACTAAGCAATAAATCTATTGCACTGGGCGAAAATAGCCAATTGTATGCCTTGTATAACGGATTGAAATTAGAAGATAAAAATGTTTTAGACCAATCAACGTGGTTTACCCTAGAAAATCTGTATTTCCAAACCGGAAGCAGTGATTTAAAACCAGGCTCGCAAGAGCAAATCAATAATCTGGCTGAAATTCTAAATGCTTATCCTAATGCTAAAGTTAAATTAGGAGGATATACCGATAACACGGGTAGTGATGAAAGCAATTTAAAATTATCAAGCTTACGAGCGCAGGAAGCAAAATTAAAATTAATAGAATTGGGTATCGGATCTGATCGCATTGAAACAGAAGGGTATGGCTCTCAACACCCTGTGTGTGCAGCAAACGACACCGAAGAATGTAAAGCACAAAACAGAAGAATTGATGTGCGTGTTTTAAACTTTTAAGTTAGAATTCGCTTCTTTTAAAATAGTAAATCCCAGCTTTAAGTTGGGATTTTTTTTGCTCAAAACGCACCTATTTTTACGGCCTAACTGCTATTAATCTTCGATTTCCTGTCACTGTCTATTGTCTATAAGCGAATCAGCCTTCATAATTACCAGCCCTTTTTTCTAACGTACAAGAACGTAATAGAAGTAATTACGGCCATTAATCCCAGCGTAATATAATACCCATATTGTAAATTAAGTTCGGGCATGAAAACAAAGTTCATTCCGTAAATCCCTGCGATAAAGGTGATCGGAAAAAAATACATCGAATAGATGGCCAGAACCTTCATCACTTGGTTGGCCTTTTGATCACTCATGGCCAAAAACATAGAAATTAAGCTGGCCACCTGTGTATTCAAATGTTCAAAATCTGCAATTACATCCTTATGTTTATCCTTCAGATCGGTTACTGCAGTATCATCAAGTTGCAGCAATTTAAACTTTTCTACCCAGACCGTTGATATATTTAGGATTCTGGTGTTCAAGCCAGATTTTCTTTTCAGTCGATATAAACGTCGGATATGATTAGAATGATTAGTGGTTTTAAGGAAAATCTCACTCTCAATTTGATCCATTATTTCTAATAAATTTTTTGATTCATCATCAAAAGATTTCATCACCTTTAAGGCTAAATTTAATGCAATATGGTCGCGGTTAATATCTATATTAAGAGGAAGTAAAATTTCTTTTTTTAACTCGTAGATGCTTCTATTCTTTAACCGGTGAATGGTAATAATCACGTCATCCATCAAAAACACTCCCAATTTTGTCGAAATATCACTGATCGTATTTAGATTAGATCTTTCTAATTGTGTGTTTTCGCGCATGAGGAAAAAATTCACATTTCCATCTTGTTCAAATTTCGGTAAGTGATTCGCATCAATGGTATCCTCCAAAAGCAGCGTATTAATTTGGTACCGACTATTCAAAAAATCCAAATCTTCTTCAGTAGGACTTTCTACATCAATCCATTCGCAATGGTCATTTTTATAAATAATTTCAATAGGCATTCCGCAAATTTAGGTTAAAATTAACTTTCATTTATACAAAATTTTCTATGTCTTAAATTAAATTTATCTTTGTTTAAATTTCAAATTTATGCTTAAAAGTAGTATTAAAGGAGTCGGCCATTACGTGCCAGAGAATATAGTGACCAACGATGATCTGTCTAAATTGATGACCACCAACGACGAGTGGATTACCGAAAGAACGGGAATCAAAGAGCGCCATCATCGAAAAAACAGAAATGATTCCGAAGAAACAACCGCTCATTTAGCTTTCAAAGCCTCGGAAGCGGCATTAAAAATGGCAAAAATGTCTGCTAAAGACCTTGATTATATCGTCTTCGCAACACTCTCTCCCGATTACTATTTCCCTGGTTCTGGTGTACTTTTGCAAGAAATGTTAGGCTGTGAAACCATCGGAGCTTTGGATGTAAGAAACCAATGTTCTGGTTTTGTTTATGCAATGAGTGTGGCCAACGCTTTTATCAAATCTGGGCAGTATAAAAATATTCTGGTGGTCGGTGCAGAAGTTCACTCTTTTGGATTGGATTTTTCTGATGCCGGGCGTGGCGTTTCTGTTATTTTCGGAGATGGCGCCGGAGCCGTAATTTTATCGGCAACCGAAGAGGAAAGTGCTGGCGATATTTTAGCAACAAATATGCACGCTGAAGGAAAGCATGCCGAAGAATTATGCACCAAATTTCCTGGTTCTAAATTTGGTTGGAGTGACCGCATGCGTTTGGAACCAGATGAGGTAACCGATGCTGAAATCTACCCGATTATGAATGGTAATTTTGTTTTCAAACATGCCGTCACCAGATTTCCTGAAACCATGATGGAAGCCCTAAACAAAGCGGGCAAAAAACCAGAAGATCTGGATATGTTTATTCCCCACCAAGCCAATTTAAGAATTGCCCAATTCGTACAGCAACGATTCGGTTTGCCCGATGAAAAAGTGTACAATAATATTCAACGATTTGGCAATACAACCGCTGCTTCAATTCCATTGGCTTTAAGTGAAGCGATTGAACTAGGTAAAATCAAACGAGGGGATTTGGTTCTTCTATCTGCCTTCGGAAGTGGATTTACCTGGGGCTCGGTCTTATTTAATTATTAAAATATCAAATGCGTCGCTCGACGCATTTTTTAGTGCAGGTATGATTTTTATCAAAGGTGATTTTTATCATTTTATCTGAATATTCCTGAAAACAGCAGAGTTGTAACTTTACATAGAATCAAATGATTAGAAAGTGATCATTCATAAAAATACACTATGGCAACTCAAACTAAAAAACAACAAAAGTATGTTTATTTCTTCGGTGGTGGCAAAGCCGATGGTAATGAATCCATGAAAAATCTTTTAGGAGGTAAAGGGGCAAACCTGGCGGAAATGGCAGGTCACCCAGAATTGAAACTTCCCGTACCTCCGGGATTCACCATCACTACCGAAGTCTGTACGTATTATTATCAACACAAAAAAACATATCCTACCACTTTAAATCCCCAAATTAAGGACGCCGTTAAGCAAATCGAAAAATTAATGGGTAAAAAATTTGGCAATCTGAAAGATCCCTTGCTCTTGTCAGTACGATCAGGCGCCAGAAGATCAATGCCCGGCATGATGGATACCGTTTTAAATATCGGTTTAAATGATGAGACTGTAAAAGGTTTAATTAAAGTTACGGGTGACGAACGATTTGCCTACGATGCCTACCGAAGATTGGTGATGATGTATGCCGATGTGGTAATCGAAAAAGCTGGTGGATTGGAACCAGCAAAAGGAATCGGTATTCGCCGAATTATGGATGACAAACTTTCCGAACTTAAAAAAGAAAAAGGCGTAGAACTCGACACCGAAATTGAAGCCAAAGATTTAAAAAAATTGGTCAAAGAATTCAAAGCTTTAACCAAAAAATATTTGAAACAAGAATTTCCAGAAGATCCTTGGGATCAACTCATGGGCGGTGTTGGTGCCGTCTTCGCTTCCTGGAATGGAAAACGAGCCATTGAATACCGCAAAATCGAAAGGATCCCAGAAGAGTGGGGAACTGCTGTAAACGTACAGGCCATGGTTTTCGGTAACATGGGCGATGGTTCTTGTACAGGAGTTGCCTTTACCAGAAACCCTGGAAATGGCGACAATCATTTTTATGGTGAATATTTGGTGAATGCCCAAGGTGAAGATGTGGTAGCAGGAATCAGAACACCAGCTCCTATCAATAATTCCTCTAAAAATGACCACAGTAAAAAGTTAGTGACCTTAGAAAAATTAATGCCTGCGCAATTTAAAGAGCTCGATGATTTTCAAAAAAAATTAGAACGTCATTATAAAGACATGCAGGATATTGAATTTACGATTGAGAAAGGTAAACTATTTATGTTACAATGCCGAGTCGGAAAACGAAATGGTGTTGCTGCCGTAAAAATGGCAACCGACATGTACAAAGAAAAACTCATTACTGCAGACGAAGCCATCATGAGAGTGGCGCCAAATCAGTTGGTAGAGCTTTTGTTACCCATGTTCGATCTTGCAGAAGAGATGAAAAATAAACCGATTGCAAAAGGACTTCCAGCCGGGCCGGGCGCAGCAGTTGGTCGTTTGGTTTTTGAATCTTCAGAAGCCGTTGAATGGGCTTCCCGCGGTGAAAAAGTAATTCTTGTAAGAGAAGAAACATCCCCGGAAGATGTAGACGGAATGCACAAAGCTCAAGCAATTATCACCTCAAAAGGAGGCATGACTTCGCACGCGGCTTTAGTAGCAAGAGGTTGGGGTAAATGCTGTATCGTAGGTTGCAGTGAAATAGAAATTAGGGAACATGAAAAGATGCTCATTACCAAAGAAGGAAAAAAAATTCACGAAGGAGATTGGGTCAGTTTGAATGGAACCAAAGGCGTGATGTACGAAGGTGTATTGGAACTGATTGGAACTGATCTTAATAAAAACAAATCCTATCAGTCCTTAATGAAACTGGTAGAAAAAGCAAAAGTGCTAGGGGTAAGAACCAATGCGGATAATCCTAAAGATGCCATGCAAGCTGCCTATTTCGGTGCAGAAGGAATTGGATTATTCCGTACAGAGCACATGTTTTATGGGGAAGGAAGTGAAAAACCACTTTTCTTACTCAGAAAAATGATCATGAGCGATACCTTAAAAGAAAGAAAATCTGCGCTCGACGAATTATTCAAATTCGTAAAAAAAGATATAAAAGCCACTTTAGAAGTGATGGATGGAAAACCAGTAACCATAAGACTTCTGGATCCGCCTTTGCATGAATTTGTGCCACATGACAAAGAAAAATTAATGGCTTTAAGCAAAGAATTGGGCGTAAGCATGAGTATTTTGAATAGAAGAATTCTTGCTTTGCACGAAAATAATCCGATGCTAGGTCACCGTGGCGTACGTCTGGGCATTTCTTATCCAGAAATTACTGAAATGCAAGTGCGCGCAATTTTAGAAGCTGCTGGCGAATTGATCAAAAACGGGAAACACGCGATGCCAGAAATTATGGTACCTGTAACAATGGGCAAACATGAACTACGTCATCAAAAAGAGATTGTAGATCGGGTGTATTCAGAAACCTTGAAAAAACTTAAACTTAAGAAAATCGTTTATCTCTATGGCACCATGATTGAAATTCCACGAGCCGCTTTAAAAGCCGACTCAATGGCAGAAGTTGCCGATTTCTTCAGTTTCGGAACCAATGATTTAACACAAATGTCATTTGGTTTTTCCAGAGATGATATTGGTGGATTCTTGCCAAAATATCTGGATCTAAAATTACTACCAGACGATCCTTTCGTTACCATTGACCAAAGTGGCGTGGGAGAATTAATAAAAATTGGTGTAGAAAGGGGGCGCAGTACCAAACCAAAATTAAAAGTGGGGATTTGCGGCGAACATGGCGGCGATGCAGAATCCGTAAAATTCTGCCACCGACTCGGAATGAATTACGTAAGTTGTTCCCCCTACCGTGTACCGATTGCGAGATTGGCTGCAGCACAAGCAGCAATTGAAGATAAAAAAGCGCTATAGATGTTAGCATTAATAAATGTGAAAACTGCCCCGAATCGAGGCAGTTTTCACATTTTTACAAAAGGGCAATGAAGCTCAATAATCTATTCAAAAATTTCAAAAATTTCTCCATCAAAACTGGCAAAAACCATGGTTGGATAAGAATCCTGATGTGCTATATTTCCGTGATAATCAATGGCAATGATGCCGGCAAAACCATCAATTTCATGCAATTCTACAAAAGTTTTTTCCACCGCCGCTCCTAGGGAAAAACCATCGGTTACCCGGGTTACAATTTTAGCGGCAGTAGCATTGCTCACCAGATCTTCCCCAACTCCCGTACAACTTACTGCACAATATTTATTGGCGAAATTTCCGGCCACGGTAGCAGAATCAGAAATTCTTCCCACCAGTTCAAAACCTTTACCACCCGTAGAAGTTGCCGCAGCCAAGCTCCCATTCTTATCCAACGCTACGCAACCAACCGTTCCTTTTCCACCATTTTTTAATTTCTCTTCATATTCTTTTCTTCGTTGTGGGATTTCGGTAGAATACTGCTCAAAACCACTTTCAGTGGCGTATTTCTTAGCGCCATTTCCACCGAGAACCCGGTCGTCTTCTTTCATTAAAACCTGTGCAACTTCAATCGGATTTTTTACATTTTCAATATTAATAACCCCTGAAAATTTTTGGGTGTTACCATTCATCAAAGAAGCACTCATCCTGATTTTACCATCACTTTGGATTTGAGAACCCATTCCCGCATTATAAAGCAAATCGTCTTCCAACATTTTTACGGCATAAACTACCGTTTCCTCGGCGGAATTGGTTTTTAAAAATTCAAAAGAAGTCTTGGCGATTTCTTTCAAAGAATTTTGCTTGGCAATTTTTACTTCTAGACTTTGGTCGCTTTCCGAGAAAAAACCACCATGAATAATTATTTTCATTTTTTTTGATGCTAAAATTTTTTGCAATTATGCCTGTGGAATAGGATTGTATTGCGAGTTAACAATGGTCAGGTTCTTCGCTTTTAAGTCATAAAAATCATTTTGAGACAAAACATGTACGATGAGATTATCAATAGAGATAGGCTTTCCTAGATCAATGTTGGTCAGGTTAGTGTCTTTTATAAAACGACCATCAACCAAGATTACAAGTCCCGACCCAATGGCAGTCATAATATCATTATCGATAAAAAGTCCCGTATCTTCACCGAGACCTATTCCTAAAGTTCGGGGATTATTTACCACAGCCTGAAACAATCTTCCGATTCTCCCGCGCTGTACAAAATGCGTATCTACAATCACGTTATCGATAAAACCTAAACCTTGCGTAGTTTTAATTTCGCCTTTAAGTAAAGCTTCGCTGCTGGATCCTTGATAAATCATATTTTCAGAGGCAGCTGCTGCTCCCGCAGAAGTTCCAGCGTAAATGAAATTTTCCTCCTGATATTTTTGTAAAATAATATCATGAAACCGAGTGCCACCCAAAATTGAGGTTAACCGAAGTTGATCACCTCCCGTAAACATCACCACATCAGCTGCGCACGCACGTGCTGTAATGGCATCGCTGTTGGCTTGCTCACGATTTATAATATCTAAAATATTTACATTTTTAGCTCCTAAGAATTCAAATGCTTTTTTGTATTCAGGACCTACAATTTGTGGAATTTGCGAGGCAGTAGTGATAATTTCGATGACCGAATTTTCTTTTAATCGAGATTCATCAATGATTTTTCTTAAAATTCCACGCTCAAAAAAATTTAGATTTTTTTCGATATTCTGATCATAATCGGTTTCGGAGAAACTGCCCTTGTTTACGGCGCCACCAATGATCATTAATTTTCCAACTGCTTTCATAGGGTGCAAATTTAAAAAAATATTCTTGGTAGTTCAATAAAAATTAAGCAGATTGATTGCGGAAACGATTGTTTTATGAGAGGATGTCTAAAAAAAATGCTTTTAATTTTTATTATTTTTTTCTAATTATTAAGGTTTTCGTTTATCTTTGATAATCAAACAAAATTTTACACCACACAAAAAGACGATAATAACCTATGAAAATTGACAAAATACAAGTTTTACGCGGACCTAACATTTGGAGTATCAGAAGAAAAAAACTAATTCAAATGCGTTTGGATTTGGAAGAAATGGAGCATTTGCCTACCAATAAAATCGATGGATTCCGCGAACGGTTACAACTGCTAATGCCTACATTAATCTCTCATCGCTGCTCAGAAGGCGTAGAAGGTGGCTTTTTTTTGCGAGTCGACATGGGAACCTGGATGGGTCATGTCATTGAACATATCGCTTTGGAAATTCAAACCCTGGCTGGTATGGATACCGGCTTTGGAAGAACCAGAGAAACAAAAACACCTGGCGTTTACAACGTTGTTTTTAGTTACTTAGAGGAAAACTCGGGTATCTTCGCTGCAGAACAATCGGTTGAAATGGCGAGATGCCTGATTGAGGATCGGCCCTATAATCTGGACGAATGCATTCGGAATTTAAAGGAAATTAGAGAGCGTGAACGCTTGGGTCCTTCTACTGGAAGTATCGTTGAGGAAGCTGTTGCCAGAAATATTCCTTGGATTAGATTAGGCAGAAACTCCCTGGTTCAGTTAGGATATGGCGTTAACCAAACCAGATTTCAAGCAACCATTACGGGCAACACCAGTTCAATTGCGGTAGATATTGCGTGCAATAAGGAATTGACAAAAAAAATGCTCGATGAAGCTGCAATTCCCGTTCCCACAGGTGACTTGGTTCAGGATGATGAAGGCTTAGAAAGAGTCATTAGAAAAATTGGTTATCCCCTTGTACTTAAACCTCTAGATGGCAATCATGGCAAAGGTTCATCAATTAATGTTAATGATTTTGAAACCGCAAAAGCAGGTTTAGTTCACGCACAAAATTATTCTAAGAAAGTGATTGTAGAACGGTTTATCACCGGCTATGATTTCCGAATTTTGGTCATTAATCATAAAATGATCGCCGCTGCCAGACGAGTCCCGGCGCATATCATCGGCGATGGCGAGTTGACGGTTCAGCAATTAATTGATAAAGAAAACTTAGACCCTAGAAGAGGGTATGGACATGAAAATGTTTTAACCGAAATCCTGGTAGATAAAGATACCAATGAACTTT
Organism: Kaistella yonginensis; assembly: GCF_030409525.1. Lineage (GTDB taxonomy): Bacteria > Bacteroidota > Bacteroidia > Flavobacteriales > Weeksellaceae > Kaistella > Kaistella yonginensis. The sequence goes on along the minus strand of NZ_JAUFQB010000022.1, from coordinate 47,350 downwards.
TAGAGAAGTTACATTACACCTTAGAAACAGTTCCTAAAAATGGTGAAATTGTTTATTTAAAATCAACAGCCAACCTTTCAACCGGCGGAACCTCAATCGACGTTACCGATATGGTTCACCCAGAAAATATCGTCATGGCAGAAAGGGTTTCGAGAATTATCGGCTTAGATGTAGCTGGAATCGATATTATGGCAGAAAACCTCACCCAACCTTTGAAAGAAAGTGGCGGCGCAATTTTAGAAGTAAATGCTGCACCTGGTTTTAGAATGCATCTTGCTCCGAGTGAAGGTTTGCCCAGAAACGTTGCCGCACCCGTCGTAGACATGCTGTATCCTCCTGGGAAACCTGTTAAAATACCGATTATTGCGGTTACGGGGACCAATGGTAAAACAACCACCACAAGACTTATTTCCCATATCGTGAAGAATAATGGTTTTAGAGTAGGCTTCACCACCTCAGATGGAATCTATATTCAAAATACCATGCTCACAAAAGGAGATACGACCGGACCGATTTCTGCCGAATTTATTCTTAAAGATCCCACCGTAGAATTTGCCGTTTTAGAAACTGCAAGAGGCGGTATTCTGCGCGCAGGCTTGGGTTACAGTACTTGTGACATCGGCGTTTTAACCAATATCAAAGAAGATCATCTCGGGATGAATGACATTCATTCCTTGCGCGATTTGACCAAGGTAAAAAGAGTCGTTATGGATTCTGTGAAGAAAGATGGCTGGAGTGTTTTAAATGCAGACGACGAATACTCCATGAGATTGATGCCTGAGTTGGATTCTAAAATTGCGATTTTTAGTTTAGATGAAAACAATCCGCACATTAAGAAATTTGCCAAAGAAGGAAAAGTGACTTGTGTGTACGAAGAAGGATTTGTAACCATCAAAAAAGGAGACTGGAAAATTCGGATTGCCAAAGCGCACAATATTCCAATTACCATGGAAGCCAAAGCAAAATTCATGATTTCTAATGTTTTAGCCGCGAGTTTAGCGACTTACCTCTATGGTTTTGCAATTGAAGATATTGCCAATTCTTTGCGTACTTTTATACCCAGCCCAATGTTGATGCCAGGCCGTTTAAATATTTTTAAATTTAAAAAATTCCAAGTATTGATCGACTTTGCACACAATCCAGCGGGTTATGAAGCCATCGAAGATTATCTTAAAAATGTAGAAGCCACCAAAAAAATCGGAATTATTTCTGGCGTGGGCGACCGTAGAGATGAAGATATTAAAGAATGTGGTAAAATTGCCGGTAGAATGTTCGACTATATCATCATTAGAAATGAAAAACATTTGCGCGGCAGAACAGAAGAAGAAATCAATGATTTGATTATTTCTGGCATTCAAGAATCGGATAGTACCGTAAGTTACGAATCGATTCCCAAAGAAATAGAAGCCTTAAAACACGCCATGAGTATGGCCGAAGAAGGCACATTTATCACCGCACTTAGTGACGTGGTCACCAATGCCATAGAATTGGTGCAGGAATACCAAACCCGCGAAATCCTGGAGGAAGGCAACATCAGTTAAGCAAATAAAGCAGTCTTGTTGGGCAGAGATTTCCGTCTTCCATTCCCGCTTTTTTGCTCCACTACGTTCTGCAAAAAGAGCTCCATTCAAGCCGGGCTGCAGTATTTGCACCGTTCAAACTAGGTCTTAATTTACCTTCGGAAACAAGTTTAACTCTCAAAATTATATATTTTGGGAGTTTTTTATTGTGAACGAACATTGACTTTTGAAGCGATTAAATTCATAAAAAAAAATAGGAATAATAATTTCGGGCTTCTGTTTTATTTTCCCAATTATTTCCCTATTTTTGACCAATGGAAAATTTCGTGGTTTCTGCAAGAAAATACCGTCCGCAAGAGTTTGATACTGTTGTGGGACAAGGTCATATTACAGAAACACTGGAACACGCCATTGAAGAAAATCAGTTAGCACAAGCCTTACTTTTTTGCGGACCAAGAGGAGTGGGTAAAACAACTTGTGCTAGAATACTCGCACGCAAAATCAATGAGCGAGACGGTTCTACCTCAGAAGATGGTTTCGCGTACAATATTTTCGAACTCGATGCGGCTTCCAATAACTCAGTTAATGACATTCGGGACCTGACCGACCAGGTTCGTTTTGCACCTCAAGTTGGGAAATATAAAATCTATATCATTGATGAGGTTCATATGCTATCTCAAGCGGCGTTTAATGCGTTTTTGAAAACCTTAGAAGAACCACCCGCACACGCCATATTTATTTTAGCGACCACCGAAAAACATAAAATCATCCCGACCATTTTGTCGCGCTGCCAAATTTATGATTTTAAGAGAATCACCATAGAGGATATTCAACTTCATTTAAAGAAAATTGCCGAGAAAGAAGGAATCCAATATGAAGATGATGCACTCTATTTAATTGCACAAAAAGCAGATGGAGCATTGCGTGATGCACTGTCGATCTTCGACCGACTTTCTACTTTTTCACAGAAGAATATCACTTTGGCAAAAGCAGCCGAAGTTTTAAATGTTCTGGATTACGAACAATATCTTTCCATTGTAGATTTAGCGCATGAAAATAAAATTTCTGAAACTTTGTTTGCTTTAAATGAAATCATTAAAAAAGGTTTTGATCCCCATATTTTTATTGCCGGTTTGGGAAGCCACTTTAGAGATTTAATGATGGCTCAAAATCCACAAACGGTCAGTTTAATTGAGGTGGGAGAAAAAACAAAAACCAAATTTTTAGACCAAAGTAAAAAGTGGAATGCGCAGCAATTGGTGGATGCCGTTGAGATTTGCAATCATGCAGACATTAACTATAAAAATTCCAAGAATCCACGTTTGACCGTAGAAATCGCGTTAATGCAACTTTCTTCTTTATCTGCAAACACGGCAGATTCTAAAAAAAAAAGCATCTGATTTTAGCGCCGTTTCTTAGGACTGCTCCTGTAATGAAAAAGGTTCCTACCAAAGAAATACCTAAAGAAACTTTAATCGAAACACCAGAGGAAATCAAAAAAGTTGTTCAAAAAACGACGGTTCCTTTGGGTCAACCAAAAAAATCTTCTCCATTCAGTATCAGTGCTGCTTTAGAAAAATCTGAAGAAGAACCTGAGCAAATCATTGATTCAACGCAGAAAAATTTGCCGAGTCAACATTTTAGTGAAACGGATTTAAAAATCGAGTGGCAAAAATTCTTGGCCGAACTGCAACCGAAAGATATCATTATCTATAATGCAATCAATTCTTTTACCCTTCAGAAAAAAACGGAAGATATTGTGGAAGTTACGTATCCTTCAGAATCTGCAAAAGGAGAATTTGAAAAAATACGAACCGAATTTTTCAATCACTTTATGCACAAAGTCAATCATTATAACATCAATATAGACTATCGGGCAGATTTTAGCATGAAAAAAGAAATCGTTACCAAACGAAAGATTTTCGATAAATTTGCCGAAATAAATCCAGTCCTTAAGGAATTAGATGATCTTTTTAAATTGGATTTTAATTAAAATTAATACTTCACAACCTTCCATATGAATTTACAGAACTTAGAAAACAATTGGATTAAAGAATTTTCCAATCCCTTAATTATTGCCGGACCTTGCAGTGCGGAGAGTGAATCACAAATGCTGGAAACCGCTAAAAGAATCAAAGAATCAAATGCTGATGTACCAATTTTTCGGGCCGGAATCTGGAAACCAAGAACAAAGCCTAACGGTTTTGAAGGCGTAGGAGTGATTGGTCTAAACTGGTTAAAAAAGGTAAAAGAAGAGTACGGATTCAAAACAGCTACCGAGGTTGCTAATGCCCATCACGTAGCAGCTGCCTTAGAAGCAGATGTTGATATTTTGTGGATTGGTGCCCGCTCGACCGTAAATCCTTTTACCGTTCAGGAAATTGCAGAAGCACTCAAAGGAACAGATAAACCGGTCTTGGTTAAAAATCCAGTTAATCCAGATTTGGCTTTGTGGATTGGTGCTTTAGAAAGACTACTGGGGCAGAATGTTAAAAACCTAGGGGTTCTTCACCGAGGCTTTTCAACCTATCAAAAAACAAAGTATAGAAATATTCCAAATTGGCAGATTGCCTTGGATTTTAAAAATCAGTTTCCAAATATTCCTATGTTGGTTGATCCCTCGCATATTTGCGGGAACAGAACAGGCTTAGCCGGCATTGCGCAGGAAGCCTTGAACGTGGGTTATGAAGGAATGATGATTGAAACACATTGTACTCCTGATGAAGCGTGGAGCGACGCGGCACAACAAATCACACCCGAAACCTTAGCCGATTTAATGCAGAACTTGCAGGTTAGAAATTCTGACATTTCTGCTTTTGATGGAGAAATGGGTCGCCACCGAACTTTAATCTCTGATTTGGATTTTCAGTTGATCGATTTATTATCTCAAAGGATGAAGATTTCTGAAAAAATAGGGAACTTGAAAAAAGATAATAATATTGCGATTTTTCAACCCGAACGATGGAAAGTAATTACCGAATATGCTACGCAAAAAGCAGATGAATCAGGAATGTCGGCCGAATTTATAGAAAAAGTTTTCAAGGCAATTCATGAAGAATCGATTGAAGTTCAGAACAGTATTTAATTCTTATTTTTAAAGTTAATTTCCCTCAAAAATAATTCGTGAAAGGACTCATTACAAAATCCACCGGAAGTTGGTACCAAGTTTTAGAACGTGAAACCGGAAGATTTTTCGAGGCAAGAATTCGTGGAAAATTTAAACTGATCAAAACGCGTTTAACTAACCCGCTCGCTGTAGGGGATTTGGTAGAGTTTTCTTTGGAACAGGATGAAGTCGCTTGGATTACAAAAATTAAACCCAGAAGAAATTATTTGATTAGGAAATCGGTTAACCTATCTAAGGAAGCGCATATTATCGCCTCGAATATTGATATCGCGTGTTTTATTTTTACGCTTAAACATCCAGAAACTTCGTTCGGTTTTCTGGATCGTTTTCTAGCCTGCTGCGAAGCTTACAATATAAAACCGCTTATTTTATTTAATAAAATGGATGTCTTGTCGGAACAAGAAAAAGAATTTTCGGCAGAAATAGAAACCTTGTATGAGAACATAGGATATGAAACTTTGGAAATTTCGTCTTACTCAAAACTAAATCTAGAGGTACTACAGAACATCATCAAAGATAAAGTTTCGGTGTTTTTTGGCCATTCCGGCAGTGGCAAATCTACCTTGGTCAATGCAATGCAACCAGAACTTAATTTAAAAACTTCTGAAATTTCTGAAACGCACCTGAAAGGAAAACATACAACCACCTTTGCTCAAATGCATTTCTGGCATTTTGGCGGAAGTGTAATTGATACACCTGGCGTGCGTGAATTTGCAATGATTGATGTGCAAAAAGAGGAAATTCAACATTATTTTCCAGAGATTTTTAAAGAGGGTCGGAAATGTAAATTTCATAATTGTATGCACATTAACGAGCCAAAATGTGCGGTATTGAAAGCTATAGAATTAGGAGAAATAGAGGAGACACGTTACATCACCTATTTAAAAATCATGGAAGAAGCTCAGGAAAATACAGCACAATAAAAAACCCAGCCGAAGCTGGGTAAAAACTAATAACCATGAAAACTCAAATTAAACATGAGAATCGTGAATGAATTCACAACTTTCGTGCCAAATAAATTTGGCAAATCTCTGTAAGAATTTTCAGTACAAATATAGAAAAGTTTTTTGTATTTTCGCACCACAATAAAACAAGATTTATGTCAGGTAACATTACATTCACCATGATTAAGCCAGATGCAGTAGCAGACGGACATATCGGTGCTATTTTAGGAAAAATTTCAGAAGCTGGTTATAAAGTAAAAGCTTTAAAACTAACACAGCTTACCATTTCAGATGCAAAAAAATTCTATGAAGTTCATGCTGAAAGACCGTTTTACGGCGAATTGGTTGACTTTATGAGTTCAGGACCAATGGTAGCAGCAGTTTTAGAAAAAGACAATGCTGTTGAGGATTTCAGAACATTAATTGGGGCAACCAATCCTGCGGAAGCAGCAGATGGAACCCTTAGAAAAATGTTTGCAAGAAGCGTAGGAGAAAATGCGGTTCATGGTTCAGACTCAGATGAGAACGCTTTAATCGAAGCAAGTTTCCATTTTTCTGGTAGAGAAATTTTCTAAAAAAACAACATCGTACCGCGATGATGTTTAGAAAAAAAAATCATAAAAAACCCTTTCAGTACTCATACTGAAAGGGTTTTTGTCTTTAAATGTATTGCTTTTTTATTTATATTTTCAATAATTCAATCATTTTTTCCGGACTGTCTACAGAAAAAACTGCATTTCCAGCAACTAAGACATCAGCGCCTGCCTCAAAAAGCTTAGAAGCATTGTCTAAATTGACGCCGCCATCAATCTGAATGAGCGCCGTAGAATTATTAGATAAAATTAAATCTCTGGTTTCCGCAATTTTCTTGTAAGTATTTTCAATAAATTTCTGTCCACCAAATCCTGGATTTACACTCATAAGTAAAACCAAATCAACATCAGCAATAATATCTTCCAACATTAAAACAGGGGTTGCAGGATTAAGAACAACTCCAGCTTTCGCACCTTTGTCTTGAATTAGATTAATGACCCGATGTAAATGCGTACATGCTTCATAATGCACCGAAACCAAGTCTGCACCTTGATTGATGAATTCTTCCACATATTTTTCTGGTTCTACAATCATCAAATGCACATCGATAAATTTTTTGGCGTGTTGCCGAATTGTCTTCATCACCGGAAAGCCAAACGAAATATTGGGTACAAACCTTCCGTCCATAACATCTACATGAAGCCAATCAGCTTGTGATTGATTGAGCATTTCTATATCTCTTTGCAAATTTCCGAAATCTGCGGATAATAGGGAAGGAGCGATTAATTTTGTTTTCATTATTATTTATTTTCGATTTACTTTTTATTTAAATTAATGATATTTTAAAGCCATCGTAGGTTTAATCTGTAACAAAGTGTCATAAATAAGTTGAATTACATGAGCCACGTCTTCCTGAGCAACCATTTCTACGGTTGTGTGCATATATCGCAATGGAAGTGAAATTAATGCTGATGGCACTCCGCCATTCGAATGGGCAAATGCATCGGTATCAGTTCCGGTTGCTCTGCTCGCAGCGGCTCTTTGGAAAGGTATTTTTTTTGTTTTTGCAGTTTGCACAATCAGCTCACGAATGTTATGGTGAACACTTGGCGCAAAATAAATAACAGGACCATGCCCACACTTTAAATCTCCTTCTTTTTTCTTTTCGATCATCGGGGTAGAAGTGTCATGGGTAACATCCGTCACAATGGCAATATTTGGTTTAATGGTGTCTGCAATCATATTGGCACCGTATAAACCAACTTCTTCCTGAACAGAATTGGTCACATATAAACCGAAAGGGAGTTCCTTTTTGTTCTCTTTTAATAGTCTGGCAACTTCGGCAATCATAAATCCGCCAACCCGATTATCTAAAGCACGTGACACGAAATATTTATTGTTTAATTGAAAAAATTCGTCGGGATAGGTAATCATGGTACCCACAAATATTCCTAATTCCTCCACCTCTTTTTTGTTGGAAGCACCACAATCGATGAAAATGTTTTCTAGTTTCGGAACGGGTTCATCAGAATTTATTCCTCTTGTATGGATTGCAGGCCAGCCAAAAACACCTTTGACAATACCTTTTTCGCCATGTAAATGAACCACTTTCGAAGGAGCAATCATTTGATCTGAGCCTCCATTTCTGATGACATAAATAAGTCCCTCATCAGTAATATAATTCACATACCAAGAGATTTCATCTGCATGGGCTTCAATAACTACACGAAATTCTGCCTCGGGATTAATGATTCCGTAACATGTTCCGTAATGATCAAATTCAATTTTATCCACATAAGGCTTTAAATAATCCATCCAGATTTTCTGGCCGTTGTGCTCGTAACCTGTTGGAGATGCACAGTTTAAATAATTTTCTAAAAATTCTAATGATTTGTTTTCAAATTTCATAATAAAGGAATGAATTTTGCTGAGTTAAATTTTGATTTAATAGAAGGTAAAAATAATGAATTTTAATAGACTGATCTTTATATTTCTTCTGTTTTTCGCAGTTCATGCAAATGCGCAGGAGGTTTTAACTACACTAAAACCCATTAGCGAATATCCACCTGAACTTCTTAAAACTGATGAATTTGGAAGTAAATATTACTACGATGCCAGTCAGAAGGCGAGAATTTATGAAATTAACGGCGAAAATGTGGTGGTTATGGACGAGCTTTTCTTAAGAAATAAACCCCGATTTAACAATCAACTCGATCGCAATTATTACTATTTTCTTAATAAAAAATTAAACCGAGTTTATCCGCTTTTCCTGACTGCGTTGGAGCAGTATGAAGATATTCAAGACGAAATGCAATCGCTTGATAAAAATTCGCAAAAACAATATGTTTATCAACGTCAAAAAGATTTGGCCAATCAATATGAAATTCAATTGCGCGATTTAACAACTACTGAAGGTCGAATTTTTGCCAAACTCATGAATCGTGCCACGGGGAAAACCGTCTATGATATAATCAGAGAGTTGCGTGGCGGATGGAGTGCTTTCTGGTGGAATGTGAAGGGGAATATTGCAGATGTAAGTCTCAAAGAACCTTACAATCCGCATAATGATCGAAGTGATGAATTTTTAGAATCATTGCTTCAAACGAATTGGAATAGCGGATATTTGCAACCTTATCCAGGTTATCTTACTTTTAAAGTCAAAAAATAATATGAACAAAATTTTACAGAATTCGGTACTGCTGCTTGCTTTATTAAGTTTTAATTTCGGTTATTCTTGGGGAACTACCGGTCACCGAGTAATCGCAGATATTGCAGAAAATCATTTATCTGCAAAAGCTAAGAGAAATTTAAAGAAAATGATTGGCGATCAGAAATTAGCCTACTGGGCAAATTGGCCAGATCAAATTAAAGCAGATACCACTGGAGTTTGGAAACCTACGGAACGCTGGCACTACGTAAATGTAAATCCTCAACCCAATATTAAACAATTTTCAGACAGTCTGAAAGCGCAACAAGGACCAAATATTTATACGCAAATCAAAATTCTTTCAGAGCAAATTAAAGATAAAAAAACGCCTGCTCAAGATCGCGAAATTGCGTTGCGATTTCTAATTCACCTCGTTGGTGATGCGGCACAACCCCTTCACGTAGGTCGCTATGAAGATTTGGGCGGTAATAAGATAAAAATAAATTACTTTGGTTTACCTACCAACCTGCATGCCCTCTGGGATTCTAAAATAGTCGATTTTGAAAAATACAGCTATACCGAATACACCAGAGTCTTGGATGTAAAATCCAAACAGGAAGTAAAAACCATTCAATTAGGAACTCTGGAAGACTGGTTGTACAATAGCCAGAAAGCAGCAAATAGAATTTATGCAAATTCGGTTGCAGAATCAAATTATTCCTACGATTATAATTATAAATTTCAGCCTTTGATCGAGCGACAATTGCTGTATGGTGGTTTGCGTTTGGCCAAAATTCTGAACGAAATTTTATAAAATTCTTTTCTTTAAAACATCAAAAGCAACTTTATCAATAGGTAACGGAAATGGGTTTTCTTCGGTATTGAGGGAAACCCATTCAATTTTCTCAATACAAGGATCTAAAATCAGTAATTCGTTTTCATCGACCATTTCTGCAAGATAATAAATGGATAAAAGCTGTTCATTATTTCGAAATTTTGAGACCAAAAAATCTTCTTGAGTATATAAATGTTGTATATTTTTAACTTTGATATTAAGCTCCTCCTCTAATTCTCGTTGGACACATTCTAAAACGCTTTCGCCCAATTCTAAGCCACCACCCGGAAACTTCATCAATTGTTCACCCACATATTCTTCATGAAGAACCAGCACCTTGCCATTTTTCAGAATCATTGCATAGACTCTAACATTTATTTTATCGATCATAATTAAAGTTTAGATTTTTTAATCGTTACAAGTTAGGAATTTTTGCCTCATTTAATTCTTGATGGCATTAATCATTTCACGTTTTCCCGGAGGGCCTGATTTTTTTTCTACTTTAAAGTTTAATGCCGTTAAAATGCGGCGAACACTGCCTTTAGAAGAATAGGTTGTTAGCAATCCTCCAGATTTCATAGTGTCTGCAACCAATTCAAAAAGAGGTTTTTCCCATAAATCAGGTTGAACTCGCGCACCAAAACAATCAAAATAAACCAAATCAATTTTCGGGAGGTCTAGATTTTTAAGCTCAAAAAAATCAGCCTGGTATTTGGTAAGGAAGAAATTTGGCCAAATTTCGGTCTTTTTGCTCCAATGAGCATTGTGAATTTTTAGGAAAATTTCCGACATTTCATTTTTAGAAAATAGTGATCCGTAATTTAATTCTGTCACTTCATCTATATTTATAGGATATTTTTCAAGGGTAAAATAATGAATTTTATGATTTTTGTCAGTTTTCAAAAATTCATCAATTGAGACTAAAACATTAAGACCTGTTCCAAAACCGAGTTCTAAAATATTAATATCGCAATCTTTTATTAAATTTAATCCATTATCAATAAATACGTGTTTGGCTTCCTGAAGGGCACCGTGGTGCGAATGGTAATTCTCATTTAATTCATTGATATATAATGTTTTGCTACCATCTGAGGTGGTTTTTATTTCTCGTTTCATGCTATTTTTTTTCAAAATTAATTTAAAATTTTGATATTTGAAAAATTATTATAAATTTGTAGAACATCAATAAAAATTTAAAAAATGATAATTGAAAAATCTACTCATCCGAGAATTTCAGAATTTGATCCAGAGAACTTTTCTTTCGGAAATATGTTTAGTGATCACATGGTTATTTGCGAATATGAGAACGGGAAATGGGGAGATGTGAAGGTAATGCCTTACGGCCCACTTCCTTTTACTCCAGCAATGATGGGTGTTAATTACGGCCAAGCCTGTTTTGAAGGAATGAAGGCCTATAAAGATAAAGACGGTCAAGTTTTCATTTTCCGACCAGAAAAGAATTTTTCCCGAATCAATAAATCAGCCACTAGACTTGCAATGCCAGAAATTCCTGAAGAAGTATTTTTAGGTGGTTTGAAAGCCTTGGTCGACCTAGATAGAGATTGGGTCCCTTTTGGCGAAGGAAATTCATTATACATTCGACCGCTAATTTTTGCGACAGAAGAAGCCTTAAAAGCTAGAATTGCCAATAAATACATGTTTGCTATCGTAGCAACACCAGCAAAAAGTTATTATTCTGCACCCGTTTCCGTAAAAATTTCTGATTATTATTCTAGAGCTGCCAACGGTGGTGTAGGCTTTGCCAAAGCTGCAGGAAATTATGCCGCTTCTTTTTACCCGACTAAATTGGCGAATGACGAAGGATTTGAGCAGATTATTTGGACTGATGATTCTACGCACGAATATTTTGAGGAAAGTGGTACGATGAACGTTTTTGTTCGGATTAATGATACGATTTATACACCACCAACTTCAGAAAAAATCTTAGACGGTGTTACCAGAGACAGCTTCATCCAACTAGCGAAAAAGAGAGGAATTGATATAAAAGTGGAACCCGTTTCCGTGAAAGCTGTTGTTGAGGCGCATAAAAATGGCGAATTGAAAGAAATCTGGGGAGTAGGAACTGCAGTTGTTACGTCCGTTTTCAAAGCGATAGGTTATCAAGGTGAGAAATTAGAATTGCCACAATTATCATTAGAAGAAAGTTTTGCCTTAACCCTTCAAAAAGATTTGGTAGATATTCAAACGAATATTGCTGAAGATCCTTTTGGGTGGAGAGTTTTAGTAGAAAAAAACATTTTATAAACGGTATAATTTTTCCAGATCATTAGCAAATTAAAACCGGGAATAATTTCTTCTCGGTTTTTTCGTTTTTGAATCTAAATCGAAATGCTTATTTTCGCAAAAGTTTTTATGAAAAAATTGATTGTATTTTATTCGTTATTAATGATTGGCTGTGTGGAACATGCACCCACACATCCACCAGTAGGTGGAATATTGAGTGAAAAAGATTTGGATATTTCGAAAAACAGATCGAAAAACCTAAATATTCTTGAAAGAGGACAAATTGAAGACTGGATTAAAAACCAAAATGAAGACTTTTATCCCATGAAGATGAATTATTGGGTAAATGATGCAAATCTTCAAAATCAAAACAGGAAAAGTAATGGTGACTCGATCTCTTACCTATATTATATTTATGATTTTGATTGGGTAAAACTGTATGAAACTCCCATAGAAAATAAAAATGTTGTTTTTGGTCATTTCCAAGAGCTAAAACCCATAGAAGATGCATTACGGTATATGGGCAAAGATCAGGAAGTAACGTTGCTGATTCCGTCTGCCTTAGGCTATGGAACGTACGGAGATAATGATCAGATTTCAAATGATATGCCTTTGATAATTAAATTAAAAGTACTCTAAAATATTGCTATTTATGTTAAAAAAGAATTTATTAATCGCGATAGCAGCGATTTCAATAACAAGTTGCACCCCAATTTATAAAAAAATGAATGTAGACAAAGAAACTTACGCAGGTCTGAAAGAAGGACTTTATGCCAATTTCCAAACTTCAAAAGGAAATATGATTGTAAAACTTGAAGACAAAAAATCCCCCGTTACCGTGGCGAATTTTGTTGGATTAGCTGAAGGAAAAATTGAAAATACCGCAAAAAAGAATGATATTCCTTTCTACGACGGTACTATTTTTCACCGGGTAATTAAAGATTTTATGATTCAAGGTGGAGATCCAAAAGGAACCGGAATGGGCGATCCAGGATATAAATTTGATGATGAAAAAAACGACCTTCAGCATACCGGAAAAGGAATTCTATCGATGGCAAATTCAGGACCGAATACCAACGGATCACAGTTCTTCATTACAGAGATTGCAACCCCTTGGTTGGATGGAAAGCACACCATTTTTGGTGAAGTAGTCAACGGAATTGAAGTTATTGATTCTATTGCCACGGTAGAAAAAGGAGCACAAGATAAACCTAAAACTGATGTTGTTTTAGAAAAAGTGGCCATTTTCTCAAAAGGTGATCAGTACAAAAATTATGACGCTGCAAAAATTTTCACAGAAGGAAAAGGAAAAATCAAGGAAAATAACAAAGCAATTCTCGACAAAATAGAGGCAGATAAAAAGAAAAAAGCCGAAGAGTTTGCTGCCAATCAGCAAAAACTAGTTGATGACTTAAAAGCCACAATGCAAGCGACACCTTCTGGATTATACTATAAAATTACAGAAACAACCAATGGGAAGAAGGCAAATACAGGCGATGTAGTATCTGTGCATTATGCAGGAAAACTGGTTGATGGAAAAGAATTCGACTCTTCATTTAAAAGAAATGAACCGATTGAAATCCCAATTGGGGTAGGACAAGTAATTAAAGGTTGGGATGAAGGAATTCTTTTATTAAAAGAAGGAGAATCAGCTACTTTACTAATTCCATCGGAGCTTGGTTATGGAGCAAATGGAGCGGGTGGTGTTATTCCTCCAAACGCATGGCTCATCTTTGATGTAAAATTGGTAAAAGTGAACAGCACGCTTGCACAATAGATTTCCAAAAAAATCCTTTTGATGGATTTTTCATTGCAAATTAAACAAAAGCACTTCAAGCAATTGAAGTGCTTTTTAGGTCTTAATAGCTCCTATTAATAATTATTTGCATTATAAATTACTTTTCTAATAAAAATAGGGTGATTTAACGGTGAGTTTTTAAGGAATTAACTTTTATATTTGTAGCATAAGATCAAGCACTATGAATTTAATTTTATTTTTTCATTAATCTATTATAATCTACCGTAAGATTTATTTCTCAATGGGGTCAATTCATATTTCTTCGATCTAATTTAATCTTAAAAAATAGGGTAAAAGCTACAAACCAATCAAACACAAATGATGATTTTTTTAACCCTAAAAAATCAAGATTAAGTAAAAAGCCAATTACGAAAACACAAATGATTGGAAGGAAGAAAAGGTGCATTTTTTAATGTACCTTTCTTTTATTCAACGATTCTCTCCCCACAAATTTTACAAAATCTGGAGTCGTCATCAACATCTCCATTACCACAGCGGTTGCAAAATTTACCAATCTCCTGGCGTTTATTTCTCATTTCAGCGGTAACAATCCCGGTAGGAACAGCAATGATTGAATACCCCGCAAGCATTAATAATACCGAAAGAAATTTTCCCAATGGTGTTCCCGGTGAAACATCGCCATAACCAACTGTTGTCACGGTAACTACTGCCCAATAAATACTCTGAGGTATACTTTCAAAACCCTCACGGTGACCTTCTACCATAAACATCATCGAACCCACGATTACTGAGAATATCATTAAAAATAAGAGGAAAATATAGATTTTTCTGGAACTATTCTTCAGCGCGGTGACAATGAAATAACCATCGTCCATAAAATCCATTAAGTTTAAGATTCTAAAAATTCTTAACATTCGGAGCATTCGAATGATGAGGAAGTATTTGGTAATGGGAAAAAATAAACTCAAATAGAAAGGTAAAATTGCCAGAAAATCGATTACCCCAAAAAAACTAAAAATATAATCTTTTTTATTTTTAATAGTGATGACCCGTAAGGCGTATTCGATCGTAAAAAAAACCGTAATGATGATCTCTACAATCACAAATACATTATGCAGTTTGGCATCGAACACCCGAACACTTTCCATCATGACAATGAAGGTGCTGAGCAGGATTAAGACCAACAGCATGATATCAAAGAGTTTACCCATCTTGGTATCAGCTTTGAAAATAATGCGGAATAATTTACGTTTCCAGCGGGTTCGCTCCGGCATAAAATTATGTTCTCTTTCCATTGCTATTGAGGGTATATTTACAGATTTAATTCTTAAATTCGTTGCAAACATAAGAAAATGACAGTAAATGAATTAATTATTGACCTGAAAAGAATAATTCCTTTAGCACAAGCGGAAGATTATGATAATGTAGGCTTACTTTGCGGAAATCTAGAACGGCAGGTTTCCGGTATTTTGGTCTGCCACGATGCGTTGGAATGTGTTATAGAGGAAGCTATTACTATGAATATTAATTTCATTGTGACTTTTCATCCCATTATTTTTTCAGGTCTAAAATCGATTACCGGAAAAAACCATGTTGAAAAAGCAGTGCTGAAAGCCATCGAAAATAAAATCGCTATTTATGCTATTCACACGGCTTTTGACAATGACTTTTTTGGTGTGAATTTTAGAATCTGCGAAGAGCTTGGACTTCAAAATCAAAAAATTTTAATGCCAAAAAAACAAAACCTGCATAAACTTGAAGTTTTCGTTCCGCAAAATTTTAGCGAAAAATTGCAAAATGCACTTTTTGATTCTGGTGCGGGAAATATCGGCTTTTATGAAGAATGCAGTTTTTCAGTTTCGGGCCAAGGAACATTTAGACCAATTGAGGGAGCAAAGCCATTTTCCGGAACACTAGGAGTTCGAGAAAAGGCTGATGAAGTGCTGATTTCTGTAATTTATGAAAATTACAAAAAAAACCAGATTCTCGCTGCCATGCGGTCGGCCCATCCTTATGAAGAAGTAGCCTATCAAATCATTCAGCTAGAAAATGAAAATCAATTTGTAGGTTTGGGACGATTTGGAGAATTTGAAGAACCAATGCACGAAGAAGAATTTTTAGGTTTTGTACAAGAGAAATTTAATTTACAAGCCATTCGGCACTCCAATTTAAACAAGAAAAAAATCAAACGAGTTGGGGTTTTGGGTGGAAGTGGAGCAAGTGGAATAGGCGCCGCTCTTGTGCATCAATGTGACGCATATTTAACAGGCGACCTCAAATATCATGATTATTTTCTGGGAGAAGGCAAAATGTTAACCTGTGATATCGGTCATTTTGAATCTGAACAATTTGTTACGGAGCATTTAGTTGATATATTATCACAAAAATTCACTACCTTTGCAGTCTCAAAATCTACCGAGAAAACCAACCCTGTAAACTATTTTTTATAAAATATGGCTAAAAAAACAGTAGAAATCGCCGTTGAAGACAAACTAAGAGCACTTTACGACCTACAAATCATCGATTCAAGATTAGACGAAATCCGTAGCACAAGAGGCGAATTGCCGATTGAAGTTGAAGATTTAGAAATTGAAATCGAAGGTCTGGAAAAAAGAGCTGATAAGTTTCAAAGCGAGATTAAAGCTCAAAGTGATGAAATCAATACAAAGAATGAAGTGATTAGTCACGCAAAAACTTTGATTGATAAATACAAGTCTCAGCAAGATAACGTAAGAAATAACAAAGAATTTGAAGCTTTGGATAAAGAAATTGAATTCCAGGAATTGGAAATTCAACTTTCAGAAAAAAGAATCAATGAATTTAGTGTGAAAATTGGTCATAAGAATGAAACTTTAGAGGAGTTAAATTCTAAAATTGCTGATTTAAAAAATCACTTGAAATTCAAAAAAGAAGAGCTTGAAAACTTGGTTTCAGAAACACAGAAAGAAGAAGATTTCTTAATCGGAAAATCAAAGGAATTTGCAAAGAATATCGATGAGAGATTATTGGCATCATACCAAAGAATCCGCACGAATTCACCAACCGGTTTAGCAGTTGTAGGTTTAGAAAGAGGTGCGCCGAAAGGATCATTCTTTACATTGCCGCCACAAAAGCAAATGGAAATCGCACAGCGTAAAAAAATAATTATCGACGAACATTCCGGAAAAATCCTGGTAGACGATGATTTGGTAAACGAAGAAAATGAAAAAATGAAAGATATTATTAAATTTTAATACTTTCTTATAAGAAAAAAAAACCGGTTTGAAATAAATATTCAAACCGGTTTTTTTATGGGTTATTTATTTAGCTGAGTGCTACATTTTCTAAAAATTCATGAATCCTTTTCATGGCCTCTTTCAAATCTTTTTCAGACGCTGCATACGAAAAACGAATGCATTTGGGGTTGCCAAAAGAAACGCCACCAACCGTACCAACATGTGCGTTTTCTAATAAAAACATTGCAAAATCATCAGCATCGTTAATGAAGTTTCCATTTAATGTTTTACCGATATAATATGAGATATCTGGAAAAAAGTAGAAGGCCGCTTTCGGATAATTAACATTGAATCCTGGGATATTTTTAATCAATGAGTACACCAAATCCCGTCGCTTTTTGAATTCCTCAATCATAAATCGATATTCGCCTGGATCGGTTCTCAAGGCAGTGATAGAAGCTTTCTGAGCCATTGAATTCGCACCGCTGGTCATCTGCCCCTGAATTTTTTCACATGCTTCTGCCAACCAGGTCGGGCAAGCCGAGTAACCAATCCGCCAACCCGTCATCGCAAATGCTTTCGACATGCCGTTAATCACTGCAGTTTGTTCATAAACCTGCGGAAACTCTGCAATGGAAGTATGTTTTCCTTCGTAATTAATGAACTCATAAATCTCATCAGAGATAATTGTTATGTGCGGGTATTTTGCAATCACATTTGCAATACCTTCCAATTCTTCGTAAGTGTAATAACTTCCCGAGGGATTGCAAGGAGAACTGTAAAGCAAGGCTTTTGTTTTAGGCGTAATGGCTTGTTCAAGTTGCTCAGCGGTAATTTTAAATTCAGTATCAATCGATGTTTTTACAAATACCGATTTACCACCCATCATTTTAACCATTTCGTCATAACTGACCCAGTAAGGTGCGGGTAAAATAACTTCGTCACCATCATTAATAATAGAAGAAAGTACGTTTAAAATCGCTTGTTTGGCGCCATTGGACACGCAAATTTGCGCTGCGCTGTACTCTAAATTATTATCTCTTTTTAATTTTTCGCAAACCGCTTCTCTTAAATCTAAAAATCCCGGCACAGGCGAGTAGTGGCTAAAATTATTATTAATCGCCTCAAAAGCCGCTTCTTTAATATTTTGTGGCACATCAAAATCTGGTTCACCCAAGGTTAAACTGATCACATCAATCCCTTCTGATTTCATTTGGCGAACTTTGTTGCTCATTACAAAAGTCTGTGAAAAGCTCATTCGGTTTAGGCGGTCTGAGAATTTTTTCATATTGATTTTAAAAGAATCAAAGATAATTTTTTAGTTTGAAAGTGCAAACCAAAAAATTGTGAATTCGTTTGTTTATTTTTGTAAAAAATTTATTTAAAAATGTCTGTAGAATTAATTGAAAAATATTTTCCTAATCTTTCTGACACTCAGAAAAAACAATTTGTAGACCTTGAGCAATTGTACCAGGAATGGAATGAAAAAATCAATGTGATCTCTCGAAAAGATATGGATTCGCTTTACGAAAAACATATTCTACACTCCCTTGGAATTGCCAAAGTAATGGAATTTGCACCAAATACCAAAGTTCTAGATATTGGCACTGGCGGTGGATTTCCCGGTATTCCATTGGCTATTTTATTTCCTCAAGCTCATTTTACTTTGGTTGATTCCATCGGTAAAAAAATTACCGTGGTTAAAGAAGTTTCGGCGGGAATTGGCTTAAAAAACGTAACAGCAATTCACGAAAGAGCAGAAGATATGAAAGACCAATTTCATTTTGTGGTGAGCAGAGCAGTGACACAAATGCCGGTTTTTTTACGTTGGTTGAAAGGTAAATTTTTAAAAGAGCAATTTAATCCAAAACACAACGGTGTGCTTTATTTAAAAGGAGGAGATTTGGGCGAAGAGCTTGCTGGTTTGAAAGCAGAGTTATTTCCATTAAAGAATAATTTTGAAGGAGAATTTTTTGAAACTAAAAAAGTAGTATATTTATCTAAGGGAAATTTTAATTCCTAAAGAGATTATTATTTTAATTAAAATTTTACTGCAATGAAAAATAGTTTAAAATTCAGTTTGGCACTTTTGGTGTTTTTCTCATTGACGAGTTGTAATGACCGTGAAGAAGAGGATTTAATACAAAGTGTAGCTCGTGTAAAAATTGATAGTGTAAAAATTGCACAAGATTCGATGGATGTTTTTACGACCCAAACCATCAAAACCTATTCTAATTTCACTACCAAATGCGAAGGCTTTTATGGTTACGATTATATTCATACGGATGAACTTAGCCGTTCTGTGAGTTCTTTTAAATTTAAAACTGGGGTCGCTTGTGGAGAAGAAGTTGCACGCGCTGCCCAAATTAATTTCCGTCCGCAAATGCCGGGTAATTATGTTTTTAAATTTTGGAATGGAAAAGATGCTGCCGGAGAAAACACTTGGATTGAAAAAACAATCGTGGTACAATAAATACATAAGTTATTCAGTACACTTATTATAATTATAAAGCATTAAGATTTCAATTATTCTTAATGCTTTTTTATTTTATTTTTCTTATTTTCATCTTCTAAATAATCTTTAGGATTAAAGGCAGTAATTAAGAATATATTTATGAAATTTCTCCATAAAATCATCACGGAACTTCTGGTACAAGATGCAGATCTATCCACCTTTAATATTGTTCTTCCGGGAAAAAGACCGATCGTTTTTATCAAAAAAATATTGAAGGAAAAACAGTATTCTGGGATGCTGCCGAATTTTTTTACCGTAGAGGATTTGATCAAAGAAATAGCTGATCAACAGCCCGTACAGGGCATTGCCTTGTGGCTCTTTTCTTTTGAGGTGTATCGCGAAATACAACCCTCAGAGGATTTTGCCAATTTTTTGAAATGGTTTCCAACGTTGTTAAAAGACTGGGATGATATATTGAAATTTTCTGAATCCGACCAAGCGGTGTTGGAATTTATGTTTGACGATGAACAAATAAAAAACTGGTCAGAGAACTTAGAAATACGCGAAGACGGATCCTTAAGAAAATTCCTCACGTTTTGGCAAAAAATGAATTTATTTTTACCATTATTAAAAAAGAAGTTGACTGATAAAAGTTGGGCAACCTCTGGAATGATTCATGAAACTGCAAAAAATAAAATCGAAAATTATGCGCAGAAAACAAGTGGAAAGTTTGTCTTCTGTGGCTTTAATGCCTTTACACCGGTAGAAGAAAAACTAGTAAGAAACCTAATGCAATGGGACAAAGCACAGTGTTTTTTCCAGGCTGATGCCTATTATATTGATGATGAAAGACAGGAAGCCGGCAAATTTTTGCGAACCATAAAAACCTGGAAAGAGTTTAACGAAAATCGAAATTTCAACTGGATTGAAAATGATTTTTCACAACCTAAAAACATCAAAGTGTATGAAGTTTCCGGAAATATAACCCAAGCCAAAGTGCTGCCGGAAATTTTTGCTGAAATAAATGATGAAAATTTATCAAATACCGCAGTTGTTTTATTAGATGAAAACTTGCTGCCAACTTGCTTAGATGCCATGAGCAGTGTAGAATATTTGAATATTACCATGGGATTTCCATTGAAAAATCTTGGGTTCAGCAATGCCATGAAACAGCTTTTTTATCTGCAAAAACAGTTGGAGAAAAAAGACTCTTCGTATTATTACAATGATGTTTTATCGGTTTTAGAAGAACTTCCTAATGAGGAATTTGATCAGCAGCTTGTTTTGGAATTTAAATCTAAAATTGAACAAAGAAATATCGTGTATATTTCAAAAAAGCAATTCAACTCATTTTTATCAGAACTTTCTTATTTTACTTTATTTGAAAAGCCCACCTCAGTAAAAAAATTCATTGATGATTTAATCGCTTATTGTTATCAATTAAAATACAGAGACTTAGACGATATTTTGTATGAAAATATTTCCCATTTCGAAAAAAGTTTTAAAATTATTAAAAATCAACTTTCACCCTATTCATTTGAAATAAAAATGGAAACTTTGGAAGTGTTGATTAATCAATTGGTGAATTCGGAAACCATTGATTTTCAAGGAGAACCTTTGCAAGGATTACAGGTCATGGGACTTTTGGAAACCCGATTATTGAACTTTGATAATATTATTTTATTATCCACAAATGAAGGAAAATTGCCTTTAGGAAATTCGCAGAATACCTATCTCCCTTTTGATGTTCGGCAACATTTTCATCTGCATACTTTTTTAGAAAATGACAGTATTTATGCCTATCATTTTTACCGCTTACTGCAGGATTCGCAAAATGTTCATTTGTTGTTTAATGCCTTAAGTTCGGGTGTAAATACAGGTGAAAAAAGCAGATTTATTACTCAAATTGAAATCGAGGATCAACATCACAAGCTCGAAAATATTGTTATAGAAAACGCTTCAGAGCCGATTAATAAACAATTGATTCAAATAGAAAAAACGCCTTCTGTTTTGCAGAAATTAGAGGAATGGAAAAAAAGAGTTTCACCCTCACACTTAACTTCTTTCATTTATAATCCGGTTGATTTCTATTTAACAAAAATTCTAGGAACCAGCGAAGCCAGTGAAATTGAAGAAGAACTTTCGCAAAGAAGCTATGGGAATTTGGTTCATTATGCACTGCAAATTATTTATGAGAAGCACTTGGGTAAAAAACTAACTGTTAACGATTTAGAGCTTTCAAATCAACAATTGCTTGAAGTAATGAACCAGGCGATTATTCAATTAAATCATCAAACCGATTTTTACGAAAAAGGGATGAATTATATTCATAAATCAATTGCAGAAAGGGTAGTGCGAACGATTTTGGTGGTGGATCAAAAAATAATATTAGATGGGAATATTTTAGAAATTTTAAGTGTGGAAGGGAACTTTGAAAATATTGATTATTACCTTGATGAAGGGAAAACTGACAAGGTTTCTTTCTACGGATTTATCGACCGAATCGACCGACTGAACGGGAACCTAAGAATTATTGATTATAAAACAGCAAAAACTAAAAACCTGCTCATTAAAGAACCTAAAAAAGAAGAGGATGCAGAAAAAATGGAGCAGTTATTTTTTAGAGATGATTATAAACAGGCAATGCAACTGTGTGTTTATGCTTATGCGGTTTTAAATGAAAAAAAATATCCTGATCATTCTTTAGCATGTGGCATTTGGAGTTTTGCAGAAGCCAACAAAGGCGTGCAGAATCTACAGATTTATGGTGATGATACGATTAGCAATCAAGCACTTGTAAGTCCTATGAATTGGGTTAAAAACGTAATTGTAGAAATTCTAAATCCAGCAAGTGATTTCGTAGAAGAAGTGAAACAAAGTTGGTAAAATAAAAAATCCTTCAAAGTTTCTAAAGCCTTGAAGGATTGAGTAAATTATCCGAAAGCATTAATTCCGGTAATATCCATGCCTGTGATTAGCAAATGAATATCGTGGGTTCCTTCATAAGTTATTACAGATTCGAGGTTCGCAGCATGTCTCATCATCGGGAAATCTCCCATAATTCCCATACCACCCAAAATTTGTCTGGACTCTCGTGCGATGTCAATTGCCATTTTCACATTGTTCCTTTTCGCCATAGAAATTTGCGCTGGCGTTGCGGTGTTTGCATTTTTCAAATTTCCTAACTGAAGACAAAGCAATTGTGCTTTCGTTATTTCCGTTAAAAATTCTGCCAATTTTTTCTGTTGCAATTGGAAAGAGGCAATTGGTTTTCCAAACTGCGATCTTTCTTTTGCATATTGAACTGCGGTGCAATAACAATCGATTGCGGCACCAATTACACCCCATGAAATTCCGTATCGTGCAGAATTTAAACAAGATAAAGGTCCTTTTAAACCAGTAACTTTCGGTAGTAGATTTTCTTTTGGAACTTTCACATTATCAAAAACCAATTCTCCTGTTTTGGAGGCGCGAAGAGACCATTTGTTATGAGTTGTTGGTGTTGTAAAACCAGCAAAATTTCTTTCTACGATTAAACCTTGAACTTTTCCTTCTTCATTTTTTCCCCAAACTACAGCGATATCACAAACAGGAGCATTGGTAATCCACATTTTTGCACCGTTCAGCAAATAATGATCGCCTTTGTCCACAAAATGAGTTTCCATAGAACTAGGATCTGAGCCGTGATTGGGTTCGGTTAAACCGAAAGCACCAATCATTTCGCCACTTGCTAATTGCGGAAGAAATTTCTTTTTTTGTTCTTCGGAACCGAATTCATTAATAGGAAACATCACCAATGAACTTTGTACAGAAGCCGCTGAACGAACTGCCGAATCGCCTCTTTCTAGTTCCTGCATGATAATTCCGTAAGAGATTTGGTCTAAGCCAGAACCGCCATATTCTTCCGGAATATAAGGACCGAGTGCACCAATTTTCCCCAATTCCTTCATTAAGTTTGGAATATCAGTATGGTTTTGCGCGGCTTCATCAATTTGCGGCATCACAAAACTTTCTACCCAATCACGAACAGACTGGCGTATAAGTAATTGTTCCTCAGTAAGTAAATTGTCAATTCCGTAATAATCTGGAATAGCGTTCAGTGGATAGTATGACATAGTATTTTGTTTGTCCTAATTTAGGATATTTAAAAATTTTAAGAAGATATTTAATGAAAATTAACTGACTTAATTAACAGTGAGGATTTAATTATTTAGATTTTGGCATGAAACGATATAAGTACGGGGCTTTATTTGCAGATCCATCGAAGAGTTTTTCTAAACGTTCCAAGGAATTTTCTGCGAGTACTTTTCTCTGAAAATTGTTTCGGCGGAACTTTTCGTCCAAGACGGTTTCATATACATTTTGCAATTCCTTCATGGTAAATTTCTCAGGAAGAAGATTACTTGCGACCAATTGGGTATCAATATTTTTTCGAATATGTTCTAGTCCTGCAGTAATAATAATTTCATGGTCAAAAGCCATTGGGGGTAAGTCATCGACTTCGAACCAAGCGCAGGTCTCATTGAAAGCATCAGGAAAGGTGTCTACCAAAGAAAAATCGATTAAGCTACAATATCCAACGGTGATAAACCTTTGAAAAATCCAATGATCTTTTGGAAGCTCAATATTTTTATTTTTCAGTAAGATTTGATGTACATTATTTTCTGTTCGGTCAATGCTACCAAAGGTATGAAATTGTTCCAGGAAAATATCTTCAAGGTGCGTTCTTTCGTACAACACTCGAAAAGCGGCATCGTCTAAATTTTCATCATTGAAAATAAATCCGCCAGGCAATGACCATAAATCTAAATCGTGGTATTTTAAAAGAAGAACTTTTAAAATATTTTCATGGAAACCGAAAATAACGCAATCTACCGAAAGATGTTGTACAAAGTCTCTGGTATCAATTAGTTCCTGTAGCGATTGTTTATTTTTAGAGGAATCTACTTTCATATCTAACAAAATTAACACTTATTTTCTTATTTAGAGACAAAGGATTTAAAATAAATGAAACTTGTAATAAAGACAATGATCACCGCAATCGAAATAAAAATAGCGTAATAACTTCCCAATTCATTTTGGAACAAAAAAGAAATGGATATTGAACCGACCGAACTTCCGAGCGATGAAAATATGACCATTAATGAAGTGAAAATATTGATGTCATCTTTCTTGATTCCCGCAATCATTTTAGAACTAATCACAGGGTAAAGTGGCGCTAGAAATAAACCGATCAACGGAAAAAGAAAAAGCGTGATTTGTGAGTAATTTAGTGTTAAAAGCAAATGCGCAACCATTAACATCACGAAAATAAAAACCAGACAAGTCATGAAATATTTTGCCAGCGAAAATTTATGAATAATGTGAGCAGTAATAATTCGACCGATATACGAAAATAAAGCTAAGAAAGCAGAGGCTTGTAAAGCAGAAAATGTACTTACATTCAAATGTTTTTTGTAGAAGGAAGGCAACCAAGAATTGAAATTTTGCTCCACAAATACAATTCCGAAAATGATGCTAAAAAACAACACCGTTCTGCGCCTAAAAAACTGGGCGAGAATGCTTTTAGAGAATACTTGAGTTCTTGTACCACCATCTACTAATTCCGTTTTAAAAAGGATTAAAAAATTAAAGAAGGCCAGAACAGCAATCAACCAAAATCCAAATTTCCAGTCTGCTGCATATTTACTTGCCAATAACCATCCAAAGCCGATGTTTACTAGAAAAATCCCGAGCATAAACGATGCTTCTACGCTGCTCATCACTTTTGCTAATTCGTTTTCTGTGGAAATATTATTTCTAATAAGTCCGTAAACGGCAATTTTGGCCATTCCAAAACAAATACCGATGATGCTAAACCAAATTTTGAAAAACCAGAAATCCTGTAGAAAAGGGAGGATAGAACAACAAACACCCACAATGAAAAGTGCGATTAATAATGATTTTTTATTTCCTAATCGATGTATAAAATTAACTGCAAACAACGAAACAAATGCGATTGGTAAATCTTTGAAAGCCTCTAGCAGACCTAATTTATTATAAGAAACCTGCGTGTCTGACAATTGCAGAATAACGATTCCCATACAGTTTAAAACCATAGAGAATATTAAGAAACTCATTTTCAATCCAAGCGTATTTGATGAAAAAATTTTAACAGTCATTTGTAAAAATTGGGATTTCCTTCCTCCAAAGTTCGTTTTTGGGAGTAATTATTTACCGTTTATCGTTAGTTTTCACTCCAGTGAATCGTTAGAAGTGCCAAAAATACTAGAAAAATAATTATTACAAGAAATAATTTTGTTGTGTTAAAATAATCTCTAACTTTATTGTCTCAATATGAGATAACAAAAACTTAAATAATATGAACTTAAAGTATTCAAAAAGTCTGGGATTAATCGCAGTACTTTATTTTGCCTCCGGAATGAATGCCCAAACAACCGATTCGATCAAAGAAAAAACGATTGAAGAAGTGGTGGTCATTGGTTATGGTTCTGTAAAAAAGAAAAATGTAACCAGTGCAATTGAAAACATCAAGTCGGATGTTTTTGAAGACCGACCGATTTATAATATTGGTCAGGCACTTCAGGGAAATGCGGCTGGAGTAAGTGTTATTCAGAATTCTGGGAAGCCTGGTCAATCTTTAAACGTAAAGATTAGAGGAAATAACTCGATTTCATCTGGTGTAAACCCACTTTATGTGGTAGATGGTATTCAGACCAACGATGTAAGCGGCATCAATACTGATGATATCGTTGATATTACGATTCTAAAAGATGCAACTTCTACTGCAATTTATGGGATTAACGGTTCTTCGGGTGTTGTAATCATTACCACCAAAAGAGCAAAAGCCAATCGTTCTGAACTTAATTTCAATGCCTATTGGGGAGTTTCTGAACAAGTTGATAATGTAGATGTACTGAATCCTGAGGAATACCGAAAATTAATGGGAGAAATTAATCCAGCCTATCTTACGACGATTGACAATCCAAGATATGCAGGAATCCAATCAGACTGGCGTAAAGAAGTTTTCCGTACCGGATTTGATCAGAATTATAATGTAAATTATACCTTCGGCAATGAAAAAATGAGGGCTTATACCTCCTTGGGTTACCAAGGAATTGATGGCATCGTCGCTCCTTCCAAATTTGAGCGGGTTTCTGCCAAAATCAACTTAGACTCAAAAATTAATCATTGGTTGAAGGTTAATGCATCTTTAAATTACATTAACACAAAACTTAAAAACACCAATGATAATGCCGCTGGAGCTAGAGCAGGTGTCATTCTAAGTACCTTAACAACCCCTACTTTTATGCCCGCTTATGCCGATCAGCTGAAAGTTAGAGAAACCGATACGAACGGAAATTACCTTGATGGTTATAAAGACGGGCAGTTTGCCATGAACCCTTTTACAGCAGGTTGGGAAAATCCAGTCGCTTTTCAGTACAGAGGTTTAGACAATACCAATACACAAAGATTCCTCTCCAATATCGGTTTAGAAGTACATATTCTACCCACTTTAGTTTGGAAACCAAGCGTGTCTTTGGATGTCATTGACAGTGTAAACGATAAATTCATCGATGCCTATCGTTCTGTTTATGGTCGCTCTGAAAAAGGAACTGGCTCCCAAAGTTTTAATCTATACCAGGATTTTAACTTTGAAAACACTTTAAATTATACCTTAAAATCTGGCGTTCACGATTTGGGATTATTAGGTGGGTTCCAATTGCATGAGCGTAACACGCAAGGACAATATTTTTGGGGAAATAAATTTCCAGAATATTTAAGAGAGTTTGTTTTTGACTTATCTGAAAATCCGAACCAAGTGTTCCGTAAGGAAATTTTAAGAGAGCTTTCTTATTTCGGCCGTGCGATCTATACCTTAGATAACAAATATACGGTAATGGGTGTTTTCCGTTATAATGGAAGTTCAGCGTTAGATCCTGACAAAAAATGGGGCTTCTTTCCAGGAGTTTCTGCATCTTGGAATATTTCAAATGAAAATTTCTTAGTCGACAATACAATAATTTCCGACCTGAAACTACGAGGAGGTTGGGGTAAAACCGGTAACGCCTCTGGAATCCCACCTTATTCTCATTTTAATTTAGAACGATTAAATCAAGAAGGACCAAATGGTTCTTGGTCTACCTACCAATGGGCGAGTGATATTGGCTGGGAAGTGACCACCGACACTAACTTTGGAGTTGATTTCGGCTTTGTAAATAACAGAATAAAATTAACCGCTGATTTCTACAAAAGAACTACTGATGATTTGATTATGCCAATTGCAATGGGACAAATCGGAAACATCCTGCGAAATGTGGGTTCTATGGAAAATAAAGGAATGGAATTTACCTTAAACACGGTGAACATTAAAAATGAAAATTTCACTTGGAATACCAATTTTAATATCTCCTTTAACAAAAGTAATATCAATGAAATTGCTTGGATGCCAAATATAGATAGAGCAGGGATCGAAGGAATGGGTAATCTTGTACGATTTACAGCTGGGCAACCAATCGGTGCTTTCTTTGGTTACCAGATGGAAGGAGTAAATCCACAGACTGGTGATATTGTCTATCGAGATTTAGATGGCGATGGTACATTTAATACCGCAGATCGGACCTTTATAGGAAATCCAAATCCGGATTATACGTTTGGATTTAGCAATAACCTCACTTACAAAAATTGGTATTTTGATGTGTTGGTTACGGCTTCCCAAGGAAACGATATTTATAATGCATCGCGTTTTGAGTTGGAATTAATGAACGATTTTAAAAACCAGTCAACAGTAGTTTTAGACCGTTGGACAACGCCGGGACAAATTACCAATGTTCCACGCGCAAAATCGAATTCTGCCATGGTTATCTCCGATCGATTTATCGAAGATGGCTCTTTTATTAAACTGAAAAGTGCTACTTTAGGATATAATTTTGCCAAACCAATGAAAGGAGTTAATAAACTAAACCTTTATGTAACGGGACAGAATTTGTATACTTGGACTGATTATACAGGATTTGATCCTGAAGTGAATGCTTTTGCAAATACCAATGGAGTAACAGGAATTGACTATGGAACCTATCCACAAGTTAGAACCGTAATCTTCGGTCTTAAAGCTAATTTTTAATCTTATAAAATCTGAATTATGAAACTTAATAAAACCATATTTTATTTATTTTTAGGAACAAGTTTGGCTTTAGGCACAACTTCTTGCTCCGACTATCTTGATACCGAACCCATCACAGATCAAGCGGTACCACTGAGTGATACACCATATACTACCGCTGTACAAGCAGAAAACTTGATGAATACCATTTATAATGGTTTAGGGAATGAATATTGGCAGCTGGATTATTTTTTCAATGGAGATGCTCAATCAGACGTTGCATACATGGGAGGCGATAATCCTCAAAATCAGCAACAAGCAGAATATCGAATCCAAGCAACCAACAGTAATGTTAGCCGTGATTGGAACTATCTTTATGGCTTAATTAATAATTGTAATAAAGTTCTGAATTACGTAGACAATATTCCTGATCCAGCGCTTACAACAGCTAGAAAAGCACAAATGAAAGCCGAGGCTGCCACCATGAGGGCGATGTATTATTTTCACGCTGTTCAACTTTGGGGCGATGTTCCAATTGTTACCAAAGCAGTCATTGGAGTAAATTCCCAAAACTTTGAAGAAGTATATGCTCAGGTTTATCCAGCAAGAAAACCTGTTAGCGAAGTCTACGCACTCATTCTTTCTGATTTAGAAGGCGCAGCAGCCACACTACCTTCTTCTGCAGATAAATATAAAGTATCGAAAGGCGTAACTTTATCTTTACTCGCCAAAGTAAATGCAACTAAACCAAGCCCTGATTATGCAAAAGTAATTTCGTATTCCGATGCAGTGATGGCACAAGGTTACAGTTTACTACCGAATTACGCAGATCTTTTTGATAATGCCCATAATGCAAATGCTGAATCAATTTTTGAAATCAATGGTAATGGGTCAAGCATCTGGTGGTGGGGAGCCTCTATGTTTGTTGGTAACGATTGGAAAAAATTCAACACGCCGTCTAATGATTTGGTAAAATCGTTTGATGCTGAGGCTGATGCCGTAAGAAAAACCGCAACGGTTAAATTTGAAGCAGTGGGCTGGGCAGATAATTACTGGCCGAGCAGCAATTATCCTTTCGCCTGGAAACAAAGAGATACCAGCGGAAATCAAAATAATTACATCTTAAGATTAGCAGATATTCTTTTGTTCAAAGCAGAAGCAAAAGTTAAAACTGGCGCGTTCGGAGAAGCGACTACGCTGATTAATCAAATTAGAAGTAGAGCAGGATTGACACCTATTGCAACAATTACCAGTGAGGCAGACGGAATTAATAAAGTTTTGCACGAGCGTAAATTAGAATTGGCATTTGAAGGACACCGCTGGTTCGATCTAAAACGCACAGGCAAAGCCATAGAAATCCTAAGCAACAGACGCGATCAAAACGGAAACATCTTGAGTTACGCGTCTAATATCAATCAAAACAGATTATTATGGCCGATTCCGCAAAATCAGCTTGATAATAATCCGAACCTTACCCAAAATCCAGGGTATTAATGAAGGAGTTTAAAACCTCATATAGTTTCTTTTATAAAGGTGCTGCACTGTGCGGTGTAGCACTTTTTTCTTTGTTATCTTGCGGTAACAGAGTCGGCGAAATCACCCCAAAACCAATGGATAATACGATTGAGGTTTGGTTGACCAAAGGTGATGAATCCGTTAAATTACAACAGCAAAATAGTTTACAATTTACTGCGGAAACCAATCAATTGCAATCCATTGTTATTGATGACACCCAGAAATTTCAGACGGTAGATGGATTTGGCTACACCCTAACCGGTGGCAGTGTAGAAGTGATTAATCAACTGTCGGCAGTCAAAAGAAAAGAGCTTCTGGAAGAACTATTTGGTAAATCTGGAAAATCGATTTCAGTAAGTTATTTACGACTGAGCATCGGCGCTTCTGATTTAGATTCCGACGTATTTTCTTACAATGACTTGCCCGCTGGGCAAACAGATGAGAATCTAACCAAGTTTAGTTTGGCAAAAGATGCGAAACTCATTTTGATGCTAAAGGAAATACTGACCATTAATCCAGATATAAAAATAATGGCAGCACCATGGTCACCTCCCGTTTGGATGAAAGATAACGGCAGTACCGTTGGTGGAAGCCTGATACCAGAGTTTTACCAAACATATGCAAATTATTTCGTAAAATATATTCAGGGAATGAAAAAAGAAGGTATTATTATCGATGCAATTACGCCTCAAAATGAACCACTGCACCCGGGAAATAACCCCAGTTTATATATGACCTCTGACCAACAACGTGATTTTATTAAAAATAATTTGGGTCCCACTTTTAAGACAGAAAATATCAAGACCAAAATTGTACTTTACGATCACAATTGCGACCGACCAGAATATCCGATCAATATCTTGAATGATCCTGCCGCAAAGAATTTTATTGATGGTTCTGCCTTTCATTTGTACAATGGTTCTATTTCTGCCTTAAGTACCGTGCACAATGCACATCCTGATAAAAATGTTTATTTCACTGAACAGTGGACAGGCTCAAAAGGAGACTTTATTGGTGATTTAAACTGGCATATAAAAAATGTAATCATTGGTTCAATGAGAAATTGGAGTAAAACTGCGTTAGAATGGAATTTGGCCAATAACGAAGAATTCGGCCCACATACGCCTGGGGGTTGTACCGAGTGTAAAGGTGCTATTACCATTAACTCCAGCGAATATTTCACCAGAAATGTAGCGTATTATATCATTGCACATGCTTCTAAATTCGTTCCAGCAGGCTCAGTACGTGTTGCTTCTTCAGAAACATCTAAAATTTCTAGTGCCGCATTTACTACACCGCAAGGAAAAACTGTGCTAATTATACAAAACGATCATTCTGATCCAGAAAATTTTAATATTAAATATAAAGGAAAGACAGCAACGGCAACGATAGCAGGAAAGTCGGTTGCAACCTATCTATTTTAGCAGATTTATCAAAAGTGATAAACTGTGAAAAGTAACAAATAAAAATAAAGATAAAATGAAAAGGACTATAGTAACTCTATTTATTCTAGGCAGCATGGTGAGCATCAATGCGCAGAATTTTTGGAAGAATAATACTGGAATTGAGGCGAAAATTATTTTAACCAATGCAAAAACCGGCGAGAAATTTGCTAAAAAGGGCAGTGCTTCATTCGCAACATTTGCCCAACCCAAAGAAACTGATGTTTGCGTATTCATTGATCCAGATTATAAATACCAAAAACTCATCGGATTTGGTGGTGCAATTTCTGATTCCTCAGCAGAAACGCTGTATAAATTACCAAAAGATAAACAAAAGGAAATTCTAGAAGCCTATTATGGGAAAACCGGCCTAGGATATAATATTGTTCGTACCAATATGAATTCTTGTGATTTCTCCAGCAGTTCTTATACCTATGTAAAAGACGGAGATATTTCGTTGAAATCCTTCGACATTAAACATGATGAAAAATATAAAATTCCCATGATTAAAGAAGCGCAAAAATTGATTGGGAAAGATCATTTCCTATTTTATTTTTCACCGTGGAGTCCACCTGCTTGGATGAAATCTAATAAAAGTATGCTGCAAGGCGGAAGGTTAGAAGATCAGTATTATCAATCCTGGGCGAATTACTACATTAAATTTATTCAGGAATACGAAAAACGTGGCATGCCAGTTTGGGGATTAACCATACAAAATGAGCCAATGGCAACCCAAACCTGGGAATCATGTATTTACACTGCCGATGAAGAAGCTAAATTTTTAAGAGAAAACCTTGGACCCACTTTATGGAAAAATGGGTACAAAGACAAAAAAGTAATCATTTGGGATCATAATCGAGATCTAATTTTTCAGCGTGCTACAACCACTTTGCAAGATCCAGAAACGGCAAAATATGCACACGGAATTGGGTACCACTGGTACGAAACCTGGACGAAAAGTAAACCTCTTTTTGATAACATCGGAGAAACCGCCCGAGCTTTTCCAGATAAATTTTTAATATTTACAGAAGGGTGTAAAGAGCAGTTTGATTTCAGCAAAATTTACGATGTAAGTTTAGGCGAATTGTATGGTAGAAATATGATTAATGATTTTAACCAAGGTACAGCAGCTTGGACCGATTGGAATGTTTTATTAGATGAAAATGGGGGACCAAATCACGTTGGCAATTTCTGTTTTGCACCCATTATTGCAGATACACGAACGAACGAAATTCATTATACCTACGAATATTATTACATCGGTCATCTATCAAAATACGTGAAACCACAAGCACAAAGAGTTGCAACCTCTACGAATCGCGACTTTTTACTGTCAACCACTTTTATGAATGAAGATGGCAGAATGGTCAATGTCATCATGAATGAAGGTGATACCGACACTGATGTGTTTTTATGGATTGAAGGAAAAGCAACGAAACTTAAAGCGCCAGCACATTCAATACAGACCATCTTACTTTAATTATTTTTTTCATGTTAAAGGAAAAGAGCAATCAAAATTGGTTGCTCTTTTCTCATGATAAAAATAAGTGATTATTTGTGGGTGAAATTTTTATCAAAATCGGTACAATCTACTTGTTTTAAAGTATGCCCTTCATATTTCAGTTGACGGTCATTGGCATAAGTCGATGTATTCCCATCAACTTTTTGTTCACCAATTCCTTCAATTAAATTTTCGCCTTTTCGCAAGAAATAAATCATACGGTCAGAAGTTGTACCTTCTGCTTCAAAAGTATAGGTTAATTTTAAAGTGTCCCCATATTGGCTTCCGATCACTGTTCCCATAGAACTGTCTTTTTCGAAATTCTTATAACGCATTTTCCCGATTATTGTACCTAGATTATCTTCCAAGGAAACAAAGACAGAATCCTTTCCAGAGACCTCTAAATAACATGTTTGTAGCGTAGAGGACTCAATAGGCTCGTTGGTTTCCGGAACCACGACCATAGAATCCATCGGTGTGCTATGTACGGTTGTTTCTGCAGAATTTTTATTGCAGCTTAGAGCCAGTAGAACAACTAAGGCAGAAATAATGAATTTTTTCATAAATTGATAAATCGTTTGTTGAAGCTTAAATTTACGAAAATTAAAATAGAGCGAAAAATATTATGTTAAATTTGAAAATGATTTTAATCATGGTCAATCTTACAGGGAATAAGATGCAAGCCGAAAACTTCTAAAAATTTATTTGAAACTGGAAACAAAAACTAACTCGGAATATTCCATTAAAATTTTGGAATGCCAGTATTTTCCAAAATAATAGAATTTGAATCTTAAAAGAAATTCTAATTAATGTTCACCATGCTAAAGATTTTTTAATCGTACGTAAGAATATACATTTTTTAAACGTTGAGAATCGACTGTATTTTTTTTACGGCCAAAGCCAGATGAAATACTGCCTATAAATTCTCGATTGGGTAAAATTTTGCTTTAAGACAGATTGCAAAAAGTCCTATAATTTATATTATGTTAAATCGTAAATATTTCTTTAGAAAGGAGTCTATCTACTAATCATACATCATTTTCAATTAAATAATCGTTTGTTAAACAATGACTAATTGTTCAATAAAAAAAGTCTTCCACTTGAGAAGACTTTTTTTTACTATTATTTATTTTTTAAACACTTTTCAAGAAACTGATCTTGTTCCCACAACGTATGTAAAATACTTTCTTTGGCTGCATAACCATGAGATTCCTTTGGTAAAAGGACCATTCTCACTGGAGCTCCCAAATTTTTCAATGCTTGGAAATATCTTTCGGTTTGCAAAGTAAATGTTCCAGGATTATTATCCGCTTCACCGTGAATTAGCAACAATGGTGTTTTCATTTTGTTGGCTTGCATAAATGGTGACATTGTATTGTAAATATCTGGAACATCCCAGTAATTTCTCTGTTCACTTTGGAATCCAAATGGTGTTAATGTTCTGTTGTAAGCTCCACTTCTCGCAATTCCGCAGGCATAATCTTTGGAATGAGTCAGAAGATTCGCTGTCATAAATGCACCGTAAGAATGTCCACCAACCGCTACTTTCGTTCGGTCAATATATCCTAATTTATCCACTGCATCAATCGCTGCTTTTCCGTTAGCAACCAATTGAGTTATAAAGGTGTCATTCGGTTGCGCATTTCCTTCGCCAATGATTGGGAACGCCGCATCATCTAAAACTGCATATCCTTTGGTTACCCAATAAATAAACGATCCATAACTGGGGAAAGTAAAATCATTGGGATTCTGCGTGTTTTGGCCGGCCGTATCTTTACTCACAAATTCTCTTGGATAAGCCCAAATTAAAAGTGGTAATTTTTCTTTAGGGTTTTTACGATCGTAATTTGCTGGTAAATACAATGTTCCTGTCAGTTCTACTCCATCATTTCTTTTATAAGTAATTACTTCTTTATACACATTTTTAATGCTTTCAAAAGGATTGGCAAAATGGGTAACCGCTGTTGCTTTTCCGTTCTTAATATTTCTTACAAAATAGTTCGGATATTGACTTGCCGATTGCTCAACTACTAAAACTTGGCCACTTTTCGCATCTAAAATATCTACAATACTTTCTTTAGAATTTTTCAGTTTTGAAGTGTACATTCTGTTCTTTTTCATCGTGACTAAATCCAATTCATCAATAAAAGGAAACTGACCATCTTTTGTAAAACCAGGACCAATAAGTTGTGCTTTATTATTTTTAATATCAATAACGTTTCTACCAAACTGATTTTTATTTTCTACAAAATTACCGGGGTTGCTGTACACATCTTGGTAATTACGATCATCAATAATCTTAGAAGAATGATCTTTAAGATTAATTAGATAAGATTTAGAGTTTCGGGTATCATACCAACTGTCTGAGACGATGGCAAAATTTCCATTAGACCAATCAATTCCTCCAAATCTTTGTTGGGTTTTGAAGAAGGATTTTGGTGCGGCATTAAAAGGAGCTTCCCAAGTGAAAATTTCATCACGGTATGTTACTTTTTTTGCTTGATCTCCACCATCAAGTGCTTCCGCAAAAACCAATGTCGCGGGTTGATCATCTCTCCAGCTGATGTTTCGTTTTCCTTCCCGCACAGACGAAAATCCTTTCGGCATAATTTCGTTCAGTGGTGTTTCATTCACAACTTTAACTAAATTTCCGTTCAGATCATACACCGTTGAAGTCATCGGAAATCTGTTCAAAGGCACGATATAAGAATAAGGTTTCTGAATCGTGGTCAACATCAGATATTTTCCATCTGGTGAGTAGTTCATTGAAGCATAAATGGCATCGCTTTTAAATTTATGCTGCGTTCCATCAATAGAAATCTTAACCAATTCCGATTTTGCCAAGGTTTCGAAATTCGCTTCATCCTGTGGATTTTTCAATAAATCTTGATAGGTTCTATTTTGCGAAACTTTTCCGTCTGAATTAGAAACGGTTGGTCCGGTGGGTAAATTTTGTTTTTCATCAATCAAAGGATTTCGATTGCTTGGGATTTGCTTGATGAGCAGATTTTCTGAATCAGACATCCAAACATACGGGCTACCCAAATTTGCATTCAATGGTTGATTTGAAATCTTTTTTGCCGTGTTAGAGGCAAGATCTAAAATCCATAATTCTACTGCATTTTTGGTTGTATTGGTGAATGCTAATTTTTTTTCATCGGGCGAAAAAGACATATAAGATATTCTTGCATTTGCGGGTAATCCTTTAACCTGTATTTCAGATTTATCTTTTAACTTGCGTGTTTTCAAGTTATTAACGTAAGTCATCGTACTTGAAATATTGGTCACCGGATTTACCCTTAAACCTGCCAATTTCATTTCATCTTGGTTCAAATCATCCAGGGATTTATAGGTGTCTCGGTAAGAAAAGATCATTTGATCTCTTTTACTGTCCATCATTACCGACGGTGCCCGTTCAAAATCTGCCAATTGCATTATTTCCGATGAGGGTTTTTGGTAGGTAATGCTTTCTTGCGCAGTTGCAAAAACAACAAACAACAAGGCAATAGCCGTAAGTCTTTTTTTCATGTATACTCTTTTTTCAAAAGTATCAATAATTAATGTTTTACGCAAATAACCATCAATAATAAAACAAAAAACCACCAAAACATAAATGTTAATTGGTGGCTGTTGCTATTTTGTGAGGATTTACCAACGGGACTCTCTCCTCTTGGCAATCATATTATCAATTGAAAATTTTCGTGGGCCGAAGGAAAAAATTAAAGCAAAAAGAGAAAGGTATAAAAGACTGCTTTCTTTGATCGTGAAAGGATCTGCAGCATGAACTGCAATTGCGGCAACGGCCATTACTAAAATTAATAGTAAACTTGCTGCTCTCGTGAACAAGCCAATCATGATTAAAAAAGCACAAATGAGCTCTACCAATATGGCCAGAATTAAAGTTGTATTGGAGCCCAACCCCAAAAAGTTATAAAATTGAATCTCACCACCTGCCATAAATTTTTGTAATTTAGGCAATCCATGCAAAATAATCATGGCCACTCCTACAAAAATTCGGACTAGCAACATTATAATATTATTAACTGCAGGATGGTCTTTGGTCGAAGAAAAGTAATTCATTTATAATAAATTAGATTAGGATATTAATTAAAACATCGAAAATACAAAATATTCATCTAAAAATTGCTAACGATAACCGAAATTTTTTAAATCGCGATCATTTTTACGCCAGTCTTTTTTAACTTTCACAAAAAGCTTTAAATGTATTTTCTTAGAAAAGAATTTTTCTAAATCTATTCTAGCCTCAGTGCCCACTTTTTTTATTGCGTCCCCTTTATGACCGATGATAATTCCTTTCTGCGTATCACGTTCTACATAAATAACAGAATCAATAAATAGCATTCCTTCCGTCTCTTTGAACTGTTCGGTCACGACTTCTACGGAATAAGGAATTTCTTTATCATAATTCAACAAGATTTTCTCGCGAATGGTTTCATTCACAAAGAATCGTTCTGGTTTATCAGTATATTGATCTTTGTCGTAATAAGGTGGATTTTCCGGTAACATTGATTTTAATTTTGGTAAAATCACTTCTGTATTAAAGCCGGTCAATGCAGAGATCGGCAAGATTTCCGCTTTTGGAATCTGCTCGTGCCAAAATTTCATCATTTTTTCCAAATCAGCTTGATTAGAAGCATCAATTTTATTGACCAAGATTAAAACCGGCACTGGGATTTTATTCAGTTTATCAACTAAAAATTCACTGTGTTCAGCGCGATCCGTAATATCGACAATGAAAAGAAAAACATCGGCATCTTGCAGAGAATCCTTTACAAAATCCATCATCTTCTCCTGTAAACCATATTTTGGATCTAAAACGCCGGGCGTGTCTGAAAATACAATTTGTAAATCCTCTTCATTATAAATCCCGAAAATACGATGTCTGGTCGTTTGTGCTTTTTGGGTAACAATCGCGAGTTTCTCACCCATGAGTTGGTTAAGAAGTGTTGATTTGCCTGCGTTGGGTTTTCCTACGATATTAACGAAGCCCGCTTTATGATTGCTCAATGTATTTTAATTTTAAAGTAAAGGCAAAGTTAAGGAATTTTCGACGGTGTTGTTTTTATTTGTAGATAAAATGATGTATTTACTAATTGAACACAACAGAATGATCACTACAAAATGATAAAGACCAGCCTGCCTTTTCATTCAATTTTGCAGAGAATTGCCAGAACTAACTAAAATTAAGGTCAGAATCTTTTAAGAATTGCACACTTTCTTTGGCCCACAATTCATAGGTAAGTTCTGAAGGGTGAATTCCATCACTGAAAAAATCAAGAACTGTTTGATGGTCATTCAATTCACTCATCCATCGATCGATATTTATTTTCTTATTTGGAAAATAAATGTTCTTATTTTTTGAAGTTTGCAGTTCCAAATAGTCTGCCAGAAGATCTTTATGATTTCCGAGGACGAATTGCATTTGTTTTGTCAGCGCAGGAAAAACTTCAATCGTAGGCAACTGCACAAATGAAATTGGCGTTGTTGGGAATTTATAGCGCAAAGAATCAATGAGAAGTTGAATATTCTCTTGCCATTTTTTTGGGTGAGTGAATTCAAAAGAGTCATTGGCACCGATACCGACCACCAAAAGATCACATTTAGTTTCTGTAATTTTAGGAATAATTCGTTGCTGAATTTTACCAACATTATATCCCGTTTTAGCATACACTTTCCAGTTGACATTGCGGTTAAACAATTTTGATAATTCAGTAGAAAAATGGCCTGCAAAACTATTTTTATGAAAATCTGAACCTACACCACCAAAGGAACTTTCGCCGATAAAGAGTAGGTCTAAAGTTTTAATAGAATTGATATCAACTGAACCTTGCGGATTTTTTGCTTCTGGTAGAAATTGAATTTCTTTCTTAATGCGCTTACCCTGAAAATAAATAACCGGTAATAAAGGAATCGACTTTAATAAATGAATAAAATATTTCTTTTTCATGTCGATTACTTTCACTTATTTTTTAGAGATCACGGGTAAAATTTCATTTTCCATCAGTCCAAATTTTTTGCGTTCTTCTGTAGAAAATTGTTTTGAATAAAAGTTAATATCAACCTCAAAACCAGCGATTTTTAAGCGGTCAAAATAGTCCATTCCGTACCAACGAACATGATCGTATTGCCCGAAATGCTTCTGTTTTTCTTTGGGATCTTTGATGGAGAAGTCTTCGTAGGTTTTTTCTAAAGAATTCTTCATTGGAACTTGAAAAATTCCCCATCCTCCACTTTTCATCACCCGAAAAAGTTCGCTCATT
The DNA here is from genome assembly GCF_030409525.1 of Kaistella yonginensis. GTDB lineage: Bacteria > Bacteroidota > Bacteroidia > Flavobacteriales > Weeksellaceae > Kaistella > Kaistella yonginensis. Next base: position 8,228 of record NZ_JAUFQB010000022.1, on the reverse strand, counting down.
GCTTTTCCGTCGTCTTCAATATGTTCTAAAACATGGTTGCAAAAGACAATGTCGAAACTTTCATCTTCAAAAGGTAACTCTAAAATATCTGCTTTTACATCGACAATCGGTGAATATAAATCGGCAGAAATATAATCGAGATTCTTCATTTTCTTGAATTTTCGCAGAAATTCTTGTTCTGGAGCAATATGTAAAACTTTGTAATTTTTGGTAAAAAAATCGGTTTCATTTTGCAAATACAACCACATTTGGCGGTGGCGTTCTAGGCTTAAAGTTCCGGGTGATAAAGCATTTTCACGTTGTTTGCCATAACCGTAAGGTAGAAATTTTCGGTAGGATTTTCCATCGATTGGATCGGTGAATGTTGTCCCTTTAAAAAATAAATAAATCAAGGGCCGTAATAAAACGCTTAAATGAATAAGCACCGGTCTTGGGATTGTATTCAAAAGAAATTTGGTGATTTTTTTCATTAAAAATCCAGTGTAAAAGGTTTTTCCTCATCACTCACAATTCCCAAAGCTTCATAAATGTATTTGAAGGTTGACAATAAAACGGGTTTCCCGTTGATGATACAAACATCATGTTCGAAATGAGCAGAAGGTGAGTTATCGAGTGAGGTGACCGTCCAGCCATCATCATGAAATTTTACTTTTTCTGTTCCTAAATTAACCATTGGCTCGATTGCAAGCGCGATTCCATCTTTTAAAACCTTACCACTTCCTTTTTTTCCGTAGTTTGGAACCTGCGGGTCTTCATGCATTTTTCGGCCTAAACCATGTCCGACCAGTTCCCGAACAACACCGTAACCATATGCTTCACAATGTGATTGAATGGCATGTGAAATATCTCCTACTCTCTTTCCACGCACGCATTGTGCGATCCCTTTGTAAAGAGATTCTTTGGTCACTTTTAAGAGTTTTTTGATCTCTGGGGTCACCTCACCTACTTCAAATGAATACGCGTGATCACCGTAAAATCCATTCATATAAACGCCACAATCTACCGATAGGATATCACCTTCCTGCAATGGCTTTTCATTAGGAATACCGTGCACAACTTCAGCATTTGGCGAAATACACAGGTTTTTAGGGAAACCATACATTCCTAAAAAAGCTGGTTCACCACCATGATCACGGATGAATTCTCCCCCCAAATTATCCAGATGTAAGGTGGTTATTCCCGGTTTTATTTCTTTGGCAAGCATGCCCAAAGTTTTAGAAACCAATTGTGCGCTTTCGCGCATTAAGCGAAGCTCTTCTAATGTTTTTAACTGTATCAATGTATTATTTCATCTTAATAATTGCTAAAAAGGAATGAGAAATTTTAATGAAAATTTACCAGAATAATCCTTTCTTTTTATCTTTTTTTATTTTAGAATAAGCCAAAACTTCTTTGCCTTCTACACGAAACTCTATTCTTTCACTTATGATATTATAGATTTCGCCCCAGCCAGGGAATCCACCAAGATTTCGGTCATCGATGAAGAGGTCAGCATCAATTTTGCGGGACGCATTTTCCTGCTCAAAAACTTCCCCTTCAAAACTTGAATTAACCGCATAAAACTCAACGCCATTTTTTTTGCAAAATTCCACTGCTTCATCCAAAGTTTTTCCATGCCGGTAAGTCCAGAGGATCAATCGATAGCCTTCGGACTGTAATTTCTTAAGGGTTTCAAAAGCAAAGGTTTTTGTTTTCCCGATCCCAGGATATCCATCGTCTACGATTGTTCCATCAAAATCAATAGCAAGTTTTTTACTGTTTCTCATTGTTCTAAAATTTCAATGGTGCAAAGATAATAAATTTCGTTCGTTGGGAAGAAATACGCAACGATTGTTATATTTCTGATTTTGAATAAAAAATTAAGATTTAATCCATTTGAATTGGTATTCCTGATCTGGCGTAGCAATTCTATCGGTAATTCTTTGCAATCTTCCTGGGAGTTTCATTAAATATTCCTGTGCTTTTTCCGCTGATTCATTTAAACCGCTAATGTGTTCAATTTTCCAGTCTTCTAAGAGTTCTGCTAAAATATTAATGTAATCTTGCCCGGTATAGACCATCGCTCTTTGTGCTGCATCGGAGAAATGTCCCCAAAGTTCGCCTGCTTTTTGGCCGGATTCGCGCATTAAGTGTGCCGGCATTACAATTTTCTTACGCATCATATCTTCAAAAGCCAACATCATTTCAGAGGGATCCAGTTCGAAAATTTTGGTTACGAAATGTTTATAAGCTTTGGCATGCCGTGCTTCATCAGCAGCGATTACGCCACACATTCTGGATAGTTTTGTGTTTCCACTTTGCTTTGCCAAAGAGCCAACTCTTCGGTGCGATATATTGGTTGCAGTTTCCTGAAAGCTGGTATAAACGAAATTTCGGTAAGGATCCATGGTCGTTCCGATATCAAATCCATCTTGAATTAAATATTGGGTGGTGATTTCTACTTCGCGCATATTTACACGACCACAGAGGTATAAGTATTTATTCAGCAAATCACCATGTCTATTTTCTTCTGCGGTCCAACTTCTAACCCATTGCGACCAACCCGATCGTTCTTCCTGTTCTACTCCATCAATTCCCATAATCCAAGATTCATAACTTGGTAAGGCTTCTTCGGTAATACAGTCGCCGATTAAGGTTACAAACAAATCATAACCCATTTCCTGGGCGTAGGTTTGAAGTTCCTCTACATCATATCTAAAACTGTCTGCGGAGGGATCTGGTAAAAAATCGGTCGGCTGCCAAATTTTTTCTGCGGGCGTTAAATAGGAGTCTATGTAGTCATCAACATTCTTGCCTAAAGTCCTCATCACTTCTATCCTCATTATTTTATTATACATTTTTACTTTATTTGATTGAAGACAAAGATAAAATAAAAATTATTATCTATGACATAGTTTTTTTTGCGATTTGACAAAGAAAGCAATTTTTTAGTAACATTGAAAAGCACAATATTGTACGTTATAAAGCTAAGCCGACTTAAAATTTAAAATAATATTCAACTTTAATCTCTTAATAATTGAAAAATAATTAAGTACCTTCTCCTACACTCTAAAAAAAATTAACTCACCAAAACCTCTCCAGTCATTATTTCAGGAATTTCAATTCCCATTACCGCTAGAATAGATGGTGCAATATCGCCTAGTTTTCCGGGTTTTAAATTCCAAGTTCGGTCTTTATCCATTACAATTAAAGGAACCAGATTGGTTGAATGTTGGGTATTCGGACTGCCATCTGGATTTTTCATCACATCTGAATTTCCGTGATCTGCAAGTATGAAAACGGCATAATCATTTTCATAGGCTGCGGTTGCAACGCGCGAAATACATTCATCAACTACTTCTGCAGCTTTTACAGCGGCTGAGAATACACCAGTATGACCGACCATATCAGTATTAGCGAAATTTAAACAAATAAAATCAGCGGCTTCACTTTCAATTTTAGGTAGAATTTTTTCTGTAATATCGTAAGCAGACATTTCTGGTTTAAAATCGTACGTTGGGACTTCTTTGGGACTTGGACATAACAAGCGAGTCTCGCCCACAAATTCTGCTTCTCTACCACCCGAAAAGAAAAAAGTTACATGCGGATATTTTTCAGTTTCTGCCACCCTTATTTGGGTGCGATTATTTCTTTCTAAAACTTCCCCCATTGTTTCATGTAAAACTTCTTCATCAAAAACGATATGAACATTTTTGAAATGCTTATCATAATTGGTCATTGTAACATAATACAGCTTCAATGGGTGCATTCCAAATTCTGGGAACTCTTGTTGTGAAAGAACTTCTGTGATTTCTCGACCTCGGTCTGTTCTGAAATTAAAGCAGAAAACCACATCATCATTTTCAATTTTTGCAATGGGTAAACTGTTGTCTTTCAGGCAAATAATTGGTTTCAAAAATTCATCGGTGATTTTTTCTTTGTAATAATGATCGATACTTTGAATAACATCTCGGGTACCTTCGCCAATTCCATTGACCATCGCATCGTACGCTACTTTCACGCGTTCCCATCTTTTGTCGCGATCCATCGCGTAATACCTCCCAACTACAGAGGCTAATTCGCCCGTGGTTGCTTTCATGTGCTCCAGAATTTCCTTAATAAAATTTTTGCCGGAATGAGGGTCACAATCTCTACCATCGGTAAATGCATGTACAAAAACATTTTTATTTAAACCGAACTCGTGAGCGGCAGTCAATAAACCTTTTAGATGATTGATGTGAGAATGAACGCCACCATCTGAAACCAAACCGATAAAGTGAATTTTTTTATTGTTTTTTAAAGCGTAATCAAATGCTTTTGTAATTACATTTTCTTTTCCTAACGTCGCATTTTCAACGGCCATATTTAATTTTACCAGATTTTGGTACACCACCCTGCCTGCGCCTAGATTCATGTGTCCAACCTCTGAGTTTCCCATTTGTCCGAAAGGCAAACCTACTGCAATCCCACTTGCTTCCAGGGTGGTATGCGGAAATTTTTCATAACAAGAATCGATAAACGGAGTACTTGCCTGTGCAATTGCCGAAACTTTTGGATCGGTTCCTATTCCCCATCCGTCAAGGATTGCTAAAATGGCTTTTTTTGACATTTCTAATGATTTTTTATTGTAGACAAATTTAGTGATTTCACAATTATTAAGCGATTGATTTTAAATAAACTTATAAATCAATCGCACTAAGTGAGTAGCTTTTCAAAAGCTTTTCGGGCAGCGTTACGAAAATAAACTTCACCACAATATTGATATCCAAGTCGATCTAAAATTTTCAACATCGGTTCATTATCAAAATTGGTATCCACTTTAATGCTGAAAACCTTATTTTCAATGGCCAGTTTTTCAATTTCTTCAAAAATATGCGTTGCCATTCCTTTCCCCGCTGATTCTGTGGAAACGGCAACCCGGTGAATCACCACATATTGACCGTTCGACAACCATGTTTCTTTCATTGCTTCATACGCGGGCTCTGGATCAAAGATCACGGCAGCATAAGCCAAAACATCATGTTTTGAGGTTAAGACAAATCCGTATTGATTTTTAAGATCATTTTCAATGGTTTGCAGATTTGGATACCCGTCTTGCCACTGGTCACTCCCATCTTGTTTACGCTTTGTAATAGCTTGCTGCAGGATTTTCCAGATTTTTTCTTTATCTGCCTGTTCGGCCTTTCTAAAGTGGAGTTGATTTTCTATTGCATCCATAGCACTGTTTTTTTTACAAATTTAATGAAGATTTTTGTTCATTGAAGTAGTTGTCTCATTTCAAGAGTCATTTTAAATTCTTATTTTTAAAAAAAAGTTTAATGAAAAAGAAATTGGTGGTTTTTTCAGGTGCAGGTATTTCTGCTGAAAGTGGAGTGCAAACTTTTCGCGATTCTAATGGTTTATGGGAAAATCATCGTGTAGAAGACGTGGCAAGTCCACAAGGGTTTGCTAAAAACCCGAACATGGTATTGGATTTTTACAACGCTCGCAGACGGCAATTGCGTGAAATCACACCCAATAAAGCTCATTTTATCTTAGCTGAATTAGAGGAATATTTAGACGTGCAGGTGATCACACAAAATGTAGATGATTTGCATGAACGAGCAGGATCTACTCAGGTAATTCATCTACATGGGGAGCTGAAAAAAGCAAGACCAGTGAACGCTGATTCAGAAGTAATTCCGTGGGAAACCGATTTGAATTTGGGTGATTTTAATTCTGAAGGGATACAACTCCGTCCACACATTGTGTGGTTTGGAGAAATGGTTCCTGAAATGGAAAATGCCATACAGGCTGCAGCACAAGCCGATTTTTTCTTGGTTGTGGGAACCTCGATGAGTGTTTATCCTGCTGCGGGACTCATCCACCACATTCCAGAAACTTGTAAAATATTTGTGATTGATCCCCTACTAGAAAATACCTTTACCAACAAAGAAAACCACTTTAAAACATCGGCTACAGAAGGTATGGATTATTTTAAGTCGATCATCTTACAAACAATCAAGTAAATCAGTCTAAACAAAAAACCGATTATTACAACCGGCTCTTTATCTTTTTCACTAATTCTGTCTTTAGTAATCCTGCTGCAAATATATTATAAATTGATATTAAATAAAAGGGTGAAATCACCCTTTTTTTAACACATATCATGTTTTATTGCAAATAACACAATTCCTACTCTGGTTTTTACATTAAGTTTGGCAAACACAGAGTCTCGGTAACCATCAATTGTTCTGGGACTTAAGCACATTTGTTCGGCAATTTCTCTATACGTGAGTTCAGAACAGGCAAGTTTAACAAATTCTATTTCCCGATCTTTCAATCTTGACGAAATTTCTTTGGTTTCTTTTTCCTCTGATTTTATTTTCAATAAACTTTGGGTGACAATATCGGTATAAAACACGCCCTTTTCATGAACGATATTGATCGCATCAAAAAGGATATTGGGCGACATGTCTTTCAGCAAATATCCCTTTGCGCCAGCTTTTAGCATACTGATGATGGTGCTTTCATTATCTTCCATGGTTAAAGCAATTACTTTAAAATCTGGATATTTTTTGGATAATTCGATGGTTGTTTCTATTCCGTTTTTACGGGGCATGTTAATATCCATTAATACCACTTCCGGAAGTTTTTTTTGAATTTGTAATTGATTCAGGAAGTCCTCGCCATTAAAACAATTCATAACCACTTCAAATTTTGGATTAAATGAAATCATATTTTCTATTGCTTTAGAAACCAATTTATGGTCATCTACAATTGCAATCTTTATTCTTTCCATCATTTTGGTTTTTTATAGGTAATCGTAATTTCTGTACCAAGCGCTTCAGTTGATTTAATTTTAAAGTCAGCATTAATAATCTTTGCTCGATTTTTAATGTTTTCTAGCCCACTTCCATCTTTTCTTTCTTGTGCATTAAATCCGATCCCGTAATCATTAATATTAATTTCTATAAAATTGAGATGATCATCAATTCTAATGACTATTTTATTTGAGCGAGCGTGTTTTATTACATTAGTGATACACTCCTGAATGATTCGAAATAAAATAAGTGCATGTTCGGAGTTAATTTCTAAATGGTGATTGTTTATTTGATAATCTACCTGCAGCAAATCTAATCGTTCGATTCTGAAAATTTCACGTTCCAAAGATTCTACAAATCCGAAATGCTTTACTTGTTTACTGATAAATACTTTAGAAAGATTTCTAATATCTTGGATGCATTCCCCAATTAACATATTAATTTCATGAGCAATATTTTTTTGATCACTTTCATCAGCCATTGCTATTTTATTGGTCATCAATCGCGCTACAGAAAGCTTTTGCCCCAAATCATCATGCAATTCTTGTCCTATATAATTTAAAGTTTGCTCTTTAATTTCCACCTGAGAAATCGCCAATTCCTGCACGAACAGCGCTTCTTTTCTTTGTTGTGAAAGTAAAAGTTCGGATTTTTTTTTCACAAAAACACCATAAACCAGAACCATCATTAATATTACAATAAGAATTATAAAAGTGGTAATGGTAAGAAGGAAATCAGTCTCTGTAAGATTCATTTTCTTGAATTAATATTTTCCGCAAAAAAAATTCCTGTTATAAGTATCGAATAACCGATAACATTAACAATAAATAAAATTATGAAAAATATATTGATATTCATCAATTGCATCGCGGAATTACTTATAATTAATAATGGCGTAACACCCAAATAGATGGTCATTAAACCAATACATGCCCAAAAAGGGTAAAAAGACCGGATATATAATACTTTGTCGGTGTTAAATGTTTCATGTAAGACTAAATAAATATTTCCTAGTAAGATAATGACTTCAATAAAATAAAATTTGTACGGAAATCTGTAAAAAAACTGATCAGAAAAAATAGCAAATAATAGATAGATCACTACAAATATAAAGGTCAAAACAAGGTTTAATCTTTTATTTCTCTTTAATTCTAAAATGGCATGAAAATACAAAAAGAAAAGTAAGAACACGAAAAAGTTGACTCCTACGGTATATAACGGCGTACTATTAAATTGCGGGACGGTGATGCGCATAATGAAAATAATTGCATCAAGAGCCATTACTACTCCACTGGATATAATAAAATAAATAATCCCAGGTCCAAGTTTTTTTCTATTTATAAGACACTATCCCGTAAAGTGTGTAAGTTGAAAAGTTTGAGGCTTGAATTTTTATAATTTGAGCCTTTCTTCAAATATAAGCATAAATTGATTTAATACAATTCC
>NZ_JAUFQB010000021.1 GCF_030409525.1 Kaistella yonginensis | reverse complement strand
GATAAAATCTTGATGATCTGAACTTCTGAAAATTTACTGTTTTTCATAGTCTTCCAAATTTAAAAACTATATTTTTAAATGTTCTTATTTTTGGGGAAGATTACAAAGCATAAAACCCTAATTTTAACATATGAAACGAGAGAGAAAAATCTATGACCAACAATAAAAATAAAGGTATTAATTTAATAGAGTACAATTATTCTAATCTTATAACTGGATTACTTTTTGAAGAAACATATAAATTGGTATTAAAATTAGAAGAGTATCTTAAAACATATTCGTTATCACTTGATCCACTTCACTATCTAGAAAATCATCAAGATAACTTTCTGTCGTGCTAATTCTTTTATGACCAAGAGATTGTTTGATTATGTTAATATTTACATCCTTTCTCAGTGCAGTTGTAGCAAAAGTATGACGTGCAGTATAAAACGTTATATTCTTCTCAATACCACACGATTTAAGCATTTTTTTTAGTTGTATGTTGTAATAGCAACGAACGCTATCTTTACGAGCGATTAATTCTTCTGCAGTATATAAATCTAGATTTTTTTTAAGAATTGGGAAAATATAAGGAGTTTCAAAAGGTCGATAGAGCTTATAGAATTTTAATATCTCTTCAATGATTGGCAAATTTGGTAGTTTTATTTTTAAAAATACCTCTGTTTTATTTCTTACATAATTGAAATGATTGCTGTCTAAATCAGACCACTTTAATTCTGCTAAATCTGTAAAATTCATTCCTCTTGCGTAGAATGAAAAAATGTAAAGAAATCTTGCATTTTTCGCAGCTGGTATAGTACTAATGTCAAAGTCTAACAAACTTTTAAATTCTACTTCTGTCAAGGCTTTCCGTATATTTCTCTTTTTGAATTTGGAAATTTTAAATTCGCGAAAAGGATAAAATTGAGGTTGTACAATTTTGTAATTAATCGCCTTGTTGTAAATCGTTCTTATATTTCTCATATAAACCCCAATTCCTCCGTCGTTTGCTCCTCGCTTTCTTAAGAAATTTTCAAAATCTGTTAAAAATTGAAAATCAATGTTTTCAAAAGCATATTGATCTAAATCTGTTTTAAATTTCCTTAGTGCCGATATTGAATTGCCCATAGACGAGGCATAATTTACTTGATCATTATCTTTGAAAATTTGTATTTCCTTTTCGAAAAGTTCAATAAATGAAAATCCTTTTTTTTCTTTTAAGGAAAAATATTTATCAAAATGGATAAGGTTATACTGTCCGTATTTTTTTTCTAATAGATCGACAGTATCAGAAGCATCATCTTTTAATTTTCTTAAAGATTTATTAAAACTGAGATGATTTCTAAATTTTATTGTAAATTCACTTTGTGCACTGTTCCACTCGGATAATTTGCAAGAATATGGAGTAGAGTAGAACGTTGATTTACGGTCAATAGTTACACGGAGATAGATTGGAAATAATCCTGTTTTTAAAACTTTCTTTTTACATACAATTTTGATACTTGCGCTCATTTTTTTTGGTTTTAGGTACAACATAGGTACAACATGTGGTATCTTTTTGAGAAATTAGATGAAACCAAAAGTAAGAAGCAATATCCGTAACTGCAATATAATCAACGACTTTGAATGTAAATGAAAGCATATGAAAGGCTTCGGGTCGTTTCTCATAATCAGCAAGTCCCTGGTTCGAGCCCAGGTGGGGCCACAACATTGGAAATAAAGCACTTACCGCGAGGTTGGTGCTTTTTTATTTTTATAGAGACTGTAATTTATTTGCCGCAGACGAACGGTTTTTACTACTAGCATTTCTATTTTTCACCATCAAAATAATCCAGGTAGCCGCTACAAAAGGTGCGGTCAGCGTAATGATTCCCGTTCTAGCGAGCCCAATATTTAAAACGGTCGACAAGATAATCGCAAGGGAAATCCAGAGAAAATCCATCCTGTTTTTTCCGCTCAGCGCGATTGCACAAAGAATGGCATTATAACCCATCAAACCAGCATTAAGGGTCGTCAACGGTTCTGAAAACAGCCAACCGATCGCCCATCCTAAAATCGCAGCATACATGGCATAGACCGCATTCAACTGGTTGTTGATAAAAATGGCCACCAGAAAAAGCAGTCCAGTAACCGTATTTTCCTGAAACATCACTTGTCCGAAACTCTTACCAAAGGCAGAAAGAATTTCTAAACCAGCAATGGCTACATCTTTTTCCAGAGACGAGGATAGCAGTGGCAGCTTAACGAGCAAAAGCAAGGAATAGATCAGCAGCCAGGTAACCATCACAAACGGTGCTGTAAATGGTGGCAGAATCTTTTTTAAAAAGCGCATCACAAGAGTGGATAGCGTTGCACCAACAATCAGCGCACCGACGGTCATTGGGGAAACCTCGAAAAAACACAGCACGGCTATTCCCGTTAAAGTGCCATTAAAACCATACAAACCATTTTGGATATCCACTTTTGAATAATTCAGAATCTGCGCAGATATTGTACTGATACATGTTCCGGCGATTGCTGCAAGTCCCAACATCCACGAATTGTAAAAAATTCCAGCTAAAAATAAAAGACCTGATAACCAATTGTTTTGAAACATGACTTGGCCTATGCCACGTAAAATGGTTTCTGGAAATTTCATGCACTTCTGAACAAAAATTGTTTTTAAAAATACAAGAGTACAAAGATTTTTTTTTACGACAATAAATCTTCATTAACAATTAAGTATTATCTTGCAATATTAATAGTCTTTATATTTAAAAGACCAAATTATGAGTAAAAAATTATTTTCGGAAAGAGATATTTGCACTAAATATGTTACGCCTGCTTTGGAGAATGCAGGTTGGGATAGAAAGAAGCAGTTTCGGGAAGAGGTGAATTTTACGGACGGAAGAATTATTGTTCGTGGTAAATTATCTACTCGTGGTAAGAAGAAAAGAGCAGATTACATTTTATATTATAAACCCAATATTCCCATTGGAATTATTGAAGTGAAAGAGAATAACCATGAAGTAGGTTCTGGAATGCAGCAGGGTTTAGAATATGGAGATATATTAGATTTGCCTTTTGTGTTTTCTACAAATGGTGATCGCTTTTTATTTCATGACAAAACAAATGCTACCAATATTGAAAGTGAAATTGAGTTGAATGATTTTCCTTCTCCAGAAATTTTGTGGGAAAAGTATTTGCAATTTAAAGGTATCGCCAATGAAGAATCAAAACTAATAGTTGAGCAAGATTATTTCTTTGATGGATCTGGTAGAGCGCCAAGATATTATCAACAGAATGCGGTAAATCTCACTCTTGAAGCAATTGCAAAAGGTCAAAACAGAATTTTGTTGGTGATGGCAACCGGAACAGGAAAAACTTATACTGCTTTCCAAATTGTTCACCGGCTTTGGAAATCCAGAACTAAAAAAAGAATTTTATTTCTCGCAGATCGGAATTCGTTAATCGACCAAACGAAACGTGGAGATTTCAAACATTTTCGAGATAAAATGACCATTGTTCAAAACAGGCAAATAGACAAATCTTACGAAATCTATCTCGCTATTTATCAAGGTTTAACTGGAAATGAAGAAGAACGGAATATTTTCAAACAATTCAGTCCAGACTTTTTTGATCTCATAATTATTGATGAATGTCATCGTGGTAGTGCAAAAGAAGATTCGGCATGGCGTGAAGTTTTAACGTATTTTAAAACGGCTACTCAAATTGGTCTCACTGCAACTCCAAAAGAAACGGATACCGTGAGCAATGCAGAATATTTCGGTGACCCGATCTATACCTATAGTTTAAAACAAGGAATTGACGATGGTTTTTTAGCACCTTATCAAGTCATTCGTGTGAGTATGGATGTTGATGTGGAAGGATGGCGACCAGAAAAAGAAAAGAAAGATAAAGATGGAAACATCATCGAAGACCGAATATACAACCGAAAAGATTTTGATAGAAATTTGGTTATCGATGAAAGGACCCAAACTGTTGCCAGAAAAGTTACCGAGTTTTTAAAAAATACAAACAGATTCAACAAAACTATTGTGTTTTGCAGAGATATAGATCATGCAGAAAGAATGAGATCGGCTTTGTCAAGTTTAAATTCAGATTTGGTTTTACAGAATCACAAATATGTGATGAGAATTACTGGTGATAACGATGAAGGAAAAAGAGAACTCGATAATTTTATAGACCCCGAACAAACCTATCCGGTAATTGCTACAACGTCTGAATTGATGACAACCGGAGTTGATGCCCAAACTTGCAAATTAATCGTTTTGGATACCGAAATTGGTTCGATGACGAAATTTAAACAAATTATCGGACGTGGAACTCGCGTGAACGAAGAGTTTGGAAAACTCTATTTCACGATTATTGATTTTCGAAATGCAACAGATAATTTTGCAGATCCAACTTTTGACGGTGATCCGGTAAGAATTAAAATTATAGATGAACAAACTCCCGCAGATGATCAATTTGAGGATGAAAATATTGAGGTAGATGAAAAGAAAGAAAATGTTCCCACAGCTGTTCATGACCCAAAAGAACCTTATCCAAATCCTTTCACGGATAAAAAAATCAAGCCGAATAAAATTTATATCAATGGAGTAGATGTTACTATTCTGAATACGAGAGAAATGTATTTCGATAAAAATGGAAAACCAATTACACTCAGTTTAAAAGATTATACCAAAGATTTACTCAGCGAAAAATACGAATCTTTGGATCAGTTTCTATCACTTTGGAAAAATTCTGACCGAAAAGAAGCGATTGTAAAAGAATTGGAAGAGCAGGGAGTTATGGTAAAAGAACTTTTGGAATCTGTAAACAAAGAATGTGACCTTTTCGATATTATTTGTCATGTTGCATTTGACCAAAAACCGCTAACGAGAAAAGAGCGCGCAAACAATGTTAAGAAAAGAAATTACTTTGCCAAATATGGTGAACAAGCAAGAAATGTTCTCTCTGCTTTAATTGATAAATACGCAGATGAAGGTTTAAATACTTTAGAATCTATGGAAGTTCTCAAACTAAATCCGATTTCAGATTTTGGTTCACCTTTGGAAATTGTAAAAACATTTGGCGGTAGGAAACAATATTTAAATGCTTTGAAAGAACTGGAAGATGAAATTTATTCAATTGCCTAATTTTTAAATATGTGTACTATTTCTGATAAAATTATTCTCTGCACCTGCGATGTTAAAAATGTCGAAAATCTTAAACATTACTGGATTCTATTTCGGTATGATCCAGAACAAGGAGATCTTTTAATTGGTCAACCACTTGGACTTTATGAATTCTTACAAACCGAAAATCCGAATAACACTGCTTTGTTATTGAATAAATTAAATACTGCAAATCTCTTTGATCAACCTCTTGAATTTAAAAATAAAGACCGTCTGCAAATATCCATTCATTTCAAAGAGAATAGAAATCCTACTGATTTTGGGTTCGAATACAAAAACGGAAAATGGAAGATAAGTGAATTTGACTATTTCGATTGGAAAAGTCAACACATCGAAATCAAAGAAGGTAAAATAAAAAGCCCAATAAAAAAAGTCATGAAGTGACGACATCAACAGAATAGGACAAAGTCCTATTATTTAAAAAAAACGCAACCAAAAAGTCCCGAAGGGACGCAATCAACAGAATAGGACAAAGTCCTATTATTTAAAAAAAACGCATCGAAAAAGTCCTGAAAGGACGAAATCAACAGGATAGGACAACGTCCTATTAAATCAACAGGATAGGACAACGTCCTATTAAATCAACAGGATAGGACAACGTCCTATTAAATCAATAGGATAGGACAACGTCCTATTAAATCAATAGGATAGGACAACGTCCTATTAAAACAATAGGTTAAACAAATTCCTATTAATCAAATAAAAAACATGAGCATATCAGGAGTTATAGAAAGTATTAGAAAAATAATGTGGCAGGATTCCGGACTGAACGGTGATGCACAACGTTTGGAACAATTGGGTTGGATGCTCTTCTTCAAAGTATTCTGCGACAAAGATCAAGAAATGGAATTGATGGACGAATCTTACGAATCACCAATTCCCAAACGTTTTCGTTGGGAAAATTGGGCTTCAGATGATGAAGGAATGACGGGCGACGAATTGCTCTATTTCGTAGATCGGGAACTATTTCCAGCACTACGGAATTTAGATTTAAGCACCCAAAATCAACGTGCCGTTATTGTTCACGAAGTTTTTGATGGCAATAATAATTACATGAAAAGCGGAATCAACATTCGAAAAGTGTTGAACAAATTAAATGAAATAGATTTCAATTCCACCAAAGACAGACATTCTTTTGGTGATGTGTATGAAAGTTTGCTCAAAGATTTACAGTCTGCCGGAAAATCGGGCGAGTTTTATACGCCACGTGCAATTACGCAATTCATCACGCATATTCTCGATCCGCAATTGGGAGAAAAAATTCTGGATCCAGCATGTGGAACTGGCGGATATTTAACCGCCGTAATAGAAAATATCAAAAAAAATGTGTCTTCCGTAGAAGATCTTCAACTGTTGCAACAAAATATTATTGGGTGGGAATACAAACCATTGCCATATTTGTTGGCAACCACCAATTTAATTTTGCACGATGTAGAAATTCCCAACATCACTTTTCGAGATTCTCTGGACAAACCGCTTTCCGAATATCGGGAAAAAGATAGAGTAGATGTGATCGAAGCCAATCCGCCATTTGGTGGGATTGTTGCCAATAATAACGAAAACAATTTCCCCCAAAACTACCGAACCAAAGAATCTGCAGATTTATTTTTAATATTAATGATTCATTTGCTGAAAATTGGTGGAAGAGCCGGAATCGTTTTACCCGATGGATCACTTACTGGCGAAGGCGTAAAACAGCGCGTCCGTGAAAAATTATTGAAAGATTGCCGTTTGCACACCATCATCAGATTGCCCAATTCTGTCTTTCAACCTTATGCAACGGTGGCAACGAATCTTTTGTTCTTTGAAAAATTGCACCACAACAACGAAACTGCAGAATTTGCTACCAAAGAAGTTTGGTATTACGAACACCGATTACCGGAAGGACAAAAATCGTACAGCAAAACCAAAACAATTAAAGAAGCCGAGTTTGATCCTATTAAAGAATGGTGGAATAACCGAGAAGAAAGCGAAGTTTGCTGGAAAGTTGATATAGAAACTTTAAGACAAAGAAATTTTGATTTGGATATTAAAAATCCTCATAAAGTAGAAGAAGTTCAGGAATTTTCTTCGGCGGAATTGATTGAGAAACTTTCTGCTTCATGCAGTAAATCTGAAAATATTCTTTTACAAATAAAAAATGCAGTTGATTAATGGCAAAAATAAAAGAAATATTTAGTCTTGTAAAAGGAACTTTACAAAGTAGCAAATGTACTCAAGGTGATTATAATTTTATTACTGCATCGAAAGATTGGAAAACTCATAATGAATTTAGCAATGATCACGAAGCGTTAATTTTTGCTGCGGCTGCTTCAGGTTCTTTGGGACGAACGCATTATGTAAATGGAAAATTTATAACCAGCGATTTATGTTTTATTATTACTCCAAAAGATAATAATAAGTTTCCCATAGATTTAAAATTTTATCATATCATATTTCAAACGCTGAAAGATGATATTGTTAAAAATACCAAAGCGGGAACATCTAAAGAAGCAATTGGTTTGAAATCTTTAGGAGAATATGATATTCCATATATTTCGATTGAAAAACAAAGGGAGATATCTGCGAAATTTTTATCATTAACAGATATTTCGGAAAATTTTACAGACGAAAGTAAAAACCAACTCTCCCTCATTTCTCAATTACGCCAAGCATTTCTAAAAGAAGCAATGCAGGGAAAATTGGTAAGCAACGAAACTTCAGACGGCAAAACCGGTGCCCAACTTTTAGCAGAAATAAGAACTGAAAAAGGAAAATTAATTCAAGAAAAAAAGATTAAAAAAGGAAAACCTTTACCTCTAATTTCTGAAGAAGAAATCCCTTTTGAAATCCCTGAAAATTGGGCTTGGTGTAGATTGGGAAACGTTATAAAATCTATGACGAATGGTATTTATAAAGAAGAGAAATTTTATGATGAAAAAGGTATAGGATGTTTTAGAATGTACAATATTAATAATGGTAAAATTAATTTCATCAAACTTAAAAAAATGATTTTAACAGAAGAAGAATATGAGAGATACTTTTTGTCAAAAAATGATTTACTATTGAATCGTGTAAATAGTATTGAATTACTTGGTAAATGTGCCATTGTTCCAGATCTATCAGAAAAATTTGTTTTTGAAAGTAAAAATATTCGTACGATATGTTTTCGGAAGGATTTTGTAGCACCATTTATTAATTATTTGTTTTTGACACCTATTGTAAAAGAGCAAATTTTAAAGTCATTTAAAAAAGTTACTGGTCAGGCATCTATAAGTCAAGAAAAATTAAATCCCTTAATTATTCCACTTCCACCAATCGAAATCCAAAACCGTATTGTTTCAAAATTAGAAGAATTGATGAACTATTGTGATGATTTAGAAACCGCCGTAAAAGAAAGCCAAAATTATAATGAACAATTGTTGCAACAGGTTTTAAGAGAAGCATTGGAGGTGAAGAAAGTAGAAAAACAAGAAGTTTTAGGTATGGTTGCAGAAGAAAAAGCGGTTTATTCTATTTCCAAAAAAGTATTAAAGAATTATGACATTGGAGATTTGGCAATTTTGGCGGGTTATATCATTTCAAAATTAAGTACCCAAAATAGCAAAGATTTTGGGAGAGTAAAACTTCAAAAAATGCTTCATCTTGCAGAATATCACTGTCAATTATCAACCAATTTACAATATCAGAAAAAAGTTGCTGGTCCTTATACTTCAGAATTAGAATATGCCATAGAACCTAAATTGAAATCTTTTCGATTTTTTGATATTAAAAAAGAAAAATTTTCTGCAAGTTCTAAAGTAACTTATACACCGTTATCTGCATCTGCAGAAATACCTTCTTTATTTGAAAGAGAGTTTAAAAATGATGTGGAAAAAATCAATCAACTTTTAG
Source organism: Kaistella yonginensis (assembly GCF_030409525.1). Classification (GTDB taxonomy): domain Bacteria; phylum Bacteroidota; class Bacteroidia; order Flavobacteriales; family Weeksellaceae; genus Kaistella; species Kaistella yonginensis. Next base: position 77,469 of record NZ_JAUFQB010000021.1, on the reverse strand, counting down.
AAAAATTCCGAAATAAGAATTGGGAATTTTGTGAAATGATTTCCACAATGTATGCAGTTTGGAATAATAGATTGATAAAAAAAGAAGTTTTCAGCGATGATATTTTGAAGCAAGATTTCCTACAATGGGATACAGGCAAAATAAGATTTATCGATCAATTGAATTATGCAATTGATTGGATAAGAAAAGAGAAAATAGAACCAACTGGATTTGGGAGATATATTGATAAAGAATAAATCAAACTACGTAAAGTTGCAACTACAATTTTCAAAGTGATTATGATATAAAATAATTATATTTGATTAAGAAATGTTTAAAATAACATATATGTTAATTTATATTTGGAAATAAGATATTTATGGCTAACTTTGCATTAGAAATATTTGACGATGAAAGTCCAAAATGTATGTTCTACACCGTAATGGTAGAAGATGAGGAGTTATCTGAGACAGATCTTTTTTTCAAGAGATTTTTTGAAGATAGTCGGTTTAAAGAAAATGTGATGGAGTTGGCTGCTTTTTTATCTATAACTATTGGAACTAAAAGAGGAGCGTTGAATGATTTTTTTAGAGAAGAAAATGATGCGCATGCGTTACCACCGCCGTTGCGTACGAAGATGGAAGAAATAGAATTTGGAAGAGATTTTCCACTCCGGCTTTATTGTTTAAGATTATCTTCATCCTGTCTTATTTTATTTAATGGTGGAGAAAAAACCAGTCAAAGTGCACAAGATGGCAAAACGAGTATCGCATTTCAGCAAGCAAACGAATTTGCAAAGAAGATTTTAGATGCGCTTTATAATAAGCAAATTAAACTTTGTTCGCAAAACCGAAACATTTTAGATTGCGACAATTCACAACCTTATTTAGAATTATTTTAATGAAAAGTAAATTATTCCAACAGATTTTAGAAGAAACTCCTTTGGAGACTAAAATTTTTGTAGATAAATATTCTGACCTTGTTCTAAGGATTAATCAAATTCTGAAGGAGAAAGGTATTTCCCAAAAAGAATTGGCTGAAAACATGGATAAAAAACCTTCCGAAATCAGTCGATGGTTAAGTGGAAACCAAAATATCACTTTACGAAGTATTGCAAAACTGGAAGCGGAATTAGGGGAAACCTTAATTGAGATTCCTAACAAAACGGTGTCTTCTAAATTTAAAGACGATTATGAAATCACTTTCCATACTTTTACTGTAGAACGAAAAGTAAATAAAGTTGAAAAGAAAAAGAATATCGATACTGCAAATGTAAAATGGCAACCAATGGAACTTGCAGTTTAAATTCTTCCACCAATGAAAAAGATTGATATCAATAAGTTTGATGCAGAGAAACTGCATTTTATTAGTTTCAAGACGATTGAAGAAAATATTTCTGTTCCAGAATTTTTTGATGAAAATTTTATTAATGAATTTGAGACTACAAATAAAGTAGATATCGCATTCAATATCGAAGAAAAATTAATTAGATCTCAATTTGATATTGAGATTGCTACGATTTCGGATAATGAAAAAGAAGCGAAAACGAATTTGAAGTTTGTTTTTATATTCAAATGTGATAACATGGAAGTTTTAGCAAAAGCACAGAAAAAAAATACCGCAGAAATTGATGCGAGTTTAGGATTTTCTGTATCGGCTATTTCACATTCTACAGCGCGCGGCATTTTATTAGTCAAATTAAGTGATACGGTTTTCGCAGATTTTATTTTACCTATCGTAAAACCAAAATTACCAGAGTAGAAGAATTTTTAATAATCATTAAAGTATAGGAGGTTAAAAACCTCTTTTTTTATTACTCACCGACTTTAAAAATAAAACCATTTACTTGTATAATGGTGGACTTTTACAAGCATTATTTGCATGTCTATTTCATCATTTTACCAATACCCAATTTTGCTCAATGCCTTCGCATTAAATCATTTTTTAAACCCGCTTTTAAAAGCTTTTTATTTAAATTTGCCGCTCAACAATAACCCCCAAATCCCAGCACAATGATCGATAAAAACTTCTACCTCGAAAACCTTTCTGCTTTTGATATTCTAATCGAAGATGAGGATCGCAATCAAGCGCAGGTGGTGATATTTAGGGTGTACAGCATTTTGCAAAGAGATAAAATATGGTTGCGGGACGTGGCCACCGAAGAGGAAATTTCTGAAGATGACGAAGCGTTTTTACAGGAAATAGAAGAAGAACTTACCGAACTGGATGCCAAATATCATTTTCGGTTTGATGAATTTTACCAATTGGTACAACAGGAAGTCAAGAAAATGCAAGCAACTTCCCACGTGAACTTGGTAGAAGCTGACTTGGAAGCTGATTTGGCTGACCCTGCTGAGCTTGAGCAAGAGGATTTTTTTTACGATGAGGACGAGCAAGACCTGGATGAATTCGGCCATCTTTCAGACGAAGATCTGGAGATCGTTACCGATTGTATTCTGGAAGCTGCCAAAACACGATTTGATTATCCCGCCTTGGTTCAGGAATTTCTGGGTGATGAAGAATGGATCGACACTGAATTCCTTTTACCGCTCATCGCCGCAAAAGCTTTTGGTGAAACACCAGAGGAAATTGTCGAAAAAATGCTTCCTCAATTCATAGAAGTTGGCTTTTATCTGGATACAGAAGACCTCATAGAACTGGTGGAGGAAAATGCAAAAGTTCTTGGCGCCGAGATTTTGGCTTTTAAAATTGCGTCTGATTCCCTGCAGCAAGGCGCACAACCCAGCGAGATTGTTCAGCAGATTTCGCAGTTATTGCACACGTAAAATTTGATTTATAAAAAACCACTGCATCGCAATTCGCTTTTGCTCAGCTCAATCAAAAATTTGCCGAAGTCAACTGCCGGTTTCCTATGGCGGGTTACGCCTTTTTAAAAAGCGTGTGAGACCAATCATATTGCGTCTTTGCATTAAAAAAGTTTCGTTAAGGTTACAAGAAAAAATTATAAAATCATACTCAACTGCACGCGTTTCCTGGCTTCATCAATTTCTACCACTTTCACCTGAACGTGTTGATGCAGCTTCACCACTTCATTCACATCCGAAACAAAACCTGCTTTCAATTGGGAAATATGAACCAACCCACTTTCTTTAATTCCCACATCTACGAAACAACCGAAAGCCGTAATATTATTTACGATTCCCGGCAGAATCATCCCGGGTTTTAAATTTTTGATGGATTTCACCGTAGGATCAAACTCAAAAACTTTGGCCGATTTTCTAGGATCCAAACCAGGTTTTTCCAGTTCTTTTAAAATGTCTTTTATTCCGAGAATTCCAATATTTTCGGTAATGTATTTTTCTGGATTAATGGTTTGAATTTGCGCTTTGTTGGCAATGAGGTCATCGGTTTTTAAACCTAAATCTTTTGCCATTTTTTCTACGATTGAATACGCTTCGGGGTGTACGGCCGAATTATCCAACGGATTTTTCGCATTGCTAATTCTCACAAATGCAGCAGCTTGCTGATAGGCTTTTTCACCCAATCTCGGCACTTTTTTCAATTGTCTGCGGTTTTCAAATGCGCCATTTTCGGTGCGGTAATTCACGATATTTTCTGCCATTTTTTCGCCAATTCCAGACACGTAACTCAACAGGGATTTGCTCGCCGTATTCAAATTAATGCCGACAGAATTTACACATTTCATTACCGTAGAATCGAGTTCATTTTTCAATTGCGTTTGGTCTACATCATGCTGATATTGCCCCACACCAATAGACTTGGCATCTATTTTTACGAGTTCTGCCAGAGGATCACACAATCTTCGGCCAATAGAAATTGCCCCACGAACCGTAACATCAAAATTCGGAAATTCTTCGCGCGCAATTTTACTTGCCGAATATACCGAGGCGCCAGCTTCTGAAACCACAAAAACCTGTGGTGGGTTTTCAAAGCCAATTTTTTTAATGAAAAATTCTGTTTCCCGACTTGCCGTTCCATTCCCGATGGAGATCGCTTCAATTTTATACGAGTTCACCATGGAGCGAATTTTCTTCATCGCCATCCCGGAATCATTCTGCGGCGCATGCGGATAAATCGTTTCGTTGTGCAACAAATCTCCTTTTTCATCCAGGCAAACTATTTTACACCCACTTTTAAAACCAGGATCGATGGCTAAAATTCTTTTTTCTCCTAAAGGTGCCGCAAGAAGCAATTGCCGTAGATTTTCAGAAAATATCTCAATGGCTTTTTGATCTGCTTTTTCCTTGGCTTCCTGCAAGGTTTCGTTGGATATTGCAGGTTCTAACAATCGCTTATAACTGTCTTTGATGGCTAAAGCAAGCTGATCGGCACATTCATTATTTGATTTAATGATGGTGTTTTCTACGAAATCAAGCGCTTCATCCTTGTCAATTTCTATTTTGGTTTTTACAAAACCTTCGGATTCTGCACGCAACATCGCCAACAATCGGTGAGATGGGATTTTATTTAAGCTTTCTTCCCAATCAAAATACTGTTTGAATTTCTGTGCACCTTCTTCTTCCATTTTACTTTTTATCACCTTAGCATTGATGCTGGCTTTTCGTTGAAAAAGTCGGCGTAGATTTTTCCGAACATAGCCATTTTCATTAATCCATTCCGCTAAAATATCGCGCGCACCTTGCAAAGCTTCCTCTTCTGAACTTACATTTTCAGTCAAATATTGTGCAGCTAAATGGTGCAAATTCAGTGCATTTTGACTCATGATGATTTTTGCCAATGGTTCCAGCCCATTTTCTTTTGCCGTGTCGGCTTTTGTTTTTCGCTTTTTCTTGAACGGCAAATACCAGTCTTCAATTTCCTGCAGGTCGAAACTTTGTTCAATTCTTTGCTTCAATTCTGGGGTCAAAGCTTGTTGCTCGTCGATGGCTTTTAGAATGCTGTCTTTTCGTTTTACTATTTCTGCAAACTGCTTGTTGAGTTTAGCAATGTTTTCGATTTGCACTTCGTCCAGATTTCCGGTGGCATCTTTCCGATATCTGGAAATAAAGGGAATGGTGCAATCTTCAGCCAACAGTTTTAAAGTAGCATTGATATTTGGAGCAGATAAATCGAGGGTTCTTTTTATAAAGTCGGTAGACGTCATGCGAATTATTTTGATGCGCTAAAATAAGAACTTCAAACGAAGGAAAGTCGATTTTTTAAAAATTGTGTGTTTTGGAAGAAAAAAAATGCGGTAGAATTTTTAAAAATGTTCAAGAATTTTTATTTAATAATGATGAATTCTCGAAATCTATTTTGACTCGCCTAAAAATTAAACCTTATGGGAGTAAAGTGGTTTGATGTTGTTTTATTTTTAAAACCCAAGTGGCAATAAGGTCGGTAAATTCTTCTCTTTCATCGCTGGTTTTAAGTTGGTGTAAGAGATCCAAAAAAGTGGCTTGTATAGCATCGTCATCTTTTCCGTACTTCCAAATAGGTGTTAAACAACGGTCAAATAATACACAGAAATCTGCGGAAGGCAAATACACCGTTTCCTGCGCTGCTGAATTTTGAATCAATTGGGGCAATTGAAGATACAAGCGATGGTGAAAAAGCGCCACCAAGGCATGCAAGGCCAGCACCGCCGTGCCAGGATCGTTAATTCCAGGGCTTAAGGCTTTAACCGCTATTTCAGACAATTGTTGGAAACCATATTCGGCATTGCGATCAATGGGTTGCCCCGTGTAAAAATCTGCACAGTCGGAAATTTGATGAACCAAATCGTCTGTAATTTTTTCTTCTGCATAGATTTTAATGCAAGGCATACCTTGTAAAATAAATTGGCCGGGTGCATATAAAAATTGAATATATACTTTGTTTTTTTCCGTCAGTCCTAGCAATCTTTTTTGGTTAAAGCCTTGAAAATAATCGGATTTTTTCGCCTTAATGGTTTCATAAGGCAAATTGAACCACTCAGGTTGGCGTTGATGAACCTCTTTGAAATCAGCCTTCATCGTATGGTAGGTTTGCAAGCGAACGCGATCGATTACGGTTTCATATTTTACCGTTTGGGTTACATAATCAAGGAAATAAATGAAAAGGAAAATATCAATAACCGTCAATAAAATCAACGCATAAATACTGAAGGCTGGCACGTAAATCCCGCTCGAAATATCGCGGATTGTACTGAGTAAAAAGAGTGCATACACGATGGTACCGATATAAATTCCCAAAATGATTTGCTGAAACCGATTTTCAATCATGCTGTTTAAAACGCGGTTGCTCATCTGCGAGGCCGCCTGATTCAGCACAATCATCACCATAGAAAAACTGAAAACGGTAAGTGAAATAATTGCACCGGCAACGGTAGAAATAATGGTTCTGGCCGTACTTGCATCTTTAAGACTCAGCCAACTTAAGCCAGATTTTATTTGTTTTCCGTAGTCCGAAAAATCGAAGGCCAACATTCCCCAAGAAAGAATAAGAAATCCTACCGCGATGAGTGCAGGATAGAATGCAATACTCTCGACTGTTTTCTTGTAGTAAATCCGAATCCATTTGCTGAAACTCATGCGTGTTATTATTTTAAATTAGGGAAATCACCTTTCGTGTTGAGGATATCGATCGGGAAAGGTTTCGTGCGATCATACCATTTAATCTCTTGAATATCAGATGGTAAGGAGAATCCTTCTCTTACAAGCACCTCTTTGACTAATTTAATAATCTCACTTTTAATTTCGAGCACGCCTTTTTTATAATCAAAAGTATCTGCCCAGAAAAAGGTTCGTAAATTCACGGTACTTGTGGCCAGTTCTTCTACCACGGTAAAAGGTTCTTTTCCTTTGATGATCGTTGCGGTCGGGCTAATGGTTTTGATGATTAAGGAAATCGCCTCGGTAATATCATCTTCGTAGGCAATACCGACCACAAAGTCTAATCGTATTTGTCCATCGCGTGTATAATTGATGAGCGGTTCTTTTACCACAATGGAATTGGGCAGAAAAACATCTTTTTCATCAAAGGTTTTGATGTGTGTCGTCCGGAAATTCAATGCTTTTACATGTCCTGTGAAATCCCGTATTTGTATCGTATCATCCAGGCTGAAAGGTCTGTTGAAAGCTAAAATCAAGCCGCCCAAAAAGTTTTCTGCAATATCTTTGAAAGCGAAGCCGAAAATGAAGGCAGAGAGTCCTGCGCCCGCCAGTAAACCCTGTGCGATACCACTTAAACCCATGGCTTGCATTGCTAAAATAATTCCGATGATGATTAAAACTACTTTCGTTGTTTTACTTAAAAATCGCACGAAGAGTGGATCATGATCGGCATTGACAAACCTTTTTTGTATTGTTCGCGATACATAACCAGCGATGAAATAGGTGAGCACCAAGATGGTCACGGCAAAACCGATGCGCGGTAAAGACTGCACAAACATATTCCAATAATTGATGAGTGATTCGTGTACACCCGTGATGAGATTAAGCGGATTATCGTCCATATTTTAATTTTTGCGCTGGTAAGAAACAAAGCTACCGTTTATTTTTTTTGGATGAAATTATTTATTTCTGTAAAACGTTCACTCCAAGGCCAGAAATATTGCAAAACCATCGGGATATGGCTTTTATCAATGATGATCGGTTTCACTTTGGGTTGAAATTCATTTAATCTTTTTATAAAATTGGCATTCGCAGTAGTGATGGATGCATAAGTTTTGGACCCGACATAAATAAGAATTGGCGGCGACTTTTCAGTAATAAAATAGATAGGAGAGGCTTGTTCCCAATTTGCCGGTTGGTCGCTCCAGGTGGCTAAGTAATCATCTTTGCTGGTTGGCGGATTTTTTTCCAGATAATTTTTCATATCAATTCCGGCGGCATCATTTAAAATTATACCCGAAATAGAGTTTTCAGTAATTCCATATTTTGGATTTAAAACCGCAGAAGCCACCAATTGTCCACCCGCAGAATGTCCGGTGACAAAAAGTTGATGGGCATCGCCGTGATAGGTTTCAATGTTTTCCTTAACCCATTTTATCGCAGTTGCAATTTCACTGGTCATTTGATCAACATTGGCTTTTGGACTTAAAGTATATTCGGGAATTACAGTAATCACCTCTTTCTTCGCAAAGTTTCGTCCGAAAAAACCGTATTGATCTTTATTTCCACTATTCCAGTTTCCACCATGAACAAAAATGAGAATAGGCAATTTTTTATTTTCAGCTTTTTTGGGCACAAAAATATTGAGTTTTAAATCTTTTTGATTTGCAGATTTTCCGTACACCAGATCTTGGTGTTTTACAGACTGGCAATTGGTGAGAATTAGTAATCCGAAGCTGACATAAATAATTTTCCGCATGCTTAAAAATACGGTATTTTTTGGAATTTGGTTTTATAAATTCGTCTTTTAAAAATTTTTGAAACCTGGCGATGAATAAATAAGCACAAAAAAAGCTGCGAAAATTCCGCAGCTAATCTATTCGGTTCAAGACTTTGATTAATGTTCAGCAAGACCATCAGCACCATGAGCGTGGCCATGGGAAAGTTCTTCTTCAGTTGCTGGTCGGGTCGTGGCAACTTCGATATCAAACTGTAAGGTTTTTCCAGCCATTGGGTGATTCAAATCTACAGTAACACCTTGATCGGTCACTTCTAAAACAACACCAGTCAAGTGATTTCCTTGGGCGTCCTGCAAAGGCAGCATCGCACCAATCGGAGGCATTCCTGATTGTTCAAACATTTCAACAGGCAATTGCGTGATTGCATTTTCGATTTTTTCGCCATACGCCTCAGCTGGAGTAATGGTGAAAGATTTCTGGTCGCCAGAACTTAAGCCCGCAATGTTTTCTTCAAACTTAGGCAACATCATTCCTACTCCATATAAAAAAGTGAAGGGTTGTTCAACGTCTGTTTTTTCGATGAACGTTTTTTCGCCATTTTCTTCTAAAGCGTTTAACGTGTAATGTAGGGTTACTACATGATTTTTCTCTATTGTCATAATCGTACGGTTAGCAAGGATTTCTAGATCCTTTTATTAAAATTGTATGTTTTAATGGTAACTTTTAGGTTAATCCTATTGCGTGCAAAGGTACAATTTTGAATTAATAAGAGTGTTCACTCCTTAAAGAAAGATGGTAATCCCAAGCTAAAAGCCTGCATAAAAGTGCGTTAGTCGGCTTTCAATTCGAGAGCGAAATCGTTGGTTAAGCGTAAAATGCCTTCAGATAAACTTTCCGGGTGTTCTGTAAAACCTTTCAGTTTGCTTGATTTTCCTTTTACAATAAGATCCTGGATTTGCTTTTCAGTGAGTTTCTTTCCAAACATCATTAATGAAACTTTGAAACCGCAATCTTTATAATTGGCGCAACCGATGGCGGTTTTCCCTTTCATAAGCTTGTTCTCTTTGCATTTTGGACAGTTGGTTTCTTCCCAGATTATGGCCACTGTTTTTCTAGGAGTTAACTCTTTCTTTTCCTTTGGCTGAACTTCTTCTTGAAAAGAAATGACTTTCGCTTTTTCAGTGATGACGGCTTTTGTTAAATTGGTCACCATTACAATTAACTCGTCTTTAAACTGGGAGGCATCGTATTCGCCTCGCTCAATTTTACGCAGTTTAGATTCCCATTCACCGGTTAATTCTGGACTTTTTAGCAATTCATCTTGAATGGTGTCAATCAATTCAATTCCGGTGGAAGTGGCAAAAATATTCTTTTTTTTACGCTCAATATATTTTCGGCGGAAAAGAGTTTCGATAATATTGGCTCGGGTAGAGGGTCTACCGATTCCGTTGTTTTTCATCATTTCTCGCAGTTCTTCATCATCGACCTGTTTTCCCGCGGTTTCCATAGCGCGCAGCAAAGTTGCTTCGGTATACGGTTTTGGCGCACTGGTTTTTCCCTGATGAATTAATGGTTGATGTGGTCCTTTTTCGCCCGCTTTAAACTCAGGAATGGTTTGGTCCTCGTCTTTTTCTTTTTTCTCGGGATCTTCTTTTTCTTTAAGATAAATTTCACGCCAGCCCAATTCTAAAATCTGTCGGCCGGTAGTTTTAAAGGGAACGGTGCCAACTAGACCTTCTACCAATGTGTTTGAAATCTTACATTCCGGATAAAAAACAGCGATAAAACGTTTGGCGACCAAATCATAAATTAATTTTTCTTCTCTGCCTAAACTAGAAGATGGCGGTATTTCAGTTGGAATAATGGCATGGTGATCAGTGACTTTCGCATCATCAAAAACGGCTTTTGATTTCGGAATAGGTTGTGCCAAAAGTGGAGCGGTTAACTCGCGGTAAAAATTCATACTTTGCAGAATTCCAGGAATTTGTGAATGCAAACTTTCCGACAAATAAGTGGTATCTACTCTTGGGTAAGTCGTGTGTTTCTTCTCGTAAAGACTCTGAATGTATTTTAAGGTATTTTCTGCAGAAAACCCGAATTTCCGGTTGGCTTCTACCTGAAGTGCGGTTAAATCAAACAGCCGCGGATTTTTTTCTTTACCCTCTTTGATTTCAAAAGAAATAATTTCAAAAGGATGCTGCTTTAAATAGTCCAAACCTTTCTCGGCTTTTTCTTTCGTTTTTAAACGCTCAATTGCCGCATTGAAAAGAACCTCGCGGTAAGTGGTTTTCAGTTCCCAGTATTCCTCGGTCGTAAAGGCATCTATTTCTTTTTGTCGTTGAACAATCATTGCAAGTGTTGGAGTTTGAACGCGCCCAATCGAAAGAACACTTTTGTTGCCGCCAAATTTTCGGGTGAATAATCGGGTGGCATTTATTCCCAAGAGCCAATCGCCGATCGCCCGAGCATTTCCGGCCAGGTAAAGATTTTGGTAATCTTCGGCAGGTTTTAAATTGGCAAATCCTTCTTTAATTGCAGTTTCCGTAAGGGAAGAAATCCAAAGTCTTTTCATAGGTTTTTTGCACTTGGCTTTTTGTAAAACCCACCGTTGAATTACTTCTCCTTCTTGGCCTGCATCACCACAGTTAATAACTTCTGCACAATCTTGGACTAATTTTTCAATGATTTTGAACTGTTTTTCAACACCAGAATTGGGGATTAATTTTATGCCAAAAGGGTCGGGAATAATGGGAAGAAATATTAGATTCCACGATTTAAGATGCGCACTGTAATCGTGCGGTTCCTTCAACGTGCAAAGATGCCCAAAAGTCCACGTTACCCAATAGCCATTTCCCTCAAAATAGCCTTGGTTAGCCACGTTTGCTCCTAATACTTTGGCGATATCTCGGGCCACACTTGGCTTTTCAGCAATACATAATTTCATCATTCAGCTTCATCTATTTTAGGACGAACTGCAAATTTCAGTAAATTTTTCTAAACAATGGGTGGTAATTGTGGGAAAAGAGATTTTATTAAAATCTGAAAAAAGCAAGTAAATTAGAGTTTTGAGTAAACGCGGAAACGAAGTCTTCTGATTTAAATGTAAATGAAAAACGCTCGCGATTGTTCAGGAGCGTTTTTATTTGTTTAAGAGAATTTTATTATAAATTCATAAACAGCTTCGGGTTAACCGGTGTATTATTTTTGTGCACTTCATAATGAAGATGAGGTCCGGTAGAACGGCCAGTATTACCAGATTTTGCAATAACATCATTCACTTTAACAATATCATTTGCTTTAACTAAAATGGCGGAGAGATGGCCGTAGAGCGTATCCAATCCATTTCCATGGGAAACAATCACGCAATTTCCATATCCTCCTTTCACCCCCGCAAAAATCACTTTTCCCGAGGCCGCACTGCGAACATCAGAGCCATGTGCTACGGCAATGTCTAAACCTTTGTGAAATTTAAACTGGTCTTTTTCTGCAGGGCTATTATTCTGTGAAGCACCCACAGAACCGGAAACCACCGCTTTTTTAACAACATTTCCTAAGCTGTCTTTCACCTCAATGTTCTGTGGGGCAGCTTTAAGCGGATTTACGCCCGCCAGCATAACGGTTTTTTCAGGGAAAGGGTTTTTTCTTTTTCCAAATTGAGAAGAGATATAACCATCCGTTGGAATCCCCAGCGGAACCTGTTGTAATTTGCGTTGTAAATCGACCAAATATTGACTATAGCGATTTGCTTTTTTTGCTAAATAAACTGCATCTGAAATACTGTCTTTCGCCAGGATTTCTAGTCGAGGATCGGCTAAGTTTTTAGCTGCTAAAAAGGAATTCAGTTCTCGAACGGTGTTGTCAACCAGCATTAAATTGTTTTTCATCTCCAAATAATCGATGCTGTCTTTTTCAGTATTGATCGGAACCAAATTGACTTGGTACGATTTATTATCTTTTTCGGTATACAGTTTGCCAATGACCAAAGCTTGTGCGAAGATTATCGCTGCTAAGATGCCGAACAATACTGTTTTGTTTTTCTTGCTACTTATGAAATTCTTCATTTTTAAAGTCGTGGTTTTCAAAATTTTGAGGTTGCAAATTTATAAAATATTTTTAAAAACGATTTTTTTTAAATAAAAGTATTTTTCAAGGGAACTGCTTTTTATTAAATAACAAATAGTCGCAGTATTCAGAAAGCTTTAATATATTTGTACGAAAGATTCTCAGCTGTTTAGAAAGTTACAAACAGTACTTAAGTTTTTTAATTATGACAAAAAAGAAAGAGCCAAAATCACAAGCTCAAACAACCACTATTGGAGTAGTGGGCAGTGGAAGTTTTGCCACAGCCATCGTCAAAATGTTGGTAGAAAATAGTCAACTGGTTCATTGGTGTGTGAGAAACGAATATGTAAAAGGCGCAATTGAGCAACGCGGTCATAATCCTAATTACTTGACATCGGTATCTTTTAATAATAAAAATTTGCAGGTAACCACGGATATTAATGAGCTGGTCACTGCATGTGAAGTAGTTGTACTGGCCACCCCTTCAATCTACCTTTCTGATGCGATGGATAAAATGACCTGCGATTATGAAAATAAAATTTTTGTATCCGCTATTAAAGGTATTGTTCCCAAGGTTAATGATGTGGTTGCACACTATTTACGGGATGAATTTAAAATTGGCTTCCGAAACCAGGCGGTAATTGCTGGACCTTGTCACGCTGAAGAAGTAGCGATGGAAAGACTTTCTTACCTTACCATTGCGGTGGCTGAAGAAGCCGTAGCCAAGAAATTATTCAACCTGTTTTCTTCTGATTTTATTAATGTTCATTGCAGCAAAGATATTTTAGGAAATGAATACAGTGCAATTTTAAAAAATATTTATGCCGTAGGGGCCGGCATCTCCAGTGGATTAGGTTATGGTGATAACTTTACGGCAGTTTTCGTCTCCAACGCTGTTCGCGAAATGGAAATTTTCTTGGAAGCGGTATACGAAGTTCCCCGTGATGTTAATGAAAGTGCGTATCTCGGCGATTTGCTGGTAACGGCATATTCCCTGTTTTCCCGAAACCGAAATCTAGGAAATCTTATCGGAAAAGGCTACACCGTAAAATCTGCGATCCAATCGATGAATATGATTGCAGAAGGATACTACGCGGCAGATTCGGTTTACCATACCGCCAAAAGTAAGAACCTGAAAACACCAATTATCGATACGATTTACGGAATTCTTTACAAAGAGAAAAATGCTGAAATCGAATTTAAAAAACTGACTTTAGTATTAAATTAATGAAACCAGAGACCCAATATACCATTCATACCTATTCTAATTTAGAAGAGAAACTGAATGTATGGTCTCATTTTGCAGGTTTGATATTAAGTGTAATCGCTATGGTTTTATTGGTTTTTAGAGCCATCGAACTGGCGAGTATTTGGGCAATTATCAGTTTCCCAATCTTTGGATTGAGCATGATTGTTCTGTATTTAGCGTCTACTTTATACCATCATTCTAAAAGTGAAAAATTAAGATACCGCCTGAATATTTTCGATCATGCCGCAATTTATATTTTAATAGCAGGCAGTTACACGCCTTTTGTACTGGTTTCTTTACATGGGACTGAAGGTTTTGCGATTTTCTCCATCGTTTGGTCGATCGCTTTAGTAGGCGTAATTTTCAAAATTTTCTTTACGGGTAGATTTAATGTTTTGTCTACCATCCTTTATGTGGCTATGGGTTGGCTGATAATTTTCAGTTTCAAAAACCTGATGACCAACTTGGATTTTAATGGATTGGTGTGGTTAATCTCTGGCGGCATCGCTTATACGGTTGGCGCAATTTTGTACAGTATTGATCGCTTGAAATTCAACCATGCAATTTTTCATTTCTTCGTTTTATTAGGAACTTTCTGTCATTTTATTTCGGTGTACTTTTATGTTATTCCTCTTGGAGCAGGTTAATTTCAATTCTTTGATTTAAAGTTTTCCAGCCGAAATAAGACCAAGAATCAATCTAAAGAAAAATTATAATCTTTATTGCACTGAATTTTAACCTCTCTTATTCGCCTTCAAAGAAAATTTTTGCCGAAATTCGTTGTACTAAAATTATATAATATGCCATTAACTGCGAATCATAAGCCCCTAAAATCCCATTATGATGTGGTTCTTATCGGTGGCGGAATTATGAGTGCCACCTTGGGAACGCTTTTACACGAATTAGATCCTACGCTCAATATCGTTATTTTTGAAAGACTCGGTCGCTTTGCCCGGGAGAGTTCCGCCGCTTGGAATAATGCAGGAACTGGTCATTCTGCTTTCTGCGAACTTAATTACACCCCAGAAAAAGAAGATGGGACCATCGATATTTCTAAAGCGGAGCAAATTGCAGAACAGTTTGAGATTTCTAAGCAGTTTTGGTCTTATTTAATCTCTAAAAATTATATCGATAAACCCACAGAGTTTATCAATTCTTGTCCACATATGAGTTTGGTTTTTGGTAAAGACGACGTAGAGTTTCTGCGAAAACGCCATGAGAAAATGACCCAATCTCATTTGTTTAAAGAAATGGAGTTTACCACAGACCACGATCAACTTCGGGAATGGATTCCTTTAATCATGAGTAAAAGGAAAGAAACTGAAATTCTGGCCGCTACTAAAATGGATTTGGGAACCGATGTGAATTTCGGCACGCTAACCCGTAAAATGGGTCGCTTTTTAGCAGAAGATTCCAATGTTGATGTTTATTTATACCATGATGTGAAAGATATTGACCCCAATGCAGATGGCACTTGGGAAGTTGAAGTAAAAAATCGTTTGCACGGTCATAAGCATCATTTAACTGCTGATTTTGTGTTCATTGGGGCAGGTGGTTATGCGCTGCCATTGCTCGACAGCTCCGATATTCCCGAAAGTGAAGGCTATGGTGGATTCCCAGTTTCTGGTCAATGGTTGGTTACTCATAATCCCGACCTGATTGCAAAACACCAAGCTAAAGTGTACACCCTGGCAACCGTAGATGCACCGCCAATGAGTGTTCCACATTTGGATTTAAGAATCATCGATGGGAAAAAGGCGCTACTTTTTGGGCCGTTTGCCGGCTTTTCAACCAAATTTCTTAAAGAGGGCAGTTACCTGGATTTGCCAGAAAGTATTAATTTGAAAAACATCCGATCTTTGTTTGGAGCCTGGTGGCATAATTTGCCTTTAACACAATATTTAGTGCGCCAAGTTGCGATGACCAAAGACCAAAGAATACAGCATTTACGGGAGTTTGTGAAAGATGCCAAAGAAGAAGATTGGGAATTGAAAATTGCAGGACAAAGGGTTCAGATCATCAAAAAAAATGAACAAGAAGGCGGAAAGTTAGAATTCGGAACGGAAGTCGTGGTGAACGAAAACGGAACCATTGCATCTTTGCTAGGTGCTTCGCCTGGGGCTTCTACAGGTGCTTTCGCCATGCTACAAGTCTTAGAAAAATGTTTCCCAGACAAAGTTGCAAAGGACTGGAAAGATAAATTACAGGAAATCATCCCAACTTATGGGCAGTCATTAGCCGAAAATCCCGAACTTACGAAGCGTATTAGAAATTATACCAAAGAAAAACTCAATCTAGATTATTAACTTGCTAAAATTCTGCTCAAGGTGTCTCCTCTTACAACGATTACCAAACCTGAAATTGCACAAGAACTTCTGGAAGCACTTCAACCAAAAGTTGAAATCGAAAAGCAAGTCATTGTTCACTGTTGTTTTCCAGCCACGCCTTATCCAGATATGTTGATTCGTATTTGGCGCTCTACTTTTTTAGTCGATGAAAGTTTGATTCATAAAAGCACCTTAATACATCACGAAAACATTTCGCTTTTCCCCTATTGGACCCAAGTTCCGCCCATGAAAGATTACTGGTTTACGTTGGTCTTTTCTGGTTTGCCCAAAGGGTGTACAACCTTTGATTTAAAAGAAGAGATTCCACAGAAAGGTGGTTTTTGGGTCAGAAATATCAAACGAAATAAAACCGATGTCTATAAAGTAACTATAAATTAGCATGAAGAAAATCTAAAAAATGGGCATTCAAAAATGATTTTGATTTTCTGATTTTTATTTCAACAGAGAACAATTTTTACAAAATCATCCGAAACAAAATAGTACAAAAATGAAAAAATTCATCCTTTTATTTGTGGGTTTTCTACTGACTTCCTGCGGTTCTCAACCGAGAGCAGAGTTAATTTCTGACATTGAAAAATTTCAAAAAGAGCTCAATGCAGAATATAAAAATCCGAAAGAAACCCCTTTACGTGGCGATGATTTTGCCAAGTTTAAGGAACATCCATTTTTTTCAATCAACTTAAAATATCGAGTTTCGGCAAAATTAACTAAAACAGAAAATGCTACTCCTTTTGAAATCCAAACTTCTTCAGGGAAAACAAAACCTTATAAAGAATATGGAAAAGCGACGTTCGTTTTAGAGGGTAAAGAACTGAGCTTAACGCTTTATCAAAGTGTAACTTTAGCCCAAAAAGAAGGTTATGAAGATTATCTTTTCCTGCCTTTCCGGGATGCTACCAATGAAATAGAAACCTATGGTGGCGGGAAGTATATGGATTTAAAGATTCCAAAAGGTGATATAATTATATTAGATTTCAACAAATCATATCATCCGCTTTGTGCATACAACGCTTACGATTACAGTTGTCCGATTGTTCCGAGAGAAAATTTTTTACCAGTAAGAATTGAAGCCGGAGTAATGTATGAAGATGTTTACCATGACTAAATTTTCTGAAAACATTAACTAAACTATCTCGATTTTGGCGTGATAGTTTCTCTTTCTTTTACATTATAATAAAAAAGTCCGTTTATGGAAATTTCTCTAAAAGATCAAGTCGCTATTATTACAGGCTCATCAAGTGGAATTGGTGCTGGGATTGCACAATCAATGGCAGAAGCTGGTGCTACGGTCGTCATTAATTATCCCTCTGAAAATTCTCTCGATAAGGCAAATACAGTATTGAAAGAAATTACTGATAAGGGCGGGAAAGGAATCGTTTATCAATGTGATGTTTCCCAAGAAGATGAAGTCATTAAAATGTTTCACGAGGTGGTAAAACAATTAGGAACCGTCGATATTTTAGTTAATAATGCTGGAATTCAGAAAGATGCCAAATTTACAGAAATGACTTTGGATCAATGGAATGCAGTCATCGGTGTTAATTTAACCGGACAGTTTTTATGTGCCCGCGAAGCAATTAAAGAATTTCTGCGAAGAGGAATCAACTCTTCACGGTCTTTGGCTTGTGGAAAAATCATTCATATTTCTTCGGTTCACGAAATAATTCCGTGGTCTGGTCACGCAAATTATGCATCGAGTAAAGGTGCAATCAGAATGTTGATGCAGACTTTAGCTCAAGAATATGGTGCGGACAAAATTCGGGTGAACTCAATTTGCCCCGGTGCAATTCAAACGAATATAAATAAAGACGCTTGGCAAACACCTCAGGAACTGGATTCCTTGTTGACTTTAATTCCGTATAACAGAATCGGTCAACCACAAGACATTGGGAATCTCGCCGTTTTCTTGGCGAGTGATGTGTCCGATTATATCACTGGTGCTAGTATTTTCATCGATGGTGGTATGACCACTTTCGAATCTTTTTATACAGGCGGTTAAGGAGACTGCGCTGATTTTATTTTTTATTTGGGCGCCTTTCTCCGCCTTCCATTCCCGCTTTTTTTGTTGCTGGCCTCGGCTTCGCTCAGCAAGCAACAAAAAAGAGCTTCATTCAAGTCGGGGCGCAGATTCCGCTAGATTTGCAGTACGTTAACCTTTAGAAATTTCCGAATAATAATCCACCTTAAAATTCATAAGAAGATGACCGAAGAAAGTAAAAGATTGCCCGATGTTTCTTGGAAAAAATGGGGACCTTATGTCAGCAATCGTGAATGGGGCGTAGTTCGTGAGGATTATAGTGCTGATGGTGATGCGTGGAATTATACCAACCATGATACCGCCGAAGCAAAAACGTACCGCTGGGGAGAAGAAGGAATTTGTGGAATTTGTGATGACAAGCAGACTTTGGTTTTTTCATTAGGTCTTTGGAATAAAAAAGACAAAATGGTGAAAGAACGTTTTTTTGGTTTAACGAACGGACAAGGAAATCATGGTGAAGATGTAAAGGAATATTACTATTATTTAGACAATGTCCCAACGCATTCTTATATGAAGATGTTGTATAAATATCCTCAGAGCGCTTTTCCGTATGATGAGTTAATTGAGAAAAATGCACAAGCTGGAAAAGAAAATCCCGAATATGAGCTTATCGATACAGGGATCTTTGACCAAAACGAATATTTCGATATCTTCATAGAGTATGCGAAATCATCAGCTGAAGATATTCTCATTAAAATTACAGTTACCAACAAAGCTGATAGAGATGTACCTTTAATTCTCTTGCCAACCATTTGGTTTCGAAATTCCTGGATTTGGGGGTATGATGATTACCGACCTCAGTTAAACGCTACAAATGCTAATCGAATCATTGTTGATCATAAGGATCTAACGATTAAAAACTTATATGCAAAACAATCTTCTGAAGTTCTGTTTTGTGATAATGAGAGCAATAACCAACGATTGTATCATTCGCAAAATTCGGGGAAATTTTGCAAAGATGGCATCAATGATTTTATTATTAATGGAAATCAAAATTCAGTTAATTCAGAAAAAAAAGGAACCAAAGCTACCTTTGTTATCGATGAAATAATCGCCGCCCATGCTACTCAGGTTTTTGAGTTCAGATTATGTGATCAAGATTTAGAAAACCCATTTCAGGATTTTGACAATATTTTTACAGAACGGGAAACTGAAGCACAAGATTTTTATAAAGATTTACAAAAAGGTATTAAAAGCGATGATGAAAAATTAGTTCAACGACAGGCATTTGCAGGAATGTTGTGGAGCAAACAGTTTTATCATTACAGCGTTGCAAAGTGGTTAGACGGGGATCCTGCAGAAATGCCCCCACCGAAATCCCGTAAACATATCCGAAATGAAGATTGGGAGAATTTCAATTCTTTAAACATCATTTCCATGCCTGATAAATGGGAGTATCCGTGGTTTGCAACTTGGGATTTAGCATTTCATACTTTAAGTTTTGCTGTTATCGATCCCGATTTTGCAAAGCAGCAGTTGAAACTATTGACCCTCGAATGGTTTATGCATCCCAATGGTCAATTGCCCGCTTACGAGTGGAATTTTAGCGATGTAAATCCACCAGTCCATGCTTGGGCCTCCTTTAGGGTCTTTAAAATTGATGAAGTAAAAAAAGGGAAACCCGATTTAGAATTTCTGGAAGGAGTTTTTCAAAAACTATTGATGACCTTCACTTGGTGGGTCAATAAAAAAGACAAAAATGGTAATAATATTTTCGAAGGTGGATTTTTGGGATTAGATAATATCGGGATTTTCGATCGAAGTCAAAGATTGCCGAATGGCGAAAATTTGGAACAGGCAGATGGAACAAGTTGGATGGCAATGTTCAGTCTGAATATGATGAGAATCGCTATGGAGCTGGCTCTTTATAATAAAGTATATGAAGATCTTGCGACTAAGTTCTTTGAACATTTCCTGCATATTGCAAATGCACTCGACAATATGGGTGATGACGAATTTTCACTTTGGGATGATCAGGATGAATTTTTCTATGACGCTTTACAGTTGAAAGGTGGTAACACTATGTTTATGCGAATTCGCTCCATCGTAGGTTTGATTCCGATGTTTGCCGTGGAAGTGATCGATGAAGAAATGCTCAATAAATTGCCTGCATTTAAAGAACGAATGGACTGGGTTTTAAAAAACAAGCCGAAGTTGGCATCTCTTGTTTCCCATTGGGAAGTAAAAGGCGATGATTCCAAACATTTACTTTCTTTGTTAAGAGGGCACCGTTTGAAAAAACTCTTAGAGCGAATTTTGCATGAAAATGAATTTCTAAGCGATTACGGAGTTCGGGCTTTATCAAAGGAATATGAAGACAATCCGTTTCATATTAATTTAGATGGAACTGATTATATGTTGAAATATCTACCAGCAGAAAGCGATAGCGATATGTTTGGTGGCAACAGTAACTGGCGTGGCCCAATTTGGTTTCCGGTGAATTTCCTAATTATAGAAAGTTTACAACGATTCTTCTTTTACTACAGTCCAGATTTCAAAATAGAATGTCCGACTGGCAGTGGGAATTATCTGAATTTAGAGGAGATTGCAGATTTCCTCGGAAAACGGTTAGCCCGAATTTTCCTGCAAGATGAAAATGGTAAACGCCCTTTTAATGGGCAGTATCCAAGATTTCAGGATGATCCTGATTTTAAAGATTATATTTTGTTTTATGAATATTTCCATGGAGATAGTGGCCGTGGAGTAGGAGCCTCTCACCAAACTGGCTGGACAGGATTGATCGCAAAAATTCTACAACCACGTTTTCAAGAAATGAAGTTGGTAAAGGTACAAACCGAAACGCCTGATCAAACTGGTGGAAATGTTGATGCTAAATAAGCGAAGATTTAATCCTAAAGTTATGGCAAGCACTGGTAAAAATAAACCCGGACCAATCGTATTAATTGCAATTTCAATAATCGTACTGATGATTATTATCTACTTTATTTTACTAATGTATTTTCCGAACCTCTTTCAAAGTTTAGATATGGGTAAAGTAAAGCCGGTAAAATAAATTAAATTTTCGCCAAGAAATCTTCAAAAGCGGCAAGTACAGAAACAGTTCCGTCGCTTTTTATTTTAGAAAGTTTTAATTTTTCAATTTGATTAACTGAGTTTTCATCAAAAGGTTTTTGAACCCTTACATAATTTTCGGTAAAACCGAACATCAATCCATTCTTATTTTCATGCTCCCAAAGTACAGGAAGTGTTTTCCCTAATTGGGTTTGGTAGAAAGCCATTTTCTTTTTCTCAGAAAGAATTCTGAGCATTTTGTTTCGTCGCTTTCTTTCGGGAATGGGAATTACGCCGTGCATTTCTGCTGCTTCCGTATTTTCTCTCTCAGAATAAGTGAAAACGTGCAGATAAGAAATTGGCAGTTCGTTCAGGAAATTATAAGTTTCTAAAAACTTTTCTTCTGTTTCGCCTGGAAATCCTACAATAACATCCACTCCGATACAGGAATCGGGCATTACTTCGCGAATTTTTGCTACTCTGTCGGTGTACACATTGGTTAAATATCTACGCTTCATTTTTTTCAGTAATTCATCGCTACCACTTTGCAGCGGAATATGAAAATGAGGTACAAACCTTTGGCTTTTCGCCACCAGTTCAATGCTTTCGTCTTTCAATAAATTCGGTTCGATGGAGGAGATTCGGATCCGTTCAATTCCTTCCACCTGATCTAACTCTGAAATCAGATCCAGGAAAGTATGTTCGTGTTTTTTGTTTCCAAATTCACCTTTACCATAATCACCGATGTTTACTCCAGTCAGAACAATTTCTTTGATTCCTTTTTGTGCAATTTCGGTCGCATTTTTCACCACACTTTCTATGGTGTCAGACCGGGAGATCCCTCTGGCTAAAGGAATCGTGCAATACGTGCATTTGTAATCACAACCATCTTGCACTTTTAGAAAAGCACGGGTACGATCACCAATCGAATAACTTCCGATGAAGAAATCGGCCTCGTCAATCTCACAGGAATGAATGATGCCGTGGTGATCGGATTTCTGCAAATCATCGAGGTAACTTAGAATATTAAACTTCTCTTTAGCTCCTAAAACCAAATCGACTCCTTCAATCGCCGAAATTTCTTCGGGTTTCAGTTGTGCATAACAGCCTAAAATAACGACCAAACCATCAGGATTGGCTTTCATTGCGCGTTTTACATGAAATTTACATTCACGATCAGCATTTTCAGTCACCGAACAAGTATTGATGATATATACATTCGCAGGTTCATCAAAACTAACTTTTTCATAACCCGCACCTGTAAGCTGGCGGGCAATGGTAGAGGTTTCTGCAAAGTTAAGTTTGCAGCCAAGGGTATGAAATGCGGCGGTTTTTAAAGGTAAGTGTTCCATAATTGAATGGTGCAAATTTAAAGATTATTTTTTTTCTAATGCTACAATCTTTGGAGCAAAAAAAACCACAACAAGTTGTGATTTTTTAATGAATGAAATTTAATTTAAAATGATTTTTTTGATTTTTATATTTGAATGATCTTTTGATAACTAGGGTCGGGCAAATTCCAAGAGCAAGCTTGGGCTTGGTCGGAAAGAAAAGCGATTCGGCGGTTTTCTGTATCGAAAATTCTTACACCTTCCAGCGCGAGTTTTGGAGTTCGGTAGACATGAAGACTCACCGAAATTTCTTCCGAATTATTGATGATGGAATTAATGTCGCTTTGTTCTTCAACCAAAATATCACCTGTTCGGGCGGTTGCTTTAGAATCATACTCAATGAAATTCGAGTTTTCACGATAGGAGACTTCGGTCAAACTTCCTTTTAGAACTTTAATTTTAGCGTCGTAATTAGAATGATCGCGAATGGCAGAATAATGCTGAACTCCCCAAATCTTCAGTGCCGCTACAAATTCATCGTGATACACTGGAATGCGCATAAAGGTTTCCTGGGGAACTTCCAAAGGTGAAATCTGAAACAATTGATCGAAATCTTTGAACTGAAAAGTGAAGAGCAAGTCGCAAACATCATTAAAACCTAAGTTTTTCTTGGTTTTTAAATCGGATAAAACCTTCTCTAAATTCTTAAGCCGGTCATCTGCTTTCATGTCTTTTAGTTTGATGCAGTAAAATTAGCTACATCTTATAAAATGACTTTATAAACAATACTGACTTTTGTCAGAAGTGATTTATATCAGCGTTTTTAGGTTCTGAATTCATCTCGAACTTCATCACTTTTCGCATAGCAAATGGGAGAAGCATTCTGTTGAATGTCCGATGATTCTTCACTTTTTAATTTTTCACTAGGATTTATTTCGGAAAGATTTTCTTTCATTTTTACAATATTTCCATCTTCATTGAGAATCATTTTTCCCATGAAAACAATTTGCCCGATGTAAAATGAATAGAGGGAAAGTTGTTCCAAAGCCTCTTCTAAAAAGTTGTAGTCGCAATGATTTTCTTTAATTTGATTTAAATCTTCAAATAAAATAGTCCAACCTTTTTCCCAGATTTTCAGCAGTTCTATTTTTGAAATTAGTTCGGTTCTGGATCCTGTGTTTCTTTTTGTTTTTTGATTTTTGCGCTCTTCTGTTAGAAAAATTCTCGCCTTCGATTCTATTTTTTGGGAGAGGTCTTTTATCAAATTTGCCATGTTATTGGCTTCTTCAGTGGCGTTCCAATTTATTTTTTCCTCAGGAATTTGGTGAAGGATTTTTTCAGCAAGTTCTTTATAATATTGAAATCGTTTAAGGAGAATGTTTTTCATTTTAACTTGATTTTAATGAAAATTGTATTGCTCAAATTTAGGTAAAATTGACTTTAAAATTGATTTTTGTTAAAATTATAGAATGAATCGCTGTAAATTTTTGGAAACATAAAATAGGTATTTTAAAATAGGAGGGATCATCAAGGATATTGGAATGAGATAAGACAGTTATTCAAAAAATACCCGAAGAATCATTTTATGCACAACTTAAAATCAATACATTTGCAATTGATTTTTAAAATATAAAGATGGACTTCAAAAACTTTTCGATGCCGTATAGCATCAACCCCGATTACTCAAAAAAAGCAGCCTACTTTTCAATGGAATTTGCTATTGATCAGGCGCTAAAAATATATTCTGGCGGCCTGGGTTTCTTGGCAGGTTCTCACATGAAAAGCGCTTATAATCTTAAACAGGATTTAGTGGGAATCGGTATTTTGTGGAAGTTCGGATATTACGATCAAGCACGAAATCACGACCAAACATTGCAACCAACCTGGACCAGAAAGATGTATTCTTTTTTAGAAGATACCGGCATCAAGTTTCAGATTGATATTCATTCTGCACCGGTTTGGGTAAAGGTGTACTATCTGGCTCCCGAAATTTTCCATACTGCCCCAATGTTTTTTCTTTCGACAGATGTACCGGAAAACGACCATATCTCAAAAACAATTTGTCACCGGTTGTATGATGCAAATGAATCGACCAAAATCGCACAGTATATTTTACTGGGAAAAGGCGGTGCAAAACTTTTAGATATGATGAATTTCGACAGAGATGTTTATCATTTGAATGAAGCACATGGTTTACCAGCCGCATTTTATTTGTTGAAAAAATTCGGTGGCGACTTGGCAAAAGTAAAAGAAAAACTTGTATTCACCACGCATACACCGGAAGAAGCAGGAAATGAGAAACACAATATTTTCATGTGTCATGATATGTCTTATTTTTCAGGCTTATCTATCGAGGAAGTGAAAACGATTGAAGGAGTAGAAGATGACCGCTTCAACCATTCCCTTTGTGCGCTGCGCATGGCTAGAATTGCCAATGGTGTTTCTCAACTGCATGGCGTGGTCTCCAGAGCAATGTGGAGCAAGTACCCTAGAATTTGCGAGATTAAGGCCATTACGAATGCACAAGAATATAAATATTGGGCAGAT
Source organism: Kaistella yonginensis (assembly GCF_030409525.1). Taxonomy (GTDB): domain Bacteria; phylum Bacteroidota; class Bacteroidia; order Flavobacteriales; family Weeksellaceae; genus Kaistella; species Kaistella yonginensis. Next base: position 52,649 of record NZ_JAUFQB010000021.1, on the reverse strand, counting down.
AAACCTTTGTACCAATCCAAAGATGAAGACGATGCTACGTTGTTTGATTTTAGAAAAAAACATTTGAAGAAAAGATTTTTCAAAATTGTAGCAGATCAAACTGGGAATTTATTTGATCCCAACGTCTTTACCATCGTTTGGGCCCGAAGATTTGCCGGTTATAAAAGAGCAGATTTATTGCTTCATGATAAAGAAAGGTTTGAAAGATTGTTGAATAATCCTAAGTATCCTGTCCAAATTATTTGGGCTGGAAAACCTTATCCCATGGATTATGCTGCGATTTCTACGTTCAACAGTTTGGTTGAAGAAAGCAAGAATTACAAAAATATGGCCGTTCTAACTGGTTATGAATTGGCTTTGAGTAAATCGATGAAACAAGGTTCTGACCTTTGGTTAAATAATCCAAGAGTTCCCAGAGAAGCTTCAGGAACGTCAGGAATGAGTGCAGCGATGAACGGATCCGTAAATTTATCAACCGATGATGGTTGGATCCCAGAATTTGCGAAACATGGCGAAAACGCTTTCGTTGTTCCCAAAGCAGACTACGACAATATGAGCGTTTATGATCAAGACAATTACGACCTTAATAAACTCTACGAAATTTTAGAAAATGAAATAATCCCAATGTATTATGACCGGCCAGATGACTGGCGCCAGGTTCAGCAGACTGCAATGGATGATGTGAAAGTTGCCTTTAATTCGGACCGAATGGCAGATGAATATTATAAACAGATTTACAACAACTAAATTTTTAAAATAGTAAAGAAATCCGGAAGCAATACAGCTTCCGGATTTTTTTAGGTCTTAAGATTATTTTTATTTAAAAAAGAGAAGTATTTAAAATCAATCCAGGTCTCCATTAAGATCTCGGTTGAGCTTACTGTTTCTAAAGCCGTAAGAGAAATAGATCACCAGCCCAATTCCAAACCAAACCAAGAACCAGAACCAATTATTATGGGTCATTCCCGTTAATAAATAAAGGCAGGAACTTAAACCCATGAGTGGGATTAAGGACAGATTTTTCACGATGGCTAAAATGCACAACCCTATGTTGATGAGTAGGAAAAAGAACATTGAGATTCTAAATTCACCTTCGGCTGGATCTCGCCAATCCATTAAATTGTGAAAAAATGCGGGTTGCCAAAAGTAGAAAAAGGTTAATCCACCCAAGAATAGAACGGGAAAAATAATTTTAGAATTAATATACGGCATGTGAAATCTGCCGGGTATTTTTTTCTTGGCAGGAAGTAATAAAACTCCGCCACAGACCAGCACGAAGGCGAAAATGGTTCCGATGCTCGTAAAATCCAAAATAAATGATTTGTCGGTAAATAAAATCGGAACTCCAACCAAAATACCTGTAGCAATCGTTGCAAAAGAAGGGGTATTGTGTTTCGGATGAATGGTCATGAATTTTTTCGGCATCAGTCCATCACGGCTCATCGCGTACCAGATTCTTGGTTGTCCCATTTGAAAAACGAGCAGTACCGTTGTGATGGCTACAATCGCTCCCAAAGAAACCACGAACTCCATCCAGGCGACGTTCGCATTTGTTTTCTCGAAAATGAAGGCGAGAGGGTCACCTACACCATCAAACTTTCTGTAGTCGACCATTCCCGTTAAAACTAAAGTCAGAATGATATAAATGACGGTGCATAAAACCAGCGAAATGATCATGCCACGCGGCAAGTTTTTCTGTGGATCTTTGGTTTCTTCGGAGAGAACACTTAACGCATCAAATCCGATATAGGCGAAGAAAACACCAGAAACAGCACTCATTACGCCTGCAAAACCATTGGGCATAAATGAACTTTCACCCGTAACTACACTTGTTGGGAACCAATTGTCGGTGTTGATGTAGGCAATCCCAACAGCGATTACCAAAAGAATGATAAATAATTTTAGGATTACAAAAATGTTATTAAAGTTCTTTGATTCTTTGATTCCAACATAGACTAACCAAGTGATTAAGCCATTAATAACCAAAGCTGGAATGTCTAAAATGATTTTAAGATTGCCAATGATTGGTGCAGTTTTCCAAGCATTGAGTAATTCTGTATTTTGAGAACCTCCAAAGAATGCTTTTTTGGCTTCAGGATAACTACACGTTAAATATTCGGGAATAAATAGGCCAATTCTGCCCAGGAAACTGGTGAAATAATCAGACCAGGAAAATGCGACATAGATGTTCCCAAACGAATATTCCATAATTAAAGCCCAACCGATAATCCAGGCCATTAATTCGCCGAAACTAGCGTAGGCATAGGTGTAAGCGGAACCAGCTGTGGGAATTCTACTTGCAAATTCGGCGTAACATAAAGCTGTAAATCCACATGCAAAACCACAGATAATATATAAAACGATGACCCCAGGACCACCCCTGAATACGGCTTCGCCTAAAGAACTGAAACTTCCCGCACCGATAATGGCGGCAATGCCGAAAAAGACAATATCCCAGACTCCTAGAACACGTATTAACCCAGAGGAATGTTCACTTGCTTTATATTGTTTTCTTCTGAAAAGTTGGTTCATCTTTATTTTTAATTTACACAAATGTAACAGAAAATTTTAAAAAATTTATTTTTTTGGGAACTTATATACTAAAATAGACAAAATTTTTGTTTCAATAAATAACGTATTTTTACGAAAAATTGATTTGATGCAGAAGTTTTCTTTTTTTTTATTTACCCTTCTTTTCACCCTTGGATATGGACAATCTGTTCAACTGTACAATCCGGCTGATCATGCAGTCTATCCGGCAGAGCAGTATTTTTGTGCTGGTGAGCAATTTAATTTGAAAGTAGATGCAGTTTCTAGTTCAACAGGTGACTATACAATGAGCAGCGTTTCACCGAATGATTTTGGACTTTCTGCGGGTTCAGTTCCCATTCTTTTTCCGGCTGCCGGTGCTGATAAATTCAGCGAGGCCTTTGCTATTGGTTTTAATTTTAGCTTTTATGGAAAATCGTATTCTAAAGCAGTGATGGGCAGTAATGGACGGTTGGTATTTACCAACGATGCCGAATTGGATAATCTTAAAAATAATATCATCTATACCGACCGTACTTTTAGTGGGGTTCCGGCTTATAATTCGTACTCGGTTTTACCTTCCACCGATTATAATAAAATATTTAAAACAAATCCCACGCAAGAATTAAATCTGGCGCAAATTTTCTTTGGGTATACCGATTTGGTTCCCAAGTCTGTGAATGGATCGGTGATCTATCTGCACAAGAGTGTCGTGGTAGGTGGTGTGAATGGACTTATGGTTTCTTTTCAAAATCAAATTAGGACTGATGGATTGGGTGATATTTCGAGTGCAAGTTATTACAGTTATATCTTATTATTAGAAGATGGCAGAATTGTTATTTATGTAAATAATAAAACAGAGACTAAATATAACGCGATTCTGGGTATTCAAAATGATGATGCTACCAAATTTCGGGTTCCTGTTCACAGTACAGCAGGTCAAAACTATAATAATGGCCCCTGGCGAACGGAAGGGAAGGCCTGGTTGTTTACTCCCAATCAAAATCTGACACCGGTTTTTAAATGGACCAACAATGGCTTGCTGATTGGCACCAACTCAGATACCTTAAATAATTTTATACCCGCCGATTCTGATGTTTTAAAAATAGAGGTTTCCTATATTGATCCTGATACCGGTACCCAAATTGGCGCAGCCGTTTCAGATGAGGTTATTTTTAAAAGCTTAAAAACGCCGGTAATTACAACCCTTAGTTCCACTTGTGCTCAGGTTAATTTAGAAACTGCTTTGGTGCCAAATGTAACTTATGAATGGAGGAAAGTGGGTGATCCAATTGTTTTATCAACGAGCAACGCCCTGTCGGTCACCTCCAGTGGTGATTATGTTGTTCGGATCATTCGAGTGGGTTCTGCCGGTTTATGCACCTTAGATTCAGCACCGATTTCATTGTCTTTGAATGGCAATTTTCCGCCCTTTGATAACAGTCCAAAATTTATTTGTAAAACGGATGGCAGTACCCAAACAACCGTGAATCTCTATGCTTATTATCCAGCAAATCCAGCCCAATACACTTTGAAGTTTCAGGAAAATGGAGTTGATATTTTGTCGCCAGCCAATTTTAATTTGATTGAAAATTCTACACGATCCATAACCATTATCGCAGAAAGTACTCTCACGACCGCGCCATGTAGTTTCACTGCAACATTCGATCTTACCTTTGCTTCCTTGCCTTTGAATGGTAAAGAATATAGCCCGAACATCTTATGTTTTGGCACTGATGTATTTAATCTGAGTAGTTTTGAAAATCAGTTTTTTTCAGGAAATAATTATCAATTTAGTTATTCGTTAGATGGTGGAACTACTTATCAGAAACTAAATTCAGTCAATCCGCAAGTCAACAATCCGGTGTTGGTCAAAATAAAACATCCGAGTTTTGCGTGCGAAACGGTAGTGACTTTAAAATTTATTTTCAATTCGAAAGTCATTGCCAATGCACCAACGACCCAACTTCCACCGCAGTGCGCGAGTGCCACACAGACTTTTGATTTGGCGTCTTTGATTCCTGAAATTAATGCAGACCCTAATGTTACGGTGACTTTTCATAATTCTATGGCTGAAGCGCAATCGGGTGCAAATGCGGTGAGTTATAATTTCAGAAGTGGAATGGGATATTCCACCTTATTTATCCGAGTGGTAAATAATATCACAGGTTGTGTTTCGCCTGATCATCCGTCGATTTCAATTTTGGTTTATTTAAAACCGAAATTATTGGTAACGACCCTTAATAAAAGTAATTGTACTGGAGATTCTATTTTTAATTTAACACAAAATACAAGTTCTTTAACCAATGCGCAATTACCCGTTACGGTGAATTTAGAATATTATTCCACCAATGGAACTTTATTAAATGCCAGCCAAATTGCCAATTATGATAGCGCGATTTTTGGCGTAAATCCTTATATCAAGGTGATTTACAATACAACTTGTAGTGATCAAATTCCGATTAATTTAACTTTTTTACCGAAGCCAATTTCTCTTATATCTCAAATTTTAATTTGCGCAGAAACTACTTTCTCTTTGCAAGATTTTCAGAATCAAGTCATTCATAATTCCTCGCAATATACCTTTACCGATGCTTTGGGAAATACACTTCCTGCGAATTTCGATCTTTCTATTTTGCCGAAAACCGTTCAATTTAAAATGAAAGATAAAACGACGGGTTGTATTTCCGAGGTTCAAACGGTTACTTTTATTAAAGGTGGGAATTCTGTTCTATTGACCACCATCACAGATTTTATTCTTTGTGATACCAATTTTGATGGCAAAACGACTTTTGATTTAGCTTTAAAAAAGTCAATCTTTACCACTGACGCATCTGCTACTTTTGAATATTTTAAAGATGCAGCTTTCACCCAATTGATTCCCGCAAATTATACCAATGAAATAGCATTTGCCCAAACGGTTTACCTGAAAATTACGATTCCTAATTTTTGTCCGTCTTCTGCGAGAATTGATTTAATAGTAAATACCCCGACAAAGTCCACAACACTCATCGATAAATATTTTATTTGCTTTGGGGAAACATTAACGATTGATGCTGGCTCTGAAAATCTAAGTTGGAAATGGAGTACAGGTGAAACAACCCAAACTGTAATGTTCAGCGGTGCAGGAAATTATTCGGTAGAATTAACAAATTCCGATGGATGTTCCTACACGCACAACTTTATTATTTCTGAGGAAAATCAACCAAAAATTGAAGTCATCAACCAAACCAATAATTCGATTGAAGTGATTGCAAATGGTGGTGTAAAACCGTATCGATATTATTTTAATGGGGTTGTGCAAAACTCCAACATCTTGCAGAATCCGACTGCATCATCGTACGAAATACAGGTTCAATCTGCAACAGGTTGCTTTGGGCCGCCAAAAACTGTTTATTTTATTAAAATCAACAATGCGTTCTCTCCAAATGCCGATGGATTTAATGATACTTGGAAAATAGACAATCTGGATAAAATGCAGCAGGTTTCAATCGTAATTGTTAATCGCAATGGCGCAAAGGTTTTTGAATCTACCAACCCAACAAAAACAGTGTGGGACGGTAAAGTAACTGGTCGATCATTACCAACTTCCACTTATTGGTATATGGTTTCGTGGTTTGATCCGGTCACGCAAAAAACAGAGCAGCGACAAGGTTGGATTTTGCTGAAGAATAGAAACTAAGAAAAGTTTTAAATTTTGAATCCTAATTTACGGCTTTTTGAATGTTATCCACATTTCCACAACCAACAATTTTACTTGTATAGACAATAACTTTTCCTTATTTTCGTTGATTAAATGTGGAAATCATTCTCAGGAATTTTTCATCACAATTAATTCAAAAACCTTCCGAAAATCAGGATTAAATGAATTCAAAAAAAATCTTAGTTGCAACAGCAATTTTCTATTTCGGTTTTACCGAGGCTCAGCAATCTCAATTCTTCAACGACCGCGAAAACTACCGCTTCAACTTAGCGGAAAACTTGTATCAAAATAAAATTTATAACGCTTCTCAATTTGAATATGCTCGACAGTATTTCTACAATGAAAACCTATCCTATTCAAAAAAAGAAGCTGCCCAGTTTTTCGATAATGTAATCGGCGTTATTTTACGTAAAAATCATGCGGAGCAAGGTTTAGATGCCTTCATCAAACAATATCCAAACTCAGCTTATTTTGCGCAGGCCAATTTGCCTTTGGCCGATTTTTATTTGACTCAAAAAGATTTCGGTAAAGCTTTAGAAACTTTAAACAACGTCAATCAATACCAGCTTTCAAAAGAAGAAAACACCCAATATATAACGAAAATCGGCTATGCGAAATTCATGACTGGTGATTCGCAAGGTGCCATCGAAGCCTTGGAAGAAGCGTATAAAACCACCGAAGGTTCCGATAAAAATGACATCGCGTATATGCTGGGACATTTGTATTACGCAGACGGACAAAGTGAGGAAGCTTTTACTTTTTTTGACCAGATAAATTATAATGATAAATATGCGCGTGTTGTAAAACCCTACTACGTTCAGCTTTATTTTAATGATAAAGAGTACGATAAAGCGATTGGAGAAGGAAATGCTTTACTTAATGAAAATATTTCTGCAGATTACAAAGCAGAAGTTCATAAAATGATTGGTGAAAGTTATTTTATGAAAGGCGATTACGATTCGGCTTATCCGCATTTGAAAATTTATTTGGAAAGTAAAGAAAATCCCTCGGAAAGTGATTTGTACGAAATGGGATTTGTTTCTGCGCATCTTAAAAAATATGATGAAGCGGTTTCTTATTATAACCAATTATTGAACAGCAATTCGGCAACCTCTCAAAATGCGTATTACCAATTGGGAAATGCCTATTTGGAAGTCGGTAAAAAACAGGAAGCACTTTCGGCTTTTCGTTCGTCTTACCAAATGACCTATGACGCAAAAGTGCAGCAGCTCGCTCATTTACAATATGCGAAATTGAGTTATGAACTCGGAAATCCATTTGAATCCGCTTCAAATGTAATTCAGAATTATATTTCTAAATATCCCATCAGTTCGGATACAAAAGAGATGAAATCGCTATTGGTAAAATCGTATCTCTATTCGGGTGATTATAAAGGAACGCTTGCGGCGATCGACAAAATGCCGAATTCTACGCCAGAAACCGATAAAGTGGATCAAGAAGTTTCTTATTTATTAGGAACAGAGGAATTTAATAAGGGAAATTTGGATGAAGCAGAAAAGTATTTTATGCGAAGTCTTGAATTTAATATCAATAAAGAATTTAATTCCAGAGCATTATATTGGTTGGCGCAAACCTATTATCAAAAATCAAACTATCCTTCTGCAATCGTACGTTTTGAAAAACTGAAATCCGAGAATTTCCCAGAAAAGCAACAGTTAAATTACGACTTGGGTTATGCTTATTTTAAATCAAAGAAATTTGATAAGGCCAAAGAATACTTCAAAGCCTATTTGAATAATCCCAAACCTGAATTTAAAAATGATGCAGAACTTCGTTTGGCAGATACGTATTACGCAAACAATGATTTAAACGAGGCAATTGCCATTTACGATAAAACAGAAAATGCCGACGATTATACTTTGTTCCAAAAAGCCATGGCTCTTGGATTTAAAGGGGACACTGTGGCGAAAATTGCCGAACTGAAAAAACTACTGACTCAGTATAAAAGCTCTGAATATTTTGATGATTCGCAATATGAGATTGCAACGTCTTATGCAGCAAATGACGATTTTAAAAACTCGAACGATTATTTTAGCCAAGTCATTAAAACCAGTGGAGATAAAGATTTGGTTGCCAATGCCCAAATTTATCGAGCGCAAAATTACATCGATCAAAATGAAGATTCTAAAGCTTTATCTGAATTAAAATCACTCGGAAATCAGTATAAAAACACGGCATATGCAAGTAAAATTGTTCAGGCTGCGCGTCCGCTTTTTATTAAAAACAATGATGTTTCAGGCTATCAGAATTTTGCCCAAAGTATTGGCGTTCGAATTGACGCCTCTGAAATCGATGAAATTAATCTGAACCGTGCGAAAACTTTCTATGCGAATAAAGATTACAAAAACGCTATTCCACTTTTTGAAAAATATTTAACACAAAATCCAACCGGCGAAGGTTTATACCAAGCGCAATATGAGTTGGGCGAAAGTTATTTCCAGACGCAAAATTCTACAAAAGCCTTATTGGTTTTACAGGAAGTTGCTCAGGTTCAAAACGATTATCAAGAAGATGCGCAGACAAGAATTGCACAAATTTTTATCGCGCAGAACAACAGCAATGAAGCCAAAAAATATTTGGTTTCACTTTCCAATTCTACCAATGTAAATGTGAAAAATTTCGCGAATGTAGAATTAATGAAAATATACGCTGCCGAAAAAGATTTCAAAAAAGCAGAAACGTTGGCTGATATGGTTTTGCAAAATCCAAAAAATTCGGCCTCAGTTAATGAATTGGCGAAAGTGATTAAAGCCAGAAGTTTGATGAACAACGGAAAAGATTCAGAAGCAAAAACCGCCTATTCGGCTTTAGAAAAATCTTCAAATACCGAAGTGGCTGCCGAAGCTTTGTATGCAAAAGCATTTTTTCAAAACAAAGGTAAAGCCTTTAAATCTTCCAATGAAACCATTTTTAAACTGGCCAATAATTATGCTTCTGAAGAATATTGGGGAGCAAAATCTTTGGTTTTGATGGTGAGAAATTACATTGGTTTAAAGGACAATTACCAAGCGAGTTATACGGCTGATCAGATTATGGATAATTATGCTGATTTCCCCGAGATTGTAAGTGAAGCGAAAGATTTAAAAAAACAAATTAAAAAGTAGTCCTCACCCTAAATCCCGCGCCAAAGTAGAGGGACTTGAGGCTTGAAAAAATGGAGTTTTTTTCAATGCAGGCCCGAAACAAGGTTGAGCCACGAAGTGGCGAAATAAAATAGCAATGGGCAAAGCCCATTGAATCTAATAAGAGAAATTTAAAATGTCAAGAGCCACGAAGTGGCGAAATAAAATAGCAATGGGCAAAGCCCATTGAATCTAATAAGAGAAATTTAAAATGTCAAGAGCCACGAAGTGGCGAAATAAAATAGCAATGGGCAAAGCCCATTGAATATGATTAAAGAAATTAAAAATGTTAAAAGCCACGAAGTGGCGAAATAAAATAGCAATGGGCAAAGCCCATTGAATCTAATAAAAGAATCAATGAATAAGAGCATTCAACATCTATTTTTCCTTGGATTATTATTTTCCTCGACAGCAGTTTTTTCGCAGATTAAAGAAGAAAAACTGATTTTGGATCGGCAACGCGAACCGGAAGTAAAGAGAATAGAAAAGAAAAAAACCTCCATCGAAGCGGAGAAAAATTATCCACCGGAAGAAAAATCTGCGAACCCGCCAACGTACGATATTACCAATGTTCCGGCCTCATCTGATTTTAAAACTTCTTTAATTCAAGGTGAAGATATTTCGCCAAAGTTTGATGCAGATTACCACAATAATTATTTCCAACTCGGTATGGGGAATTATGGTAAAATTTTGGCCGATGGAAATATTTCTACCAAATTAGAAAGTGGAATGGAAGTCGGTGGCGATGTTCATTTTCTTTCTACCACTGGTTTGAAGCAAGTATATGCTTGGGATTCTAACCAAAGCACTGCTAACTTCGGCGCCTATTTAAATTCTTACGGAGCAAAAGGCAAGTTGAGTGTGAATGCAGATTATGGTTTAAACGATTATAATTATTACGGAATTTATGCAATAACTCCAGCTTCAAATATTGATTTAAAACAGAAAACCAACCGGTTTAAAGTCAATGGTTACTACGATTTTTACTCCAATGACCTTCTGAATGATGTCCGACTTAAATCTTCTTTCTTAAGTGATCATTTTGGCACGAAGGAAAATCAGGCAGAAATTTTGGTGAATTTATCGAAGCATGGCGTAGAATTGCCAAGTTTTGATGATGTGAGTTTCAATGCGGACTTGGGATTAAATTTAGAAACCGTAAAATCTGATTTTGATTTATTGAACAAAAATTCGTCTCAGTTCTTTAATGCGACTTTAGCACCGAAAATGACTTTATTTAAAGGAAAATCTTATTTAATGATTGGTTCTGATTTTTCATTTTTAAATGCTAAAAATTCTAATTTAGTTTTGGCAAAGCATGGTCAAAATAGCAAAACGTATTGGTTTCCAAAAGCAGAATTGCAGTATGCGGCCGCTGATGAATTTAAGTTTTACGCCGGAATCGAAGGTGGTTTAAAACTCAATACCTATGCTAATTTACTGGAACAGAATCCTTATTTGGTTTCTGATCAGGAATTGCGTCCGACGGAAACGAAATATAAATTCTACTTTGGTTTACGTGGTGACATTGATCAAAACATTAAATATGATTTCAGCGGAGGATTTGGAAAAATGAATGATATTTTGTTCTTTCGCGCCAATAATTTATTTACCTATGATGTCGATGGTAATCGTCCGGCTTATGACTTTGCCAATACATTCTCGGCAGTGTATGATAATGGAACAGTGAGTGAAGCCAAAGCCAGTGTGCAATATTTTCCGTTGGCAAATCTTTCTTTTGATGCGGAACTTAAATTTGAAAAATACAACCTCGATAACAATGCAAATATTTTTAACAAACCATTGGTAAGAGCAAGTTTGGGTGGGAAGTATTCGATGTTGGATAAAAAATTGAACCTTGAAGCAAAAGCAATTTTTGCAACGGACCAAACAACCAATTCTTTTGAAGTGAATAATAATGGAATTAATCCGAGTATTTACCTCAGTTCCGAAGACAAAAATGACAAAGTTGGCGGATTTGCTGATATAAATTTGTCCGCAGAGTACAAAGTTCACAAAAAATTCAGTATTTTCGCACTCGGAAATAATTTACTCAATACCCAGTATCAAACTTACAAAGGTTATAAAGTTTTGGGAGCACAGTTTTTGGGTGGAGTGAGAATTATTTTCTAGCGTATTTGAATGGATAGTAATTGAGTGTTTCAGTTAAATTTCTCAAAAATTCACCACTCCAAAACTAAAAAATTTGGCTGCGTAGTTCAACTGGATAGAATATCAGATTTCGGCTCTGAGGGTTGGGGGTTCGAATCCCTTCGCGGTCACTTAAAAACGGCAAAACTTTAATGTTTTGCCGTTTTTGTTTTTAAGCTAATTATAAATTGATTTGAATTTTAATGGTGAAATGAATGGGTTTCTAAAGCAATCTTTAAAGTTAATGATTGGTCACCGCCATTTTAACCTCGATATTGTTTCGTGTCGCATTGGAATACGGACAAACCTGATGTGCTTTTTCAACCAAAGATTTTGCTTCTTCTAAAGAAACACCCGGAACATTCACCTCCAATTCTACCGCCAAACCAAAGCCGCCGTTTTCTATTTGGCCAATGCTTACTTTGGCAGTCACCATCGTTTCTCCTGTTTCTATTCTGGATTTCTTAAGCACCAAATTCAAAGCGCTGTCAAAACAGGCGGAATATCCGGCAGCAAAAAGCATTTCTGGATTGGCAAAATCATCACTGATGCCACCTAAAGCTTTTGGCGTTCTGACCTCCATTTCTATAATTCCGTTGTCACTTTTTACGTGACCATCTCTGCCGCCTTTTGCGGTAACACTGGTGGTGTATAATTTTTTCATTTTTCTATTTTATTTAAAATTTTATCGACTGTAGTTTTAAGTTCTGCCAAATCATCTGCGGATATATTAAGTTTCTCAACCATTTTCCCAGGAATTGCACAAGCTTTCATTTGTAAATTTTTTCCTTGCTCGGTTAATGAAACCTCAACAACGCGTTCATCTTCTTTTTTTCGATTTCGTTGCAGAAGAGATTTTACTTCTAATCTTTTTAATAGCGGTGTTAATGTTCCGCTGTCCAGATATAATTTTTCGCCGATCTGATTCACGGTTAAGCCATCATTTTCCCAAAGTACCATCATCACTAAATATTGAGAATAAGTAAGGTCTAATTCATCTAAAAACGGACGATACATGCCGGTAATTTCTTTCGCAATCACGTAGAGTGGAAAGCAGATTTGATTTCCGAGCTTGGGTGTATTTGGGTTTTCCATAGGATGGCTTATTCACTTTATTTATTGGTTTATTTCTGAATAATAAATTCCTCCATCGGAATTCTTACTTTTTTCATATGAGATAAGAAATCTTTTTCCAAATCTCGATAGCCTAGATAGAGTAGTGTAACGCTCTTTAACCCCAATTCTTTTAATCCTAAGATTTCATCTACGACTTCGTTACTGAAACCTTCCGCGGGGGTACTATCGACCTTTAGTTCTGCAGCTTGTGCCATGGCTAGCCCTAAAGCGATATAGGTTTGTCTTGCGGTATGTGCAAAATTTTCTTCAGCCGTTTGCGCACCATAAATTTGTTTTAATTTGTCGGTATAACTGCTGAATCTGCCTTTTGGTAGGTCGCGTTCTTCCGTATGACGATCGTAAACTTCATCGATTTTCTCATCGGAATAACTGTCCCAGGCAGCGAAAACCAAAACTTGGGAGCAGTCTTTCATCACTTCGGGATTCAATGTCCCCTTTACCATCTTCTCCTTTAAATCCTGATTTTCGACCACGATAATACGGAAGGGCTGTAGTCCAGAAGAAGTTGGAGCCAAACGAGCCGCCTCTAATATTTTTTCTAGATCTTCTGCCGAAACTTTTTTCGTAGAATCATATGCTTTTACAGCATGTCTCCATTGTAAATTTTCTAATAATGACATTATATTCTTTTTAAATTTTACTACTTTTCAAATGCAAATATAGCAAACAATTATATTGTGCGCAATTTAATTTGAAGATTTGTATTATGAACTTTTAATTGAGGACTCTTTAAAAAAGCGTTTTTAACTGAAATTTTTTCCTTTCATATTAGGCTAAATCCATGATAAATCATATGTTTGCAGACTAAAATTATATATTATGAAAGAACTTATTGAAAAAATCAACGCTGAGTTTGAAACATTCACCACAGAATCAACGCAACAAGCGGAAAAAGGAAACAAAGCTGCAGGGACTAGAGCTCGTAAAGCTGCTTTAGAATTGAGCAAATTGTTCAAGGATTTCAGAAAAGTTTCTGTAGAGGAATCTAAGAAATAAGACCCATTGAACCAGCTTTTAGCTGGTTTTTTTTATGAGTTTATACAACAACCGAGTAGATTATGGCGAGCCCTTGTAAAAGATTTCACAATTTTTTCACTTCAGACTTCCCCTAAAAAATAAACCCTAGAGGCTGATTTATAAAAATCAACCTTTTAGAGTATAGATCTCTACAATCTGATAAGAAAAAGTTTACCTCAAAAAACCGCCAAATAAAGTTAGGCGGTTTATTTTGGAAAGAGTATATACGGTTTTATTTAAAGGAAATTGTAACTCAGTATAAAGGACAGGGCTTTATAATTGGTTCGATAATCAACAAAACTTGAAGTAATATTTGACGATGTGAAATACCTCACTTCAGCTCCGAATTTGTTATTGAAATTATAGCCCGCTCCAAATGCGATATTAGGTTTGGTTTTAATTTCATAGGTGTTGTAAACGTATCCTTCAAAACCCTTCTGTTCTATTTTTGCATCCATTGCTGCATCAATCACAACGACACCATTTATAAATATTTTTGATTTTTGATTGATGAAGAAATAGTGTCGCAAACCAATTGGGAATTGTAACGATTGATATTCGATGGTACTAACATAGATTTGGTCGGGGAGTGATGCCCAACTTTTATAAACTTCGGAGCGGTAAGTTCGGTAGGTAGGCTCCAAGATAATAGACCATTTATTTTTATTAAATGGTAAAACGTACTCTAACTCTACACCAATCCCAAAATCATTTTTGCTTTCAAATTTAGTTTCAAAAACAGGCGACGGTTTTTCGGTTTCGGCATCAGATATAGTTAATCTAGGACGAACACTTACATTAAATTTACCTTTTCTTTTAGTAGCTATTACTGGTTGATAGTCTGGATTATTACAGTTGTTGTATTGTAGAAATACCTTTTCCAATGCATTTTTTTTATAAGTCATGTTGTCTATTGACGAATCTTTAATACCTGTACACCCAAGCATATTTTTAAGTTGCTCTTTGTAAGCGTCATTATACGCAATCGAGTATTTGTCGTGTAAATAAGGTTTATGAATCAGTTGGATGATATTTTCCGTGCCCCTTTTTATAAAAAACCGGGTAAGATTACCATCGGTATATTCGTATAAAGTTGCATCACCACTTACAATTTCTTTTAGAAAAAGTTTCTCTTTTATAAACGTAGGCTCCCGCTCATCGCTCATTTGATCAAGGTTAGATGGAGACCGGTCGATGTCTACCATACCCGATACATATTTAGACTGATTATAGACTTCAAACAACTGAACCTGATCTACAGAAATACGCTTGAGCTGATCTTCTGCATTTAGTTTGTAGTCAATTGCTGAGGGGTTATTTTTCCAGTCAACATTTTTAATGAGAACTTCGTAGTGTTCACCAGTGTTTGTAATGAAATATCCTTTTTCAAACCTAATTTGAGAATAGGTAAAAAGAGACGCAAAAAGTAAAAATAATAAAGGTAGTTTTTTCATATAATCTAATTTTATCAATGGTTTGTTACATGTTCTTATAAAAACTAAATTACACAAAATATTTGAATTGATGCCACTTTTATTAGTGCCGTGTTCATGATTTTCATAAGGTCATGATTTCGTATTCTATAGCAATATTGTTCAGAAGATTTTGGTGATGAAAATGGAATACTATATTTCATTACTACGAGCATCTTTATTATTGTTACCATCAAAAAACCGCCTGATTTCGCAGGCGGTTTTATAATGAATAAGAGCATAATCTTCTTATCCTAATTTTTTTGCATCCGCTACAAACTGTGCCAGACCTTTATCTGTTAAAGGATGATTTAATAAATTCAGGATCGAATCCAACGGAGAGGTTATCACATCTGCCCCAATTTTCGCACAGTTGATGATGTGCATTGGCGAGCGAATCGACGCTGCTAGGATTTCAGTATCAAACATATAATTGTCAAAAATAATTCTGATTTCTTCAATCAAATTCATTCCGTCCACCGAAATATCATCTAATCTTCCTAAGAATGGAGATACATAATTTGCTCCTGCTTTTGCGGCTAAAAGCGCTTGCCCAGCAGAGAAAATTAAAGTGCAATTGGTTCTTATTCCTTTATTTGAAAAATATTTCAACGCTTTAATTCCGTCTTTAATCATCGGGATTTTTACGACGATATTTGGGTGAATTGCAGCCAATTCATCACCTTCCTTAATCATTTCTTCATAAGTGGTGCTCAGAACTTCGGCAGAAATATCGCCATCTGCAATTTCGCAAATGGTTTTGTAATGGTTTAGAATCGCTTCTTTTCCGCTGATCCCTTCTTTAGCCATTAATGATGGATTGGTCGTTACGCCATCTAAAATTCCTAAATCCTGTGCTTCTTTAATTTGCTCCAGATTTGCAGTGTCGATAAAAAATTTCATATTACTTTTGTTTTTACAAAGGTAAGATTTTCGGCTTCAATTAAAAAGTGATTTTTGTTCATCTAAAAAATGCCTGCAATCATTTTTAATTTTTAAGGGTATTGCTTTTGAAACAAATCAAACCCAAATTATTCGGTTTTACTTCATGAATTTTTCGAATGCTTGCTTTTTTAAATTATTAATGTGGAATAATTTTTTAATTTAATTAATTTTGTAGGAATGAAAAAAATGATACGACTGTTCGTTATTCTCGTGGGTGCAAATTTTTTGTTTGGGCAAAAAGTAGAAATTCAGACTTTATTAAAAGATAATATTTCAATCCGTGCCTTACAAATTTACGATGGCAAAGTCTGGTATGCTGGTACGCATTCTAAATTCGGATTTGTGAGCATAAAGGATTCTGCCGATAAAAAACAAATTAAACTCTCTGCAAAAAATTTACAGTTTCGTACCTTAGCTCAGAATGATACCGATTTTTACACCATCAATATTGATATTCCTGTATATGTATTTCGTATCGACAAGAAAAATTTGAAAGCGCAGATGATCTATGAAGACGAGTTTGAATCTGCATTCTATGACGCATTCATATTCGATGATCATAATCGGGGATTAGCGATCAGTGATCCAACTCCCACGGGCTTTCTCAATGCACTTATTTTTAAAAAGACCCAAAAACATCCAACAAAAGTTATTTTAAAGGATGATCAGCCCTTCTATTTTGAAAAAGAAGCCCATTTTGCGGCTAGTAATTCAAATATTGCCATGAGGGGAAATACCGTGTGGATTGCCAGCGGCGGAACTCATGCAAGAATTTTTAGATTTTCTTGGAATAATCCCAAAAAATGGTCGGAATTTAAAACGCCATTTATTCAAGGAACTTCTTCCCAAGGAATATACTCCATCGATTTCTTTAATGAAAAATTCGGTGTTGCAGTTGGCGGTGATTATACCCAACAAGCAGAAAATAGTAACAATATTGCCACCACCAATGATAGCGGCGAAACCTGGCAAATTCAAGCGTCCGAAAAAAATGGAGGCTATAAAACCTGCGTAAAATTTCGCCCGAAATCCAACGGAAAAGACCTTATTGCTGTTGGTGATCAGCAGATCGAATTCTCTGAAGATTACGGAAAAACTTGGAAGATAATTTCTGATGAAAAAGGCTTATATGTTTGCGAATGGATCGATGAAAATACCTTGGTTTTCGCAGGAAAAAATAGAATTATAAAAATGAACCTAAAACTTTAAAAATGAAAAAATTCAACTTCGTACTCTTCACGATATTACCCTTGTTTGTATTCTCTCAAAAAATTAGAGTTTTCGTCTTGGCCGGACAAAGCAATATGAATGGTTTTGGTTTTACCAAAGATTTACCTGATGATCTAAAATCATTCAAAGATGTTTATATCTTTCAAGGCAAAGCTGTGGCTGATCATGAACCAAATGGAGGCGTAGGAAAATGGGAAATTTTAAAACCTGGGCACGGGCATCAATTTACCACCGATGGAAAAACCAACAAACACTCTGATCGGTTCGGTCCAGAATTATCTTTTGCTAAGAGATTAAAAGAATTATACCCGAAAGATAAAATTGCAATCATTAAATATGCCAGGGAAGGAACATCGATAGACAGTCTAGCACGCGGGCCATTCGGATGTTGGGATTCTGATTATTTTGGAAAAACCGGCGGAAATCAATTTAAACACTATTTAAACACAGTCCAAAATGCTTTTCAAAAAATAGATTTTCAGAAGAATGAAGAAGTGGTAATGAACGGAATTATTTGGATGCAAGGCGAAGGCGATGCAAGCTATACCGAAGAAATTGCGCAAAATTATTATGGTCATCTAGTTACTTTGTTTAAAGGATTTCGAGCCAGTTTGCGCGATGCAGAAGTACCCGTCGTGATTGGGAAAATCTCGGATTCGGGCAAAGATCCAAGCGGAAGAGTTTGGAAAACAGGAGAACTTATACAATATGCACAAGAGAAATTTGTGGCGCAAGATAAAGCCGCCGCTATTGTTAGATCAACCAAAAACTATGGTTATGGCGATGATCCTTGGCATTATAATTCAGCCGCCTACATCGATTTGGGGAAAAATTTCGCTGATGAAGTGCAGGCGTTGATTCAGAAAAAAGAAGCTGTGGTAGGAAAATAATAATACAACGATGTCATTTATCAATCGTAGAAAATTTAGGTTTCATTTAATTTGAGTTAAATTTGCACCAGAAAATTCCAATCGGAATTCCCGTGTTTTTATTAAAAAAAATTGACAAATAAATGAATTCTTTAATCGATAAATACAATATTCCCGGCCCACGCTATACCTCTTATCCAACCGTTCCTTTTTGGGACGATGCAAGTTTTACCAGTGATCTTTGGCAGCAATCAGTCTTAAGAAGTTTTAATGAAACCAATGATTCCGAAGGGATTTCTATTTATATTCACTTGCCTTTTTGTGAGCAGCTTTGCACCTTTTGTGCCTGTCACAAGAGAATTACCAAAAAACATTCCGTAGAAACTCCGTACCTCGAAAGCGTTTTGAAAGAATGGGATTTATATGTAAAACTATTCGGAAGAACGCCCAAAATTAAGGAACTCCATTTGGGTGGTGGCACACCCACTTTTTTTTCTCCTGAAAATCTCAGAATTTTATTGGACGGAATTTTTGCCAAAGCAGAAATCGCCAAAAATCCAGAATTTTCTTTTGAAGGCCATCCCAATAACACCACTCGTGAACATTTACAAACCTTGTATGATTTAGGTTTCCGTCGGGCAAGTTTCGGCGTACAGGATTACGATTTGCAAGTACAGAAAGCCATCAACAGAATCCAGCCTTTTGAAAATGTGAAAAAAGTAACAGAAATGGCGCGTGAAATTGGTTACAAAGGGGTTTCGCATGATTTGGTTTTTGGACTACCATTCCATACTTGGGAGAAAATGGAGTACACCATTCGAAAAACGTTGGAATTAAAGCCAGATCGTTTAGCGTTTTATTCGTACGCGCATGTCCCTTGGATTAAAGGCGTGGGACAAAGAGGCTTCGACGAAAATGATCTACCAAGTGGCGAAGAGAAAAGAAAATTGTACACCAACGGAAAAAAATTATTAGAAGAATTAGGCTATATCGAAGTCGGCATGGATCACTTCGCTTTGGAGCATGATGATCTTTATCAATCCATGGTTTCAGGAGATATCCACCGAAATTTCATGGGTTATTCCTCCAGTAAAACCCAATTGATGGTAGGTTTGGGAATGTCGGCAATTTCTGATTCTTGGTATGCATTTGCACAGAATAATAAAACGGTTGAAGAGTATCAGAAGATAGTAGAAGAAGGAATTATTCCAGTGGTAAAAGGCCATGTTTTGAATCAAGAAGACTTAACCATCAGAAAACATATCTTAAATATAATGTGTCGCTTGGAAACCGCTTGGGACGTAAAAACCACTTTCCCGGAAATAGAAAATGCCTTAGAAGTTTTAAAAGAAATGGAAACCGATGGTTTGGTAGAAATTGCCAATAACACCATAAAAATTACCGAGAAAGGCCGCGCCTTTACCCGAAATGTTGCCATGACTTTCGACCTCAGAATGCTGCGAAACAAACCCGAAACCCGTATTTTTTCAATGACGATCTAACGAAGTTTATAGAACAAAAAAATAAGCGGCTTGAAAAAGTCGCTTATTTTTTTAATTTAAAAGTACGCCCAGCTTGCTGTTTTTCTTAGCTTACGATCTGCACAGCTCCAGCATTTCAATCAGATTATAATTATCTTTACCAAAACAATTTACATTTTACCTTACACAATGACGATAACGAACAGCACTAAGGATGATATTCCAGAAATTTTTAGATTGTATACACTCGCAACCGATTATCAAAAAATCACCTTTCCAGGAAATGTTTGGCCAGCATTTGATCACGAATTTATCGCTACTGAAGTGCTTCAAAACAGGCAATTTAAAATAGTGATCGATCATAAAATAGCCTGCATTTGGGCCATTACTTATAATGATGCGCAGATTTGGGAAGAGCGCGAAAACAATGATGCCATCTACCTTCATCGCATCGCTACCAATCCGGAGTTTAGAGGAAATAATTTTGTAAAAATCATTGTAGAATGGGCGAAAGATTTTATCAAAAAAGAAAATAAAAAATTCATCAGAATGGATACCTGCGGTCAAAATGATCGGTTAATCAACCATTACAAAAATGCGGGCTTCAATTTTTTAGGCATGAAAAAACTGAAAGACGCCTCACAATTGCAGGAACACTATCAAAATGCCGACGTCTGTTTTTTCGAAATAAAACAATCATAAATAATTCAACTTTCGCCCGCAAAGAAGATTTTTTATTTTAATTTGGGCGTGTCTTTTCTTTTTTTGCCACAGCCGTTCCCTCGAAAAAAGAAAAGTCGGTCTCCGGTTCCCACTTTTTTGCTCCACTGCGTTTCGCAAAAAGAGTTTCACCTACGCCCTCACGCAGGGTAGTTCTGCCTTACCCAGGTTTTGCTTTGTAATCCTTTACCCCAAAATATATTTGCCGAACTGGTTAATTAGTAATAACTTGTGTCTTAAACTTATCATAATGAAAACGAGAATTCCATTTTATGCCTTGGTTTTTGCGCTCACTTTATCATCCTGTAAAACCGTAAAAACTGCTTCACCATCAACCACTGATGATGGGAAAATTACGGTAACATTTGTCCAAATTAATGATGTTTACGAAATCGCGGCAACCCAAGGTGGCAAAATTGGCGGCGTTGCCAGAGTGGCTACTTTAAAAAAAGAAGAATTGGCAAAAAATCCCAATACTTTTATGGTGATGGCGGGCGATTTTCTAAGTCCCTCTGTTTACAACAGTTTAAAATTTGAAGGAAAACGGATTAGAGGCCGACAAATGGTGGAATCATTAAATACTGCAGGTCTAGATTTTGCCGTTTTTGGGAATCACGAGTTTGATATTAAAGAAGACGAATTGCAAGATAGAATCAATGAATCCACCTTTACGTGGATTGCCTCCAATACGTTTCACAAAACGCAATCGGGCGTGGCACCTTTTATAAAAACCAATTCCGCAGGAAAGGAATCTTTTCCACAAACCTATATTTTAGATGTGGAGGATCAAGACGGCACCAAGGCGAAAATTGGATTTATCGGGCTGACTCTTCCGTTCAATAAAGCAGAGTACGTAAGCTATACCGATGAATTTGAAGTTGCAGAAAAATTATACCACCAGCTAAAAGATTCCTGTGACGCAGTGGTCGCAATTACCCATCTCGCCGTTGCCGAAGATCATATTTTGGCGCAGCGCGTTCCAGGCTTGTCCTTAATTATGGGTGGACATGAACATGATATGCAATTCAAAAAAGTGGGTAACATTTATATCACCAAAGCGCATGCAAATGCTAAATCGGCATATGTAAATTATTTAACGATTGATGTAAAAAATAAATCGACCTCCGTAGTTCCAGAATTGCGGATGTTGGATCGTTCCACCGCTCAAGATCCCGCAACAGCACTCATTGTAAAAAAATGGATGGACATCGGTGATACCAATTTTGCTGCCTTAGGATTTAATGCACAGCGCATAATTCGGGACGAAGGAGAACCGTTAGATGGCCGGGAAGAAATGATTAGAAGTGGAAAAACAAATTTGACGCGAATTGCTGTGGCTGCGATGGAAAAAGCGGTGCCAACCGCTGATGTGGTGCTTTTAAATTCCGGTTCTATCCGGGTGGATGATATCATTCAGATGCCGGTGACAGAATATGATATTATTCGAACTTTGCCCTATGGCGGATCAATTATGGAAGTTGATATGAAAGGAAGTCTCCTCATTCAGGTCTTAGAAGCCGGAAGAAATAATGTAGGCTCCGGCGGATTCCTTCAATATTCTTCAGCAGTGGACTATCATCCAGAAAAAAGCGGTTGGACTTTAAAAGAAGTTGCGATAGATCCTAAAAAAAACTATCACGTCGCGCTCGCCGATTTCTTAATGACTGGTGGTGAAGCAAATATGGGCTTTTTAAATAAAGACCATCCGGATATCATTAAAATTTATCCTACTTCCACCAGTGTGACAGATCCAAGGTCAGATTCCCGCTTGGCAATCATTAAATATATGGTAGAATTAGGCAAATAGGAGCTGTTTTTAATCGATTTTAATTCATCTTTTAAATAGTCGCTGCCAGAAAAAGTGATTTCGTATAAGGAGAATAAGGTATTATAATTTTATTTTTTTTGGCTCATGATGGAGGTGTTGCTTAATCTTAAACTGATAATAAAGCCGATTCCTAATAAAACAATTCCTGTCAGATACGTTCTGGAGCCGATTTGCTCCGGGTTTTGGGTGTGAGAATCTCGAATAAATGCGGCGATTTGTGGCCCGACAATTCCGCCCATTGACCAAGCGGTGAGCATAATCCCATAAATAACAGGCATCAATTTTTCGTGAAAAACATCGAGAATAAATGAAGGCATTGCGCCAAATCCACCACCATAACAAAGCAGAATGTAGCAAACCACGGCACCAAAAACCCAAGGATTGCTGGTAAATATTAATACGATGAAAACGATTATTTGGGAGCCAAGAATCAGTCGAAAAACCTGGATTCGCCCGAGGTAATCTGAAAGTCCACCCCATAGAAATCGACCCAAACCATTGAACAAAGAACTGATGGCAATGAGCGTTGCACCTGTCGCAGCAAGAGATTCTGTATTGATCGTGGGGTTTTCCCTCAAAATTAAATCCTGCATCATGGGCGACTGCATACTGATCAACATAATTCCAGCTGATATATTAAAGAAAAAAACCAACCACATGCCCAGAAATTTTGGTGAAAGTAAGCTCTTCCTAACCGTTAGATTATTTTCAACTTCTTGATTGTTTTTATTTGCTGTCGGAGGCGCATAGCCTTTCGGAACAAATCCTTGAGGTGGATTCTTCAAACACCATGCGGCAGGAATTCCTAAAATCAAAATAACACCGGAAATGTAAATAAATACGTGCATCAAATCTCCTTCAGCGCTTTTTATAAATAGAGGAGCAATAATTTTCGACATCACCAAAGCACCCAAACCAAATCCCATGACAACCATTCCGGTAATCAGTCCTTTTCTATCAGGAAACCATTTGGAAACAGTTGCGACTGGCGTTACATAACCTAAACCCAGCCCCATTCCACCAATGAAACCGAAGCCCAAATAGAAAAGCGGCAAACTGTTTATAGACATTGCATAAGCGCTGACCAAATAACCTAATCCATAAAATAGGACTCCAAAGGTTGCCAGTTTTCGAGGCCCATATTTGGGGAGAATCATTCCACCAATAGCAGCAGCTAGCCCTAGAAAAAGAATGGCAATACTGAAGATCCACATTGTTTGCACGTTGGTCCAACCATATGCAATCATGATGGGTTTTTGAAAAAAACTCCAAGCGTAAACCGTTCCTAGTATGACCTGGAGAAGCGTTCCCATCATCGCAATAAACCAGCGATTTGAATGTTTTTTAGCCATTAAAAATCTTTTATTTTAATAATAAATTAGCCGCTAAATTTACTTCTATTTCCTTACAATTAAATTTTGTACGCTATGATTTTTGTTTCTATAGCCTTTAATTATAATGACCACTTTAAATAAAGTAAAATCGTTGTCAAACGAAGGTATAATGGTGGAAATATAAAGAACGCAGGAAGTTTGTTAGGTTTCCAACCTACTTTTTTCGTTCTTTGCAAATAAGAAATTTTGCAGTAGCGTTACGCTAGGTCTCCTTCAAAAAATACCCTAAGTTATGTCCACAGAGAAAAATACATCAGAAAAAATAAGACTTCATCCAAGAAATATAAACCGCGAGCGCTATGATTTAGAGGCGCTTAAAATCGCTGTGCCTGAATTGTCTGCACACCTAACCATTAATAAATATGGTGTTGAATCGGTTAATTTTGCCAATCCTTTAGCGGTAAAATTACTCAACAAAGCCTTGTTAAATCATTATTACGATATTAAAAACTGGGATTTTCCGGATGAGAATTTATGTCCGCCCATTCCTGGCAGAGCTGATTATCTGCATTATATGGCTGATCTATTAAGTCAAAGTAATTTTGGTGAATTGCCTTCTGGTGAAACCATTAAAGTTCTAGATATAGGTGTTGGCGCCAGTTCTATTTACCCAATTATTGGTGTTTCCGCCTACGGTTGGGATTTTATCGGAACTGATATTGAGCCGAAATCGATTGAGGCGGCCAAAAATATTGTCAGTTCAAATTCAATATTAGAAGGAAAAATAGAAATTCGCTTACAGGAAGATTCACAATATTTTTTTAAAGGAATAATCAATAATGATCAAAAATTTGATTTTTCAATGTGTAATCCACCTTTTCATTCTTCGACCGAGGAAGCGCAAAAAGGAAGTCACCGTAAAGTGAAAAATCTAGCTGGTAAAAAAACCGTCCGACCAGAACTTAACTTTGCTGGCCTAAGCAATGAACTGATTTGTGAGGGTGGCGAGTCTCAGTTTATTCACGACATGATTAGCGAAAGTCGGGAATTTGCGCAGAACTTTTTTTGGTTTTCGACTTTGGTCTCGAAACAATCGAATCTAAAAGGAATTTATAAAGCATTGAATGCGCTTGAAGTAGTGCAAATTAAAACCATTCCTATGGGAACAGGTAATAAATCAAGCCGGATTATCGCGTGGTCGTTTTTAACCAAAGAAGAGCAAAAGGTGTGGCGTGAAAAAAGATGGAGAAAATCGGTGGAACTATAGTCAATGACCAAATTATTTATTGACGAGTATAATCAATTTTAATTTTTAATTTTCGAAATCAAAATGAAAAACAAATTTTTTATTTTAGCGATAATTTTAGTAACGGTTTATTCTAAAGCGCAAGATAATTCCAAAAATGGGAGCAGTCAGATAAGTGGTGTAGGAGTTCCGCGTAGTACAGCAAATCCTAATACACCCGTAATTTTCGAAAACGGGTACCTAAATTATACGCTGGAAAAAATTCAGCTTAAAGATAGTGCTATTGCTGTAAATGAATTGCGTTTTCACGCTGTAAGTTCAGCGATGAATACGAAAAAGGTAATGTTTGAACGGTTTGGGAAATGGAGCAAAGAAATTAAACCGTCTGCAGAAAGGCATCCTATTTTAGTGTGGGAAAAAGTAAAGCTTTTTGATGATGATGTAAATCTATACACCGTTTATTGCGATGGCAAAGAGAATTGGACGGAAATGTACGCCTCTGTTTTAATTTTTGATGCGCAGCAGAGAGATTGTTAAAATGAGACCAAAGCTGATCCGTCAAGATTTATTGCTTATTTTTCTGAAGGGATTATCAATGTAAACAAAGACAAAAGCTTCGAAAAAGTCTATGGGAAGACGGTCAAGTCGTTAAATAAGAAAAAGTAAATTGCCTTAAAGCTCCTGATAAATTGGCGACTATTCTTGCTAGACCGCTCCGAAAAAATAATTTGAAATAAGGAAATATCAATGTCACAGAATTCACAAAATCAAAATTTTAACAAACTAGATTTTACCCATACTTCTTTTCTTAAAGGAGAATATGAAAGCTGTGTTTTTAGAAATTGCAATTTTGAAGAAGCAAATCTCAGTGAATTCAAATTTTTGGATTGTGAATTTCAGGAGTGTAATTTCAGCTTGGCGCTTTTGCACGGAACGGTATTGCGAGAGGTGAAATTCATTGGCTGTAAAATGCTCGGACTGCAATTTGAGACTTGTAACGATTTTGGACTTTCGTTTTCTTTCGAAAATTGCCAAGTGAATCATTCGACTTTTTTCCAAATGAATATCAAAAAAACTATTTTTAAAGATTGCCAATTGCGTGAAATCGATTTTTCAGAATCCAATCTGACTCAAGTTGTTTTTGATCAATGTGATCTTGCTCAATCTATTTTTATAAACAGCATTTTAGATAAAGCAGATTTTCGCACTGCCTACAATTATTCTATCGATCCCGAAAAAAACCGCCTAAAAAAAGCCAAATTCTCGCTGATGGCAATCTCCGGCCTTTTAGATCAATACGATCTTGTCATTGAAAACTAAAAATTAATTTCGATCTTTTTTTTATTTGTTAGATTAGGCTAACTTTTGTAGTTTTGCCTTTATAACTTAAATATAATGATAAAAGGATTAATGTTTGGGGCACTTTTGCTGATGGCAAATTTTAGTTTTGGTCAAAATGCTGCGATTTCGGGGAGAATTAATGGAGAGGGAACAACAAAAATTGCCGCTCATGTTTCTTTAGAAGGAACACCATATGCTGTATTTACAGATAGCTTAGGTGTTTTCCGATTTGATGAAATCCCACCTGACCACTATAAGTTAAGCGTAAAAGTAGATGGTTTTCAAGCTTTCTATAAAGAGATATTGTTAAAGAAAGAGGATCAGTTAAATTTTGAGATTAATTTAGAACCGCTCGACAGAGGTGCTGATATTGAAGATGTAGTCGTCACCGGAACTTTAAAATCAGTGCGAAGATCAGATAGTCCGGTTGCGGTAGAAGTATATGCGCCCGCTTATTTTAAGAAAAACCCGACACCCAGTATTTTTGATGCCTTGCAAAATGTAAATGGGGTACGACCACAGTTGAATTGTAATATCTGCTCCACAGGCGATATTCACATCAATGGTTTAGAAGGTCCTTACACCATGATTTTGATTGATGGAATGCCGATTGTAAGTTCACTCGGAACCGTATATGGTTTGGCTGGCATTCCAAATTCATTGGTAGAAAGAATTGAAATTGTCAAAGGGCCTGCATCTTCACTTTACGGTAGTGAAGCAGTGGGTGGTTTGATCAATGTGATTACGAAAAATCCTCAGAATGCTCCCTTATTTAGTGCTGATCTTTTTTCGACCACTTGGGGAGAATATAATTTAGATCTAGGTTTTAAGTTTAGTGCAGGAAAGAAAGCAAAAGTCCTCACCGGAATTAACTACTTTAATTACCAAAACAAAATTGATGATAATCATGATAATTTCACAGACATTACCTTGCAAGACCGAATTTCTGTTTTCCAAAAATGGAATTTCCACCGAAAAGAAAACCGACTGTTTTCCGTAGCTGCTAGATATATGTATGAAGACCGTTGGGGCGGGGATATGCGCTGGAATAAATCGTTCCGAGGTGGTGATGAAATTTATGGTGAAAGCATCTATACCAACCGTGTTGAGGTTTTTGGAAATTATCAACTTCCTGTAAAAGAGAACCTATTTTTAGGATTCTCATTCGTAAATCACGAACAGGACAGCCGTTATGGGGAAACTTCTTATATCGCTACGCAGAAAATTGGTTTCGGTCAGTTGACGTGGGATAAAAAAGCAGGATTACACGATTTGCTATTGGGTGCCGCGTTGCGATATACCTTTTATGATGATAATACGGTGGGAACTTCAAGTATTTCAGGCGAAAACGATTCCGAGAAAATAGTTCTTCCAGGAATCTTTTTTCAGGATGAAATTAATTTAACAGCGCATCATAAATTACTTTTGGGTTTTCGCTATGATTATAATACGATTCATGGAAATATCTTTACTCCTCGTCTGGCTTATAAATGGTCCATCAATCAAAATAATATTTTAAGACTCAATGCGGGCACCGGATTCCGCGTGGTAAACCTCTTCACAGAAGATCATGCTGCTTTAACCGGTGCGCGAGAGGTGGTGGTTTTAACTGATTTGAAACCAGAAAAATCATATAATGCCAATCTTAACTACATTAAAAAAATGTATTTCGGTTCAGGCTCCAATATTACTTTAGATGCGAGTGCTTTTTATACTTATTTTACCTATAGAATTGTGCCCGATTACGAAACCAATACAGTGCAAATTATTTATGATAATATTGATGGTTTCGCAGTCAGTAGAGGAGTCAGTCTAAATTCTGACTTTAATTTTGCAAACGGGTTAAAGGTTATTTTGGGTGGTACAATCATGGAAAATACACTTACCTCCGACGGATTTACTGAACATCAGATCTTAACAGAAAATTTCACAGGAACCTGGGCGGTTTCCTATATAATACGGCCGTGGAAAATGGTGATTGATTATACCGGAAACATTTATGGGCCCATGCGTTTACCTTTGTTAGGAGATTTAGATCCTAGAAAACCGTATTCGCCCTGGTGGAGTATTCAAAATATTCAGTTTACTTTTGATGGTTTTAAGAACTTTGAAATCTATGCTGGTGTGAAAAACATTTTAAACTGGACGCCGACTAAAGGAAATCCGTTTCTTATTTCAAGAGCACATGATCCGTTTGATAAACAAGTACAATTTGATGCTGATGGCCAAGCCGTGGCAACGCCAGAAAACCCGTACGCACTAACTTTTGATCCCAATTACGTATATGCTCCAAATCAGGGGATACGTGGTTTTCTTGGGCTGAAATTTACTTTAAAATAATTCGATGAAACCGCTAACCTTATTTTTTACACTTTTTTTTATAGGAACTTTGATGCGGGGTTTTTCGCAATCAAAAATTCATCCTCTTGAAAATGTAGAAAATCTTCAAAAGACTGAAAAGAGAAATCTCCTTGTTTTTCTTCATACCGATTGGTGTTCGTACTGTAAAACCATGCAAAATTCAACCTTTAAAAATAATAAAGTGCAGGATTTATTAAAAGAAAAATTTTATTTCGTAGCGCTTAATGGGGAAGAAAAATCGACTATTGCATTTGCTGATGCTGTTTTTACTTACCAGCCAACGGGCGTCAAAACTGGGTATCATGAATTAGCACTGGCCTTAGGAAGTTCCGCTGGGCAAGTTTCTTATCCTACTTTAGTATTGTTAAATCCCAAGCATGAAATTGTTTTCCAACACACAGGCTATATGACTGCAATAGATTTACTAAAGATTTTAGAAATATCGAACATTGTAGAAGAGTGATCGGTTAATTTTTTAAACTCCTCAATATTAAGATTAATTTAACTTTCAATTTTTCCTCAATGATTTTATTTTTCCTAATTTTGAATCAATATAAATAAATACAATTATGGCAGATATTACATTGCACGGTAATCCCGTTCAAACCAGCGGGAATTTACCTGAAGTAGGAAGTACAGTAAAAACTTTTGAATTAATTGATGAGGAATTGAAAACCAAATCGAATCAGGATTTTTCTTCCAAGAAAAAAGTATTTAATATTTTCCCAAGCATTGATACGGGCGTGTGTGCCGCTTCTGCAAGGAAGTTTAATGAAGAAGCTGCCAAATACAAAGATGCTGTGGTGATCAATGTTTCCAGAGATTTGCCTTTTGCACTTAAACGTTTTTGTGCTGCTGAAGGTCTAGATAATGTAGTGAGCTTATCAGACTTCCGTGGGACTTTTGGTGAGGATTATGGCGTTACAATCAAGGATTCACCCATGCAGGGATTGTTGAGTAGAGCAGTTATTGTGGCCGATGAAAACGGAAAAGTTCTGTATACAGAACAAGTACCAGAAATCGCACAAGAACCCAACTACGAAAAGGCATTAGAGGCTCTAAAATAATTATATAATAATTGATGGAATTCTTGTTAGTAATACAAAACTGGCAAGAATTTTTTTTTAAGATGAATTTCTAAATAATTTTCCACCCTTTAGTTTTGGGGAAAAAGAAATTTTATTTGAAAGCAAATTTAAATAGGCTCATAATTTAGCAGAATTTTTAGCAAAAAATAAATAAATAACCAGTGCGTTTACACCGTC
Source organism: Kaistella yonginensis (assembly GCF_030409525.1). Classification (GTDB taxonomy): domain Bacteria; phylum Bacteroidota; class Bacteroidia; order Flavobacteriales; family Weeksellaceae; genus Kaistella; species Kaistella yonginensis. The sequence goes on along the minus strand of NZ_JAUFQB010000021.1, from coordinate 22,877 downwards.
CTCACAAATATGAAAATTATTCCGTATTTTTATAAAAAATAATCTATGGAGCCGATAACGATTAACATTACAATTTTAAAACCCATTCAAAAAGTTTGGGATTATTTTTACAATCCAAAGCATATTGTAAAATGGAATTTCACCACACCAAATTGGCATTGCACCAATGCCGATATTGATTTTCGTGAAGGAGGATCATTTGATTATCGGTTAGAATATAAAGACAAAAGCTTCGGATATAACTTTGCGGGTGACATTGTGGAAATTAGAGATAAAGAATACGTGAAAAGTATTCTAAAAGATGGCAGAACCATTGAAGTCTATTTTAAAGAAATCGATGAAAATACCACTGAAATTATAGAGGTTTTCGAGCCGGAACAACAATATTCCAGAGAAATGCAACGAGTAGGGTACTACGCAATTCTGGATCGTTTTCATAAATACGTCGAGAATAATTAATCCATTTAACAGCGTTTTTTAATGCTGTTTTTTAATTTCAATGAGCCTTAAAGCTTGTTTAAAATTCATCAAAATTAATTTCCCCAATCCGTAAAGGGTTTAAAGTTGAGGTATTTTTAAGAAATTTACACCCTTTTGAGTTGTGGAAAAAGAAAATTTCTTTTTTAAAGCAAATTTAAACAGGTTCTTAATTGCATACCGAACAATTTAAAAAATAGCATGAATATAAGTAAATCTTTGTCGTGCGTGACTGAAATATTTGTCGCAAATTCGATAAGTATTTACATAATCTAATTGAAAAATATGAACAATACTATATTTCCCTGTCTTTGGTTTAATGGCGATGGCAAGGAGGCTGCGGATTTTTACTGCGAAACCTTCGGCGGAAAAATTACTGCAGATACCCCTGTTGTTTTAAATCTGGAGTTATTCGGGCAAAAACTAATGTTTCTCAACGCCGGGCCACAGTTCGAAAAAAACGCCTCCATCTCTTTTATGGTTCTTTGTGAACACGAAGATGAGGTTCTGAAATATTGGACTCAGCTGAGCAAAAATGGAATTGTTTTAATGGATTTGGGTGAATACGCTTGGTCAAAAATGTACGGTTGGGTTAGGGACCAATTCGGGGTAACCTGGCAAGTTTATCTTGGTGAAAAACAAGGGGAACAAAAAATAATTCCGACCTTAATGTTTATTCATCAAAATAATGGGAAAGCCCAAAAGGCGATGGAATTTTACACTTCTATTTTTCCGCAATCTAAAATTGGCAGGGTATTAAAATATGGTGCAGGTCTGGGAAATGAAACCCATGAAGACGCTGAAAATGTGCAACATGCTCAATTTGAAATCGATCAATATACATTTTTTTGCTTGGATAATTCCTACGATCATCCCTTTGATTTCAATGAAGGAATTTCGATCGTCGTTATGACCGATGATCAAATCCAAACCAATCACTTATGGAATTCACTTCTTGCTGCTGGCGGCAGAGCGTCAATGTGTGGCTGGTTGAAAGATCAATTTGGTGTCAGCTGGCAAATTGTTCCTAAAAGATTGTTAGAATTGATGAATGATTTTGACCAGCCACAGAAAGCACAAAAAGTTGTAGAAGCCATGATGAGTATGCAAAAGATAGAAATTTCCGACTTAGAATCGGCCTATAATTCGTAAATTTCTATGGATTAAATCTCTTTGAAATCAATCGCTTAACTATTTTAAAACTTTATTATGGAAACTTTAAATTATGAAATTCAGATCAACGCGCCCATTCAGAAAGTTTGGGATTTGCTTTGGTCTCCCGAAAGCTATTCACTTTGGACTCAATTTTTCGCCTCTGGTTCAATGATGAAATCTGATTGGAAAATTGGGGGTAAAACCTACTTTACCAATGAAGAAGGAGAGGGAATGGTCTCTACCATCAAAAGCTTAAATGAACCTTTTGAAGTTATTTTCTCCCATTTAGGATTGGTGAAAAATGGAGTAGAAGATACCGAAACTAAAGAAGTGAAAGAATGGAGTGGCGCCGAAGAAAAATACTTTCTACGTGCTATTGACGAAAATATAACGGAACTTCGTGCAATAGTTCATAGTGATGGTGCGCATAAGGTAGAGATGACAAAGGGGTTTAATAGAGGGTTTGAGCTGCTCAAAAATCTGGCAGAAAAAATATGAAACTCTTATCAATCATTGCGGTCACGTTTATTTTATCATTGGTGGCGACCCGACTTATAGAAGGTTTTTGGAATTTTGTATTTTCAGGGAATTTAGCACTGGCGGTTTTTATCATTTTCACAGGTTTGGCCCATTTTAAATATCAACAAGGAATGGCGATGATGATTCCGGAAATCTTTCCCGCCAAAATATTCTTGGTTTATTTTACCGGAGTTTTAGAAATAGCAGCCGGAGTTGGCTTGATGATTCCAGCTCTGCGAGAAAATACCGCGGTGGTATTAATTTTCTTTTTTATAATCATCTTTTTTGCAAATATCAATTCCTCCAAGAAAAGGATCAATCTTTTTAAAGCTGATTTTACCGGTCCTGGTATGGCTTATTTGTATAAAGAAAGACTTCCCATGCAAATAATTCTAATGGTGTGGACTTGGTTTTTTGGGATTTATTTATCTTAAATTGTCAGCAGTAAAAACTTTTAATTTCTTACTTTTGCCGTTCCAATAACGCAACTCCGAATTCCCTTCTTGATTCGAATGAAAAACTATTATTATTTTCTCGGTGTTAATGAAAATGCTTCTGAAGAAGACATTAAAAAGGCGTATCGCAAATTATCATTGAAATACCATCCCGATAAAAATCCCGATGATGATTTTTTTGAAACCCGTTTCATTGAAATTCAAGAAGCCTACGAAATATTGATTAATACGGAGAAAAGAAGAATTTATGATGATAATTTAAGTCACCAAAACCGAAGTTATCGACCCAATTTACCACCGTCCATCAAATCGTTTTCTGCAAATAAAGTTCGGGTGCAAAAAGGTGAAGAAGTCATCATTACTTGGCAAACGCAAAATGCAGATATTGTTAAAGTGTTACCCTTTGGCTTGCAAAAGGGATATGGTGAAAAAATAATTCGAATTACAGAATTTAAAGACGGCCAATTTCAGTTGTTATTGCATGTGACCAATTCGTTACTGAATAAAACCGTTGTTCAAGGAATTACGATTACCGAAATTTTTGAAAATAAAAACGACGAATTTCGAAGTGAGGTAGAAAATCTTTTCAAAACCGAAAAGCGTACTCTTTCAAATCCACATGGAATTCCGAGAGTTGTGAGAATAGGATTATTCATTATTTTTATTCTTGTTATTTTATTGGCGATATTTCAAAGCCGCTAAAACACGCTAGAATTCAAACCAATTTAAGCCTTCCAGGGCATTTCTTGCACCTTTTTCCTTTCTTAAATTTTTTACAGCAATTCTTCTTGCCACATGCTATTTCCTCATTGATTTCATTAAACGGCCTTAGCGGCAATACTTTAAAAGGGATAATCTGACCATTCATCTTGCAAATATAAATTTAATTTAGAATAAATCAAAATAAGAGTGTTATTTTTTGCTAAATATTTTAAGGTGAGATTATTACGGGTTTTCTCTTCCTGTCAATGATAAAAGTTTTTATTTTTTTTAAAGTTTTTGATTAGAATTAAATGAGATTTGTCAATTGCGACAATGCTTAAAAATTTGTATTTTTACGAACCTATATTTCAGAAATAATCTAGTAAAAATATATGAATACCACACAATTTGTAAATCGCCACATTTCCTTGAATCAAGCCGATACACAAGCAATGTTAGAGAAAGTTGGCGTTGCGAGTATGGAAGAACTAATTGGTCAAACCATTCCAGATTCGATTCGACTAAGAGAGGAACTCAATATTTCAGAGCCACTTTCGGAGCAAGAAATGTTAGCCCATTCCAAAGAGTTGGCTGCAAAAAATCTAATGTTCGATAACTATATCGGATTCGGCTATCACAATACCATTTTGCCCAGTGTCATCCAACGGAATATTTTAGAAAATCCATCTTGGTATACCGCCTATACGCCTTACCAAGCAGAAATAGCACAAGGGAGATTAGAAGCATTATTAAATTTCCAAACAGTTATTTGTGATCTAACCGGATTTGAATTGGCAAATGCATCGCTATTAGATGAATCTACAGCTGCTGCCGAAGCCATGCACATGTTCTTTGAAAGCAGAACGAAAACGCAGAAAAAAGCCGGCTCTCAGAAATTTTTCGTCTCCGATTTGGTATTTCCGCAAACCATTGCAGTTTTAAAAACCAAAGCAGAAGGCCTAGGAATCGATGTAATCATCGGAAATCACAAAACGCATCAGTTTAATGATTCGTATTTCGGCATCCTTTTACAATATCCTGGTAAAAACGGGATTATTATCGACTATTCAGAAAACATACAATATTATAAAGAATTTGAATTACAGGTTGTTGTAGCCTGTGATCCTATGGCGTTGGTGAAATTAAAATCACCAGCGGATATGGGTGCCGATTGTGCGGTTGGAACCACCCAAAGATTTGGGATTCCGATGGGTTATGGCGGTCCTCATGCTGCTTTTTTCGCTTGTAAAGACGAATACAAACGTGATCTTCCAGGCAGAATTATCGGAGTTTCCCAAGATGCTTATGGGAAAAGAGCGCTTAGAATGGCACTGCAAACCAGAGAGCAACACATTAAAAGAGAAAAAGCAACTTCAAATATCTGTACAGCGCAGGTTCTTTTAGCCGTAATGGCAGGAATGTATGCCGTATATCATGGGCCACAAGGATTGAATTTCATCGCAGATCAAATTCACTTCAAAGCAATTGCTTTGCGAAATGGCCTGTCCATGTTGGGCTATGATATGGTGGAAGAATCAATATTTGATACGGTGAAATTTAGAATTCATGAAGAAGATAAGATCAGACTCATCCGAGTGATGCGCGATCGAAAAATTAATCTGAATTATTTCTCTGAAGGAATCGTCAGTATTTCTTTAAATGAATCTTCAACGGAAGCCAAAGTTCAATATCTTTTTGATGCTTTTGCTGGCTTTTTAGATAAGCAAAGTTTTAAATTAATTTTTAAAGATGAAGTTCAGATTCCACAGGAATTTTTAAGAACAGATGAAATCCTTAAAGAAGAAGTTTTCAACAAATACCATACAGAAACAGAGTTGATGCGCTATATCAAGCGTTTAGAAAGAAAAGATCTTTCATTGACTCATTCTATGATTTCTCTTGGTTCTTGCACCATGAAACTCAATGCAGCTACGCAAATGTTGCCTTTGTCGTGGGCTGAATGGGGCAGCGTGCATCCATTTGTACCAACCGAACAAGCAGGCGGCTATCAGATTTTAATTAAAGAATTAGAAAAGGATTTAGCAGAAATCACAGGTTTTGCAGGAACATCTTTGCAACCCAACTCTGGCGCACAGGGGGAATATGCAGGGTTAATGGTAATTCGTGAATATCATAAATCCCGTGGCGAAGGGCATCGTAATATTGCTTTGATTCCGCAATCTGCACATGGAACGAATCCTGCTTCAGCCGTCATTGCAGGGATGAAAGTGGTGGTGGTGAAAAATCTTGAAAGTGGTGAAATCGATTTCGAAGATCTAAAAGCAAAAGCCGAATTGCATAGCAACAATCTTGCTGCAGTGATGATTACCTATCCGTCAACCTACGGTTTTTTTGATGATAATATCATTGAAATTACCGATTTAATTCACTCCCATGGTGGACAAATTTATATGGACGGGGCGAATATGAATGCACAAGTAGGCTACACCTCGCCTGGTAATATTGGCGCAGATGTATGTCACTTGAACTTGCACAAAACCTTTGCTATTCCACATGGTGGCGGTGGCCCTGGTGTTGGCCCAATCTGTGTGGCAGAACATTTGGTTAAGTTTTTGCCGAGCAATCCCAATATTAAAATCGGAACAAAAGAATCAATTGAGGCCATTTCTGGTGCGCCTTACGGCTCCTCATTGGTCTTAAATATTTCTTACGCTTACGTGAAAATGCTCGGAACCTTTGGTTTGAAAAAATCGACGGGTCATGCTATTCTTAATGCCAATTATTTAAAAGAAGTTTTAGGTGAACATTTCCCAGTGTTGTACTCAAACAGAAAAGGAAGAGTTGCCCACGAATGTATCATTGATTTCCGCCAGTTTAAACCCCTGGGAATTGAAGTTGCAGATGTTGCAAAACGTTTGATGGATTATGGTTACCACGCTCCAACAGTGAGTTTCCCTGTGGCAGGAACCTTGATGATCGAACCTACGGAATCTGAAAACAAAGAAGAATTGGATCGTTTCGCAGAAGCATTGATTTCAATTAAAAGAGAAATTGATGAAATCGCTGATGGGAAATTTGACACGGTCAATAATGTTCTTAAAAATGCACCTCATACCGAACAGGTCGTCATTGCAGATGATTGGGATCGACCATACAGCCGTGAAAAAGCTGCCTATCCCTTGGAATGGGTTCGAGACCGTAAATTCTTCGCCTCCGTTTCTCGGGTTGATGAGGCTTATGGAGACCGAAATCTGGTGTGTACGTGCGCTCCGATTGAAAGTTATATGTAATCAAATTTGCATAAAATTTAAATTCCTGAAGATTATCTTCAGGAATTTTTTTGTTTAAAAAGTTCTCTACTAAAATAATTTTAGAACTTATTTTGATTAATTTTAAAGAAATTTCCTGCCCGTTTAGGCTTGGGGAAAAAGAAAAGTTCTCTTTTTTGGGCAAACTTAAGCAGGCTTTATAAGGATGAAATAAATTACATCCCGAAAGTTAAAGTGTATTTTTTATCAAATTTCCATTTGCCATTTACAAATTCTGCAGAGATTGTTCCGTCGCCAGTTTCATCAGAAAAATCTGTGAAATAGACCTCAGGATAACCTTTATAACTTTTCATTTTACTGTATTTCCCCGGGAAGAAATGGTCAAGTACATCTTCTTTAATCGGTGCTTGTTCTGCGGTATTGTACACCAAAACTTTTATATGTTTGGGATTGATGGCTTGAAAATAATCGCAATTGGTAAGGATTTCTACAAAAGAGTATTTGGTCGGCGGTTTTGGATGGTCAACCAAAGTTTCATACATAACTGTAAACTTATCGGTACCAGATTTAAACTTAGGATTCGGATCTATAAAATCTGCGATACCATCTCCATCGGTATCAGCTGCCTCTGAGTTTAAACCGATGAATTTTTCAAAAAGGTCATTGAAACCATCTTGGTCACTGTCTTTCTTTATATCTTCCAGATTGATTGTAAACTGAACACCCTCTTTAATAACATCATATTTCGGCAGCATTGGAATGCGCGACAATCTTTGAATATCAACCAGTGTTCCCTTCATCGAAAATTGATTATTATCCAAGAATTTTTGATCTTTTCCATAAAACTCGGTAAGATAAACGTTCTGAGTTAATCCTAAAAAGTAAGGTTTAAAATCGCCTTTGTTTTTTTCAACCAGCCATAAGCCATACTTATTTTTTGCTAAAGCGTACTGATCCTGAACGGATAAATATTTAAATTCAGGTAAAGCAGCAATCCACTCGCCAAATTTTTGTTGATATTCTTCAGAACCGAAGTATTTATCTTCAGCTGATTGCAATGCTTCCGTTATTTTTAAATCATAATTAAATTTTTTAAAGTCAGTAAGCGATTTCATGTGAATGTGAGCGGGCAGATTTTTAAGAATCTCTGCATGCGTAGGATGTGGCACGGGCTTTACAATCTCATCAAAATTAGCACCTTCATTCAAAATAAAGCATTGTTGTTCGGTGCTCAATTGGGCTTTTTCGCCACTTTCTGATTTTTTCTCGCATGACAAAATAAGCAAAGGCACCAGTAAAAAATAAACTTTCATATTAAAAACTTTTATTAGTTAAATTTAAGACTTATTTTTGGGAAAGTATTATGATTTTAAACAGCCTTTTTACCCATCAGCGAACCGGCAATCACCCGGCAACTTCGGCGTCGCGAACTGATTTTCAACGGGATTTTGACCGAATTATTTTTTCTGCTTCCTTCCGAAGATTACAAAATAAGACCCAGGTTTTTCCACTACCGGGAAGTGTTTTTGTGCACAACCGCTTAACTCATTCTCTGGAAGTTTCTTCCGTTGGACGAAGTTTAGGAAGTGCCGTTGGAGATTTTATTTTTAATAATTATAAAAATGATCTTGATGAAAATGCTCAGAATTTTTATCAGCATAATTTACACAATGTAATCGCCGCCGCATGTTTGTGCCATGATGTTGGAAACCCAGCTTTCGGACATTCCGGTGAAGATGCAATCGCCAGTTATTTTGAAAAAAATGAGAAAGATTTAAAGGCGAAATTCAATGAAAAAGAATGGGCAGATTTGGTGAATTTTGAAGGAAATGCGAATGCCATCCGAGTTTTAACACATCAGCAAACTGGCAAAGATGAAGGTGGTACGCAACTCACTTATACAACGCTAGCAAGTATTGCTAAATATCCCTGCGAGGCAATCGCTAAGAAAAAAGGCATCATTCACCGTAAGAAATTTGGTTTTTTTCAGAATGAAAAAGAAACCTTTTTAAATATTGCAAAATCGGTTCATCTGTCGCAGGAAAGTGAGGATCCAATGATTTTTAAGAGACATCCTTTTGTATGGTTGGTTGAAGCGGCAGATGATATTTGCTATAATATTATCGATATGGAAGATGCGCACCGCTTGGGAATTGTGTCGACCAATGATTGTGAAAACCTATTTTTTGACCTGATCAAATCAGAGAATCAGAACACAAAAAGAGTGGAAGATAAACTCGCCATTCTGACCAATGCGAACGAAAGAATTTCTTATTTAAGAGCGAAGGTGATTAATGCTTTAATAAATAAATCGATCCAGATTTACCAAGAACAGTTTGATGATATTTTAGCAGGAACTTTAGATAAAGCGCTTTTGGATATTTATAAAACCGACAATCCCTCTTTGCAGGAAATTGAAAATTTTTCCATTGAAAAAATCTACAATCAGAAAAATGTGGTCGAAATCGAAAACGCTGGTTTTAATGTCATGTATGAATTATTGAATCACTTTATACCCCCAATTTTAACAGAAAAATATGCCCGTAAATCATATGATAAAATGGCCTTAAAACTATTGCCCAAACAGTTTCTTTATGAAGAGGGAAGCGATTATCAGAAGGTTCTTGGCGTGATTGATTTTGTCTCCGGAATGACCGATAATTTCGCTACCGATTTATACCGAAAGATCAAAGGAATTGATATTGGAATGACCATGTAAAATCGACAAATTTTAATTATCTTTATCCGAAATCAAAATGATTTAACAAAAACCATAAAAAAAAGACCTATGACTTATTTAGGATTTATTATCTTTTTCGGCCTTGTTGTTTTATTTGCCTCATTTTTTACAGTGAAGCAGGCGACAGCGGCGATTGTAGAACGTTTAGGAAAATTTCACGTCGTGCGCCAATCTGGTCTGCACTTAAAAATTCCTTTTATCGACCAAGTAGCCAAAAGAATGAATTTGCGGATTCAACAGTTGGATGTAATTATTGATACCAAAACTTTGGATAATGTTTTTGTACGAATGAAAGTTTCTGTACAATATCAAGTTATTGAAGCGCAAGTGGCAGATTCATTTTATCGATTAGAAAATCCGGAAAATCAGATTACCTCCTACGTTTTTGATGTGGTAAGAGCTGAAGTTCCAAAGTTGAAATTGGATGATGTATTTGTACGAAAAGATGATGTCGCCATTGCGGTAAAAAGCGAATTACAGGAAGCCATGCAAAGTTATGGTTACGATATTATCAAAGCTTTGGTAACGGATATTGATCCAGATGAACAAGTGAAACATGCGATGAACAGAATTAATGCTGCCGAACGTGAAAAAACTGCCGCAGAATACGAATCTGAAGCCCAGAAAATTAGAATTGTAGCTGTTGCAAAAGCAGAAGCAGAATCGAAAAAACTTCAAGGTCAAGGTATTGCAGACCAGCGAAGAGAAATTGCAAAAGGCTTAGAAGAATCTGTGAAAATGCTCAACGATGCAAATATCAATGCGCAGGAAGCGTCTGCTTTAATCGTGGTTACCCAGCATTATGATACGCTCCAAGCAATCGGATCCAGTAACAAGAGCAGTTTGGTCTTGTTGCCGAACTCACCAAGTTCAGCCAGTAATTTACTCAATGATCTGATGGTTTCTATGGCAGCCACGCAGAAAATGGAAGATCTTCAAAAATAATTTCTTAGATTAAAGAAAAAATGTAGAAGCCGTTTCACAAGTGAAACGGCTTCTTGCTTAAATAATCTTTCAGAAAGATTAATTTTTAATCAATTTGGTAACTTTAACGGTAGAGCCATCTTTCACCTTAACCATGTATGCACCTTTACCTAACGTAGAAATGTCATATTGATCAGCTACTTTAAATTCTTTTACCATTTTTCCACTCATGTCATATAATGAAACGGTAGTTTTTGCTTTATCTGTTTCGCTTGGTAAAGCTAATTTAAAATAGTCCGCTGCAGGATTAGGGTAAACTCTTACTCGGTTATCCATTTGTCTTATTTCAGAGGTTCCTAAAGCTTCCGCCGTGTACGTAATGATAAATGGCATATCTTGTGGATAATCTGGTGCGGTCGCTGGATTTCCATCATCAATGATGCTTGCCCAGGTGCTTCCAGTCCATTGTTTCGCATTAAATTCAGGTAAACCTCGAGTTCCAGGAATAGTCACTGTTGGTGCAAAACCTGCATTTTTCGCAGCATCTTCAAATTGATACTTCACCCAATATGTTCCAGGATTCAAAGTCGTAGAAACATTTGCTTTTACATTCCATATTTTTCTTGTGGTTCCCGTAGTACTTCCCGGAGCCGGAACTGAAGAATTAAATATTCGATACATTTTGGAATCTGTTCCAGACGCAAAACGATTGGTGGTGTCATCACCAAAAACGCTCGTGCTGGTGCCGACCGCAGGATCGCCATCGAAAATATTTACGCGAACGATATCAAAAGGTGCTGTTGCTCCAGTATAGCCAGTTCTGTAAATATAGAATTCCATTGCCGTAATATTCCACTTTTCGCCAACAGGAATCGTAAAATCGTCAGCAACAAAAAAGACTGTGCTGGTCGTAACCACAGCAGAATATCCTGAAGAGGTATTGGATTCAGTCGTGTTACCTGTATTGTTCTGAACTTCCGCCCAGGTATAACCCGCTGGTGCTGAAGCTCCACTGTTAGAAGTTGTCCCGGTACTCAGGCCTCCGTTGTTGTAGATTTGCGCATGAGCAACCTGAAAAGTTGCCAGACCAATCGCTAAGAATAAAAGTTTTTTCATGATAAAGGTTTTAATTAGTTTAATTCAAATGTACAATATTTTTTAATAAAATCTATCAAATATAAAGATATTTAATGTTTTCTTTGGTGTATTACTGTTTTCATAGGGGTTTTTATTGCTAATATGATTATTTTAAGTGGTGCGTCCTCTTGTTGTTTTATATCGTATAACTCAAAATATTTTGATTACTAAGAGATAAAATTCAGTTGTTGTGTTTTCTACACTCCTTTATTTTAATGCATTTTTAAAACTATTTTAATTATTTTTGCAACACTTATGATCAACAGCGACCAAATAAAAGACGTGCAAGCCAGAATCGGAGAATTGTACAAGCACCTGCAAATCGACCGGAAAACAATCGAAATTTCTAATGACGAAGAGAAAACCGTCGCGCCAGAATTTTGGGACAATCCCAAGGAGGCCGAAGTTTTTATGAAGCAACTTCGCTCCAAAAAAAAATGGGTCAATGAGTACGAAGAAATATTTAAACGCTTTGAAGATATTCAGATTTTAATGGATTTTGCGAAAGAAGATGTAGAATCAGAGAAGGAACTCACCGAGTCTTTTCCGGTACTGGTTCAAAAAATTGAGGATTTAGAATTTAAAAATATGCTTTCTAACGAAGGTGATGAACTTTCTGCAGTGCTGCAAATTACCGCCGGAGCTGGTGGAACAGAATCCTGCGATTGGGCTTCCATGTTGATGAGAATGTACACCATGTGGGCAGAAAACCAAGGGTACAAAATACGTGAACTTAATTATCAGGAAGGAGATGTTGCCGGCATCAAAACGGTAACCTTAGAAATTGAGGGTGAATTTGCCTTCGGTTATTTACGCGGCGAAAATGGTGTGCATCGCTTGGTTAGGATTTCTCCTTTTGATTCCAATGCAAAGCGACATACCAGTTTTGTCTCCGTATATGTGTATCCGCTCGTTGATGATACCATTGATATTAATATTAATCCCGCCGATATTTCTTTTGAAACCATGCGTTCCAGTGGAGCGGGTGGCCAAAATGTAAATAAAGTAGAAACTGCGGTCAGGTTGCGCCACGCACCTACTGGCATTATTATTGAAAATTCTGAATCCCGTTCTCAGCTTCAAAATAAAGAAAAAGCGATGCAGTTGTTGCGCTCAAGATTATACGAAATGGAACTCGAAGATCGCATGAAAGCCCGAACCGAAATCGAAGCCGGAAAGATGAAAATTGAGTGGGGAAGCCAGATTAGAAACTATGTAATGCACCCGTATAAATTGATAAAAGATGTACGTTCGGGTCATGAAACTTCTGATGTAGATGGCGTGATGAACGGTGGCCTAACTCCTTTTCTTAAAGCATTTTTGATGGCAGATGGAACTGCCGTGTCGGACGATGATTTTTTACTCTAAAATTTAGGAAACTTTAACAATTTGTTCATATTGATAGACGCTGTCTTTTATTATCTTTGCATCCATGGAAAATTTCGAAAGCTGGAAGGATCTTTTAAATCCTGAATTTTATATCCAAATGGGCGGTTTTTGGCTCATCTTATTTATTGTATTCGCAGAAACTGGTTTATTTATAGGTTTTTTTCTGCCGGGTGACAGTTTACTTTTTGTTTCCGGAATTTACGCTGTTGAGATCATTAAAGAAACATTTGGCTCTACAGGAAGTGATTTACTAGATACCACCATTTTGGCAACATCGGTCGCAATTGCTGCCATAATTGGTAACGAAATAGGATATTGGTTTGGTAGAAAAGCAGGTCCCGCACTTTACAAAAGAGAAGATTCATTTCTTTTTAAGAAAAAATATCTTTTTCAAGCACATGACTTTTTCGAAGAACATGGCGCTCTGGCCGTAATTATGGCGAGATTTTTACCCATCGTAAGAACTTTTACACCCATTGTTGCCGGAATTGTGAAAATGGATAAAACCCGCTTTTTAATCGATAACATAATTGGCGCTTTCTTGTGGTCGTTCTCCTTGATTTTTGCCGGACATTATTTAGATGCGTTATTCAAAACTCAATTCGATATTGATTTAAAATCGCACTTAGAAATGATCATTATCATTATCGTTTTAATTACCACAGTTCCAATTATAGCGAAGTTTTTCTTTGGAAAAAAGAAAGAAGAAGTTAACGATGAGATTGATACCCACGGATAGTGATTGAACCTCTTATAGTACACCACAGCATTCTTGATCAGAATGCTGTTTTTTTGTTAATGGGAGTTATTCCGTTTTGATGATTTCACCAACACGGTTATTTCGTGATACTCTTGAGCCGCTCGATCAACATGGTGATGATTCTTCTGTTATAATCTTTGGCTTGCGCTCCATAAACAGCGAATTCTTCAATGGTAAAAAGACCAATGGTCATTCCAATCAAAGTGTTTTTAAGAACACTATCTTTTTGAATACTTTGTTCGATAAAGGTTCTTTTCTTAGCACCCGATAGCGTTTCGTAATCTGATTTCTGTCGTATTGCATAACTTTCAAAATGAGCCAAATAAAGATCGTTCTGTACTTTTAAGATGGGTCTTAATGTACGATTTTGAAAGGTTTCTACCTCACTACTGTTTTCTAAAATGGGAATATCTAAGGGTGGTCTGAGTGCTAATTTGGTGATCACTTTTTTTATTTTGATGGAATGTAAAGGTATTGATTTGAAACAAAACTGAGCCTTTTTAAAATGAATTGGTATGTAATTTCTTGAAATAATTAAATTTTATCGACAAATTGTTTCCAAAATAAATTCTTTATCGTAATATTGCAATATAGAATTTAACCCATGGGCGCAAGTAAAACAGAGCACTTTACAGAGGAGGAAAATGAAATGGCAAAAATAGCGAAAGCTTTGGCTCATCCAGCTCGAATTGCCATTCTAGAGCACCTTTTAAAAGTGAATGACTGCATTTGTGGCGACATTGTTTCTGAACTTCCACTTGCTCAACCCACGGTTTCTCAACATTTAAAAGAAATGAAAAATGCTGGAATCATCAAGGGAAATATTGAAGGAAATTCCGTTTGTTACTGTCTTAATGAAGCTACGATTGAACAACTACATCTCTACTTAAAAGAAATATCAAACAAATTAATGAGTAGAAAATCGTGTTGTTAATTTCGATTTAATTTAAAATAAAATGTAGCCCCCAAAACCCAACACCCAATGAATACCAACGAACAAATCAAAGAAATGGTAAAGCAAAAATACAGCGAAATTGCTTTGCAGGATCAGGAAACGAATGCGGCATCTTGCTGTGGCAGCGGTGGATGCACGACCGAAGTCTATAATGTAATGAGCGATGAATATGATCATCTGAAAGGATATAGTGCTGAAGCAGATTTAAAATTAGGTTGTGGTTTACCCACGGAATTTGCCAAGATTCAACCCGGAAATACCGTCGTTGATTTAGGGAGTGGAGCTGGGAACGACTGTTTCGTGGCGAGACATGAAACGGGGGAAACCGGAAAAGTAATCGGAATTGATTTCACACCGGAAATGATAGATAAAGCTCGAAGTAATGCGGATAAGTTAAAATACAACAACGTAGAATTTCGCTTAGGTGATATAGAAAATATCCCGACCATGAGCAATATTGCAGATGTCGTGGTGAGTAATTGCGTGATGAATTTGGTACCCAATAAACCTAAAGCATTTAGTGAGGTCCATCGGATTTTGAAAATTGGTGGGCATTTCAGTATATCTGATATTGTTTTAACAGGAGAACTTCCGGAACGAATTAAAAATGCCGCCGAAATGTATGCAGGTTGCGTGGCAAGTGCTATTCAGAAGGAGGATTATTTAGAAATTATTAAAAATTCTGGCTTTAAGAACATCACCATTCAAAAAGAAAAACCCATTATTATTCCGACAGATATTTTAAAAAATTATTTGAATCAAGACGAAATAGAAACGTATAATTCAAATAAAAATATCATATTCAGCATCACCGTCTACGCCGAGAAGCTGGAGCAATGTTGCGGCCCGACTTGTTGTTAAAAAATTAAATAGTGTAAAAAAAGCAAGATGAAATTCTTGCTTTTTTATTTTTTTCTTGAAATCGGAGGACATTATTTTTTATTGGATCTAACCAAAAGAAATCCCAGCACTATTCCTACAACCATCATCATCACGGTTTTTGTTTTTTTAGACGGAACAGGCATAGCCATTTCCCCATAGATTCGCATAGGTTCTTTGGAGGGATATTTCACGTTGCCATCCGTATTGGTTTCAGCGCCAGGTTTCATCACCAATCGTAAAGCTGCGGAGGCGGTGTTGATGATCGCGCTCGGAAAAATACCGTACAACACTTTCATTATTTGTGCATAACCATCGGTAATGATACTTTTCTTTGGGTGTTTTGCGGCTTTAACCATTTGAGCTGCTAATTCACGAGGATCGGAGGAAAAAGGCGGGATTTTAAAATCTAAACCCGAATATTTTGCAGAGTGCATATTTCCTGTTGATTGTTGAATACCCGGATATAAGCCCACAATGTGGATATTCGGTTCATCCGAAACTTCACCTTGTAAACCTTCGACCATCCCGCGAATTCCAAATTTTGTACTGGAATATGCCGTAGAATAGGGAGCCGGCATCCACCCACCAATCGAAACATTATTTATTAAAATTCCTTCTTTCTGTTTTTTAAAAACAGGAAGCACGGCATGAGCGCCATGTAAAAATCCTAATAAATTGGTTTTAATAACCTGGTCCATGGTTTCAACCGGTATTTCTTCAAACTTTCCGCTGGCCATCACGCCGGCATTATTTACCCATATATCGATTCGACCATTGAATTGCAAGGCCTGCTCTGCCAGATGTTTAACTTGCTCTGCGTCGGAAACATCGGTGGGAACGCCCAACGCTACCACCTCTAAATCATGGCATAAAGCAACGGTCTCATCTAATCCTTCCTGACCTCTGGCAGCGATTACCACATTGCAACCTTCCAACGCAAAAGCTTCGGCCGCAGCTCTGCCTACACCACTTGTTCCACCCGTAATTACAACTGTTTTACCACGTAATTCACCGTATTTTTTTTCTGTATTTTTCATAATAATTAATTGTATTTATTAAATTGATGAGTGATAACAATCAATTATTATGCAATTCATTTTTTAATCAAGGATTTAGACTCGTTTTAATGAAACTCAACTGGGGTTATTTTTATACTTTTGGATAGCATTTTTTTTCACCTAACTCTTCAAAGCAACTTTTATGAAACCATTATTATTTTTTTTTATTTTATTTTTTGGCTCAATGTATTTTAGTCAAACTTTAGAGCAGTCTGCGGCGGAAAAATCATGTGAATGTCTTAAAAAATTAACCGTGCTTAATGATGAAAATTATCAAAACTGCATTTCAACTTCCTTAACCGAATCCTTAATGGTAGGCGATGTAAAAGGGAATATGAAAAAAATCGGAACGGTGAAAGGGATGAAGTTGACTTTGGAAAAAGTGTACACCATGATTGAAAATAATTGTGTGCTCGACCCTAGCAATGAAATCGATCAAAAAAAAGAAATTTTTTATGGTTCCTCTCCAAACCACGAGGCGAATATTTCATACAATATTGGTAAAGATTTTATGGAACAGGGCAATTACGAATGGGCGGTAAAATCATTTGAAAAAGCGTTGGAACATGATCAACTTTTTGTAATCGCTTACGATGATCTTGGACTTTCTCATCGTCGCTTGGATCATTTTGATGAAGCCATCAGCTACTATAAAAAATCATTGGCCATTTTTCCTGAAGGTGATTTTGCCTTAATGAATATTGCAGCGGTTTATAATCTACAAGAAAAATATGCAACGTCTAATGAGTATTATGCAAAACTGATTCAATATCAACCACAAAATCCAGAAGGCTACTATGGTTTCGGCAGAAACCTAAGCTTTCTAGGAGATTACGAAAATGCCCTGCGGTACATGATCAAAGCGCATAAAATATATGGCCGTGAAAAATCAGACTATGAAGCCCACTCTCTTCAAATGATCAAAGTAATTTACAGCCAGATGAAGGAAAAGGGCAGTGAAAAAGATTTTCTCAGAATTGCCAAAGAGAATGGGCTCGATATCAAACAATAGCACAAAAAAAATCAACTTCAAAATTAAGTACGTTGAGGAGTAATGGATCGCTTTATAGAAAGAAAATTTTCTAAATCAGAAGCTAAAAACCGAGGAGAGTTCCTCAAAACTTTTAAGAATTTACAAGTGAAATAACTTCATTTATCTTTAATTTATTTGGCATATAGAAGCGGAAAATGCCTAATTTAAGCGTGAGTTCAGGGTGGAAATTCACAAATTAGACGGTAGAAGCGTTGCTTTTTTTCCGTATTGAAACGCTTTACAGCTTGAACTTGATGAAATTTTCAAAATGAGTTGTTAAATAATTCTTAATTATATTGAAAATCATTATATTTGCCGACTATAATTTTAATGTTGTAAACTATTAACAATGCAAGGAAAAGGACTTATTACGCTGGTTGCGGTTATTCTGGGACTTATTTGTCTTAACGAATTGTTACCAACATGGTATGCTGGTAAAATTGAAAGACAAGCTACTGCCATTGCGGGAAACAACCCCGAAAAATATAACAAGGAAATCGCTCGTCTTTCGAAAGACACTCTTAACCTTGGATTTACGAAGTTGTATTACTCCAGAGCTCAAGAAAGACAAATGAAGTTAGGTCTGGATTTGAAAGGAGGGATCAACGTCCTGTTGGAAATCAACCAAAGAGATTTGGTAAATGATTTAACCCAATATTCTCCTAACCCAATTCTCTTGGAAGCCCTGGACAGAACGGATAAAGCCCAGAGAAATTCTACGAGGAATTATATCGATAATTTCTTTATCGAATTTGATGCGGTAAATAAAGAAAAAGGAACCAACCTAAAATTGGCTGATCCAGAACTTTTTGGAAACACCAACCTTACCGAAATTAAATTTAACTCTTCCGACGAGCAGGTTAAAAATATCGTTAGAACAAAAATTAGTGCTGCCGAAGGATCTGCTTATGAAGTAATCAGAACCCGTATCGACAAAATGGGCGTAACCCAGCCTAATGTTCAGCGTGTAGCAGGAACAGGTAGAATCTCGGTAGAAATGCCCGGGATTAAAGACATCGACCGTGTGAAAAAAATGCTTGCAACTTCAGCAAAATTACAGTTTTGGGAAGTGCAAACCATTCAAGAGGTCTTGCCTTATCTGGATCAATTATCAACAGTAGCAGCTGCAAAAGCTGATTCTATTGGTGTTCCAAAAAATGTCAACCTGATGAACATGCTTCAGTTGAACTCGCTTAAAGCTAGTGGCGTGGGAAATATCAAGCTTTCAGATACTGCTGCGGTTAACAAGATTTTAAATTCAAAAATTGCCAAAGACCTTCGTCCGGCAAATATCAAATACACCCAGTTTATGTGGGGTTATAAGCCAGAGTCTGGTGACGAAAATAACTTGGTTCTTTATGCAATTCGTGGTAATATTTCGCAGAAAGCGCCTGTTGATGGTGCCGTAGAATCTGCCAGAGTAAACTATGATGAATTAGGAAGAGTAGTGGTAGATATGCAAATGGATTCTAAAGGTTCCAAAGAATGGAAAACCATGACTGCGAAGAATGTTAACAAATCAGTTGCCGTTTCTTTGGATAATGTAGTCTATACCGCACCCAATGTAATGAATGAAATTCCCAACGGTAGAACACAGATTTCTGGGAACTTCTCTCAAGAAGAAGCACAGGATTTGGTAAACGTTCTTGGAGCGGGTAAGCTTCCTGCAAGTGCGAAAATAGTTCAGGCAGATGTTGTTGGGCCGTCTTTAGGGCAGCAATCAATTGATGCAGGGATGCTTTCCTTTATAATTGCCTTCTTGGTAATCGTAGCGTACATTATTTTCTATTACGGTGGAGCTGGTGTGTATGCGGTCATCGCGATGATCATCAACTTGTTCTACATTTTCGGAATCATGGATTCTATTGATGCGACTTTAACCTTGCCAGGGATCGCAGGTATTGTACTCTCCATGGCCATGGCGGTGGATACCAACGTAATTATTTACGAAAGAACCAAAGAAGAACTCTTCGCCGGAAAAAATATTTTAGAAGCCTATAAAGATGGTTTCAAGCATGCACTTTCTGCAATTATCGATGGTCACTCGACCACCATTTTAACCGCAATAGTCTTGTATGTCTTTGGTACCGGACCAATCAAAGGATTTGCAGTTACCTTAATCATCGGTATTTTGATGACCTTCTTTACGTCGGTATTATTATCAAGAGTGATGATTTTTGCAAGATTAAATAAAGGCAAGAGTCTTTCAGTATGGACCCCTTTAACCAAAAATTTATTTAGAAATGTCTGGATTGATTTTATTGGAAAAAGAAAATACGCGTATATGATTTCTGCCTTCCTAACTGTTGCGAGTTTAATTTCAATCGCGGTGAACGGATTCAAATACGGAATCGACTTTACCGGTGGTAGAAACTATGTTGTAAAATTCGATCAACCGATTGATGCAACCAAAGTTGAACAAAGTCTAGCCAAATTCTTCCAAACAGAAGATGGTAAATATTCCGCAGTAGAAGCCAAAACTTTTGGCAACGATAACCAATTGAAAATTTCTACCGATTACTTAATTGATGATTCTTCCTTAAATGCAGATCAAACGATTGAGCAAAAATTATATGAAGGCTTAAAATCGAGTCTGCCAGCAGATCTCACCTTGCAGCAATTTAAATCCGCAGATACCGCGCATGCTGGGATTGTGTCCTCAACCAAAGTAGGCCCAACAGTTGCCGATGATATCAAAACCGGCGGTATGTTTGCCGTAATTGCCGCGTTGGCAGGAATCTTCCTTTATATCCTTATTCGATTTAACAGGTGGCAATTCTCCTTGGGAGCAATCGTTGGCTTGGCCCATGATGCGATCATTATTTTGGGAACCTATTCCTTACTGCACAAGTTCATGCCATTCAATATGGAGATTAACCAAGATTTCATTGCGGCGATTCTTACCGTATTGGGATATTCAATCAATGATACGGTAATTGTATTTGACCGAATCCGTGAATATTTAAAAGACAAAAAATCACTAACCTTAGCCGGATTATTTGATGATTCAATCTCCAGTACTTTAGGTAGAACATTTAATACCTCCTTCACCACCATTTTGGTTATTTTAGCCATCTTTATTTTCGGTGGAGAAAACCTACGAGGATTTATGTTTGCCTTGTTGCTAGGTATTGCCTTCGGAACCTACTCTTCCATTTTCGTCTCTTCAGCAATCGCTTATGATTTCTTGAAAGGAAAAGGAAAAGAAGAAAAATTACACGGCAGAACCTCCGTAGACAAAGAAGAATTACCAGCGAAACACTAGATTTTTCTGCAATATAAAAATGAATGTCCTTCGAAAGAGGGACATTTTTTGTACAGCATGTAATCGTATTTTTTTATTGGGCAACTTATCCGCCTTCCGTTCCCGCTTTTTTGCTCCACTACGCTCCGCAAAAAGAGCTCCACTCAAGTCGGGTTGCAGCGTTGTTGTTTTTTATAAGACTATTTTTTAATTTAGAGAAACGGTGCATATTCGAGAGTTAGCCTTTATCATACAGATCAATTGAAAAAGATTAAAAAAAATCCCTAATTCGCGATGGCGCAGATTTAAAATCCGTGCATTCCGCTATGTAATCCATCTAGCCTCTTAGTCGTCATCATTCAAAACCACAAGCAAATGTTGTGGTTTTTTAATTGCCAAAACCTCCAACTTTTAAACCAAGACATGCAATACCCTCCCAACTCATAGCCATTAGCGCTCTTTAATACCGTAAGCCGACCGGTAAATCCGGACTTCTTTTTCCAAATCAGCAACTTTGATTTTCTTCAGTTGAAGCTCTGCTACCAATTCCGTTTGTGTAATTCGCTGACTGATAATTACGTATTAAACCAATACATTTAGATAGAAACTGTATAAAATGACGTCTTTTGCATACTGAACCGATCCATGCGAATCTGTTCACAATTTTTCTTGCGGTGCAATTACACCCTACATTCCGAAAAAAACTATCTTTGCTTCCGCAATGAAAAAAAATCAAAAATCTGCTGCTATCGGGTTTATATTCATCACCCTGCTCATTGATATTACCGGTTGGGGAATCGTAATTCCGGTTGTACCAGCCCTGATTCAGGAGTTAATTGGCTCCACAGATTTAAGTGTTGCGTCGCGGTATGGTGGTTGGCTCAGTTTTGCCTACGCCGGGACCCAATTTATCTTCGCTTCCGTGTTGGGTGGCTTAAGCGATAAGTTTGGACGAAGACCCATCATCTTATTTTCTTTATTGGGCTTTTCAATGAATTTTTTCATCCAGGCAATTGCGCCAACCATCTTTTGGCTCTTTGTCGGACGAATATTTTCCGGCATAACCGGAGCCAGTATTACCACGGCAAGCGCCTATATCGCCGACATTTCTAATGATGAAGATCGTGCAAAAAACTTTGGAATGATTGGCGCTGCTTTCGGGTTGGGTTTCATCATTGGTCCGGTGATTGGTGGTTTCTTGGGGCAGTACGGCGCACGGGTTCCTTTCTATGCAGCTTCTGTTTTGTGTTTGGTCAACTTTCTCTACGGATGGTTTATTCTACCAGAAAGTCTTGACAAAGAGCATCGCCGGGCATTTAACTGGAAACGTGCCAATCCAGTGGGTTCGCTGCTGCAACTAAAAAAACATCCGGAGATTTTAGGCTTAATTTCTACTTTGGTTCTGGTTTACATTGCGGGGCACGCCGTACAAACCAACTGGACCTTCTTTACCATGTATAAATTTGGTTGGAGCGAAAAAATTGTCGGTCTTTCCCTGGGCGTTGTAGGCTTGATGGCCGCCTTGGTACAAGGCTATTTGATCCGAATTATCCAGCCCAAATTGGGGAATGAGCGAACCATTGTGTACGGCCTTTCCTTGTATGCTACCGGAATGATTCTGTTCGCCTTCGCCAGTGAAAGCTGGATGATGTTTGCCTTTTTGATTCCCTATGGTTTAGGGGGAATTGCGGGACCCGCCTTACAATCGGTGATTTCTTCCCAAGTTCCCAAAAATGAGCAAGGCGAATTGCAAGGTGCCTTAGCGAGTTTAATTAGTTTTACCGCGATTATTGGACCACCATTAATGACGAATATATTTTATTATTTTACGCAGGATTCGGCGCCGTTTATATTTCCAGGAGCACCGTTTTTTCTAGGATTTGTATTAATGGCCATCAGTGCGGTTTTGGTCTATTTTTTATTCGCCAGAAAGAGAAGTAGATAAAGTATGTTATTCAAGAGACGGTCTCAAATTAAACGCTATCAACGGTTTAATGCATCAATTCATTAAAAGGGTGGCAGGAATTTGATCTCCAGAGAAAATAGTAGTTTTTAAAGATAAAATTTTCAGCTTAGCATTCTTACAATTCAGCGTAATAAACAATAGTAAAATGAACCTGTTGTGCATTTAGCATAAATTAATTTTTGTTTTATTTATACTTCTTTTAAAAACGAAAAAATTCAGATACTGTATCATTGTAAAGGAAGTGATTTTAG
>NZ_JAUFQB010000020.1 GCF_030409525.1 Kaistella yonginensis | reverse complement strand
CAAAAACAAAGCTCCCTTAAATCGCTTTAAAAGAGGTCGTTTTTTGTTATAAATTTTGGGTAATCTCGAAAATATTGGGGTTGTGCAACGGTTACCACTGTTATACGACGGCTTTATATTCCTATTTTGAGATTTCTCCACACTGCTATTACATTAGTGTCTGCGTGATGTTCTTCAGGGTTGTTTTCTAATAGTTTAATTTGAATATCTTTAGCCTTATCTAAATCACCTATTAAACCTTTACTATTCAAATCAGAAGGTAAAAATGATTCATCAAAACCACCGCAATTAGTTAATGCACTAATTGAATAATCTTGATCTAATAAATCATAGCCAATAAATTCATAATCATTCAATTCATAATTTGAACGTTCTTGATTTGGCTCAATTTCAACAGCTAAAAGATTAAACTTATTATTTAACGATATTTTACTTAAGACATATTCAAGATTATTGTAAAATCCAGTTTGAACCATATCGACAACGTGAATATTATTCCATTCTTCTTCACTATCATAATTCGGTTCTACTAAATCTTCATTTAGCATACCGTCAAGAGAAACTAATTCATCTAAATGATAAAGTTTTGACCAATCTTTATATTTTTCCCAAGAAAAATTATCATTTGTAGTTTCGTCATATTTGCCTCTTGCGGCGAATAGTAATTTCATTTGCGGTTTGTTTGGAAAGCTGTCGTATAACGTTTGGCAAATTGGCGATGGAGCCGACTTTTAGCACAAATGTTGAATAGGATTACTATTGTTCAACCTTGTACAAAAGCACAATAGAAGCACTTCACCGGCTCTATTGCCAATTTGTTTGTTAGCAGATGGCTTGGTTATTTTCCATTGTTTAAAAAGTTCGTAATCTGGTTTCCAACTTCTTCAATCGTTAAAAGTACTGCTTGACTTTTTATTCTGCTAGCGGCTTCACTGTCATTCAAATCTGTACTATTTTTCTTGTCTTTAAAATCTTTAGTTACAATTGTTGTGAAGGGAATTAATCCTGTCCGAACGTCCAAGATAATAAGTTGAGTTGTCGCAAATGCTTTAATGTCTGCTTTGGCGAACAATTTGTACTGGGAATAAATATCACTATTAATTGAATATATGACAGCAATATCAGACTGAGTTCTTACTGCCGCTTCTCTTATTGTTGTAAATGTCGGTGTCTGAGAAATTAAAATGTCAGGTATTGTCGCAATAGATTTTACTCTCAGTGAATTCTTAAACTTTTGAGAGAACAAGTCAAGATATTGTTGTTGAGATTTTAAAAATTGTTCGTCTGCCCAATAATATCTTTGGCGGTTTTGAGAACTTTCAAGTTTAACGAATGCTACTCTTAAATTGTCGGGAAGTTTGTAATTCCCATCCAATATCTTTTGGATATTTTCTTCCGAAATAGTTGAACTCTTGTCGTCAAATAAAGATTTAGTTATTGGTGGGTTAGGGCTTTCAATACCGCTTGCAATAGCACTTAAATTCGAACTTCCAACCTGTTTAGTCGTTGAACACGAAGCGAATATGATTCCGATTAAAATAAAAAGTCCTGCTTTTCTCATATTTAATATTTATGGATGATGGTTGTTATAAGCTATCTGCTAACGTCCGGCAGCTTTGCGAAGTTTGTCTGTGTTGCGCCTGCGGCAGACAAATTTTGCAAAACTGCCAGTTAGGCGAATGTTTTTGTTTATGCTAATTTACAAAAACAAGTCAGTTTTACTTGTCATATTGTGTTTTTTATTCTTTTGTTTATTTTGCAAAACCCCGCTTTGCGAAGTAAACAAAAGAAATTGAAAAGCGATAAAGCACTGATTAAAAGAGTTATAAAAAAAATAAAAACTTGACTTTTTAATTTTTTTTCCATAACTTCGTCAAACTTTATGCGAGTATTCGCTTCGAAAGTGAAACTTTCAGACAAAGATCTCTTTGAAAGTTTGCCCAGCAAAATCTTCTATTTTGCCTCTTTTAATCATTGCTTTAAAAACAAAACTTTTCAACAAAAAACCAATCTGGCTTGTAAAATTGCGCTCTAACTCTCAAATATACGCAACTTTCTCATACCAACAAAAATTTTTATTTAGGGTGAAAACACCGCTCCCAATGCTTTGGTTTTGTTCTAACTTTACGGCTATACAAAATACGCACGTTTAACTATTCAAATACGCATCTTCAGCTATGGAAAATACGCAGCCCGTTTTTGATAAAAAATACTTCGGCCCCAGCAGAAGCCACGCACCGCGATAAAAAGATCATTTGGATCAAATTCCCAAAAGATTTTACTTTGGTTAAAATGCTGAAAAGCGTAACAAAAGCCCATTGGTCAAATACACAAAAATCGTGGTATGTAACCGATAACAGTTTCAACCGCGATCTCTTTGGTCTCGCTAAAAAAATAGTGGGCAAAGAAGTCCTGCTGAAAATTCATCCCAATAATTTAGCCGCCTTTCAGAAACTTCAGAACCATTTAGTACTTAAAGGATTCAGCCGTAACACCATGCGCGTGTATTCCTTAGAGTTTGCCCAGTTGCTGTACATCCTCAAATCATTTCCCGTAGAAGAACTCACCAAAGAAAAACTGCAAAGCTATTTTCTCTATTGCCACAAAGAATTAAACCTCTCCGAAAACCAGATCCACAGCCGGATGAATGCCGTGAAATTCTATTTTGAAAAAGTACTCCATCAGGACAAATTATTTTTCGATATTCCCCGTCCCAAAAAGCCATTACTCCTTCCAAAATCCCTCAACACCTCCGAAATCTCAAAACTACTCAGCGTTACCGATAATCCAAAACACAAACTCATCCTGCAATTATGTTACGGAATGGGCCTTCGCGTAAGCGAAATTGTGAACCTTAAAATAGAACACATAGACTCCCAAACCATGAAAGTCCTCATCGCACATGGCAAAGGAAAAAAAGACCGTTACGTTAATCTTCCCAAAACCATTTTAGCAGATTTGCGCCTTTACTACAAAGCCTATCTGCCCAAAGTTTATCTTTTCGAAGGCCAAACCGGCGGACAATACGCCATCAGAAGTGCGCAGTCCGTTTTCAAAATAGCAATGAAAAAAGCCGGCATCAGAAAATCTGTTGGCATCCACTGTTTACGCCACAGTTACGCCACCCATCTGCTGGAATTCGGCACCGATATTTCACTCATCCAAAAACTGTTGGGACACAACGACATCAAAACCACCCTCAATTATACCCACGTCGCCGACCGCACCGTTGCCAGCGTGCAATCACCTTTAGACAAACTGAAATAGCGTTCCCTTTTCCCTACAAATATTTCTCTATTTTTTTTGGGCAGACATTTCCGCCTTCCATTCCCGCTATTTTTTTCCTCCGCTTACCCAACGCAAAAAAAAATGAGCTCCATTCAAGTCGGGCTGCATATTCCGCTTTCTTTATCAATTTCTTTTAGTAAGAAGCAGCGTCTCTTTTTCCTACGAGATTCAAAACGTTGTGATAATATAAAAACGTCGTGCTGAGGCGACTTTCGACCAAACGAAAACACAACTAATTCCTTTCCGTAGTTCAGCTTCAGAATTTCAAAATTTGCTTTTTATGATTTATCAGTCAAAATAGCCGTCCTGCCAGATTTTTTGATTTTATTTCAGTCATAGCAGAAACTAAAATGACGAGAATTCTGCTTCATGTAGCAGCTTTTTATACGGTGATTCCCGGCATTCTCATTCAGCTAATTTTAAGCAAGAAAAAGCAGGACTGATCAAACACAGCTTTTTATAAAAAATACGTTTTCAATACGGTTTAACCGTTTGAGTTTCTTAGTTGTTCTTTTGTACTTCATTTTTACTGCGGTCCGAAGAAGCTAGCCTTTTATCTTTAGTTAATGTCCAGATTATGATGATCTTTTCTTCATTTAAATCTTCTTCATTCGGACTGATGAATTCAATTTCCTTAATACTTTTTGTCGCGATAAGATGGGTTTCATCCTTTAACAAAAATCCATCGATGTAGATTTTCGTGTTCACATCTGCACCCAGAAATTGTCGGATCTCCTTTTGAGTTTTGGTTTCAAGTTTTCCAACATCTGCTTTACACAGAATCAACCCATACGCACTTAAATTCGGATCGCTTTTTGCGTACGAATCAGCCTGCTTGGACTTCATGACCCGTATTTCCTTTATCGCGTCTTTTGGCAGCGAATTGATCATTTCCCAGTTGGCAATGATTTTTTCATTTATAATAATGGTGGGTTGATTTTTTTTAGAATAGAGGAGTTTCTCAAAATTTTGTCCAAACATGCTGATGGACGAAATCAGAACTGCCAGAAGGGAAAATTTTAGTTTCATTAAATAATTGATAAAAAGTTAATATTCAAATATAGCACTATTATTTAACGGAGATAATCCTTAAATGAACCACAAAAATGGAGTTCATTATTACAAAATTTTCTTCGGCCTGTTTAAAAAAGAGGAAAGATCAGGAAGTCCTGTCGTTGAATTTTCAATAGTAAGAAATTAATAAAATTAAGTTTCCTTCGACTTTAAAAAACGCAAATCTTCATTTCGCACTTTTAAGCCTCAGGATTTTAAACGTAAAAAAATTTTGTGGTCTAAATAAAAAAACTTCCGAAAGATCTTCGGAAGTTATATGTTGTTGTAAGATTGGTCTGTATTCTTAATTAGAATAACTCATTAATTCTTCCTTTTTAGAATTCACCATTTTGTATTCTAAATATTTAAATGAATCTCTTGGGATAATCGTTACCCATTTTTTGTACTTCAAATACCATTTCGTTTGTATGCTCATCAACCCTTTGGTTAAATACGCTTCTACAAAAGGGTGAACATGTAAAAACAGTTTTCCTTTTTCGGTTTGGATCAAATTACGGATCACTTCTTCCATGCGTTCAACCACCACGATTGGCGCTAGAATTTCTCCGTCGATATTCGGGTTGTCTTCCTTCGTTTTGATTACTTTTTCAGGTTTTGTACGTTGACGCGTTAATTGAATTAAACCGAATTTACTCGGTGGCAGAATTTTGTGTCTGGCTTTATCACGGCTCATTTCATTTTTGAAATGTTCGTATAAATCCCGGCGGTGATCAGGGTTAATCATGTCAATGAAATCCACCACGATGATTCCACCCATATCCCGCAAGCGAAGTTGCCGTGCAATTTCAGTGGCTGCCATTTTATTCACCGTCAGCGCATGTTCTTTGTTGGATGAACCTGCTCCTGAGGAAAGGTTGTTTCCCGAATTTACATCAATTACATGCAGCGCTTCGGTATGTTCGATTACCAAATACGCTCCTTTAGAACTTGGGATATTTACGTGTTTCCCGAAGCTTTGCTTCATTTGCTTTTCTACGTTGTAATATTCCAGTAACGGAATTGGCTTGTCGTAGAACTGAACAATGTTTTTACGTTCCGGGGCAATAACTTCAATATAACTTCGCATATCATCAACCATCTGCTCATCATCACAAATAATCGATACGAAATCAGCATTGAAATTATCCCGCAAAATAGAGGAAGCTTTATCTTCTTCACTTAATAGTTTGCTCGGAACTTTGATTTTCTGAAGGTTTTTAAAAGTCGTTTCCCATTTTTGTATCAGCTGATTCATATCGTTATGAAGTTCAGCTACTTTTTTTCCTTCGGCTACGGTTCTGATGATGACGCCGAAACCTTCTGGCTTAATACTTTCAATTAAAGTTTTGAGCCGGTCTTTCTCCTCAGAACTGTTGATTTTTTTCGAAATAGAAACGCTTTTGTCAAACGGAATTAAAACCAAAAACCGACCGGTAAGGGAAATCTGGGTAGAAATTCGCGGTCCTTTTGTAGAAATGGGTTCTTTGGTAATTTGCAGAATAACAGCGTCGTCTTTGGCCAAAACTTTATCAATAATCCCGCCTTTCGGAATTTCTTTTTGAATATCGAAATTCTTCAGAGAAGAGTGGGGTTGTCTTTTGGAAACGGTGTCTTGTAGGAATTTTTTGTAGGTGAGAAATTGGGGACCTAAATCCTGATAATGCAAGAAGGCATCTTTCTCATAACCAATACTTACGAAGGCAGCATTGAGGTTCGGAGCGAGTTTTTTTACTTTACCGATAAATAAATCGCCGACAACGAATTCACTTTTATCCTCCTGTTCGTGCAGTTCAAAAAGGCGTCCGTCTTCCAGCAAGGCAATCTTAGATTGCTCATCTTCATGTGATATAATCAGTTCTTTCTTCATTCTGTTGATAAGGGATTAAAATATTAAGGGTCTTAGAAATTCTGAAAAAATCAATTCTAATTGCTCAATTTTTTAATAGTTTCTGGGTTCTGTTTTATCAGTGATGGCGAAAATTGTACTTTTAAGAAAAGCTCTCGCGCGACAGGTTGATCAGGATGATTAAAACAAAAATATAGCCGGTGTAATTTTATACCTATAAACACACCAACTATATTGTTATATTGTAAATCGCAAAAAGATTATTTTTTCTTGTGTCTGTTTGCTCTTCTTCTTTTCTTTCTTTTGTGGGTCGCTACCTTGTGTCTCTTTCTTTTCTTTCCGCTTGGCATAATTTAAATTTTTTGTTTGTAACTTATATTTATTCTTTAGTTATTGATAATACTGAGGCAGTTTTTATTTAACCGCTACTTTTGTTTTTACTTTCTCTACAAAAGTTTTTGAAGGCTTAAAGGCCGGAATATTATGAGCAGGAATTTCAATGGCGATATTTTTTGAAATATTTCTTCCTGTTTTTGCTGCTCTGGTTTTGATAATGAATGAACCGAATCCTCTTAGATATACATTATCTCCGTTGTACATTGATGTTCTGATCTCCTGCATAAAAGCTTCAATAACTTTCTGGGTTTCATTCTTTTCAGTTCCCAATTTATTTGAGATGGTGTTTACCAATTCTGCCTTTGTCATTTCCTTTTTTATTTATATTTTTGGTGTGCAAATATAATAAGAATTTTTGAAAACAAAAAAACAAAATGCTGATTTTCTTCATGTTGGTAGGAAATTGCTGGATTGGTATCAAATCCATGGCAGAGATTTACCTTTTAGAAAAACCAACGATCCGTACAAGATTTGGATTTGCGAAATAATCTTCCAGCAAACACGCATAGAACAGGGACTAAGTCATTACCGAAATTTTATTCAACGATTTCCCGACGTGCAAACCCTAGCCCTAGCAGAAACCGATGAAGTTTTGCTTTATTGGAAAGGACTCGGCTATTATTCCAGAGCCTTGAATGTACACAAAGCCGCC
This sequence comes from Kaistella yonginensis, assembly GCF_030409525.1. Classification (GTDB taxonomy): domain Bacteria; phylum Bacteroidota; class Bacteroidia; order Flavobacteriales; family Weeksellaceae; genus Kaistella; species Kaistella yonginensis. Next base: position 67,268 of record NZ_JAUFQB010000020.1, on the reverse strand, counting down.
CTTCAAATCGTAAATGATTTTAATGGTATTTTTCCGAAGGATCACCATGATATGCTGAAATTAAAAGGCGTTGGTAAATATACCGCTGCAGCAGTTTCAAGCATCTGCTTCGGAAAAAAAATCGCGGCCGTTGATGGTAATTTTTATCGGGTTTTATCCCGCGTTTTTGCCGATGACTGCGATGTTTCCAATTCCAAAGCTTTTGAATATTTTTCGGAACTTGCTTATAAAATCATGCCCGAAAAGGAAGCCGGAACTTTCAATGAAGCCATGATGGATCTCGGTTCAGAAATTTGCAAACCCAAAAATCCTTTGTGTGAAAGTTGCCCTTTAATCAAAGACTGCCTCGCATTTAACTTGGGAAAAATCCCCAATTTTCCTGTGAAAACCAAAAAAACCAAACCCACGGATTTAGAACTTTTTTATTCTTTTGTAGAATTTGACGGACAGTTCCTGGTCAAACAAAGAAAAGACGATTTTATCTGGAAAAAACTCTACGAATTTCCAATCGAGATTCCCGTGGAATGGGAGAGATTTAAGGTTAATCACAAAACAATTACGCATAAACTAACGCATAAAAACTTAACCATCCAAATGAGTCATATTATATTGCAGTCCAAAGAAGATTTCACCGAATTTGCTGCAGAACATGATTTTTTCATCATTAATGAAGAAGAATCGCATCAGAAATCCTTCCCGAAACCGCTGGAAAATTATTTGAAAGATTGTTATAAAAGTAAATGAGACTTTAATTATAAAAATAGTTATTATTTAACCGCAAGGAAATTTACAATCTCCTAGAGCATGTCTAAATATGCGAAGAAATAAATTTCTTCGTCTCCGATCTGCAATCAAGTGCTTAAAAAAATTCAACAAAATTAAACCCTTCTGGCATGGAGAAAAATAATTTTGATGTATTTATAACACCATTTTAAAGTTATAAACCTTGCTGGGGAAAAGTTCATGAAGATTTACGCCTCGTAAATTCTTAACCAAAAACACAATGGTTCATTTATATTTGCCGCGAATTCACGAATTTTCTTTCCTTTATTTGATAAGTAGTAGTTCCGTTTTTTTTCGGGCATTGAAAATTAGAGATTGATTAAAACCATTCCTGCATTGGTGGCGATCACGCTCCCAATAAAAACTTTATGTAAAGCCCTCATTTTTCTTTATTTAAAATTTAAAACTAATTCGTATTTTTGCGCAATGTTTAAAAAACTCATTTTCACTTTTTTAGGATTTGTTTTGCTTTCTTGTACTGATGAAGCGCAGCCAAAACCTTCTGGTGAACTTCGTTTAGAATATCCTGAACCCAAATACCAAAACTTTAGCTCGCCTTGTAATTTTAGTTTTGAATACTCTGATTTTGCGCAAGTGAAAGAGGCGAAAAATCCGTGTTGGTATTATATTGAATATCCAAAAATGAAAGCGAAGGTGTTTATCACCTACTTTCCCATTAAAAATGATTTTGACCTGCATGTAAGAGAATCCGAGAAAATGGTCTACGAACATACCATCAAAGCAAGTGCGATCGATACCAAATCCTTCAGTTTTTCAGAACATCGAGTGTTCGGTAACTTCTATGAATTGAAAGGCCAAAGCGCCTCAAATCTACAATTTTTTGTGACCGATTCTACACGGCATTATGTAACCGCAAATTTATATTTCAATACGCGGCCAAAACCGGATTCCTTGGGTCCCGCAGTAGATTATATCAAAAGAGATTTGCTGCATTTAATAGAAACCTTTGAATGGAAAAAATAGCAGCGTCAAGTCGAGTCTTGTCCAAGAGCTTAATTTAGAAAAAAAATTTAAAGCCACGAAGTGGCGATTTAACATAGAATAGGATGCAATCCTATTAAAAGCAATATTAAAAATAAAATTATGAAATTATTAGTTGTTGGTTCAGTCGCTTTCGACGCCATAGAAACACCGTTCGGAAAAACAGATAAAATTTTGGGTGGCGCTGCTACGTACATAAGCATCGCTTCCTCTATTTTGGGAGTGAAATCAGGGATTGTTTCTGTTGTAGGTGGCGATTTTCCACAAGCTGATTTGGATATGCTTTCTGGTAGAGGCGTAAACATCGAAGGAATTGAAATCATCAAAGAAGGAAAAACTTTTTTCTGGAGCGGTAAATACCACAACGATTTAAACTCGCGAGATACATTGGTTACAGAAGTAAATGTCTTAGAAAACTTCGATCCGAAAATTCCTGAATCCATGCAAGATGCCGAGATTTTATTATTAGGAAATCTTCATCCCGGTGTACAACTTTCTGTTTTAGAAAAAATGAATAACCGTCCGAAATTGGTCATCTTAGATACCATGAATTTCTGGATGGATTCTGCTTTAGATATTTTATTGCAAATGATCGCCAAAACCGATGTCATTTCCATTAATGATGAAGAAGCACGTCAACTTTCTGGTGAATATTCTTTGGTAAAAGCAGCACAGAAAATCCACGAAATGGGTCCGCAGTTCGTCATTATTAAAAAAGGAGAACACGGAGCCTTACTGTTCCACGACGGAAAAATATTTGCAATCCCAGCGCTTCCGTTAGAAGAAGTTTACGACCCAACTGGTGCTGGTGATACTTTTGCCGGCGGTTTTGCCTCGTATTTAGCGAAAAAAGAAGACTTCTCTTTTGAGACTATGAAATCTGCTTTAATCGTAGGTTCAGCCATGGCTTCATTTACGGTAGAGAAATTCGGGACACAGCGTTTAGAAGAAGTTACAGAGGGTGAAATGATCGCCAGAATCAAAAGTTTTAAAGAATTAACCACATTCCAGGTACACGTTTAACTTTCCTTGATCCCAACAATCTGAATAGCAATAAAACGACGTTCATCACAGAGCGAAAAATTTAAAATTGGATTAATCTTCAAAAAAAAATGAGAAATAATACTATGAAAAAAATAGGAGGTATAGCAATGATGTTGGCTTTCTGCACCGGACTGTCTGCACAATATATGATTGTGGGCAAAGACAGCATTTCCGTGCAGCAGTTTAAGAAAGAAAATGCATACGGTTTAGAAAATGCCGGCGTGCAAAGTACCATTACTACCACTCAGAATTTCTATTTGTTTCAGCAATTTGCAGCCGAAAAAAAAGCCGATACCTTGACGTATTTCCGCGAAAGAATGTCGGAAAAAGAAAGCGAGTTAAGAACCCAGCATTTCTTTCCTGCCCAGGTGATTAATCCGGTTTTAAATGAGTTTGTTAAAGACAGCCAAACCGAAAAAGAAGTTCAAGTATTTATTCTGGAAAAATCGGCTGGTGATACCACCAATTATCAGCAAGTGTACAACGATGTGAAATCGGGAAAACTCACCCTGGAAGAGGCCATTTCTAAATATACCAAAGCCAATCCCAAAGCAATCTATATTAAACCTGGAAGCTTGGATAATCAAATGTATGCAGAGCTTAAAACCTTGCCCAACAACTCCATGACGAAGTTCTTTGATACACCGTCTTATGTTGGTTTTGCTAAAGTTTTGAATTCCCGCCCAAGTTTGGGTTATATGATTTTTGGAACGATTTCTTTTCCGAAAGATGCCAATTCAGAAACGTTGAAAAACAATATTTATAAAGATTTGAAAGCCGGTAAAACTTTTCAGGAAGTTGCTAAATTATACGGTGCCAACGAGCACGAGAAAGATAATGGTGGAGTAATTATGGGTTCACCAACATTGCCAGATGAAGTCTACGCCTTATTCAAAGGACAGAAAGCAGGCTATTATACGCCGGAACCACTTCTCTTTGGTGAAAATTATTTTGTTTTCAATATTTATAATGTAGAACCTTATCTTTTAACAGAAAAGAACAGAGCATTTTTCTTAAGAGAAATGAACAATACCCTCTATTCTGAAGTTTTACAGGATAAAATGACCGCTTATTTAAAAACAGATGCTTCCTACAAAGAGTTTCCTGCATTTCAACAAGTGAAAAAATCCTATCAGGATTTGATGGCTGCCAAAGACAGCGAGCTTCTATACCAATACAAAAATGAAAAAATCACCGCCGGGTATTTTAAAGAAATGATTGGTGATAAAAAAGACGATGCCGCGAAATTGGCTCCAGCCGTTTGGACTGAAGCGATCAGCAACATCAACTCTCAAGATGTTCTAAGGGTGTACAGTAAAAATTTCACCAATATTAAAAATATTAAAGAAGAATTAGAAGCCTATAAAAGATCGCTTTACTCCGATTATATCTTCTCTAAATATTTAAATGAAGAAATTGCTAAACACCCGGAATGGTTGACCGAATATTACAATCAAAACAAATCAAAATTTATGTGGGGCGAAAGGGCAGAGGGCAGAGTAGCCATCATTGCTGATCCCAAACTGAATAAAGATATTGCAAAAGAAATCAAAGACCCGAAAGGTTGGGAATTTTTGAAAGGCAAATTTACCGGTAAATTAACCGCAGAAAAACAAGTCTTGGTGAGTTTTGAAAAAGGAGAAATGTCCAAAGATGCCGATGTTTTTACCAAATACAAAGTACCGTTCAAGCCAGGGGTGCACCAAACCGAAATGGGCGCACGATCTTTGGTGATTGCCATTGATAAAATAGTGCCTCCTGCGCAGATGACCCAAGAAGAAGCCGCAGAAGAATTAAAAGATGCCGTGAATGAGAAAAAACTCAACGAAATCATCGCGCTTCAAAAAATAAAAACCAAAATCGTGGTTCAACCGGAATTCCTAAAGGATTTAGAAAAGAATTTTAAGAAATAATTATAATAAAAAATGCAAGTTATTTCGTTTAGAATGATAATTTTGCAGATTGATAAAAAAGAGATATGAATAAGAATGTAAAATTCACCCTGATCTTTAGCTTAATGCTCGTGTTTTTTGGCACCTTAAGCAAAGCACAATCCGCTTTGAAAAAAGGAGATCTCGTCGACGGAATTGCCGTAGTAGTGGGTGATGAAATTATTTTGGAATCTGATATAGAGGATCAGGCGAACTTTGCAAAACAGCAAGGTGCCACCGTTGCAGATAAATGCGAATTCGTAGAAAGCATCATTAATAATAAATTATTGATCTATGAAGCCAAAAGAGATACCCTCATTGAAAACCGTTCTGCAGCGATTAAAGAAAACGCCAATCAAAAATATACCCAGATTTTAGGACAATTCCCGGATGAGAAAGCCATGCTTTCTACTTACAAATTCCGAACGTCTTATGAAATGAAAAATGCGATCGAAAAAATCGATAGTGATAATTACTATGGACAGATGAAATATGGCCGTATTACCGATAAAGCCGACGTTACGCCCAATGAAGTAACCGATTTCTTTACCACGTTCCAATACCAACTTCCAGAAGTGAAAGATGAAGTCTCGCTGTCGCAAATTACGATGTATCCAAAGTTGACCAATGCGCATAAAGATGAAATCATTGCCCGACTTAACAAAATTAAGCAAGATATTTTAGGCGGTGAATCCTTTGAAAGCCAAGCGAGAATCTATTCAGACGATCCAGGTTCGGCCGCAAAAGGTGGTTTGTATACCAATATTTCAAAAGGGAAAATGGTAAAACCGTTTGAAGCTGCAGCACTTAATTTACAAGAAGGAGAACTTTCTGATCCTGTAGAATCCGATTTTGGCTATCACTTAATTCAACTGGTGAAGAAAAGCGGAAAACAATACGATGCCCGTCATATCTTGTTAAAAGCGGAACCTAATGCCGACGAAATCGATGCTGCTAAAAAAGAATTAGACAGCATAAGAACTCTGATTATCGATGGTAAACTGAGCTTCAAAGATGCAGCCTACCGATTTTCAGATGACAAACAAACCAAGTTCAATGCAGGAATCCTGACCTCGGAAGAGGGCTCAGATAAAATTGAAAAACTCAACCTTCCTCCGACCATTTCTTACCAAATTGCCGGTCTTCATAAAGGCGACATCACCGATGTTTTCCAAGATTCCGTTCAGCAGGACAGAAAAACCGTAAGCATCATAAAAGTAGATGATATCATCGCAGCGCATAAACTCGATATATCTACCGATTACAACAGAATTAAGCAAATGGCGCTCAACAAAAAGAAAAACGAAATGGTAGAAAAATGGGTCAAAGAAAAATTACCAAATGTATTTATCTCCATCAACGACCGCTACAAAAACTGCACATTTAAAACCGACTGGCGAAAAACCGTCGACAATTAGATAAATGAAATCTCTGCCTCAGCGGAGATTTTTTTTTGCTTCTATTGAAAGGAAGAATTATAAGTTCAACACAGATCATTGCCAGGAGGAACAACGAAGCAATCCTAAAGATTTCGAAGTTAAGTTAATGGTTTTTTTTTCACTTGCTTAAGAAATCAATAAATTCATTTTGGCTCAGTTTTTTTTAAGAAAAATTATCTAAATATCTTGATACATTATTGTTATAAATTTTAAAATAACCTAAAAACGATAGGATTATGGAAAATTTTGTCCTTTCCCTTCTCCCCCGACAATATTTAAATTTAGCCTTAAAATTTTTTCCTCTTCACCGATTTAATTAAATTTACCCCATGAGTAATTTTTTAGATTTTGGCGTGGCCAAAAAGATGAAAGAAATGAATGAAAATCAAAACAAAATCACCCAGCTTTTTCAAATAAAATATCCCATCATTCAGGGAGGAATGATTTGGCATTCCGGTTGGCGATTGGCATCTGCGGTTTCTAATAACGGCGGTTTGGGACTCATCGGAGCCGGAAGCATGTACCCTGATATTTTACGAGAAAACATCCGGAAATGCAAAGCTGCCACCAAAAAACCTTTTGGCGTAAATGTTCCCATGCTTTATCCCAATTTAAATGAGGTGATTCAGATCATCTTAGAAGAAGGTGTGAAAGTTATTTTTACCTCGGCGGGCAACCCCAAAACCTACACCGAAACCTTGCAGAAAGAAGGACTAAAAGTTGCTCACGTAGTTTCATCCACCAAATTTGCAATGAAATGCGAAGCAGCTGGCGTTGATGCCATCGTTGCAGAAGGATTCGAAGCAGGCGGCCATAACGGCCGTGATGAAACCACCACCTTTTGTTTGATTCCCAACGTGAAAAAGCACATCAGCAAACCACTGATCGCAGCCGGCGGAATTGCACTAGGCTCGCAAATGAAAGCAGCCATGATTCTAGGTGCAGACGGCGTGCAGATCGGTTCTCGTTTTGCAGCAACCACAGAAGCCAGTGCGCACGAAAACTGGAAAAATAAAATCATCTCCTTAAATGAAGGCGACACCCACCTAACCTTAAAAGAATTAGCACCCGTTCGATTGGTGAAAAACAGATTCTTTCATGATTTAGAAAAGCTCTACGAACAAGGTAGAAATGCACAAGCGTTACAAGAAACCCTGGGCAGAGCGCGTGCAAAAAGAGGTATGTTCGAAGGCGATTTGGAAGAAGGCGAACTTGAAATTGGGCAAGTTTCTGCATTAATCAATGAAATTTTGCCTGTTGAAAAAGTATTTGAAAATCTACTCCGAGAATTTAAGGCAGCAGGTATTTCTGAGCTATAAATACCAACGCAAATAGGAATATTACCCAATAAACCTCTCATTCAATGGGAGGTTTATTAGGTTTTTGGTTATCTCGAAGAGATGGCGTTTCGTTTTTTAGACTGCAATTTTTTCATCAAATAGCCAAGTGCAATTGGCGCTGCGTAGACTAAAAGTCTTCTTAAAAGTGATCGTTTCATATTGTTTATTTTTTGTTAAAATTTAATTTGCAAAAATTTAGCCAAATTATGATTCATGTCAGCTTTTTGGTTTCGTAGCATTGCCTATATTTGTTTACTTGAACAAAAGAATGGGAATCGCACAATTAAATTTTCTAAAATTATCCGAACGCTTTTTGGATTTGTTCTCATTGATTCTATTCAAAAAATTCCTGCGCAAACCCACCTAACTTTTCGATCTTTTCACTTCGTGTTTTTCTGGATTTTTTAAGAAAGTCCAAAATTTCTCCTATACCAATATTAAAATAAATTTATGTTACCAAAACGAAATAGTTGGGCAGAACCCTATAAAATAAAAATGGTGGAACTCTTAAAAATGACCACTGCCGAGCAACGTAGAAAAGCATTGGAAGAAGCTGGCTACAATACTTTTTTACTAAAATCTGAAGACGTATATATCGATTTACTCACCGATAGCGGAACCAATGCCATGAGCGACCAGCAGTGGAGTGGGATGATGCTTGGTGATGAAGCCTATGCCGGGAGCAAAAACTATTACCATTTAGAAGAAGCAGTGAAAGAGGTTTATGGCTATCAATATTTAGTGCCAACGCACCAAGGACGGGGCGCTGAAAATATTCTTTCGCAAATTATGATAAAGCCTGGCGATATTGTCCCAGGAAATATGTACTTCACCACGACCAGGCTACATCAGGAATTGGCAGGCGGTGTTTTTCATGATGTGATTATTGATGAAGCCCACGATTCTGGCTCAGATTTTCCCTTTAAAGGAAATATAGACTTAAACAAAGTCGAAAAATTAGTGCAGCAATATGGCACTGAAAAAATCGCGTATATCTGCGTTGCCGTCACGGTGAATTTAGCGGGTGGACAACCGGTGAGTATGGAAAATCTAAAAGCAGTTCGAAAATACACACAGGAAAAAGGAATAAAAGTGATGCTCGATATGACGAGAATTGCAGAAAATGCTTATTTCATCCAACAAAAAGAAGAAGGATACCGCTTGAAAACCATCGCTGAAATTGTAAAAGAAATTTGCAGTTATACCGATGGTGCAACCTTTAGTGGGAAAAAAGATGCTCTTGTAAATATTGGTGGATTCTTGGCATTAAATGATTTTGATATTTTTGAGGAAGCCCGAAATTTGGTCGTTGTTTATGAAGGTTTGCACACCTACGGCGGTTTAGCAGGCCGCGATATGGAGGCCATGTCCATCGGTATTTATGAAAGCGTACAAGAGGAACACATGAAAGCCAGAATCGGTCAGGTATTTTATTTGGGCGACAAAATGAGAGAGTTCGGCATTCCGATTGTTACTCCAATTGGGGGGCACGGTATTTTTGTTGATGCCAAACAATTTTTACCACACGTTTCCCAAGACGATTTTCCCGCACAAGCCTTAGCTGCAGAAATCTATTTGGATGCCGGCATCAGAACCATGGAACGCGGAATTGTTTCCGCTGGAAGAAATGCGAAAGGAGAAAATTATCATCCGAAACTGGAGTTGGTTCGTTTTACCATTCCGCGTCGCGTTTACACGCAAGCACACATGGATGTCATTGCAGAATCAATTGCCAGGGTTTATGAACGCAGAAACCAAATAAAAGGTTTAAAAATGATTTACGAACCCAAATATCTGCGGTTCTTCCAAGCCAGATTTGAACAACTTTAGATAAAACAAAACCACCTCATCGCGAGGTGGTTTCTCTTTCTAAACCCCTTTTTAAAACCGAAGTTTTCCAGTGGTAATTGGTCGCTGAAAACTATTTTTATCGGAATGGTTTTAGGAGTTTCCAGGTCTTAATCTGCTTCAATTCCTTTGATGAATTTTTTTGTTTTAGACACGCTTCCATCTTTATTATAATACGTGGTCGTTCCGTGCACTTTGCCGTTTTTAAAGGTGCCTTTCCAATACACTTCACCTGTATCATAATATTCTATCGTTGGTCCATCTTGCGCACCTCCTCTCCATTTTCCAACAATTCTAGGCTTGCCATTTGGGTAGTATTCCGTACATTTTCCAAACATCTGATTGTTGATACGGCCACAACGGTCTAAACCGATCAAGGCCAATTTTGAGCCAGATTCTATAAAACCTCCAAATAATTTTGGTTTTAAATTGGCTTCCACAATTTTGTCCTCTTCCTTCACATCTACGAACTTCGACAGAAAATGATCACCGTTATAATTATACATGTACGATTCGTAAATTGGCGTAGATCCCATGTATCCGTACCCATTTGCGTAATGCGTTCTACCAACTTCTTTCAAGGCTGAAGCGGTGCCCACAAATTGAATGTTACACATAATTAAATACCTCCCCGGCTTCATTTGCTTAAAAGTGAAATTTCCATTTTCATCCGTAAGTGCTTCTAGTCGATAGCTAAATGCTTCTTCCGTCATCACAATGGCAAAATCGGGGTTCGCTTTCTTCATATCATGATAGCGCGAAACGTAATCCGTCACGGGAAAAAGCAAGACTTTTGTTCCCTTTTTAGGTTTGTATTTTGCGGCAGCAACGCCAGAATTTTCACGGGTAAATGCTTCACCAGTAATGGTGGTCTTCCCCAATTCTAATTTTTTAATGGCATCATTTTTATCGAACCAAAGTTGGGGGTACAAAGCATTTTGAGCCACCATATTTCCCGATAAAAATACAGTGATTGCAACTAAAAATACGGTATTCAATTTTTTCATCATTTAAATTTGTGTTTATTTTAAAGTATATTCATGAAGTAGGTGTTTTTTATCGCCTAACCAATCTCAATGACTTAAAGTAAAAATAGATAAATTTTGCAACACTCCCCATAATTAACGAAAAATTGAAACTATTATTTTTGAAACTAGGGGGAAATGTAAATATTTTGCAAATTATTATAAATGGTGTATAACCCTTTTCGAATGAAGTATTTTAATCGATTTCGTTCAAATAAATTCTCGCAAAAGTCGACTTTTTAAAAAATACTTTCTGATTAAAAAACAGCCTTTTATTTTCTGGAAATCCGCTTCTCAAGCGGAAATAGTTTTAGTCGAAGAAACCATCGGCAAAGTCTCCGTGTTTCAAACGGAACGAAAATGCAGAAGCATACACCAATTTCAAAGAAACCTACAACACCGATATTGAAATCCTTTCTCCGAAAAATTTTAGGCATTTTTTGGTGGAGTGAAAAATGGGTTGCGAAAGGAGAGTGTGCAAGGTTTTCATTTTAAATACGCTTCAAAAGTAGAATTTTTTCTTGATATTTTAATAATTAAAAAATGAAATAAATACAAGTACATATTTTGAATAATAAAAAACTATCTAAAATTTGAGTATTAAATGATTAGATTTTTTCATTTTGCAAAATGATTTTTAAATATACTTATTTATAAAATGTTTTCCCACAAAAAAACTCCCAAATTTCTTTGGGAGTTTCTATTTAAGCTCAGTTCTTTTTAGTTCTGATTATCTTCTTGGCGTGGGCCGTTGTTTTCCGGTCGGTCATCTCTTCGCTGAGGTCTGTCGCCTTGCGGACGGTCTCCTCTCGGTCGGTCGTTATTGTACTGTGGTCGGTCACCTTGTGGACGATCTCCCTGTGGTCTTTCTTCACGAGCCGGTCGGTCCAACAAAACTTTTCTCGAAAGTTTCATTTTCTTACGGTCATCAAATCCCATGAATTTCACTTCTACCATATCGCCTTCGTTGTAAGGCACTTTATCCAAACGTGCCCATTCGATTTCTGAGATGTGAAGCAAACCTTCGGTTCCTTTTGCAATTGCTACGAATGCGCCGAAATCCATTACTTTCACAACTTTACCGTTGTACACACTTCCAACTACAGGCACGAAACAAATTTCGTTAATTGCTGCAATGGTTGCGTCGATATTTTGTCTGTTCACCCCGGAAATTTCGATTCTTCCGATCTCGCCAATTTCTTCAATCGCGATAACCGTTTCGAAATCTTTCTGCATTTGCTGAATAATTTTTCCTCCAGGTCCGATGATCGCTCCGATGAAGTCTTTGGAGATTTCCAATACTTCCATTTTCGGTGCGTGTGGTTTTACATCCGGTCTTGGTGCGTCAAGGGTTTTCAACAATTCATTAAGGATATGCAATCTTCCGTCTTTCGCCTGGATTAATGCTTTTTCCATAATGTCCATGGAAAGGCCAGTTACTTTAATGTCCATTTGACACGCGGTGATTCCGTCTGCGGTTCCCGTTACTTTGAAGTCCATGTCTCCTAAGTGATCTTCGTCTCCTAAGATGTCAGAAAGTACGGTGAATTTACCTGATTTTGGATCAGTTACCAAGCCCATTGCAATCCCGGAAACTGGTTTTGAAATTTGTACACCAGCATCCATTAAGGCTAAAGTTCCCGCACAAACCGTCGCCATTGACGACGAACCGTTGGATTCTAAAATATCAGAAACGATACGGATGGTGTAAGGATTTTCGGTAGGGATCATTTTCTCTAAAGCTCTTTGCGCCAAATTTCCATGACCTACTTCTCTTCTTGAAGTTCCTCTTAAAGGTCTTGCTTCACCCGTTGAGAACGGTGGGAAGTTATAATGTAAGAAGAATTTTTGATCGTAGTTGATGGCCACCGTGTCCACCATGTTTGCATCTTTTACAGATCCTAAAGTTACTGCAGTCAAAGACTGAGTTTCTCCTCTTGTAAAGATGGCAGAACCGTGAGCTCCTGGTAAATAGTCAACTTCTGACCAGATTGGACGAATCGTTTCTGGAGTTCTTCCATCCAAACGGATTTTTTCGTTCAAAATCATCTGACGCATTGCTTCTTTTTCTACATCGTGGAAATAGATTTTTGCGTATGGAGTTACTGTTTCTAATTCTTCCTCAGAATACTGAGTTAAAAACTCCTCTAAAACAGCTTGGAAGTTTTCATGTCTTTCTTCTTTCGCAGAAGCAGTTTTTGCTACTTCGTAAACTTTATCATAAGTCGCTGCCCAAACTTTTTCGCGAATTTCTTCGTTGTGATCTTCGTGAGAATATTCTCTTTTTGGAAGAGATTTACCAACTCTCTCGGCTAATCTTTCTTGAGCTGCTACCTGAACTTTAATTTCTTCGTGTGCAAATTTAATGGCTTCGATCATTTCCTGTTCAGAAATTTCTTCCATTTCACCTTCTACCATTACGATAGAATCTTTTGTTGCACCAACCATAATATTCAAATCAGCTTTTGCTAGATTTTCCATACTTGGGTTAACTACTAATTGACCGTCGATTCTGGCAACAGTAACTTCAGACATTGGTCCGTTGAAAGGAATATCGGTAATTGCGATAGCTGCCGAAGCGGCTAATCCTGCCAAAGATTCTGGCATACACTCTTTATCATAAGAAATCAGGGAAATCATCACCTGAACTTCTGCATGGAAGTCGGATGGGAAAAGTGGACGCAAAACACGGTCAACCAATCTCATTGTTAAAATTTCTTCGTCAGAGGGCCTCGCCTCTCTTCTGAAAAAATTTCCCGGAATTTTTCCTGCGGAATAAAATTTCTCTCTGTAATCTACTGTTAATGGTAGAAAGTCAACACCTGGTTTGGCATCTTTACTGGCTACAACTGTTGCTAAAAGCATTGTTCCGCCCATTCTTACTACTACAGCACCATTAGCTTGTTTCGCTAATTTTCCTGTTTCGATGGTGATTTCTCTACCATCACTTAATTGAATTTTTTCAATAATTGCTTGTGGAGCATTCATAAAATTTGATCGTCTTTGGCACTCCGTATTGAGTGCGTTATTATTTAATGTATTTAAATTTTCGAGGGCAAATATACGGAAATTTCTTAAGTTTAAATGGTGACGAATTTGGCGGAAACATGATCGATAAGAATAGCCAATGGTTAGATTTTTTTTAAGAAAACAACGCTACGACTCCTTAAAAAGTTACTTATACCTTTGTAATAAAATTTCTAAATAAATAATTTCGGCATAAATTTGGTTCTGAAAATTAATGTAAACTATTTATTAACATTAAAATTTTAACATTATGGGAATTTTATGGACATTAATTATCGGTGCAATAGCAGGTTGGTTAGGTGCACAAATCTTTAAAGGCGGAAGTCTTGGATTAATCGGAAATATTATCGTTGGTATCGTAGGTGGTGCTATCGGATATTGGTTATTAGGAGGCAGACTTGGCGATGGCGTAGTCGGTGAAATCTTAACCGGAACCCTTGGTGCAATTGTTTTGTTGGCAGTGGTTAATTTATTTACGCGGGGAAAAGTATAATGTATTTTTACTCTTTGAATGAAGCTTTAAGCTTGAAAATAAAAAACGTTCTGAAATTTTTCAGAACGTTTTTAGGTTTACCAGCCACCGCCACCGCCACCGCCGCCGCCGCCGCCGGAGAATCCGCCACCACCAGAGCCACTTCCGGAACTGGAAGGCTGGGTTGATGAACTCGCAATGGATTGTGAGAGTGATGAGGTTAAGGTATTGGCGAAATTCATGTTCATCATCGAACCGCCTACATACCAGTTAGAATGGTACTGTTGGTTTGCCAGCGAAGAGGCTTTCAACATGCTTTGAAATTTTTCTCCCCAAATTTTATCAACGCCTAAAACCATGGCATACGGCAACATGGCCTCAAAAACCTGTGGAGTCATTTTGGGTGGATTGTGAAATTGCAAAGTTTTTTCTTCTGCGGTTCCTAAATACATTCTAAACCCTTCAATAAGTGATTGGGTTTCTAGTTTTTCTGGCGTTGGTTGTTTGATAAGATATTGGTAAAGAACCATCCCGATGGAGGATAAAATCAAAAAACTAAAACAGGCATAGAAATTAAGATTCTCTTGTATAGGGTTGTCTAAAGTGGCTATGGCAATAAAAAGTATGATTAATCCTATCGCAAAAAGGCCATATAACCATCTGATCCACTTGTACCTCGCAAATGCCAAAGAAAAGATAATTGACGTTACGGTAAGGACGATAAACAGACCGATCCCAATTCCAAAGTAGGTTTCGTTATAGGAAAGTTGATAACTTAAATACAATCCACCGATATAAAGCAATAAAATAATTAAAATTGGAAGAATGAGTTTGGTGGAATTATTTCCCTTTTTCAAGAAACCATCGTGCTGAAATCTTAAACTTGCCTTGAAATCATTAACTGCATATTCAATTTTTGAATTGTATTTTCCATCAAAAGAAACCGTGGTTGATTGGTTTGAAAACAATTTATTCATCAGGTTAATTTCTTCTTTGGGCAAAGTTTGATCTTGCTCTTTGATTTTTTCTAAAGTATATTCTTTACCACCGAAAATTCCTAAAATTCGTTTGTCATCTTCAATGATTTTAATAAAACCTTTAACAGCCAAACTGACAATCGCTGCGGTAATCATCTTTTCAGAATAATACTCATTGTCTAAATACCCCAAAGAAGCCGGTGATAAATCCTTCGGTGAATTAAACTGCGGATAAACCACTGGTTTTTGTGGATCAATCCCGTATTTCTGCCAACTAGAATAAAAATAACCGAACAAACCGAGAATTGCGGTGATTAATACCGCCAAAATTCCGTATTTTTCTAAGAGTCCCGGTGGCGGTGGCGGAGTGAAAATTCCTTTTTTAAAACCAACAGCGATGGTTAGTCCTTCATTAGACCCTAAATTTTTTGCAGCCCATTCAATCGTGTTTTTAGACAAGGCCGTACCGGTACAATTGGAGGTGTTTGCGCCGTAACTGCCGGTATAGCAAGATTTCTGCGTGATTTCTGCGTTTTCGGGTAAGGTTACTTTCGCTGAAATCTGATCGACCGGAAAATTCCATAAGGTTCCGTTGACATTCCAGTAAAATTCATCATAATCTTTAAAAAATCCAATTTGATCAGATGTTTTATAAGTCAGTTCATATTCATAAACACCAGGATTAAGAATAAGATCCTTACTCCCGAAATAAATGGCGTAATCAGCATTGGTGTTTTCGGTATGATATTCTTCTTTAGCGCCATTTTTCAGCACCGAAATTACCTCGTACTTAATTCTTATTTTCTTTCCATTAACATTCCGCCACAGAGGAAGTGAGCGAAAAATTCCTCTTTTGATATTCAAGCCTTCTGCATACACCTTGATTTTTTCGGTAATCGTCGTTTCAGCATCTTTCGAAATGACGATATCTGAATGGAAAGATAAAATATGTTCATAATTGGGCATTTCAGAACCGCTAGAATTCACATCCTGTGTAAATCCAATACTGAAAACCAGCAGGAAAAACCCTATCAACAGCCGTTTCATTCGGTTAGAATTTTATACTCGGAACCGCTCGCTCAGCGATGTTATCCAATTCGAAAAATGCAGATTTAGTAAATTTGAACATGTTTGCAAGGATATTGCTGGGGAATGTTTCCACCAAAATATTATTTTCGCGAACGGTGCCATTATAGTACCTTCTCGATTTTTCAATATCGCCTTCCAGCGCTGAAAGCTCTCCCTGCAGTTGTAGGAAATTGGTATTGGCTTTTAAATCAGGATATTGCTCGGCAACAGCATTTAGATTCATCATTGCTTGATTCAGATTTTTTTCTGCTGCTTCTTTTTCCTGAATACCATCTGCATTCATGGCGGCAGCTCTAGCTCTGGTCACGCTTTCAAAAGTTTCTCGCTCGTGAGTTGCATACCCTTTTACTGTTTCTACTAAATTTGGAATTAAGTCGTGTCTTTTTTTCAACATTACATCGATGCTGCTCCATGCTTCCTGTACCATCGTTCGTAATTTTACCAAGCGATTGTAGATTGAAATTCCGTAAAAAAATAAGACGGCAATTACTGCCAGGATAATTAATGAAACCATAATTTTAGATTTTGATTGTTAGTTTTTAAATGGGCTTAATTTAATGTACTATAATAAGTGATTAAACCAACTGGAAAGTTACAAATATTAGGATGAATAATCAAAGAGGAAAATAAACTATCTTTGCAAAAAATTTTTGTGCTCGAAAAGTTCGAGTAACCCATTAATAATATCATTATTAAATAAAATTTTATGTCGAATATTGTCGCCATAGTAGGACGTCCCAATGTTGGGAAATCCACCCTTTTTAACCGTTTTCTCGAAAGAAGAGAAGCCATCGTAGATTCAACCGCCGGAGTTACCAGGGACCGTCACTACGGAAAATCTGATTGGAATGGAGTTGAATTTACCGTCATAGATACTGGGGGTTATGAGGTTGATACAGAAGATGCATTTCAAGGAGAAATTATCAAACAGGTTGAACTAGCCGTTGACGAAGCCACGTCAATCATCTTTATGCTTAATGTTGCTGAGGGTTTAACAGATACCGATATTGAAATTCACGAAATGTTACGTCGTTCGAATAAGCCAGTGTACATCGTAGTTAACAAAGCAGATTCTGCAAAAGAAGAATTGGCTGCAACTGAATTCTACCAGTTAGGAATTCCAAAATATTACACCATGTCTTCTGCAACAGGTTCCGGAACCGGAGAGTTGCTCGATGATATCGTTAAGGATTTCCCCACAACCGAGTACAAAGATCCTTTCGAAGGTTTACCAAAAATCACTATTGCAGGAAGACCAAACGTAGGAAAATCTACTTTAACCAACGCTCTTTTAGACAAGGAACAAAATATTGTAACCGATGTTGCTGGCACAACCCGCGATTCAATTCAAACTTTATACAATAAATTCGGTCACGAGTTTGTTTTAGTTGATACCGCAGGAATGCGTCGTAAAGCCAAAGTAAAAGAAGATTTAGAATTTTATTCGGTTATGCGATCTGTTCGTTCTATTGAGTACTCTGATATTGTGATTATCATGGTTGATGCTACGTTAGGATGGGAATCTCAGGATATGAATATTTTCGGACTGGCTCAGAAAAACAGAAAAGGAATTGTAATCGTGGTGAACAAGTGGGATTTGGTTGAGAAAGAAACCAATACAACCCGTGATTTTGAAGCGAGAATTAAAGAAAAAATTGGTCAGTTTACCGATATTCCAATTCTATTCATATCGGCTTTAACAAAACAGAGAATTCTGAAAACCGTAGAAGTTGCCATGGAGGTATACCAAAACAGAGCGAAGAAAATTAAAACTTCTAAGTTGAATGAGATTATGCTGCCTGTTTTTGAGCAGACGCCACCGCCAGCCTTGAAAGGGAAATATGTTAAAATAAAATATTGTGTACAATTGCCAACGCCAAGTCCACAGTTTGTATTCTTCTGTAATTTACCGCAATATGTGAAAGAAGCATACAAGAGATTTACGGAAAACCAACTTCGAAAGCATTTCGGATTTACCGGAGTTCCTATTGAAATTTATTTTAGACAAAAATAAGTTGATTTGATGAGGGGTCGATTTGTTAATTTGCTGATTTAATTATTAAACGAAGACAAATGGAAAAGAGAAAAGAAATTTTGGAGCGTAAAAGAAAATTTGTAATTGCAAATCAATTATTGAAATCTGGAACTTCTATAGGCCCAAATTTTTTTGAGTCTCAAAGTGCGGAAAGCAGAGCGGATTTATTCGTCAATTAAAAATTGCGCATAAGGTAGCTAAGAAGACTGAGTATAGGCTTTTGCGGTGTGAAAAATCATCAAGTTATCCTTTTAATTAAAATTTGAAAATCTCATTGTTGCGTATTCAGAAGCTTTTGTCAAAAATCATCACTCCTTCGAAAATTAATAAATAAGTTACAGATATTTAATATCGTCGCATCATCACATCTAAAATCATCACATCAATATTATGATTACAATTCTTTCCAACCAATTCTCTTTAGTTAACACTTGGATTAATGAACTACGAAATGTAGAGATTCAAACTGACCGATTAAGATTCCGCCGAAATATGGAACGTATCGGCGAAATTGCCGCCTTTGAAATCAGCAAAGGTTTTGAAACTGAAGAAATTGAAATCACCACGCCTTTAGATCAAATTAAAGTGAAAGAAGTTGCAATACAACCTGTAATTACGACGATTCTAAGAGCGGGAGTTCCTTTGTTTCAAGGGATTTTAAATTATCTCGACAAAGCGGATTGTGGTTTCGTCGCTGCCTACCGAAAGCATGATGCCAACGATTATTTCTCCATCAAACAGGAATATTTGACATGTCCAAGCATCGATGGAAGACCTTTAATCGTGGCGGATCCAATGTTGGCAACTGGTGCAAGTTTAATAGAAGCCATCAAAGATTTACTCAATCACGGAAAACCTACACAACTTCATATTGTCGCAGCGATTGCTTCGCAACAAGGTGTAGACACCATTCAAAAAGCATATCCAGAAGCAAAAATCTGGGTCGGCGTTATCGATGAGAAACTCACTTCAAAAGGCTACATCACACCAGGTTTAGGCGATGCCGGTGATTTGTCCTACGGCGAAAAATTGCAGAGATAGCGACAATTTTAAAATACAAAAATATCCTTCTTTTCAGAGGGATATTTTTTTTGTAGAAATTATTAACATCTAACATTTAACATCTAAAAATTAATCCATCGCCATGACCAAAACACTCACTTGGTTGTTTCCCGATTTTAAAATTTCCCAAGCAACGGCGTTCATGGTGTTGCCGGTGGTGAAAACATCATCAATCAATAGAATGTGCTGATTTGTAATTTCATTGGTGATGGAGAATAAATTTTCGTTAAAAATCCGTTGCGCTCTGCTTTTTTTTGCCTGGGCTTTTTTGTAGAAATTTCTTTTGATTAAAGTGTGGTCGCTTGGGATTTTAAGTTCTTTTGAAAGCGAATCTGCAAAAAGATGCAGTTGATTATAACCCCGTTCTTTCTCTTTTTTAGGATGAAGCGGAACAGTCACCAAAAGGTCGATATGTAAGGAGTTGAAATCTATTTTTTCCAAAGTCCACTTCGCTATAATTTTCCCGATTTTTTCCCGACTTCCGTATTTTAGTTGGTGAATAATCTTTTGACTGGTACTTTCTTCTTCAAACTGCATCAAAGCAAAAGCATACTGGAGTGGAAAAAGCAATCGGCATTTTTCGCTTAAAAGATTGCTTTCTGAATAATGGTGATGCGTAAAATGAATCTGATTAAAACACAGCTCACAAACCACTTCATCCGCCTGTATAATTCGGTTGCATTCTAAACAGCGATTCGGGAAAAGTAAATCCACCAAAAACATATTGCATTTGTTTAGTGAAAGTTACACATTAGTTTTCGTAAAACAACAAAGACATAAAAGTCTTTGTTGCTAAAAATTACAAATGAAAGACCGTAGTACTATTAATTTAAAAATCTGTAAATTTTCCTTTGTGAACAAAAAAATAGTTCTCCCGCAATCTTTTGTGACTTTATGCTAAAAAAATGACTCTAAATTCTAAAGCACTTCCTTCCGTATAATCTGAATTGAACGCTTCATATTCTCATTAAAGATCTGTTTTTCAAGTCGCGAAGGTGGTGCTTGTCGAACTTCACAGTCAGCAATACTGCAAAACTCACACGTTACGCCA
Source organism: Kaistella yonginensis (assembly GCF_030409525.1). Taxonomy (GTDB): domain Bacteria; phylum Bacteroidota; class Bacteroidia; order Flavobacteriales; family Weeksellaceae; genus Kaistella; species Kaistella yonginensis. Next base: position 47,143 of record NZ_JAUFQB010000020.1, on the reverse strand, counting down.
ACAGAAACCGTTTTAATTTGGTCGCTTTTCGCGAATTTAATTTTCTTTATTGCAGTTGAATTTAATAGAATTCCGATGCAATAACTACGGTTGGTTCCATCAGAAAATGGATTTTTCTGCGAGGTAGAAATGACCAAATAGGTTAATCCAGTATCTTTATAATGAGAAATTTGCGCTTCGGTGAGCTTTTCATTTTCCTTTAGATTGCTTAAGTTTTTCACCGCAATCCAACGTCGGCAATAATGTTCACTCGTTGAATTTGCGTGCGGAGCTTGTTGTTGATTAAGGTGTAATTCCTTTAAAATCTGAATTTTATCTGAATGTTTTTTCTTCGTAAAACAAAGATAAAACAAATCTTTAATTCCCAATTCTTGTGGTAAAATATTGGTCAATCGGTAATAAAATGTTTCCGGTGAATTGGTAAATTCTTCAATTAAATTTTCAAAAAGGATAGGATTCCACTGGTCATTTTGGAAAAAATCACTCAGCCTTTGTGTTAAAGTTTCCTTCCGAATCAACAACGATCCGGCAAAATAGGCCGCATAATAATTATTTAAAAGTTCCTCAAAACTTGTAAAATCTAACCAAGAATAGGTGTTCGGACGAGGATTAAGATTTAAATTTGTAAATGCAATTTCTTTCGCGAGGATAAAGGTTTTTTGATCTTCATCTAAAAGTTCATTTAATAAAAGCAGTTTCTTTTCTGGAATAAATAGCGAGCGTAATTTTCCGGACGCACCGTATTGTTCCAAATCCAAAGACCGAATTTTATACTGAAATTGATTTTCTAATATCTTCTGGAATTCCGCGGAATGAGGTTTTTCAGACAGCTTATTTTCTTCGATATAACGCTTTGCTTTCTCTTCGATTTCGGGAAAGTAATTATCATGCAATTCCTGAAAACTTCGGATCACCGCAAAATAAAACCGCTCTTTGCTCAGGTTATAATTCTTCGAAATTTCAATCAAAGTATTGATAAAAGCGGTCACCTTTTTCGGTGCCTCACTGATAATGCTGATCAGATTATTCTTGTTAATGCCAAAAAGATCAAGTGGGATTTCTTTAAAAAAATCAGACTGTAAAATCTCGGTAATGGGCGCTAAACTTTTGTCAAGTTTGGTGGAAACCAAATCATCATAAGAACAATTTAAAGCCGTTGCAAGTTGAGCGATTTTATCATGTTTCGGATACTTTTTACCATTTTCAATTTCATTCAAATAAGATTTTGAAACACCGGTAATCGTCGCCAAATCCTGCAGAGAGAAACTTTTCTTTTGCCGAAACTGCTTCATTTTCAATCCAAAAATGGTTTTTATAAAATCACTGTCGCTTGCCATTAATAAAAAATTAATTTATACTATTTCTAAATAAATCGTGAAATCCGATGAATACAAAGGTAAATAAAAATAAGCGATTGTTCGCATAATAATATTTAAAATAAATTTGCGAACGTTCGCTGGTAGTGAAAGTTTTTTGTTTATGTTTGCAATACCAAATCATTAAAGGTTATAGCATATGGAAACGGCAATTCAATTTCAAATTCTTCCGCAAGAGCAATACAGCGATATTTTTATTCCAGATTTAGTGACTTTTTTAACCGAACTTCATGCACGATTTAATCAGGATAGAATCGCACTTCTTCAATCCAGAACCATGAAACAAGTGGAATTTGATCACCGTCAACTCCCGAAATTCTCTCCGGAAACAGTAGAAATCAGAAACGGAAATTGGGTGTGCAACCCTTTGCCACAAGATTTGCTCGACCGCCGAGTAGAAATTACCGGACCGGTGGAAAGAAAAATGGTTATCAATGCTTTAAATTCTGGATCTTCAACTTTCATGGCAGATTTTGAGGATAGCAATTCGCCGACTTGGGTCAATTGCTTGGATGGGCAAAGAAACCTCTCAGACGCCATCAACAAAACCATCAGTTTTGAAAATGAAAAAGGTAAAAAATATGAATTGGGCGAAAACTTAGCCACGCTTTTAGTTCGTCCTCGAGGATTACATCTAGAAGAAAAAAATATTGAATTGAATGGTGAAAAAGCTTCTGCCTCTTTAATTGATTTTGGAATCTTTTTCTTCAGAAATGCTAAAAAGTTAGTTGAAAACGGAAGCGGACCTTATTTTTATTTACCAAAATTAGAATATTACCAAGAAGCAAAATGGTGGAATGAGGTTTTTAAATTCGCACAGGATTACGTTGGAATTCCGCAAGGAACCATTAAAGCAACCGTCCTGATCGAAACCATTACCGCTGCTTTTCAACTCGATGAAATTTTATTTGAATTAAAAGAACACAGTTCGGGTCTTAATTGCGGACGATGGGATTATATTTTTTCCTACATCAAAAAATTCAGAAATCTACCCGAGTTTTTAGTTCCAGACCGCGATCAAGTCACCATGACGACGCCGTTTATGAGTGCCTATTCGAAAAGAGTTATTCAGGTGTGTCACAAAAGAAATGTTCACGCAATGGGCGGAATGGCGGCTCAAATTCCCGTAAAAAATAACGAAGTAGAAAACGAAATTGCTTATGCAAAAGTTCGTGCCGACAAAGAACGCGAAGTGAAAAATGGCCACGATGGAACTTGGGTCGCTCATCCAGGTCTGGTTTCTGTAGCCAAAAAAATCTTCGATGAATTGATGCCGACTCCAAATCAAATTGATAAAAAATTTGAGGACTATCATATTTCTGAAGAAAATCTTCTTGAAATTCCAAAAGGAACCATCACCGAAAATGGCGTTCGAAAAAATATTAATGTCGGAATTCTCTACCTCGAATCGTGGTTAATGGGAGTTGGTGCTGCGGCTTTGTACAACTTAATGGAGGATGCAGCCACCGCAGAAATCTCTAGAACTCAAATCTGGCAATGGCTTAAAAATGAAGCAAAACTCGATGACAACAGAACATTAATGCCCGAAATGGTGTTGACGTGGCAGGAAGAAGAATTGGAAAAAATAAAAATTTATGTAGGCGAAGAACGCTTTAAAAATGGAAAATTCCAGTTGGCTACCGAACTCTTTGATGACCTCATTCTCAATGACAATTTTGCAGAATTTCTGACTTTAAAAGCGTATCAGTTTATTTAAGAGTCAGGGAAAAGAGCCAAGGAAAAAATAAAAAGAGCCAAGGACGTTGAATGGTCAATAGTGAATGGTGAATTTTCACTTTCATTAAATGACAAAGTAATAATATCAAATCCATTGCTGAGTGAAACGCCTTTGCGAACGTAATATTTGAAGAATATAATTTGAAAAATCTTTGCGTCCATTGCGTTAAATTATGTCCTATAATCTAAAATCTATAATCTAAAATCCACAATCTAAAACCTCAAAATATGAACAAGCAAGAACACCTCCAGCAACTGGAAAAAGAATGGTTAGAAAGCCCAAGATGGAAGGGAATTACAAGACCCTATTCCGCAGAAAAAGTATTGAAACTTCGAGGATCTTATAAACTCGATTATACCATCGCAAAACTGATGTCAGAAAAATTATGGAAGCAATTAAACGCCCAGGATTTCGTGGCAGGTTTGGGTGCATTGACCGGAAACCAAGCCGTACAGGAAGTTGATGCCGGCTTAGAAGCAATCTATCTTTCAGGTTGGCAAGTCGCTGCCGATGCTAATTTAAGTGGAGAAATGTATCCTGATCAAAGTTTGTATCCGGCGAATTCAGTGCCTTCCGTGGTGAAAAGAATCAATAATGCGTTGTTGCGTGCGGATCAAATTCAAACCGTCAATAATGTTGATGAAGCCAACCGAAAAGAATATTTGGTTCCGATTGTTGCCGATGCAGAAGCCGGTTTTGGTGGAAACTTAAACGCATTCGAATTGATGAAACAAATGATTGAAGCCGGTGCCGCCGGAGTTCACTTCGAGGATCAATTGTCTTCCGCTAAAAAATGCGGACATTTGGGTGGAAAAGTCTTGGTTCCGACTCAGGAAGCCATCAACAAATTAATTGCCGCACGTTTAGCAGCCGATGTTTGTGGCGTTCCAACACTTTTGGTCGCCAGAACTGATGCCGATGCGGCCGATTTGTTAACCTCAGATATCGACCCAAGAGATCATAAATTCGTGACTGGAAAAAGAACAAACGAAGGTTTTTATGAAGTGAAAAATGGAGTAGAGCAGGGCATCGACAGGGGTTTGGCTTATGCGCCGTACGCCGATTTGATTTGGATGGAAACTTCAAATCCGGATTTGGATTACGCCCGCAAATTCGCCGAAGGAATCCACGCGAAATTCCCCGGAAAAATGCTCGCTTACAACTGTTCGCCATCGTTTAATTGGGCTGCAAAATTATCAGTTCCCGAAATGGAAACCTTCCGCGAAGAATTAGCCGCGATGGGTTACAAATTCCAATTCATCACTTTGGCTGGCTTCCACGCTTTAAATACCTCCATGTTTGAGTTGGCTTTGGCCTACAAAAAACGCGGAATGGCAGGATATAGTGAATTACAGGAAAGAGAATTCGCCTTACAAAAAGAAGGTTTCCGCGCAGTGAAACACCAAAACTTTGTTGGAACCTCCTACTTTGATGAAGTACAAACCGTCGTAACCGACGGAACGTCTTCTACGAATGCCTTGGCTGGTTCTACCGAAGCGGAACAGTTTCATTGATTGAGATATTAGAGTTTTAGCCATTAGATAGTAGACTTTTTAATGCGAAAATTCTCAGAACTCCAATCTGAAAATCTCTAGTCTATTTTATAAATTGTTAGGAAGTCCTCTCCATTTTTTTGGGGAGGATTTTTTTTTGGGCGTGTCTTTCGCAGCCGCCTTTCCCACCAATGAAAGACCGCGCTTTCCGTTGCGATCTTTTTTTGGTTGCGGCGGCTTCGCCGCCGCAACCAAAAAAAGGATCTCCACTTCAATCGCTCACGCAAAGTCCCGCCTCTTACTGACCTCGAATTTCAAAAAAAACTTTATCACCCTTTGGCAAGCAATGTGACTTTGCACTCGTAATTTTATAAAAAATGAAGAGAAAATTTTCCGTGTTTACGTTAAAATAATTCTGCATTATAATTTCACAACAAAAATCAATCTCAAAAAAGTTTAAACTTTCCTTATCTTTGCCCCATGATACGCATTACCAAAATTTTTACTTTCGAAACTGCCCACGTTCTTTACAACTACGACGGCAAATGCAAAAATATGCATGGGCATTCCTACAAACTTTTTGTGACTGTAAAAGGAACTCCGATCAATGATTTAGATCATCCGAAAAATGGAATGGTCGTCGATTTTGGCGATATTAAAAATATTGTAAAATCAGAAATTATCGACCTTTGGGATCATGCTGTTTTGGTTAATGAACTTTCGCCACATCAAATACTCGGACGAGATTTAGAAGACAAAGGCCACAAAGTAATTTTTTGTAAATACCAGCCGACCTGCGAAAATATGCTCTACGAAATCGCAGAGAAAATTAAAAACCAACTTCCGGAAACGGTTTCATTGGCTTACCTGAAACTCCACGAAACTGAAAACTCTTACGGCGAATGGTTCGCAGAAGATCAAAATTAATTCCGAGATTAAATAATTTGAAAATATGTAAATTCACGTAATTCGAAAAATTCGTGTAATTCACAAAAAGAATATGAAAATCACTTTAGAAGAAAACAAAAAAGTCTATTTCGCTTCCGATCAGCATTTTGGAGCACCTACACCCAAAGAAAGTAAGGTTCGGGAAGAAAAATTCATCACTTGGCTCGATGAAATAAAAACCGATGCCCAAGTTTTATTTCTCATGGGCGATTTGTTTGATTTCTGGCATGAATGGAATCACGTTATTCCAAAAGGATACGTTCGCGTATTGGGAAAACTGGCGGAGTTAAAAGATTCCGGAGTTGAATTATTCATGTTCGTTGGGAATCATGATCTGTGGATGAAAAATTATTTCGAAGACGAAATTGGCTGCACGGTTTATTTTGATAAACAGTATTTTGAAATCAATGGAAAGAACTTTCTACTTGCTCACGGCGATGGTTTGGGTCCTGGTGATAAAGGCTATAAAAGAATGAAAAAACTGTTTACCAATCCTGTTGCGCAATGGGCTTTTAAATGGTTGCACCCCGATATTGCCATGAAAATAGCCATCTATTTTTCGACCAAAAATAAAATGATTTCCGGTGAAGAAGACAAAGCGTTTTTGGGTGAAGACAAAGAGTTTCTGATCATTTACTCCAAGGAAAAACTCAAAACTGAGCAGATTGATTATTTTATTTACGGCCATCGACATTTGCCAATGGTTTTGGATTTAGAAAACGGAAAAGCCAAGTACATCAACCTTGGCGACTGGATTTCTTACTTTACTTACGGGGAATTTCAAACTGAATTTAAATTGAAAAGTTATTCCAAGTAACTTTTAACGGCACTATTATTGACAAAAAAAATTAACAAAATGTTCATCTCAGTTGGTGACTTATTTTTTATCAATCAACTTTAATTACTCAATTAATTCTTATGAGAAATTTAACTTTCGCTTTCTTTTTTGCTTTAATCTCTTCTTTATCTTTTGGTCAGAAAAAAGAAGTAACCTATCAATTATCCAGTCACATTTTAGATGTGTCCAAGGGAATGCCTGCTCGTGGGGTTATTATTAAACTTGAAAAATTCGACGAAAAAACCAAAGTCTGGTCTTTCGTTGAAGATAAAGTTACGGACAAAAATGGTCGTGTTCCAGATTTTTTATCGAACGATAAATCCAACTTAGGAATTTATAAATTGACGTATATGACGAGCGATTATTTTAAAAAGATTAACGAGGAAAGTTTTTATCCTTGGATTGAAGTAGTGTTTCAATTGAAAGATAGCGAACATTATCACGTTCCGATTACGCTCTCTGCTTACGGTTATTCCACATACAGAGGGAACTAGAAAAAGTTTTTTCTGCAATTAAAATTTTTATGCGGAATTCTAAATTTAATTTTGAATCCCGCTTTTCTTTTGAGACTTTTACCTCATCAAAAATGAACGAACTATTTAACATAAAAACAGAAACCGATTTCCAGCAGAAATGCCTGGAAACCTTCAACTATCAATATCAAAATAGTGAGGTTTATCGGAAGTTTGTTGATTATTTAAACATCGATCCAAACGAAATTCAAGTTGTAGAAAAAATTCCTTTTCTGCCGATTGAAATGTTTAAAAACCATACAATTTTGGATCAGACAAAATCAACGGAATTATTTTTCGAAAGTTCCGGAACTACGCAATTGAATCTCTCCAAACATTGGATTGCCGATGAAAAATTGTATCAACACAGTATTCAGAAAAGCTTTGCACAGTTTATAGGAAATGCGGAAGATTATATTTTCCTTGGCTTATTGCCCAGTTATCTCGAAAAAAAACATTCGTCGTTAATTTATATGGTTGATTTTCTAATGACGAAATCTGCCAAACCAGAAAATGGTTATTTTCTGTATAATCATCAAGATTTGTTTGAATTGTTAACCCAACTTTCAACCGAAAATAAAAAAGTGATTCTGTTTGGGGTTTCTTTTGCGCTTTTAGATTTTTTGGATTTTGCTGAAAAAAATCGCCATATCATCGAATCATCAGAGCAACTCATCATCGTAGAAACTGGTGGAATGAAAGGCAGAAAAGACGAAATGACCAAAGATGAACTTTTAAATATATTTCAACAAGGTTTCCGAACCGACAAAATTTATTCTGAATATTCGATGACCGAATTACTTTCGCAAGCGTATTCTTTGGGTCAGAATATTTACGTAAGTCCTAACTGGATGCGCATTCTCATTAGAAATACCGAAGATCCTTTTTCCTATGTTGAAGATGGGAGAAATGGTGCCATCAATATTATCGATTTGGCGAATCGGCATTCCTGTAGTTTTATTGCCACGCAGGATTTGGGCCGGATGCTGGTAAATCCGGAGATTCCTCGCGAGGCTCGGAATGACAAAAGAGTTTTGTCGAATCCGTTTCAGGTTTTGGGAAGGATCGATCATTCCGATATTCGGGGTTGCAGTTTGTTGGTTTCTTAATTCATAATTTTTATGCTAAAAGTTGAAGAGTTAACCTATAATTATATTTCGAAATTTTGCGATTTTGAAAGGGATTTGGTTTTGACGAATCACTTTCATTCCGATTGGGAGGCCGACATTTTAATTATTGGTGAAGATGGATTTAGTCATGAGCTGGAAATTAAATTTTCTAAAGCCGACTTTAAAAATGATTTCAAAAAGCAATATGAAAATCAGAAAACCAAAGAGAAATTTCTGAAACATGATAAAATTTCTTGTGGTGATTATCCCTGTAATCAGTTTAGTTTTCTTTTACCACAAGGAATGATCGACGCTGAAACCATTCCCAAACATTGCGGCATTATCGAGTTTTATCACAATCCTGATTCTTGGATCACCACTTTTACTGAAATCAGAATACCTTCCAAAGTGCACGATGATTCGTTCTGGCAATTTTTTGATAAAGAGGCGATGTTGAAAATTATGGCTCGAAATCTTTATTTTAAAAAATTGGAATTGAAAGGCAAATTTGAAGAATTAATTTTACCACCAAAATTTTTGAGAAAAAATAAACCGCCTCAAATCTGAAGCGGTTTAGATTATATTTAATTAACCTACGTGTGGTTTTTCAATTAAGAAGTTGTGTACAATTGCTGCTGCTACACCACCTAAAACCGGTACGACTAAAAATAACCACAATTGAGAAAGTGCTGCTCCACCTGCGAAAATTGCTGGTCCGATACTTCTTGCTGGGTTTACAGAAACACCAGTTACTTTTATTCCCACAATATGGATCAGCACTAAAGTTAAACCAATCGCTAATCCTGCAAAACCACCATGAATATTTTTTGTAGAAGTAGATCCCAAAATAACCAATAGAAAGATAAAAGTAAATACAAATTCTGCTACAATTGCTGCAGTCATATTGTATTCTCCTAAATATCCTGCACCAAAACCATTAGATCCAAAAGCGTATTCTCCCAAAACTGGTGTATTTACTTGGTTTGTAAATATTAAATATAAAATTGCAGTTCCCAAAATTGCACCTGCAATTTGAGAAACAACATACATTCCCGCTTCTTTTGCTTTCATTCGTCCTGCAGCAAACATTGCGACAGAAATTGCGGGATTTATGTGACAACCAGAGATATGTCCAATTGCATAAGCCATTGCTACTACGCTTAATCCGAAAGCGAAAGCGATACCAAGAAGTCCAACTCCGGTAGTTCCGTCTGCACCAGCGATTACTGCCGCGCCACATCCCATAAGAACCAATACCATTGTTCCGAGCATTTCTGCTACCATTTTTGAAGTCATTGTTACATTCATATTTTTATAATTTACATTGTTAAATGCTGCAAATTAAGTATTTACTTGGAATTGCAGTATAGATATTTATCTACAACCACTGATAATAGAGAAAATATTACATTTGTACTAATATTACAAAATGAAGTTCAAAAAATATAAAATTATCTTCTGGTCGGTCGGTATTTTGGTTCTGCTTTTTCTGGCCTATTTTCTTTATCAGATGACTCAAAGTGAGTCCATTAATTCGATGATGACGCTACTGATGTTGGTATTGGGTTTATTTCTCGGTGGAATTATTGCCTTTTTGGCCTCTAATAAATTGAGTTCTGGTCCAGCTGTTATTCATGAAAGCTCCCATACCATCGCTGAAAGTATGCGAAAGGTTTTCAAGGTGGTTTCTGCAGAAGGGCACTTTAATGAAATTTATAATTACGAAGAAACCACCAAAATTTTTAATTTTATTCCCTCAAAAAAGAAAGCTTTAGTAATTGTTCAGGCAAAAGTTTTGGTGGGTTACGATTTTGAAAAATTCAAGTGGGAATTTGATGAGGTGAATAAAACAGTAAAATTGTTGAATTTTCCTGCGCCACAAATCCTTTCGACTGAAACTGATTATAAATATTATAACATCGAAGAACAATTTTTCAATCTTTTCAGTAAAGATGATTTGGCTAAAATTCAGCAAAACGGAAAACGGCAGGTGATTGAAGCAGCAAAAAAATCACACCTTCCAGAGGTTGCTGCAGAACAAATGCGAACCTTATTGACCGAGCTTTTGGCTGGAAAGAATTTTGTGCTGGAAAATGCAAATATCATTTCGGAAAGTAAAAATCAAATTGAATACAATCCTTTAAATAGAACTGATCGTTCGCAAGCTAAATCTACTTTATAATAAAGTTAAAACAAATAAGTTGAAGCTTTTTGACGAACTTTTACTAAATTTACGTTCTTAAAATAATTTAAAATGAAATATTTTTACACCCTTTTTCTCGCTTTACTACTGCCGTTTTTTGCAGTTGCACAGCAAACGATTACCTATGCTGTAAATCCAACAACCTTTGAAGAAACAGAAGCTATTACGGTAACTTTTACCGTCAATGAAAATAGTTTTGGGGTCGCTACTAGCCATGCTTTATATCTTTGGGCTTGGTCGGTTGATTCCAGTGCGATAAGTGCTGATTCGCCAACAAATGGAACCTGGACAGTATCAAATGCAGTAAATAAATTGACTTATGTGTCGAGTTCTGCTGGCATGGGAACCTACACCTATACCATGAACACTGTAAAATCTTTTTACGGAAACCGTGCAAATCCTCTTGCAAAAATTGGATTTCTAGTAAAAACACTGAGTGGAAGTGTTAAGTCTCAAGATATTTTACTGAATGTTGGTAAATTCCAATTTAATTTAACCAACCCTACACAAGGTAGCACCAATATTGTTTCTACAGGAACAGTTTTAAATATTACGGGAACCTCATCATTACCAGCAAACTTTGTCGTAAAAGCAAATGGGACACCGGTTTATACCAGTTCAGCTGCTTCTACTGCGCTGAATTTCCCGTATACTGTTACGCAAGATGCTGCAATGGAAGTGGTTGCAACAGATGCAGTTGGCGGAACGGTAGTGACTAAAAGTTTTACCGTTGCGCTTTCAATACCTGTACAAACCGCAGCTATTCCTGCGTACATGAGACAAGGGATCTCCTATGATCCAGCTGATCCAACCAAAGTAGGTTTGGCAATTTACGCGCCCTTAAAGCAATTTGTTCACGTGATCGGTAGTTTTAATAATTGGTCGGTCAATGGAAATTTTTTGATGAAAAGAGATACTGCAAATCCAGATTTGTATTGGTTAGAAGTCTCAGGACTTACGGCACAGCAAGTCTACACCTTCCAATATAGAATGTCTGATGGTGTTAAAGTTGCAGATCCTTTTTCAACCTTAGTTTTGTCGCCAGATGATGATCCGTGGATTAACCAATATGGAAATGTTTACCCGAATCTACCAGCTTATCCTGCGGGGCAAAGCTTTGATGTTTCTGTCATTCAAACCGCTAAACCAGCGTATAACTGGACGGTTACCAATTTCACTAAACCCGCTAAAGAAAACTTAATCGTCTACGAATTATTGGTAAGAGATTTTACCACTGAAAAAACATGGCAGTCACTGATTGATAAAATTTCTTATTTAAAATCTTTGAATATTAATGCGGTAGAACTTATGCCAGTAATGGAATTTGATGGAAATAATTCTTGGGGTTATAATACAGGATTCCACTACGCTTTAGATAAAACTTATGGAACGCCGGAGAAATTCAAAGAATTTATCGATGTATGCCATCAAAACGGAATTGCTGTTATTCTGGATATTGCTTTAAATCATGCCACCGGCCGAAGTCCGCTTGCTAGAATGTGGATGATTGATCCAGATGGCGATGGTTACGGTAACCCTGCGGCGAACAGCCCTTATTTTAATCAAGTTGCAAAACATTCTTACAGTGTATTTAATGATTTCAACCATTCAACCTCGGCTACTAAATATTATGTAGAAAGAGTTTTGGAGCAATGGATTAATGAATATAAAGTCGATGGTTTCCGTTGGGATTTAACCAAAGGTTTTACCCAGAATTGCACCTCTGGTAATGATTCCTGCACCAATGGATATCAGCAGGATCGTGTGGATATTCTAAAAGCATATGCTGATAAACAATGGAGTTATGATCCCACTTCTTATATTATTTTTGAACATTTAGGAACAGATGCAGAAGAAGCACAGTGGGCCAACTATAAAATTGCAGAAGGAAAAGGAGTGATGATGTGGGACAAACAAACCACACCGTACAACCAGAATACCATGGGTTACGCAACAGACAGTAACTTTAATAGAGTCAAATATAGTGCTCATGGTTTTACCGACAGAAGAGCGGTAAGTTATGGTGAAAGCCATGATGAAGAACGATTGATGTACAAAAACATCACCTTTGGAACTTCGAGTGGTGCTTATGATGTGAAAAATCTGGCAACTGCACTGGAACGACAAAAAGCATATGGCGCTGTTTTCTTAACTGTTCCAGGGCCGAAAATGATTTGGCAGTTTGCAGAATTAGGTTTTGATAAAAGTATTTATACCTGCGAAAATGGCACCGTAAATACGGAAAATGATACCATTCCAGGAGATTGTAAGTTGGATAAAAAACCCTCTGCCTTTGGACTCGCTTATGATGTTGATACGTCCAGGAAATCTGTTTATGAGGTCTGGGCAAAAATTTTAGCGTTAAGATTGTCCAATGATGTTTTCAATACCAAAACATTCACCGTTGAATCAGGAAACTTAATGCCCAGAATCTATATCAGCAATGCAGCTACTGCCAGCACGTTGAAAAATGTTGTGGTCTTGGCCAACTTTACCCTGACGGCTCAAAATATTGTTCCTGACTTTCCTTATACCGGAAATTGGGTAAATCTGATGGACAACAATTCACTTTCTGTCACAAGCACTACGGCACCGATTACGATCGAAGCGGGCGGATTTAGAATCTTTGGTAATGCAGCCGCTTTAGGAACAGATGAAATCGTTGGAAATAAAAATGCAGTTTCTTTACGATTAACCCAAAATCCGGTTAGTAATGGATCGGCAACAGTTCGGTATACCCACGCTAAAAATGGAACGCTCGCTATTTATGACCTAGCAGGTACTTTGGTGAAAACCGTAAAAGTATCGAAAGATAGTGGTGATGATACTATTTCTATCAACGGATTAAAAGCCGGAATTTATTTAATTCAATTGAAATCTGAAAAAGGAGTTGCAGTCACAAAAATGATTGTGAAATAATCTTCCTTTAACAAATAATGTAGAACGGTTCGCAGAATATGCGAACCGTTCTTTTGTTCCAGATTTTTATTTTGAAATACATTCAAACATTAATAGGAAAATACTTTAGCCCGTTTATAGATTGAGCACTTCTTTTGTTTTTAGCCAAAACTCAGCAGATCAATCAGCCTGATCTTTAATAATGAAAATCTTTCGGAGTATGTTCAATGTAATCTGCCAAGACTTTCTTCTGCTGCTCATTTCCCATTTCTACTAGTTTTTGATATTGGGACGTATTTCGCAAATAAATTTTTTGGGTTATTTTATTACTGTTCACTACTATTTTTGGAAAAACAGAAAATGGTTTTACAGGCTTTGGAATTTTAAGACGCATATTAATTTCCTCATCCAATAAAAACCAGTTCATACTTTGATGCAGATTTTTCAACATTTGTCTTTGAAAAGCATATTTATAGATGGTGTTTTCTAAATTCTCCTGCAGCAGGGCTTTTGCTAATTGGGCCGAATCTTCATCGCCTTCAGCCTGAATGGTGCTCCACCAATAAAATTGTTCCACCGCTTGTTGTCGGTTTTCTGGTAAAAAATGGGCGGGGATTCCTAAAAGATATCCAATATATTTCCAAAGGTGAAAAAGGCCTGTCTCTTCCTCGGCAGAAATAATTATTCCTAATTTTTTTAATCCTTGCATGAAGACTAAAGAAAAACCGGTGTAGGTGGCAATCATATCCCAATGATTAATCGGTTCGCCCCAGTTCTGATCATCCCAATGTTCTGTCTTTTCTTTAATTTTCAAACGGGCGTAGGAATGCATTAACCGGGTTCTTATAATTAACTGGTAGGCTTCTGAATTAATTTTTAAAGCATCTTGCCTGGTGACATTCACCCAGAATTCTAAGGTATCTTTTAGCCGTTTTACCGCTCCTTTTTTTAAGGCTCCTGTAAGAATGAGTGGTTTGCCAATGTAGGCGAAATCGTAGCCACCCATTAAACTGAAATCACGCAGAATCATGAGACCGTTTGCCCCAGTTCTCATACAGAATCTTGCTCCATCATTGGCTACTTTTTCATCAAACCAAGGCGGGATTTCTTGTAGTTGAAGAAATAGTTTTTTGACACTTTCTGGTGCAGGCTCATTTTCAGAAATCGCTTTTTTAGAATATTGTTGAATGATCGCACTCGCTTCTTTATAGTTAAGTTTCAGATAGGTTTCCAATACCGCGTTATCGCCCAATTGATCGATTTGATGGTAGAGTGGGGCGTAATGTTGAAAGGTTTTAAAATCTGGTTGAATGGCTGCCCAATCCATTAATTCTTTTCCGTTTCCTTTTTCCCAGAAATTTTTGAAATGGGTGGCGTTTTGAAATTTTGGTGTCATTGTTTCTTAATCTCTATAAATATGAAATAATTTTTAACCCAAGGGACGCTTTTTTTAATTACACTTTAAAATTACGGTCACAATGGCGCTCAGCGTCAATGAATCTTTGATTTTGCTTAGCAAAGGGAATCTTATTTGTTTTAAAAAAAATTTAAAGTTTCTTGTAGGTTAATTTACGGATTTCTTTCTACAATTTTCAAGCCGATTGTTTTTTTGTTATAACTGCCCCGCAATAGGGATAGAAGTGGAAATCCCGGAAAAGAGGCGCGAGCGAAGCGAGCGCCGAATCGAGGAATTGTAACGGAGAGCCCGACCCGAGCATCGCGGTTGCTAAGTCCCTCTCTTTTGGAGAGGGACTTAGGGTGAGGACAGCGAGGGAATTGCCCAAATTACCGGTATAAAAAAACCTCCCGAAAATTCGAGAGGTTCAATATTTTGATTACTGAGATTCTGACTACAATGAAGCTGAGTGTACCAACAAATCAGCTAATTTGTTAGAGTAACCCATTTCATTATCATACCAAGAAACGATTTTTACGAATTGTGGAGATAACATGATTCCCGCATCTTTGTCGAATACTGATGTTCTTTTTTCACCAACGAAATCCTGAGAAACAACTGCATCTTCCGTATATCCCAAAATTCCTTTTAGTTCGCCTTCGGAAGCCGCTTTCATTGCTTGGCAGATTTCTTCATAAGAAGTTGGTTTTTCTAATCTTACCGTTAAGTCAACTACAGAAACGTCTGCTGTTGGCACTCTGAAAGACATTCCAGTTAATTTTCCGTTCAAAGAAGGAATAACTTTTCCTACTGCTTTTGCAGCACCTGTAGAAGAAGGGATGATGTTGTTCAAGGCAGAACGCCCACCTCTCCAGTCTTTCATAGAAGGACCGTCAACTGTTTTTTGAGTCGCAGTTGTCGCGTGAACAGTGGTCATTAAACCTTCCACAATTCCGAAGTTATCATGCATTACTTTGGCAATCGGTGCCAAACAGTTGGTTGTACAAGATGCGTTAGAGAAAATTTTGATATCGTCTGTTAATTCTTTGTGGTTCACACCCATTACAAACATTGGCGTATCATCTTTGGAGGGAGCCGAAAGAACGACTTTCTTAGCACCAGCGTTGATGTGCGCTTGCGCAGTATCTTTAGAAAGGAATAAACCCGTAGATTCTACGATGTAATCTGCGCCTATTTCATTCCATTTTAGGTTGTTAGGATCTCTTTCAGCGGTAACTCTGATTTTTTTACCGTTTACAATAAGGTCATTTCCTTCTACAGAAATTTCTCCATTAAATTGCCCGTGTACAGAATCATACTTTAGCATATACGCCATATATTCGGCATTGATAAGGTCGTTGATTCCTACAACTTCGATGTTTTCTCTTTCGGCCATTGCTCTGAAAACAAGACGACCAATTCTACCGAATCCGTTGATTCCTACTTTGATTGTTGACATAATTTTTATTTTAAAATTAGATTTGTTATTGTATTTAAATGGACAGAATTTCTGATATTTTCAGTAAATCCTGATCGATTTCATTGTGTTTTTTTACGGCTTCTTCAATAAGTGTATAGACCATTCTGTTGGATTGCATTCCGACCATTACATTCGTTTTTCCGTCCATTAGGCCGATTACCGCGCCATAACCTAGTCGACTTGCCAGCACGCGGTCTGCGCAACTTGGCGAGCCACCTCGTTGGATATGACCTAAAACTGCTACCCGGATATCATAATCTGGGAAACCTGCTTTGGTCGCTTTGGCAATGTCGTAAATGCTTCCTAATTTCTCGCCTTCTGCAACCACGACAATACTCGAAGCTTTTCCAGCTTTTTCGGCTCTTTCAAAAGTAGCAAAAAGTTCTTCAATACTGTCTTTTTTTTCTGGAATTAAAATACCAATCGCACCGGTCGCCAAACCACTGTTTAGTGCGATAAATCCAGCATCACGTCCCATTACTTCCACAAAAAATATTCTGTTGTGAGAAGTGGCGGTATCTCTAATTTTATCGAGTGCTTCCATCGCCGTATTCAAAGCGGTATCGTATCCAATGGTATTATCGGTGCCGAAAATATCGTTATCAATAGTTCCTGGAACACCGATTACTTGTATTCCGTATTCTTCACAGAAAATCTTTGCTCCTTTGAAAGTACCGTCTCCACCAATGCAAACCATACCGTCGATACCGTATTTCTGACAGTTTTCAAAAGCTTTTTTTCTTCCTGCTGCTGTTTTAAATTCTAAGGAACGGGCCGACTTTAGAATCGTTCCACCTTCCGTAATAATATTTTTAACGGATCGAGGTCCCATTTTGGTAAAATCATCATTAATTAAACCATTAAAACCTTCTCTTACTCCGTAACATTCTATTTTGTAGTGACTTGCAGTTCTTACCACTGCTCGTAACGCTGCATTCATTCCAGGTGCATCTCCACCGGACGTGAGAACAACAATCTTTTTCACTGCGCTTTCTTCCATAGTTTAAAATTTCAGCACAAATTTACGAAATCTCTATCAATTATGTAAGGCTTTAGGTAATGAGATTTACCCGATTTCGAAATTATGATTAATTTCATTTTTCATCATTAATGAAGGAGTATTCATTTTTTTTCTTTCATTTTAAAAATCTTAAATTTGCACGATGTTGAGAAATAAGAAAAATCAGAATTTTTTAGCCTCGCTTTTTGCGTCGGTCTATATTTTCGTGGCTTTATTTTCTCAGAGTTTTCACGAGCACGGTAGTGGAGAGGTTTTCAAAGATTTCCATTTTACCAAAGCCGACAAAACGATTACAAGTTCATCTGAAGTCGCTCATTATGCAGATTGTTTGTCCTGTCATGTTTTGCACCAAGGAAAATATGTGACTTCTCCGGATTTCTCCTTTTCATTTTTTGCAACTAAAGATTTTCAGGTCGAAATTTTTAGGACAGAAAAAACTTTTATGCCGCTCGCACTTTTCAATTTTGCGGTTCGCGGTCCACCTTTACCTTTCATTTAAGTACACTTTTTTCGAATGAATATTAAAAAATTGATTTTCAGTTTTTTACTATTTCTATTTTTAATTATTCTTAAACTTAATTTAAATGAAATTTATTTTAAATAGCATCGTACTCTTTTTCGGATTGGTTTTTACGCAAGCACAAACCACTTTTACAATCAAAGGAAAAGTAATCGATTATCACGACAAAGTTCCCTTAAAACAAGCAAAAATAACCATCGGAACTGCTACACAGATTTCAGATGCCAAGGGAAACTTTATTTTTAAAGCCTTACCAAAAGGAAATTATACACTGGTCGCCAACCATATCGATTGTGACCCAATTACGCAGGAAATCAACATTAATAAAGATATGGAGATTACCCTTCAACTTGAGCACCATATTGAAGATATTGAAACCATCACGCTTCACGGAGCGCATAAAAACACCAATTCTTTGATTGTAAAATCTTTGGATCGAAGCGACATCGACCGAAATTCAACCGAGAATTTAGGAAATATTTTGTCCAATATTTCGGGTGTTGGTGCGTTGAAAAGTGGGAATAATATTGCAAAACCCATTATCCACGGACTGTATGGGAGCAGAGTTCCGATCATCAATAACGGCGTGAAAATGGCCGAACAAGAATGGGGTGTTGAACATGCACCAAATGTCGACGTCAACCAGTTTGATCACGTGGATGTGATTAAAGGAGCTTCCGCTTTAAAATACGGAAGCGATGCCATCGGTGGCGTAGTGGTCTTGGAACCTGCCGTTTACAAACGAAAAGATACGATTCAGGGAAATGTAAATCTTTCCGGAATTTCTAATGGTCAGGGAATAGGATTAGGAATTCATCTGTTGAAAACTTGGGAGAACGGCTGGGCGATAAAAACAACGGGTGGATTTAAAAAATTGGGTGATTTAAAAACGCCTGATTACCACTTGATGAATACTGGGCTCCAAACTCAATCCTTCAGTTTTACGGTGCAAAATAACACTTTCTTACAGGGGATTTCTTTTGATTATAGCGTGACTGATTCGGAAATCGGGATTTACAGAGGTTCTGATTTGGGAAATTTAGAAGATTTTTATAAAGCTTTAACTTCAGATTTTCCTATTTACGAAAGAGATTTTTCTTATCAAATTAATAATCCGAAACAAGAGGTACAACATCATATTGCCAAGATCTCGGCTTTTAAAAGATTTGAGAATTTAGGAAAAGTTTCCGTTGATTATAACTTTCAATACAATCACAGAAAAGAATATGATGTGCGAAGAGGGGAACTTGCGCAAATTCCATCGTTGGATTTAGAATTATTCACAAATCAATTGAACATCAACAATTTTATCGAGCGTGAATTTTGGAGTTTAGAAACGGGAATCGATTTGAAATACCAGTTTAATTATTCCACGCCAAAAACACAGGCGAGAAGACTGGTGCCAAATTATGCGCAATATGCGGGTGGGATATATTCGGTCATTAAATATAAGTTAAGTCCGAAGTTGACTGCAGAAGCGGGACTTCGTTATGATATTGCAAAATATGAAGTCAAAAAATGGTATGATTTAAGCACTTGGGAAAATCTGTACGCAGCGACTTTTCCGCAATTTTATGTGAAGACCGAGGGGAATCGTGTTTTTGCGAAACCCAATTTAACGTTCAAAAACCTATCATTTAATGCCGGTTTAGATTTTCAACCTACTTCCTCTTTTGATATAAAACTTAACTATGCAAAAGTGGGAAGAACACCAAATATCGCAGAACTTTTTGCAGATGGCTTGCATCATTCTGCCGCGATTATTGAAGTCGGAAATATGGGCATGAAAAATGAAGATGGAAATCAATTTAATTTGAATATCGAGGGAAAAGTAAATGTTTTGGATGGTTTGCGGGTTACGGTAAACCCTTATTTATTAATAACTAAAAACTTCATCACCGAAATCCCGACGGGAATTCAGAATACCATTCGTGGGGTCTTCCCGGTGTGGTCTTACCGCCAGATTAAGGCGAAAATGTACGGTTTTGATGCCGACGCTGCGCTGAAATTCAACCGTTATTTTGAGTATAGAGGTACTTTTTCTTATGTAAATGGTCAGGATGAAACCAATGATCAACCTTTAATAATGATGGTTCCAACCAATTTGACCAATAGTCTGGAGTTTAAAAAAGTGGACTGGAGGAATTTTTATTTTAAAGTTCAGCAGCAAACATTTTTGCATCAGAAAAGATTTCCGGTCTATAATCCGACCATCCCTATTTTCGAAAACGGACTTGATGTTGAGAAAACATTAGATCTTTCTACGCCGCCACCAACGTATACCTTGTGGAGTTTACAAACCGGGTTCGACTTTAATAAACATTTTTCAGCAGGTGTAAATGTGACCAATCTTTTCGATACCAATTACAAAGAGTACCTGAACAGAATGCGTTATTTTTCGTCTGAAATGGGCAGAAATATTATTTTCAATATTAAATACAACTTTTAAATTTTCAAAAAATGAAAACTTTAATTCAATTAAAATATACCATCGTTTTATTAATAATGGTTTTTGCAATAAGCTGCAGCCGCGCTGATGAAGATGAAGATGTTCTTTCGCAAGAAGATATTTCAAATATCATTCTGAATGTGAAAGATGATGCCACCGGACTTACGAACACCTATAATTACACCGTTAATTCTGCCACGAACCCAGAAATTAAACTTATCGATGGAAAAAAATATACGGTTAGCGCCGTGTTTCTTAACGGAAATGAAGATGAAACCGAAAGCATCAAAGAGGCGAAAGATGAACACTTTCTTTTATTCAAGTTTCAAAACGCAACGATCAATTTAGAAAGGGTTGATGATGAAACTTCTACCCGAACCGATGGTTACAAAGTCGGTTTAATCACCAAATGGACGGTTATTAAAACAAAAATTGGACCCAATCCTGAACTTGTTTTAACCGTAATTCACGATCCAGTCGCTGTGAGTGAAGCCCAAAACGGAAGCGAATTCGGCTCGGTAATCGGTGGTGAAACCGATGCGATGGCAACGTATAGTTTGGCTAATTAAACACATCCCCCAAGAAAAAAAGAGAAATGATGAAGTTTATTTCCCTTTTAAAATATTCAAAAAAAATTTCCTATTTTTGCAACCTAAATTTTCAATAAATTACAATGAACGTTACAGCGACCAACCACGATGAAGTAAGTGCGTTACTTACAGTTACATTAGATAAGTCAGATTATAAGGAGAAAGTTGAAAAGCAATTGCACAACTATGCAAAAAATGCGCAAGTTCCTGGTTTTAGAAAAGGGAAAGTGCCATTGAGCATGATTAGAAAACAATACGAAGCAGGAATTGCTTTCGAAGAAATCAACAAACAAGTATCAGACGCCCTGAACAATTATGTTACCGATAAAAAGTTGAGATTGGTAGGTCAGCCAGTTCCGCAACCTGTTGAGGAATTAGACCACAATGCTGAGCAACTTTCAGTTGGTTTTGAAGTAGGTTACGAACCAGAATTCAGCATTGATTTAGCGAAATACGAAGCACCTCATTTCAAAGTAGAAGCATCGGAGAAAGAAATCAACCAAAGTATTGAGAATATGCAGAAGCGTTTTGCAGAGCAAGTTCCTCAAGAAGAAATCGCTGAAGATTCTACTGTAGCTTTGGAAATTAGCCAGGTGGTAGAAGAAGGAGCAGAAGGTGAGCACAACCACGCTCCAAAAAACATCACCATCGATGCGACCAGAAAAGCAGCATTTGACTTGGTGAAATCTTTGAAAAAAGAGGAATCTGTAAAAGTTTCTAAAGCTGATCTGGAGAACAATGAAGAATTAACCAAAGAATTAAGCTTTAGCAAAGAAGAAGTTGAACATTTACACCACGACCAAATTGAGGTTACGGTTAAGGATTTCTTCGGCTTGAACTTGGCAGAATTAAACCAAGACTTATTCGACAAAGTTTATGGCGAAGGTACGATCACGTCGGAAGAGGAGTTGAAAGAAAAAGTAAAAACGGAATTGGATGAGTATTTCCAACAAAATGCAGATGTTCATTTCGTAAATAAAGTTTTGGCTCAAATCAATGAAAAAGAAGAAGTAAAACTTCCGGAAACGTTCTTGGTAAAATGGTTAATGTTCAGCAATGAACATGTAACTTCCGAAGAGCAGGCAAAAGAAATCTTGGAAGCAGAAAAAAATCAGTTGAAATATCAAATCCTCGAAGGAAAATTGATGAATGACAACGACATCAAATTAGATTATGCTGATGTTTTAGCGCAAGCTGAACAATTGGTTCGAAATCAATTGGCGATGTACGGAATTCACCATTTGCCGGATGAAGAAGTACAGAAATATGCAGCCGATATGTTGAAAGACCAAGAACAAGTTCGCCAGATTTCCGGTGAAGTTGGAATGGCTAAATTAAAAGATGTAATCCTTGAAAAAGCAACTAAAAAAGAAACCAAAATTTCTCACGATGAGTTTTTGGAAGAATTGAAAAAGTAATTTTTATTTAGTAAATATAGAATCCGTTTCGTTAAATTACGAAACGGATTTTTTTTTAAACCTGTTTAAATTTTCTGAAAATTAATTTTCACAGTCGCTAAAGGGTGAAGTTGTAATGGGCTTTTATGAGATTGCACATCCATAAAGACCGGAAGAAGAAGAAATTTTCTTTTTTTTAGTAGATTGATACAGTCCTAATAAACATTAAAGTTCAGTGCGCATCAGGATCTTATTTCGCATTCTAATTTTAATTAGGGATCTTTAATTAAAATTAACTAATATTTAACATGGGTTTAAAGAAATAATTTTTATTTTTAGCCCATCAAAAAAGTACTATGAAGAAAATTTTATTAGGGTTCACACTCGTCGTGATGAGCATGGGAACCGTATTTGCGCAAAATATTCCGGTAGACCCTGCGGTAAGAACAGGAACACTATCCAACGGAATGAAGTATTACATCAAAAAAAATACGAAACCAGAAAAGAAAGTTGAATTTCGCTTGGCGATCAATGTGGGTTCTATTTTAGAAGATGATAATCAAAGAGGTCTTGCTCACTTTATGGAGCATATGAACTTCAATGGAACCAAAAACTTTCCCGACAACAAACTCGTTGACTTTTTACAGTCGATCGGTGTTAAATTTGGTCAGCATTTAAATGCCTACACCAGTTTTGATGAAACCGTGTATATGTTACCCGTTCCTCTAGATAAACCAGGAAATCTTGATGCAGGATTAAAAGTGATGGAAGACTGGGCTTTTAACGCGACATTAAGCGATGCTGAAATCAACAAAGAAAGAGGCGTAGTTTTAGAAGAACTTCGGATCGGTTTGGGTCCAGACAAAAGAATGATGGATCAGTATTTACCGAAATATTTATACAAATCGCATTATGCAGACCGTTTACCAATCGGTAAAAAAGAAATTCTAGAAAACTTTAAACCCGATGTGATAAGAAAATTCCATAAAGATTGGTACCGCCCGAACTTAATGGCTTTGGTGGTTGTTGGTGATATTAATGTGGATGAGGTTGAAAAGAAAATTAAAGCCAACTTTAGTTCTTACAAAAACCCAACGAACGAAAGACCAAGACAGAATTTTGATTTACCGAACCACAAAGAAACCTTGGTAGCGATTGAAAGCGATCCCGATGCAACCAATTCCCGTGTGCAGTTCATTATGAAAGATGCTGGTAAATCTCAGCCGGATGTAACCGTGGCGCAGTACAACCAAAGTATGGTAAAAAACTTAGCGGCAACGATGATCAACAACCGTTTGATGGAAATGGTCAACTCAAACAATCCTCCTTTTACCTACGGAGCAGTTTATCACGGCGGAACCTATGCCAGAGGAAAAGAAGCTTTTCAAGGAATGGCTTTAACCAAAGACGGAAAACAACTGGATGGGTTGAAAGTCCTTTTAGAAGAAGTAGAACGTGCGAACAAATTCGGATTTACGGCCGTAGAACTTGAAAGAGCAAAAGCTCAAATCCTTTCTAATTTAGAAAAAACCTATAACAACCGTGATAAGACCGACAGTGAAATGTTGGTGGGCGAGTATGTAAACAGTTTCCTGGAGCAAGAACCTATTCCAGGAATTGCATGGGAATATCAGCAGACCAAAAGTTTCTTACCTTCAGTAAGCTTAGAACAAGTGAACAGCATTGTAAAAAATTATGTAAAAGATGATAGTAAAGTAATCGTAATTACGGGTCCAAAAAAAGACGGTTTGGTGCAACCAACAGAAAACCAGGTTTTGAAGGTGATGGATGAAGTTAAATTGGCCAAGTTAACGCCATACGAAGAAAAAGCGAATATTGCGAATCTGTTGAAGCCCTTCAAATCAACGGGAAAAATAGTTAAAACAGAAACTGATGCTAAATTAGGAACTACGACTTTAACTTTGAATAACGGAGTGAAAGTGACCTACAAGAAAACCGATTTTAAAGAAGATGAAATCGTATTTACGGCCAGAAGTTTAGGGGGAAGCTCTTTGGCTTCTGATGCAGATTTTGTTAAAGCCCAATTCGTTTTTCCTGCACTTGCAGAAGCCGGCGTTAATGGTTTTTCTAAAACCGATATTACCAATTATTTGGCAGGCAAGCAAGTGAGCGTTTCGCCTTTCATCGGTAATTTAACCGAAGGGGTAAATGGTAAAACAACCAATAAAGATCTAGGAACGGCACTGGAATTAATTTACTCTTATTTTACGGGGTTAAATTACGATCCAGCTTCATTCACGGCTTACAAAGATAAACAGTCTGCGATGACCGCAAATATGCTTTCTAATCCGCAGTTCTACTTTTCTAATGAATATTCAAAATTCTTACAGCAAAAAAATCCACGATTTACCAATATTATTCCTTTAACGGAAGATTGGGAAAAAGCAGATTATAAAAAAGCCTACGACATTTATAAAGAAAAATTCGCAAATGCCGGAAACTTCCATTTCTATTTCGTCGGAAATCTCGATGAAAATAAGATGAAGGAGTTTGCAACCCAATATTTAGGAAACCTACCATCTAAAGGAAAAGCAACTTCCTTTAAAGATAGTGGATACCGCCCACTCACCGGAACTTTTAATAAAGTTTACAAAAAAGGGAAGGATCCGAAAAGTTTAGTGGTGATCAGTTTTGCTGGCGAAGCACCTTATAATGAAAAAGATGATTTAGCGTTGAGCGCTCTGGGCGAAGTAGCAACCATTAAAGTGATTGAAAAACTTCGTGAAGACGAAAGTGGAATTTATGGTGGTGGCGCCCGAGGGGGAATGACCAAAGTTCCGTACGGAATGTATCAATTCAGTCTGCAGTTCCCATGTGGACCAGAAAATGTAGATAAATTGACCAAAAGTGCTATTGTAGAGCTCCAGAAATTTATTGATAAAGGTCCGGAACAAAAAGATCTAGATAAATTTAAAGAAGGAGAATTAAATGATGACAGAACCCAACTGAAAGAAAATTCGTATTGGTTAAGCAATCTTGCCAATTACCAGTTAGAAGGTGGTGACCGCTATGAAATCTTGAATTATGAAGCAAAAGTGAAAGCGCTTACCGTAAAAGATCTTCAAAATGTGGCCAAGAAATTTTTAGCGAAAGATAGAATCGTAGCGACCCTGATGCCAGAAGATGGTTGGGAAGCCAGCGTGAAGAAAGAAGAGAAAGTTGTAGCTGCTCCTGCGGCAATTACACCAACAGAAGTTATTAATAATTATATGGCGGCTCTGGGTGGAAAAGCCAAATTGGAAGCGGTGAAATCCATTAAATCAAGTGCAACCATGAACATGGCGGGTATGGAAATTAAAGTGATTGAAAAGAAAATGGGCAACAAATCCAAATCTATCCAAAGTGTGATGGGTCAAGAGTCGGTAACTGTTTTTGATGGGGTAAAAGGCTACGCCATGCAAGGTGGACAAAAGATCGATTTACCGGCTACCGCAACGGATAAAATGAAAGATGCTAAATTATTTAATGCTTTATCAATGACTGCCGCAGATTACACTTCGGTTGAAAAAGGAGCTGTGGATGGTAAAGAAGCGTTCATTCTTTCTGGAAAAGATGGGAAATCCTATTTCGACATCAATTCAGGATTATTGCTGAAATCAACCTCTGCGCAAGGCGATATGACCATAACAGAATACATGACCGTAGACGGAATTAAAGTTCCTAAAACCATGAAAATTTCTGCCATGGGACAAAACATCGATATGGTGGTTACGGAATTTGTTCTAAACAAAGATGTTTCCGACGCTGACTTTAAATAATTAAAATTTATCTAAAAAGTAAATCCGTCTCGTAATTCGCGAGACGGATTTTTTTTGCAAATTATTTTTAAGAACCGTATTCAATTTTCCATTCATCGGCAGCATCACATAATGTTTGGTAAAATTCTTCACCATATTTACGGATTAGTGGCGTTTTTACAAATTTGTAGATGGGAACTTTTAATTCGCGACCCAATGTACAAGCATCACTGCAGATTTCCCATTTATGGTAATTCAAGGCGGTAAAAGTGCGGTATTCATCAACCCGAATAGGATAGAGGTGACAAGAAATCGGTTTCTGCCAATCAACTGCACCATCTTCGTAGGCTTTCTCAATTCCACATTTGGTGATGCCTTTTTCGTCAAAAATCACGTAAGCACATTCTTTGCCCTCAACCATGGGCGTCACAAAATCATTATCGCTGGGATCAATCGCCCAAGTTCCTTGTTTTTCAATGGCTGCTACCCCTTCTGGCCGAAGGTAGGGTTTAACCTGATCGAAAATTCTTTCGAGGATCAAGGTCTCACTTTTATCTAACGGCGCTCCTACATCACCTTCTACACAGCAGGCACCTTTGCATTTACTGAGGTTACATACGAATTCTTCAGAAAAGATATCTTCAGAAATTAATTTATCGTCAATTTGAATCATGTTGTTTATTAAAAGAAATTAAAATAACTAGAGAGTTTAAAAATAAGAAGTGAAATAATGACCAACCATAAACCAAGCTCTTGCAGCCAATATTTTTTAAAAAAACGAAGCATTCTGCTTATAATGATAGAGGATGGTAGCGCCAATAAAAGCAGGTACTCAAAGGTTTTACCCATATATAGAATGATGGTAATAAGCTGTGCCAATGCAAAAACCAGGATAAAAGTATATTTGAATCTGCTGGTCGGACTTTTTTTGTTAAAGTTCATAAAATGATCCCATACCGAATAAATCAAAAACAGGGCTACTGGACTTAGCCACAACAGATGATCTAAATGGGGTTGAATTTTAAACTCATGGAAAGGAAAATAAGCTGGATTCCAGGAGTTCATTCCCAGGAAGTAGGCAATTCCGAAATAAGTAAGCGCAACCAAAGACATCCCGAAAAATAACCTAAAAATGTGTAGTCTGATGTGGTCGGAAGTTCCTATAATATGAAAGATTACGAAAATCGACATCGGCCAGGTGGTCGGCAGGAAGATGAAATTAAGCGCTAAAATTGCACCTACTAAAATATACGAGGAGTTGCGAATGGATCGATCATCATTGGTTAAAAGCAAAAGAATTATAGAATTGGTGAAAAGCGACACGGCGATTCCAATATCCAAATCACCAGGGTATAAGGCGAAAATAAAAATGGTATATAAAAACAAAGGCAAATGCGTATGATAATTCAGTGCAATTGCATTAAAACAGAAGTATCCTAAGGAAACACCGCCAAAAGTAATTATTGCTGAAATCAAACCTAATGTATTGAATTCTAGTAAATTAAAGCTAATTACGATTAAAAGAAGAATCCCAATGTACACCGGAACTGAAAAAATATTGCTTTCTTTTGAAAGTAATCGAAACATTTTTTATAAATTTGTGCAAAGTTAATTTAAAAAAGGAAAATAATGACGTCTTTCTGGTTATTCTTAAGCGACCTCTTTATGTGGTCATACGGATTATTCGATTTTGCAGCGAATGAGCTCAATTGGATTTTGTTTATTGCAGCAGTAGCAATTTTCGGTTATTGGTGTTACGTTTTGGTAAGCACTTTGGGCGGTAACAAAGACAAGGCGTATTTCTCGCCAACGGAAGGTCATCATCCTTATTACGACCCGGCAATTCATAAGAAAGAAAGTAAATAATTGATATCCCGTTTACAATAAAAATCCCGAAGCTGTGTAAGTTTCGGGATTTTCTGTTTTTTTTATTTGTTCTTAATGAATCGGTATTACCAAGACAGGAATTGGCGAACGCCTCGTGAGTTCTTTCGTTAGACTTCCCACAAAAACATCGTACATATTGCTGCGCCCGTGCGAACCCATTACAATATATCCGGCATTTTTAATTTTCGCATATTCCAAAATAATATCGCCGGCAACGCCTTGCTTTAGTAAGTGCTCACAATCTACACCTTGTGCAATGATTCGCTGTTCCAATGAATTTAATTGGGCTAATTCCTGCTTAATTTCATTTTGCTCAACCTCCGGGAAATACTGAAACCCCATATCACCAATCGCAAAACCGATATCAGATGGTGCCACGTGGATCAAACATATTTTTCCGTTGGTTTCTTTCGCAAATTTCAGCGCACCTTCAAGCAATTTGTCGGTCGCTTCTGAAAAATCTACGGGTAAAATAATATTTATCATGATCTTAAATTTTGTTCCTTAAAGTTACTACTATTTACTGACATCGTGAAGAACTAAATTATTGAATTCTCAACTCCAAAACTTTCTGGTCTACTAAGAACGCTTCCAAAATATCATTCTCTTCTATTTTTCCCACGCCTTTGGGAGTTCCGGTAAAGATTAAATCGCCAACCTTCAGCGTAAAGTATTGCGATACAAATGCAATTATTTTTTCTGCCGAGAAAATCATCATCGATGTATTTCCATCTTGAACTTTCTCTTTATTTTTAAGTAAACTAAAGTTGAGGTTTTCTAAATTAAAATCTTCTTTCGAAAAAAAATCAGAGAGAACTGCACTGCCATCAAATCCTTTGGCCAATTCCCAGGGAAGACCTTTTTCCTTTAATTTACTTTGTAAATCTCTGGCGGTGAAATCAATTCCCAAACCAATTTCTTCATAGTGTTTATCGGCATTTTTTTCTAAAATATATTTTCCGCCTTTCGAAATTTTCAGTACGACTTCTAATTCATAGTGAACGTCATCAGAAAATTCTGGAATATAAAAATCGCTTCCTTTCAACACTGCGGTATCGGGTTTCATAAAAATTACGGGACTTTCTGGGATTTCATTTCCCAATTCTTTGGCATGTTCTGCGTAATTTCTGCCGATGCAAATGATTTTCATAGATTTTTTTTAATAATTACAAGTAAAAGCACTTTGTACAACCAACATGGTACATTGTACATCTTTTAAAACTTACTTTTCAACTGAATTCCCGTCAAAACTTTTTTCGTATAAAGCGGAAAATCAGCATTTTGAATCCAGCCGTAATACCCCAAATCTTTCTGAAAAACTTCTTTTACTCTTTGGCCTTTATATTTTCCAAAACTGAAAACTTCTTTTTCATCTTTATCAAAACCAATAAATCCAGCCAAATCTGCAAATTTATGATGCGAAGATATCTCACTTAAACCCGCAATATCATTTGGTAAATCATCATAATGTCCCACCTGAGCATCTAAAACTTCGAAAGTTGCTAGAACGTCTGCCTCTGCGGAATGGGCGTTTTCTAATTCTTTTTTACAGTAAAACTGATAAGCCGCCGTGAGATTCCTAGGTTCCATTTTATGAAAAATTGTTTGCGCATCAACCAATTTGAATTTACTTAAATCGAAATCTAATCCTGCTCTTAAGAGTTCTTCAGCCAAAAGCGGAACATCAAAACGGTTAGAATTAAAACCTCCTAAATCAGTTCCAGCAATCATATCCATTACTTTTGAGGCGATTTCTTTGAAAGTGGGAGCGTCTTTTACTTTTTCATCGGTAATCCCATGAATCGCAGAAGATTCAGCAGGGATAGGCATTCCCGGATTAACCAGCCAGGTTTTGCTTTCGCGAGAAGCATCGGGATTGACTTTCAGAATAGAAATTTCTACGATTCGATCTTTGGCAACTTGAACGCCTGTGGTTTCTAAATCAAAGACACATAGCGGTTTATGGAGTTTTAAATTCATTTTTTGTTTTATTTTTTGTAGAGACAAGTCGCAACTTGTCTGCATTTATTTACAGTTAAAGTTATTTCAATTGTTTTTGAAATAGAATCGAAATTAAAATATAAAAGACAATTACCAGCGGAATTCCCACAATCCCGAAAATGATTAAAATAATAAACCCACCAATCAACAACGCTAATTTTGGATAATTATCTTTAATTTTCATTGATTTAAATTTCAACGCGATCATCTTAATGGGAGAGATTAAAAGCCAAGAACTTAAAATGGTAATTAAAAGTAGAACTACGAGCGTTTCAGAATAAACATTAATAAAATAATATTTTTCGCTGAGCACATAATATAATCCAAAAATTAGAATGGTATTTGATGGTGTATTTAGACCTTTGAAATAATACGTTTGTTCGTCATCTAAATTAAAAATTGCCAATCTTAAACAAGAAAAAACGGTAATCAATAAGCCGATATACTTAAATTCAAATGGTAAATCTATTCCCAGTATTTGATTTCCAAAAGGTTCTAATGCTTTGTACATGGCAATTCCCGGAAGTAAACCAAACGTAACCATATCTGCAAGACTGTCCAATTGCGCGCCCAAATTAGAATCTGTTTTCATCGCTCTTGCTACAAAACCATCTAAAAAATCCAGAATTAATGATACGATGATGCAAATTGCGGTAATTTCATAATTTCCTTTTATCAATTCTATTACACCAATACTCCCAGAAAATAAATTTCCTAAAGTAAAAGCGTTTGCCAGGTTTTTTTGTACAAAATTCATAAGTACAAAAGTAAGGTTTTTATTAAAATTAAGTTCTGGATTTTTACAAACGAATAGCGTTTTAATTAAAGTTCTAAAATAATGTAAATTTGCATCATTAATTTTGAACTTATTATTCATGAAAGAATTTAGATTACAGGAAATTGTTGTTTTGCTTTATCGAATATTCCTGGCCTTTTTTTTCTATCAGATCGCTCGTTTGCTCTTTTGGTTTTTCAATAAAAATTTAATTCCAGTTGACAGTTTTTCAGAATACTTGAATTTAGCCTACCGCGGAATTGCCTTTGATACCACCGCAATTCTCTATGTGAATTCACTTTTTATTTTGCTGAGTTTGATTCCGATCATCATTAATACCAAGAAAACGTTTCAGAAGTTTTTATTCTACCTGTATTTCATTACCAACGGAATTTCATTTGGAATGAATTTTGGCGATTTTGTGTATTTTAAATTTTCGCAGGCACGATTAACCACAGCCGCAATGAATGTTGCGCAGCACGAAAGTAATATTGGTAAGGTTTTTTTAGTATCGATTGCAGAACATCCGATTGTGGTTATTTGGTTTGTGATTTCAATGATTCTTTGGGTTTTGTTTTATAAAAGAGTAAAAGTTTTACCGAGCAAACCAGAAAAATTAATTCCCTATTTTATTTCTTCGATCATAACTTTATGTATAACCGCCTTATTGGTTGTAGGTGGGATAAGAGGTGATTTTAAACATTCTACGAGGCCGATTAATTTGGTCGATGCCAACCGACATGTTACCAAACCGGCGCAAGCAAATGTGGTGCTGAATAGTGTTTTTTCTTTTTTCAGAACGATGAACACCAATAATTTTCAAGAAGTTCATTTTGTAGAGGAAAGTTTTATTAATGAAAATATTCATCCGTATAAATTATACACCCGCCAATTGGTTGAGCCAAAACCGAACGTTGTTATTATCATCCTAGAAAGTTTTAGCAAAGAATACTCGGGTGCTTTTAATAAAAATACCGCGATTAAAGATTTTGTTTCCTATACGCCATTTTTTGACAGTTTGGCTACCCACAGTTTAATTGCGACCAATGCCTTTGCCAATGGGCGACAATCTATTCACGGCATGAGTTCAATTTTAGCTGGAATACCAACTTTAAAAGATGCCTTTACCAGTTCGCCGTTTTCCAATCAGAAAATTCAGTCTATTGTTTCGGTTTCTAATGAAATGGGTTACGATACTTCCTTCTTTCATGGTGCACCAAATGGATCGATGGGCTTTCTGGGTTTCGGAAATATTTTGGGTTTCAAACATTACTACGGTAAAACAGAATATAACAATGATGATGATTTTGATGGAATGTGGGGAATTTGGGACGAGCCATTTTTTCAATACTTTGCGAAAACTTTAAATCAGAAGAAAAGTCCTTTTATGGCCACTTTGTTTTCGGTTTCCTCTCATCATCCTTTTAAAGTTCCGGAAAAGTATCAGGGTAAATTTAAAAAAGGACCACTCGAAATGCATGAACCCATTGGTTATACCGATTTTGCCTTGAAAGAATTCTTCAAAACGGCCCAGAAAATGCCTTGGTTTAACAATACGATTTTTGTTTTTGTAGCCGATCATACCAATCAGGTCGCGTATCGGGAATATGAAAAATCAATGAACCGGTTTGCAGTTCCGATCCTATTTTATTCGCCAAATCCAAAATATAATTTGAAAGGAGAAGTTACAGAACCTGCCCAACAAATGGATATTTATCCTACGCTGGTAGATTTAATGGGGTATAATAAAAAAATCAGAAGTTGGGGTAGAAGTTTGGTTTCAGATAAAAAGGAAGCGTATATGATTATTAATTCTGATTCCATTAATGAACAGTTTATGATTGGGAATTACATCTATTTATTTAATGGAAAAGAAGTAACAGGAATTTATGCAATTGCAGACAAAGGTTTGGAGAAAAACCTCATTAACAAAGAAAAAAATCCCGAAATAGAAAAAGGAATTTTGCTAAGCAAAGCTTGGTATCAGGATTATATGAATCGCGTAATCAATCGGAAGTTGAATTAATTTCACTCTTTTTATTAAACTATTGTTTAATTTTTAAAGCTTTGGCAGCACTTTTGTCTACTATGATATGAATAGTTAAAAATTTGGTGTTTAACTTTTTTTAATTACTTTTATCAAACCAAAAATTAAAACAATTTTAAAATGAAAAAAATACTTTTCAGTTTTGTTGCCTTATTATTCGCAACACTTTCTTATGCCCAAATCGAAGGAAAATGGAAAACCATCGATGATGAAACCGGACAAGCTAAATCTATTGTAGAAATTACCAAAAAATCTGATGGTAAATATTACGGTAAAGTAGTTCAGCTTTTGATTAAGCCAGTAAATCCAAACTGTACCGATTGTAAAGATGATCGCAAAAACAAACCAATCTTAGGAATGGAAGTGATTAGAGGAATGAAAAAAGAGGGTTCTGAATTTACTGGTGGAACCATTACCGACCCGAAAACCGGAAAAACTTACAAATGTAATATTACCCGTGAAGGTGATACATTGAATGTAAGAGGTTACGTTGGTTTCTCATTAATCGGAAGAACTCAAACTTGGCACGCCGTAAAATAGTTTTCCAAATAAAAACTTGATATAAAGCATCTTTTCGAAGATGCTTTTTTAATGGAGTCTATAAGGTAATTTGCGAAAAAATCTTTACTTTTGTACTTTAATTTTTTAATAAATCATGAAAGAATATACTTTTAGAGAAGTGATTGCACAGGCAATGAGTGAAGAAATGCGAAAAGATGAATCCATTTTTTTAATTGGGGAAGAGGTCGCAGAATACAATGGTGCCTACAAAGCTTCTAAAGGAATGCTCGATGAATTCGGCGCCAAGAGAGTGATTGATACCCCAATTGCTGAACTTGGATTCTCTGGAATCGCAATCGGAGCTGCCATGAACGGCAACCGACCAATTGTAGAATATATGACTTTCAACTTTGCTTTGGTAGGAATCGATCAGATTATTAATAATGCAGCCAAAATACGCCAGATGAGTGGTGGACAATGGAGTTGTCCCATCGTTTTCCGTGGTCCAACAGGCTCTGCAGGTCAACTCGGAGCGACCCACTCGCAGGCTTTAGAATCTTGGTTCGCCAATACTCCAGGTTTAAAAGTTGTTGTTCCATCTAATCCTTATGATGCAAAAGGTTTATTAAAAACCGCCATTCAAGATAACGACCCTGTAATTTTCATGGAGTCAGAACAAATGTATGGCGACAAAATGGAAATTCCAGAAGAAGAATACTATATCCCCATCGGAAAAGCCGATATTAAAAGAGCTGGAACCGATGTGACCCTCGTTTCTTTTGGTAAAATTATGAAGATGGCGCTTCAGGCGGCTGAAGATTTAGAAAAAGAAGGAATTTCAGTTGAAGTAATTGATTTAAGAACCGTTCGGCCTTTGGATTACGATACCGTTTTAGAATCGGTTAAGAAAACAAACCGATTGGTAATTTTAGAAGAAGCCTGGCCGCTGGGTTCTATTGCGACAGAGATTACCTATATGGTTCAGCAAAAAGCCTTCGATTATCTTGATGCACCCATTAAGAGAATCACCACGCCAGATGCTCCTGCGCCTTATTCAGCGCCACTTTTTGCAGACTGGTTCCCGAAATTGGAGAAAGTAAAAGAAGAAATTAAAAACGCTTTATACATCAAATCTTAATAGATAAAAACTCTCGAAAGAGAGTTTTTTCATTTATAAATAGTTTCAAATTCCGCCTGAGAATAATTTACCTTTGACGAAATTTTTTATAATTAATGTCACAGACTATTTCATCTCATTTTGATACCAAGAAACTTACCGCAATGGGAGTTTTGGTTTCCCTCGGAATCGTTTTCGGAGACATCGGTACTTCACCGCTTTATGTAATGAAAGCCATTGTGAATGCCCGACATGGCACAGGGAATTTGCCATTTGATGAATACATCGAAGGTGCACTTTCTTGTATCATCTGGACTTTGACCATGCAAACTACTTTTAAATATGTAGTGATCGCTTTGAGAGCCGACAATAAAGGGGAAGGTGGCATTTTATCACTTTACTCTTTGGTGAAGAAACTCAAAAAGAAATGGTTATATGTCGTGGCGATTATTGGCGCTTCCACCTTGGTTGCCGACAGTATTATTACACCATCCTTAACCGTAATGTCTGCCGTAGAAGGACTGAAGATATTTTCGCCTAATACCCCCGTGGTTGCCATTACCATTGTGATTTTAGCAATAGTTTTTATTGTGCAACAATTCGGTACCGCGTCCATCGGTAAACTCTTTGGCCCAGTGATGGTTCTCTGGTTCTTGGTTTTAGGGATTTTTGGCTCAATTCACATTGTAGATCATGTCGAAATTTTAAAATCATTTAATCCCTATTACGCTTACCAGTTGATTACCCATTCACCCAGTGCAATTGTCATTATGGGGGCGGTTTTCCTATGTACAACTGGTGCAGAAGCCCTATATTCTGATTTGGGACATTGTGGTAAACAAAATATCCGTGTGAGTTGGATTTTTGTAAAAATCATGTTAATTTTAAATTATCTGGGTCAAGGAGCCTGGTTGCTCGATAATGAGCTAAGTGTTTCACAAGGAATCAATCCAATTTTTGGAATTATGCCGGAATGGGCAATTCTACCCGGTGTCATTTTAGCTACGGCAGCTGCTATTATTGCAAGTCAGTCGGTGATTACAGGTTCATTTACCATGTTCTCAGAGGCCATGTCGGTGAGCTTCTGGCCAAATCAACAAATAGATTACCCTTCGGGAGTGAAAGGTCAGATGTATATTCCAAGAATTAACTGGGGTTTAATGTTTCTCTGTTTCATCGTCGTCATTTATTTCCAAAAATCAGAAGCCATGGAAGCGGCCTATGGTTTAACAATCACCATCACGATGTTAATGACCACTACGTTATTATTCTTTTGGTTGAGTAGAAACAAAGCCACCCGAGTTTTTGCCCTTGGATTT
Organism: Kaistella yonginensis; assembly: GCF_030409525.1. Taxonomy (GTDB): domain Bacteria; phylum Bacteroidota; class Bacteroidia; order Flavobacteriales; family Weeksellaceae; genus Kaistella; species Kaistella yonginensis. The sequence goes on along the minus strand of NZ_JAUFQB010000020.1, from coordinate 11,770 downwards.
GTAGCGGTTTATCTTTTCATCGAATTAGGATTTTTCTATGCGAATGTCATCAAGTTTTTTGATGGTGGTTGGCTGACAATGGTCCTTGGCGGTTTTATCGCAGTCTGTATGTACGCTTGGTATAATGGTCGATTGATCAAAGGAAAGTTCCTGAAATTCGTGAAGCTCGACAAATATGTGCCTGTCATCAAAGAACTAAAACTTGATGAAACCATTCCGAAATACGCAACCAATCTTGCTTTCTTAAGCCGCTCCAAAAGACAGGATGAAGTGGAAGCCAAGATCATTTATTCCATTATCAGAAAACAACCCAAAAGAGCAGATCACTATTTTATTCTTAATATCACCAATCAGGAAGATCCTTATACCTTTAATTATACCATTGATGAAATAATGCCCGGCACTATTTACCGAATTAATTTCATGCTCGGTTTTAAAATAGACCGAAGAATAAATGATTATTTTGATCAGGTCTTACAAGATATGATGGAAGAAGGAAGTATTCCGAATCGAAGCAGTCATCCTTCTCTACGGCATTATAATGTACCACCAGATTTAAAATATGTGATTATTGATAACACTTACATCAATGATACTTTGTTGACGGTCAAAGAAAAAATCACGTTGAATATTTACAATTTTGTTAAATATATCGGGAGTGATGATTTCAAAGCCTGGGGAATTTCAGCACATAATGTGGTGGTAGAATCCGCGCCTTTGTTGGATCAAAAAAGCAATAGCGATAAAATTCGGCAGGTTAATTTTCATCGGTATGATTCCTAGATGAGTGTGGAGTGAAGAAACGACCGTGAACCAGCATTAAGAAAAAATTCGGTAAATTTGCATATAATTATTTTTAATGGACGCTAAACAAAAGGAACTCAATATTTCAACCATCAAGGAGGTTTTAAGACAATATCTTCAGCAGAAAGGCTTTCGAAATACGCCAGAACGCTACACGATTTTAGAAGAAATCTACAATATGGAGCATCACTTCAATGTAGATGATCTCTATCTTTTGATGATGCAGAAAAAATACCACGTTTCCAAAGCGACCATTTACAATACCATCGAAATTTTTTTAGATGCAGGCCTTATTAGAAAACACCAGTTTGGTGAAAAAACCCTAACGTCTTCCTCTTACGAAAAGTCTTATTTTGACAAACAACACGATCATTTGGTGCTTTATAAAACCGATTCTGATAAAGAAATTCAGGAAATTATCGAGTTTTGTGATCCCCGAATTCAAGGAATAAAAGAGTCTATTGAAGCAGCATTTGGCGTAAATATTGATTCGCATTCACTTTATTTTTACGGAACCAAAAAGGATTAATGAAAAAACTTCTTGTTTTTTTTCTTCTCGTCAGTGCCCATGTTTTTGCGCAGATCAATACCCAACCGAAGCAGGATTTGGTGAAAGATCCTTTTTTTAATACCCCACAAAAAAACGCACCCGCTGAAAAAGTAAAATTAATTCACTCCGATTTTTTTCAAAAAGTTATCGATAAATACCAAGGCAATCCTTACTTCTCTGGCAATGTACAATTCGCCCACCAAGGATCGGTCTTAACTGCAGATGAGGTTATTTTTTACCAAGAACAAAATTTTGTAAAAGCCATTGGTAATGTGAAACTGCAAAATGCCGACGGCTCCGTAATTACCTCCGGTGAAATGGAATACGACGGAAATACCCAAAAAGGAATCGCCCGAAAAAAAGTTTTATTAATAGATCCTGGCCAGACCATCGAAACAGAAACACTGTATTATGATCGAATTTCCAATAAAGCCTATTTCAACACGGGCGGAACCATCACCAAAGATGGAAACGTAATGTACACCAAATCTGCAACCTATGACTTAAACAGCAGATTAATTGATTTCACTGGAAATGTAAAAATTGATAATGCAGACTATACCGTTGAAGGCGTGAATATCGTCCAAAATCAAAACAATAACACAGCAACCTTTAATGGAGCCACCACCATTACCAACAAAAAAAATCCAGCCAATTTAATTTATACCGAAAAGGGAACCTATAATATGAACTCCAAGGAAGTCTATTTAAAGAAAAATTCCCGGATTCATTACAACGGAAAAATCCTAACTGGTGATGATTTGTATTTCAATCAGCTATCGGGTTTTGGAACCGGAAAAGGAAATGTTACTTTACGAGATCCCCTGGAAAAACGCTATATGAAAGGTGGTTACGGCGAAATCTACGAGAAGAAAGATTCCGCAATGATGACGGATAAACCCTACGCCGTTAAAATTTTAGAAAAAGATTCCATGTATTTTTCTGCCGATCGAATCTTAGCGTACCAAAAGGTCGATGAAATTAATCCACTCAAGAAAAAAAGTTTCCTTCGTGCCTACCGAAAAGCCAGAATGTTCAAATCAAACATTCAGCTCAGAGCCGATTCCTTGCGTTTTAATGAAACCGATGGAATCATGCATCTCAACGGAAAGCCCATCGCTTGGAGCGGAGAAAAACAAGTAACAGGCGATAAAATAGAAGCCTATTTCGATACCGAAAATGAGTACATCGACTCCTTGCGCGTCATCGGAAATGCGTTTGCCATTTCCAAAGCAGATTCCCTAAATTTAAAAGACGAGTTTAACCAAGTCAAAGGCAAGCTGATGACGGTGTATTATAAAAATAACGAGATAACCCTGGCAAAAGTAATCGGCAACGCACAGGCAATTACCTACGCAGACGATCAAAACGAAAAAACCAAAGAAGTAGAGCGAATCGGCGTTTCACTTTCCACTTGCGGTACAATCGAGGCCGAATTTGAAGGGCGTAAAGTGCAGATTATTTCCTGTAATATTGGCGCAAATACCGAGATTTATCCCATGAGTTTAATCTCACGCGAACAACGATTCTTTCCCGACTTTAATTGGAATACCAAAGATCGACTGCGAACCTGGCAGGATATTTTTGTAGAATCACCCGACTACGAAGAAACAAAATATGAAGCAGATGATGCTCTTTATAATGCCGCTCAGAAAGTAATTGACGAGCAAAAAGCCAAAGAAGAAGCCAAGAAACCGAAAAGGGTTCGGAAATAAATTTTTTATTTGGGCGCCTTAATCCATCCTCCGTTCCCGCTTTTTTTCTTCCACGATGTTCCAGAAAAAAGAGCTCCACTCAGGCTGGGGCGCAACGGGGAGTTTTTAATTTAATTTTGATTTTATGCAAACAGATTTTTTTAAATACCAAGCACAAACCACCCAATTTGCTGCCGGTTTTGAAGTTGAAAAAGCATCGGGCTCCTATATCTACGGCAAAAACGGTCAGAAATATCTGGATTTTGTAGCCGGAGTTTCGGCCAATACTTTAGGACACTCACATCCCAAAATTGTAGAAGCCATTAAAACACAAGCGGAAAAATACCTGCATGTGATGGTTTACGGCGAATATGCGCAAGAAATGCCCGTAAAATTATGCCGGCTTTTAGCCGAAGCAACCGCCGAACCTTTAGAAATGACCTATCTCGTGAACTCTGGTGCAGAGGCGATTGACGGCGCTTTAAAATTAGCAAAACGTTATACCGGTCGCGAAGAGATTATTTCCATGACCAATTCTTACCACGGAAATACACATGGTGCTTTATCGGTTTCTGGGAATGAATACCACAAGCGTGAGTTTCGGCCGCTTTTACCGATGGTGGGTTTTATTGAGTTTAATAATCAACAGGATTTTTCTAAGATCACCGAAAAAACAGCTTGCGTTTTAGCAGAAACCATTCAGGGAGCAGCGGGATTTTTAGTTCCAGATTCTGACTATTTTTGTAATTTAAAGAAAAGGTGTGAAGAAGTCGGAGCCTTATTAATTTTAGATGAAATACAACCGGGATTTGGTCGTACAGGAAAACTCTTCGCGTTCGAGCATTTTGGAATGGTTCCCGATATTTTGGTCATGGGAAAAGGAATGGGCGGCGGTGTGCCCGTTGGTGCATTTATGAGTTCCAAAACAATCATGCACAGTCTTTCACATTCACCTAAGTTGGGTCACATTACGACATTCGGAGGAAATCCCTTGATTGCGGCGGCGAGTTATGCCACTTTGCAAGAAGTGATTGATAGTGGTTTGATGGCGCAGATTCAGGAGAAGGAAAATTTATTCCGTGAGTTACTGGTTCATCCGAAAATTATAAACGTCAACGGTAAAGGTTTGATGTTGGCGGTAAATCTGGGTTCACCCGATTATACCTTGCAGGTTGCCAAGCGCTGCATGGAAAAAGGTCTCATTGTTTTCTGGCAGTTGTACCGAAATGAGTATTTAAGAATTTCGCCACCGCTTACCATTTCGCCCGATGAAATTAGAGAAGGTTGCGCCATCATTTTAGAGGTGTTGAACGGCCATTAAAAATCTTGAAAATAGAAAATAAATTTTATTTTAGCCCTGATGGGAACGGCATCCCGCGATGATATATGTCATGATTTTGGCGAGGGATTTATATCATCGCGGATATAGTGGACAGCGGGACGGGTTTTGTGTAATTGCTGTTCCTTTGTTGCTCCTAAGAAGCAATAAGTATTTCGTGAAATATGTTGCGTATATTAGAAATTAATTTATATATTGCGAGACATTAAAAAAAGGTAATAATATGGCGAAAACGAAAGTGCAATACGAATTTCCAATGCACTGTCAGTCAGAGATTTTGTATGAATATATGGCGAGCGCAGAGGGACTTTCTGAGTGGTTTGCAGATGATGTGGTGGAAAAAGGAGACGACTTTTATTTCAGTTGGAGCAACGGACCCGAAGAGAAAGCAACGTTGATTCGGTATAAACCGGAAAGTTTTGTGCGTTTTCGTTGGGAAGAAGATGAAGGAACCAAGAATTATTTTGAAATGACCATCGTTATTGATGATATTACCGATGATTTGGCGCTGAATGTGACCGACTTTTGTGACAGTGGCGATGAAGAAGAAAATCGCTTGTATTGGGAAAATTTAATCGAAAATTTAAAATTAAAATTAGGCGCATCCTAATTTTTTTAATCTAAATATAAAGATGAACGATTTATCGTTCATTTTTTATTGCTAAAATGCTGACTATTGTGAAACGATCTTTTGCTTCTGAGGATTTTCAACCTCAAAACCGTGCTTTTTTATATGGTGATGCGGTTCAAGTTTCTTTTTTTATCCGCAATGCTCACTTGATTATGGCGGAAGAGTGTTATTTTTATTTAATGGCCTCGATGCGCAAAATGAGAATGGCAATTCCACTTTCTTACACCTTGGAATTTTTTCAGAATTTGTTTGCTGAAAAAGTGATACAGGAAGATGTTCAAAACGGAATTATACAGTTCTTTGTCTATCGAAATACCGATGAAAATTCTTTGTCCAAAAGTGGCATTTCTTTTTATTTCGAAGTAGATTTGATTGATGATATTTTGCAAATACAACAAGATTTTGAAATCGATTTAATCAAGGAGATTAATGTTAATACGCATGTTTTAAGCGGAATTCATGTGCATTCTCCGGAAAATATTTATGCAGAAATTTACGCGAAAGAAAATGATTTAGACGACGTTATATTCTTAAATCCCAACAAGAGAATTGCCCGAAGTATTTACGGAAATCTATTATTCTTGGAAGGGAAAACGATTAAGATTCCTAAGACGAGCGAAGGCGCTTATATTTCGCCGCTTCTAGAGAATTTCATAAACTTTGTTCATAAAAATAACTTAGCCCAAATTCAAGAAACCGAAATGATTGCATTTGAATCGCAGAAAGCAGCGGAAGTTTTGATGATTTCGGATCTAAAAGGAATTTTTTCAGTCACTAAAATTCGCAACAAAAATTTTGAAAGTGCGCGTTTTTCAGAAATGATTGCGCAGTGGCGCAGTGCTTTTGGCTAGAATTGACAAACCCAGTTAGCAACCTTAAAAGAAAGTCAGTAACCGGGTTTTTAGATTTTAATTAAAGTTATAACGCTAAATTTTTTTATAAATTATGCAGTGAATATTAAAGTTTTGTTAAAATTTTGATTGGGGTGGCGCGAGCGAAGCGAGCGCCAAAAAGAATGAAAGTTACTTTTTAAAAGTTCTTTAATTTTTGGTGTTGCAAAGGTGAATTTTACCTAAAACTTATTTGGTTTTTCACCTTAATTCATCGAAACGTCTTCCGGAGCATTGGCCCACAAAAGATATTCTCCACCTAAATTCTGCATGATGTTTTTCCACAATCCGTGATCGTTTGGCGAGGTATAATCTAAATTATAAACATCAACCGGCGTCCACATTTTCCGAAGAATTTCACCTTCTAATTGCTGAGCAGACCAACCTGAATAACCAGAAAATACTTTCACATCATTGATTGAAATTTGATGATCTAGAATAGAAGCAACAATGTTTTCTATATCCTCAGTAAGATAATATTCTTCATTTATTGCTAAATAATCAGCAGTAATTTTCTTGCCTTTGCAAATGAAAAATGTTTTATCATTTTCCACCGGTCCGCCTTCATATACAGCCACTTGGAAGCCGAAAATCTCCAGCAACCGAGAACTCATATTCTCATTTTTCTTATTGAGAATTAAGCCAAAAGCACCGTGCTCATTATGATCCACTATTAATACTACCGATCGAGAAAATATATCACCCGAAATATCGGGAGTGGAAATTAAAATTTTACCTTTGTAAGAATAATTCATTTGGTAGGTCGGGTTACATTAAAAAACCTTTGACCAAAAGTAATAAAAATTTAATGGAAAACCTGCACGACAAAAGAAAAATCTATAACCAAGCGGAACTTTTGGAAAGCCAAATCAAAGAAAATCCCATGGAACAATTTCGGGATTGGTTTTTAGAAGCTGAACAAAGTTCACAGATTTCCGAAGCAAACGCAATGGCGATTTCTACCCTTGAGAATGATGGCTGCCCACGAACCAGAATGGTTTTGCTAAAATCATACACCTGGGAAGGTTTTATTTTTTACACCAATTACGAGAGCAGAAAAGGGAAAGCCATCGAAAATAATCATAAAGCATGTCTTCATTTTTTCTGGCCGAATTTAGAACGCCAAATTATCATTAAGGCAGATTTAGAGAAATTGGCTGAAAATTTAAGCGATGGTTATTTTCATTCCCGCCCGAAAGGGAGTCAGTTGGGTGCAGCAGTTTCGCCACAAAGTCAGGTAATTCCGAATCGGCAATTTTTGGAAGAAAAGCTTCGGGATTTAGAAAAAGAATTTGAAAATAGAGAGGTTCCGCGTCCGGATCATTGGGGTGGTTATCTGGCTAAGCCCTACGAAATCGAATTCTGGCAAGGTCGACCTAATCGCTTACACGACAGGATTATCTACCAATTACAGGAAGATTACGATTGGCAAATTTCCCGGTTGGCGCCATAAAAAAAGTCCCGAATGATCGGGACTTCTGTATGATAATCAATAGATTATTTTTTCTTACCACCCATTACAGCATCTGCTAAATCAGAACCTGCTTTGAATTTTGCTACTGTTTTTGCAGCAATTTTGATTGGTTTTTTAGTTGCTGGGTTGATCCCTTGTCTTGCAGCTCTTTCAGCTACAGAGAAGGTTCCGAAACCTACTAAAGAAACTTTACCATCTTTCTTTTTTAAAGTATTGGTAACATTAGAAATAAAAGATTCAAGAGCAGCTTTTGCTGCAACTTTTGTAATGTTCGCATCTTTTGCGATAGCGTCGATTAATTCAGACTTGTTCATAATATTTATTAATTAAGGTTAGTTCTATTGTTAAAGCAAATATAAAACATTTTTCATATTGAGCAAATTTTTTGCAAATATTTAATCAATATTCAATGAATTTATTCAAATATAATGAAAATTATAATCTTAGACCAAGCGATTAATCATTGTTTGCAGCTTTTATTTTCTTACCAAACGCAATACATATCGTGAGTTAATAGAAAATCTAGCATGATACTTGTAATTGCGAATTATTGAATTTCACTCTTAATCTAAGTCAGTAATTCTTTATTATTGAAATAAAACGATTTTTCAACCCTGTTTTTTAATTATTCTTTAACTTCCCAGCAAATATTAATGATATGTTCAAAATTTATTTCACTGCTTTAATTAAAATAATTAAATTTGCGCCATGCTAATTGAAATTTTTAAATCGAAGATACACCGCGTCCGTGTTACCGAATCCGACCTTAATTATATAGGCAGCATCACTATTGATGAAGATTTATTGGAGGCTTCGGGCATTATCGTGGGTGAAAGAGTTTATATTGTGAATGTTAATAACGGCGAACGTTTCGATACCTATGCAATCAAAGGTAAAAGAAAATCAGGCGAAATTTGTTTGAATGGACCTGCCGCCAGAAGGGTGCAAAAAAATGATATTATTATCATTATGTCTTATGCTCAAATGACTCCCGAAGAAGCCAAAACATTTCAGCCAAAGATTATTTTCCCCAATGAGCAAACAAATCTTCTTACTTAATTCCTAAATATTTTCTGATTTTGGAACAGACCAAAAAACCGAATTCTCTTAAAACCTTTTTAACCATTGCAATTTCTCTGGCAATTGCCGCATTTTTTATGTGGTTAGCATTAAAGGGGATGGAGTTTAAAAAAATTGCCGGCTATTTTGCGAAAGCAAATTATCTTTGGGTATTTGTTGCTTCCATTTTTGGAGTGCTAGCATATTGGTTTCGAGCCATTCGCTGGAATCTTTTATTAGAGCCAATGGGCTATCAAATTTCGAATTCTAATTCTTTCTGGACCATTTCTTTTGGTTATTTAATGAATTTAACCATTCCGCGAAGCGGCGAATTGGCACGAGCAACAGCTTTATTTGGCGTTGAAAAAGTTCCGGTTGAAAAATCTTTTGGAACCATCATTTTAGAAAGAGTGGTAGATTTGATTTGCATGGTTGGTTTTCTAGGTCTTACTTTAATTTTTAAGTACAAAGCCTTCATTGCTTTCTATTCTTATATGACCGAAGAAAAAGGAAAGACCGAAACTTCAGGTTCAAATTCAAACCTTTATCTGTTTTTAGGGATTTTCATCGCTTTCGTAATTTTGCTTTTCATCTTTAGAAAAAAGTTAGAGCAGTTTGCAATCTATCAGAAAGTACTTCATTTGGGCAAAGGAATTTTCCATGGCCTTACATCGATCTTTAAATTAAAGCAGAAAGGAAAATTCTTATTTTATAGCATTGCCATTTGGGCATGTTACTATTTCGCAGCATATTTGGTCTGTTTTGCCTTGCCAGAAACGTCTAATTTTACTTTTGCAGATGGTTTCTTCATCATCGTGGTAGGAACTCTAGGGATGATGGTGCCGGCATCTGGTGGTATTGGCGCTTTTCATTTGGCCTTGAAATTTGGAATCATGGCCTTATTTCTTTCGCAGGGAAAAGATCCCGCAGAAGGAGGCGAAGTTGGCTTGTCTTACGCTTTTATCTCGCACACCATGCAATTGGTAATCATGTTGGTGATGGGCGCAATTTCAATTCCTATGTTGGCAAAAGCAAGAAATGCCGCGGTGAAGAATCAGAAAATCTAATTAAAAATCTTTTCATAAAAAAAAGGGTTTATTAAATTAGTAAACCCTTTTTTATTCTTATTAATGAGCCTTTTGCTTTAAACTCCAAACGCTCTTTTCAATAAACTTTCTACCTTGGGTTCGCTTCCTCGGAAGTTTTTGTACAGCTCCATCGGATCTTTTGTACCTCCTGCAGAAAGCAAGATTTTATATTTTGCCGCAATTTCTGGATTGAATATTCCGTTTTCTTTAAAATATTGAAAAGCATCTGCATCTAAAACTTCTGCCCATTTGTACGAGTAATATCCCGCCGAATAACCACCCTGGAAAATATGGGAAAAACTCGTACTCATCACCGTTTCAGGATTGCTCGGATACAGATTGGTTGCTTGTGTCTCTGCCACTTCAAAGGTTTTTATATCACCTACTTTTTCCGGTTGTGTATGATAGCCCATATCTAAAATTCCAAATCCGATTTGTCTTAACGTTTGATAACCTTCCATGAAATTTTTGGAATCTGAAATTTTATCAATTTTTTCATTCGGTAAAACCTCGCCGGTTTGATAATGCTTTGCGAAGGTTTTTAAAAAATCAGGTTCATAACAATAGTTTTCTAAAAACTGCGAGGGAAGTTCTACAAAATCCCACTTCACCGAAGTTCCCGAAAGATTCGGATAAGTAGTATTCGCCAAAACACCGTGCAAAGCGTGGCCGAATTCATGGAAAAGCGTCGTCACTTCCTGAAATGTCAATAAACTTGGCGTATTAGAAGTCGGTTTCGAAAAATTACAAACCACCGAAATATGCGGTCGGTTATTCTGCGCATTTTTAATGGATTGACTTTTAAAACTCGTCATCCAGGCGCCGGCTCTTTTACCTTTTCTTGGGAAATAATCAGCGTAGAGTAGGGCTTTGAATTTTCCGTCTTCGAAGATCTCATATGTTTTTACTTCATCGTGATATTTCTGGATTTCAGTCGTCTCTTTAAATTCTAAACCAAAGAGTGTTTTTGCCAAACCGAAAACAGCCTCCTGCACTTTCTCTAACTGAAAATAAGGTTTTAGCTCTTGATCATCGATATCGAATTTTTGCTTGCGTAATTTTTCAGCATAGAAAGTATGATCATAACTTTCCATTTCTTCGATTCCGTCTGCTTTTGCAAGTTTTTTTAATTCTTCGATTTCTTTTTCCGCGAAAGGTTTTGCCTTTTCTAAAAGTTCATTTAAAAATGATTGTACTTTTGCCGGAGATTTAGCCATTCTTTCTTCTAAAACATATTCTGCATAATTTTCGTAGCCTAAAAGTTTTGCTTTTTCCTGTTTCAGAGCAATAATATCTTTAATTAAATGCTGATTATCGAATTCATTATTTTGAAAGGATTTTTTACCGTTTGCTAAAGCGAGTTCTTTACGCAATTCCCGGTTTTCAGCGTAGGTCATCAGCGGAAGAAAGCTAGGATATTGCAAAGTTATAACGAAACCGTCCAGATTTCTCTCTTTGGCTTCTTCGCGATATTGTTGTAAAATCGCTTCTGGGATGCCAGCCAATTCTTTTTCGTTGGTGATGTGTTTAAAATAATTATTTGTTTCCGCCAAAACGTTTTGTCCAAATTGTAAAGATTTTTTCGAAAGTTCGATACTGATATTTTTAAATTTTTCTTTTTCAGCATCGTTTAACAAGGCGCCACTTCTTACAAAACCTTTATAAGTTTCTTTTAAAAGCATCTGCTGCTCTTCGTTTAAATCATATTTCTCTGCTTCGTCAAATACTTTTTTAATTCTTTCAAAAAGGGGTAAATTTTGAGAAATCTTCGCTGAAAACTCCGTCAAAAGTGGTGAAACTTCCTGGGCGATTTTCTGAATTTCGTCGTTGGTTTCAGCAGAATTCAAATTAAAGAAAATACCGGAAACCAGTTCCAATTGCTCCCCTGAAAAAGCCAAAGCCTCAATGGTATTTTCAAAATTGGGTTCGCTTTTATCAGTTACGATTTCGTCGATTTCGTTTTCAGAAATTGTTATGAGCTCCTGAAAAGCGGGAAGAAAATAATCCTCTTTAATTTCGGTGAATGGCGCAGATTGATATTTTGTTGTAAATGTTTGTAATAAGGGATTTTGCATGTTAAAAATTATATTTATCAAATTTACGAAAAATTAAAATTTTTGGCTTTTATTAATAGAAAAACCTGTTGTGCATTTAGCATAAATTAATTTTTGTTTTATTTATACTTCTTTTAAAAACGAAAAAATTCAGATACTGTATCATTGTAAAGGAAGTGATTTTAGA